>NZ_VZRB01000011.1:39062-241839 GCF_008806595.1 Streptomyces luteolifulvus | reverse complement strand
GGCCTCCCGGCCGACCAGCAGGGGCACGGTCTGACCTCAGAAGTCACGTGCTTCAGGCGATGAAAGTGCTCACCTGCTGGCGGCTACGGCACCGAGTCTCTACGCCCCGGCAAGTCCCATTAGGCGATGCCCGCTTCCTTCATCTGGCGCAGCTCCTTCTTCATCTCGGAGACCTCGTCGCGCAGCCGGGCCGCGATCTCGAACTGGAGGTCCGCGGCGGCGGCGCGCATCCGCGCCGTCATCTCCTCGATCTGGTCGGCGAGTTCGGCCGCGGGACGGTCGGTCGGCACCGTCTCCTTGACCTTGCCCTTGGCGGTCTTGCCGCCCTTGGCCGCCTTGCCGCCGAGCGAGGGCACGGGGGCCTTGGCGCCCTTGCCGTCCTTCGTCCTGCGGTAACCCGAGCCGAGCAGCTGCTCCGTGTCGACGTCCTCACGCGCGATCTGCGCGACGATGTCGTTGATCTTCTTGCGGAGCGGCTGGGGATCGATGCCCAGCTCCTTGTTGTACGCGATCTGCTTCTCCCGGCGGCGGTTGGTCTCCTCGATGGCCTTCTCCATCGCCGGGGTGATCTTGTCGGCGTACATGTGGACCTGGCCGGAGACGTTGCGCGCGGCGCGGCCGATGGTCTGGATCAGGGATGTGCCGGAGCGCAGGAAGCCCTCCTTGTCGGCGTCGAGGATGGCCACCAGGGACACCTCGGGCAGGTCGAGTCCCTCGCGGAGCAGGTTGATGCCGACGAGGACGTCGAACTCGCCGGAGCGCAGCTCGCGCAGCAGCTCGACGCGGCGCAGTGTGTCGACGTCGCTGTGCAGATAGCGCACCTGGATGCCGAGCTCGAGGAAGTAGTCCGTGAGGTCCTCGGCCATCTTCTTGGTGAGCGTGGTGACCAGGACGCGTTCGTCCTTCTCCGTGCGCTTGCGGATCTCGTGCACCAGGTCGTCGATCTGGCCCTCGGTGGGCTTGACGACGACCTCCGGGTCGACCAGGCCGGTGGGGCGGATGATCTGCTCGACGGTGCCGTCCGCGCGGGAGAGCTCGTAGGTGCCCGGGGTGGCCGACAGATAGACGGCCTGGCCGATCCGCTGCTGGAACTCCTCCCACTTCAGGGGACGGTTGTCGAGGGCGGAGGGCAGCCGGAAGCCGTGGTCGACGAGGGTGCGCTTGCGGGAGGCGTCGCCCTCGTACATCGCGCCGATCTGCGGGACGGTGACGTGGGACTCGTCGATGACGAGCAGGAAGTCCTCCGGGAAGTAGTCGAGCAGGGTGTTGGGCGGAGAGCCGGGCGAACGGCCGTCGAAGTGCATCGAGTAGTTCTCGACGCCGGAGCAGGAACCGATCTGTCGGAGCATCTCGATGTCGTACGTGGTGCGCATCCGCAGGCGCTGGGCCTCCAGGAGCTTGCCCTGCTTCTCCAGGTCGGCCAGGCGCTCCCCGAGCTCCTTCTCGATGTCGTTGACGGCCCGCTCCATACGCTCGGGGCCGGCGACATAGTGGGAGGCCGGGAAGACGTACAGCTGCTCGTCGTCGCTGATGATCTCGCCGGTGAGCGGGTGGAGCGTGGACAGCGCCTCGATCTCGTCGCCGAACATCTCGATGCGGACGGCGAGCTCCTCGTAGACCGGGAAGATCTCGATGGTGTCTCCACGGACGCGGAAGGTGCCGCGGGTGAAGGCCGCGTCGTTACGCGTGTACTGGATGTCCACGAAGCGGCGCAGCAACTGGTCCCGGTCGATCTCCTCGCCGACCCTGAGGGGGACCATCCGGTCCACGTACTCCTGCGGCGTTCCGAGGCCGTAGATGCAGGAGACCGAGGCGACCACGACGACGTCGCGGCGGGTGAGCAGCGAGTTGGTCGCGGAGTGACGCAGCCGCTCGACCTCCTCGTTGATGGAGGAGTCCTTCTCGATGTAGGTGTCCGACTGGGGGACGTAGGCCTCGGGCTGGTAGTAGTCGTAGTACGAGACGAAGTACTCGACGGCGTTGTTCGGCAGGAGCTCCCGGAACTCGTTCGCCAGCTGGGCGGCCAGGGTCTTGTTCGGCGCCATCACGAGTGTGGGCCGCTGAAGCTTCTCGATCATCCACGCGGTGGTGGCGGACTTGCCGGTGCCGGTGGCGCCGAGCAGGACGACGTCCTTCTCGCCCGCCTCGATGCGCCGGGCGAGCTCGGTGATGGCCTGCGGCTGGTCGCCGCTGGGCTGGTAGGGGCTGACGACCTCGAAGGGCGCCACCGTGCGTTCGATGCTGGAAACGGGCCGCATGGAATCCACCGTACGACCCCGCACTGACAACGAGGCCGGATCAGCGGTTCTGCGGGGTGCGGGAGCCGCGGGGGCCCAGGTTCCGCCGGAGGCGGGGCGAGGTGTGGTGGCCGGCGTGCGGCAGGGCGCTGCGGGCCGGGACGCCCGGCTTGTTCTCCGCGGGGGTCCAGTCGGGCTTCCCCATGACCATCAGCGGATCGAACATCACGACGACGCCGGCCAGCAGCAGAAAGACGAGCGGGCCGATCAGCATGGGGCCGAGCAGGCCGGCCGAGTCACCGGAGCCGGGGGCGGTGGTGCCGTGCAGGTGGACGGAGAGCGCGGCCATCCCGGTGTAGTGCATGCCGGTGACGGCGAGCCCCATGACGAGGCTTGCGCCCACGCTCCACAGGAACCCTCTGACCTGGCCGGCGGCCCACAGGGCGGCGGTGGCCGCGACGACGGCTATGACCACGGAGGCGGCGACGGTGAAGGTGTTGTACTCGAGCTTTCCGTTGAGGCGCATACCGGCCATGCCCAGATAGTGCATCGACGCAATACCCAGGCCGGTGATGGTGCCCCCGGTGAAAAGCGCGGTTCCCTTCGCGCCTTTGTAGCCGACGATGAAGATCCCGACGCCCACCATCAGGATCGCGACGCCCAGGCTCGCGTACGTCGTCGTCTTTTCGTAATGGATCGGCGCCTCCTTGACCGTGAAGCCCATCATCGCGATGAAGTGCATGGTCCATATGCCGGAGCCGATCGCCGCGGAGCCGAGGGCGAGCCAGCCGGGGCGCCAGGAGCGGGCGACGAGCATCGATCTGGTGGTGCAGCGCAGGCCGAGGGCACCTCCGAGGCACGCCATGAGGTAGGCCACCAACGGTGTGACGAGTCCGTAGCTGAATCCGTCGACCGTGCCCTGCATGCGCGGCCACCCTTCCGCCCTGTTTCGTCCTGGATTCCCTGAAATACGCCCCCTCCCAGGACCGCCAGGGCGGTCAGGGTTGAGGCAGAGAGTATGACTCCCACCGGAATGGTCGAACGATTTTCCGGCAAAGAAACACGCTCTTGCCCCACATGTGCGGCACCGGTGAGCGGACTTGGTACGACCCATTCGGTCTGTGGTCATTCTGAACCCGCCCAATGTTGACTCTCTGCTGTCAGAGTTGAGCTGTATGTGATCACTCGACGCGAGGAGAACGCATGTACGCGCGCGCAGTTGCCGCCACGACCATCGCGCTCCTGGGGACCGCCGCCCTCCTTCTCCCAACCCCTGGCGCCCAGGCAGCCCGCGAACCCGGCGAGCGGCTCCCGGTCATCGCCCACCGGGGTGCCTCCGCCTACGCGCCCGAGAACACCCTGGCCGCCGTCGACGAGGCGGCCCGGCTCGGTATCGGCTGGGTCGAGAACGACGTCCAGCGCACCAAGGACGGCGAACTCGTGGTCATCCACGACGACAGCCTGCAGCGCACCACCGATGTCGAGGAGATCTACCCCGGGCGGGCGCCCTGGAAGGTGAAGGACTTCACGGCCGCCGAGATCGCACGCCTGGACGCCGGGAGCTGGTTCGGTCCCGGGTACGCGGGCACGCGCGTGCCGACGCTCCAGCAGTACGTGAACCGCGTGGACCTCCATCACCAGAAGCTGCTCCTGGAGATCAAGAACCCCCAGCTGTATCCGGACATCGAGCGGCAGACCCTCAAGCTCCTCGGCAACGAGGGGTGGCTCGACCGGCAGCACCTCACCGGTCGGCTGATCGTGCAGAGCTTCAGCGCGGCCAGCATCCGGACGGTCCACGAGCTGAAGCCCGGTGTGAAGACCGGTCTGCTGGGCGCCCCCTCCGTGGCGGAACTGCCCGGCTACGCGACGTTCACCGACCAGATCAATCCCTCGTACAGGGCCGTCTCTCGGGGGTACGTCTCCGCCGTGCATGTGTTCACGGGAGCGCACGGCAGGCCCCTGGAGGTCGTCACCTGGACCGTCGACGACGCCGACACGGCCCGGCGGGTCGCCGGGTACGGCGTCGACGGTGTCATCACCAACAGGCCCGACGTGGTCCGGGACGCGCTCGGCGAGTGGTGAGGCCACGCCGCTTCGGGAGAGCGGTTCGGGGGGCCTTGGCCGTTCCCCGGGCATTGTCAGTGGCGGGTCGTACGGTGGAGCGCATGGACAGCCATGGGCATAACGAGCAGCAGGTCGTGTGGGCCGTCGTCGACACCGGCATCGGTCCCCTGCTGCT
Organism: Streptomyces luteolifulvus; assembly: GCF_008806595.1. Classification (GTDB taxonomy): domain Bacteria; phylum Actinomycetota; class Actinomycetes; order Streptomycetales; family Streptomycetaceae; genus Streptomyces; species Streptomyces luteolifulvus. The sequence continues at coordinate 237,363 of NZ_VZRB01000011.1, read as the reverse complement.
GGCCGCGACCCGCGAGGGCCTGGTCAATGTCGTCTTCCACGCCACCGACGAGGTGCGCGACAGGGCGCTCGACCGGCTCGCGTCCCGGCTGGGCGGCGAGCCGGTCGAGGCGCCCCGCTCCCCGCTGCTGGCCGAGGCGATATGCCAGGTCGAGGCGTATTTCGCGGGTGAGCGGCACGACTTCGAGCTGCCGCTGGACTGGTCGCTGATCTCCGGTTTCAACCGGCAGGTGCTGCGCGAGCTGTCGGCCGGCGTGCCGTACGGCACGGTCGTCGGCTACGGCGATCTGGCCGGGCGGGTCAGCCAGCCGGGCGCCGCCCAGGCGGTGGGGGTGGCAATGGGGTCCAATCCGCTGCCGGTCGTCGTGCCCTGCCACCGGGTCGTCGAGAGCGATGGCGGCATCGGCGGATTCGGCGGCGGACTGGAGACCAAACGGAAGCTGCTCGCCCTGGAAGGCGTCCTGCCCGAGCCCCTTTTCTGAGGGCCTACTCGTAATGCCGTGCTTCGAAGACATTCCCGTCGGGGTCTCGGAAGTAGAAGCTGCGGCGGGCCGTTCCGCGGGCGCCGTAGGCGTCGTAGGAGAAGTCGGAGACCGGGACGCCGCGCTCCTGCAGGCGGGTGCGCAGTGCGTCGAACTCGCCGACGGGCAGGGACAGGCAGACATGGTTGACCGGGTGGCCGGCGCTGTCGACGGCGCCCGGGAGCATGTTCATCCCTTCGGCGAGACTGAGCGGCGCGAGGTCGAAGATGGTCTCCTCGTTGAGACGTACGGAGGGGAAGGACGCCTGCCCCGCGGCGAACTCGGTGACCTTCAGGGGTTCGAGTCCGACGGCCTTCTCGTAGAAGTCGGCCGACGCGACCGGGTCGCGGACCCAGAGGACGACATGGTCGAGACGTGCGGTGTTGTCCGTCATGCAGACCAGGCTGGTGTCGTCCCCCACAGCCCGCAAGGGTTTGACCGGGCATGCCGCCCGCCAGAGATGAGGGAAGAACGACGGACAGGAGGCAGGCGCGTGGTGCTGGTGGTGTCGGAAGAGGTGCGGGCGGCGGTCGACGCGCGTCAACCCGTGGTGGCCCTGGAGTCCACGATCATCGCGCACGGGCTGCCGCGCCCGCGCAATCTGCAGGTGGCGCTGGAGCTGGAGGACGTCGTACGGCGGGAGGGAGCCGTGCCCGCGACGATCGCCGTGCTGGACGGGCGGCCCCATGTCGGGCTGGACAAGGAGCAGCTGGAGCGCGTCGCGAACGAGGACGGGATCCGCAAGCTGGGCCACCGTGACCTGCCGCTCGCGGTGGCCTCCGGGGTGAGCGGGGCGACCACTGTGTCGGCGACGGCGCTGCTCGCGGCGCTGGGGGGCGTTCGGGTGTTCGCGACGGGCGGGCTCGGCGGGGTGCACCGCGAGTGGACGGTGACCCAGGACGAGTCCGCCGACCTGGGCCTGCTGGCGCGCACGCGGATCACGGTGGTGTGCGCGGGAGTGAAGTCGATCCTGGACGTGCCGGCGACCCTCCAGCGGCTGGAGACGCTGGGCGTCGCCGTGGCCGGATACGGCACGGACCGGTTCCCCGGCTTCTATCTGTCCGACTCGGGGCATCCCGTGGACTGGACGTTGGAGAGCCCGCGGCAGGTGGCGGACGTCATGCGCGCGCAGGACGCGCTCGGCGGACCGGAGTCGGCACTGATCGTCGCCCACCCCGTCCCCGAGGCGGAGCAGCTGGATCCCGGGCTGCACGCGCGCGTGCTCGCCGACGCGCTGCACGCGTGCGAGGCAGAGGGCGTGACCGGCCAGGCGGTCACACCGTTCCTGCTGGACTACCTGGTGCGTCACACCGACGGCGCCTCGCTGAGCGCCAACCTGGCGGCCGTGCGCGGCAATGTGAGGCTGGCGGCACGGATCGCGGCGGCCTGGGCGTCGGCATGACAACGGGGCCGGGCGGCGCGCTGCTGGTCGTCGGGGACGTGATCACGGACGTCGTCGCCCGGCACCGGGGGCCGCTCGCACCGGGCACGGACACGGCCTCCTCGATCCGGACGCTGCCCGGCGGCGCCGGAGCGAATGTGGCCTGCTGGGCGGCTCACTGGGGTGGCCCGGAGGTGCGGCTGCTCGGCCGGGTCGGCGCGGACTCGGTCGCGTGGCACGAGCGGGAGCTGGCCGCCTGCGGCGTACGGCCCCGGCTCGTCGTCGATCCCGAGGCGCCCACCGGCACGGTGATCTGTGTCGTCGACACGGAGGCCGCTGCCGAGCGGACGTTCCTCACGGACAGCGGCGCCTCGTTGCGGCTCGACCCCGACGACTGGTCCGAGTCGCTGCTCGACGGCGTCGTACGGCTGCATCTGTCGGGCTACCTCCTGTTCTCCGAACCGAGCCGTGCACTGGTGGCGGCGGCCCTCGCGTCGGCACGCGCGCGTGGTGTGCCGGTGAGCCTGGATCCGGCGTCGTCCGGCTTCCTCAAGACGCTGGGGGTCGACCGTTTCCTGGCGCTCGTCGAAGGGGTGGACGTGCTGCTGCCCAGTCGTGACGAGGCGTGCCTGCTGACGGGGCTGTCCGATGCGGCGGACGCGGCGGCCAAGCTGAGCCGCCACGTCCCGCTGGTGGTGGCCAAGCAGGGAGCGGACGGTGCGCTCGTGGCCCGGTCCGGCGCCGTGAGCGCCCGGGTCCCGGCGGTGCCGGTGACGCCCCAGGACACCACGGGGGCCGGTGACGCCTTCACGGGCGCGTTCCTCGCCGCTCTGCTCACGGGCGCCGCGCCGGAGGAGGCGGCGAGGGAGGGGTGCCGGGCGGGGGCGCTGGCGGTGCAACGGCTGGGAGGCAGACCGCCTGCGGCGGACTGACCCCCGCTGAACGTGCCCTGTACCGGACCGACCAAGCTAGGGACGCCCCCGGTCACCGCCTACTCCTTCCGCCCCCACGCCGAGATCATCGGGAAGGTGGCCAGATCGATGGCGCCGGAGGCGACATTCGCCAGGTGGCGGTCGATGTCCCGGTCCGTGGCGAAGCCCGCAGCCACGAGCCGGGGGCGGATCTGGCGGATGGTGGCGGTCTCCAGATCGGCGCAGGCGGGCGAGGTGAGGGGGAAGTACGCATCGGCCTCCACCCGCCGCAGGCCGGCCTCGCGCAGCAGGCGCGGAAGCCGGCGGCCGTAGGAGAGGTCGGCACCCCGGTCGGCGAGCAACTGGCGGAAGCCCTGCCGCAGCCGGTTCGCCAGTTGCTGCTCCGGGCCGTACTCCTCGGGGCAGAGCAGGGACTGCAAGGCAGGATCGGCGTCCTCGATCAGCAGCCGTCCGCCGGGACGCAGGGCCTTGACCATCGACCGCAACGCCCCTTCCCGGTCCGACACATGAACGAGGACGTGCCGGGCGTGCACGAGATCGAAGCTCTCGCCCGGCGGCGCCTCCTTCCCCACGTCGTGCAGGTGCACCTCGACCGGCGGGCGTGCCACCGGGGTGAGCCGGGACGTGTCGATGTCGGTCGCGACGACCCGCCCGGTCGGGCCGACCTTCTTGGCCAGCCAGGACACCACGGAAGTGCCGCCGGCACCGACCTCCCAGCAGCGCCACCCGGGTCCCGCGCCCAGCGCTTCGAGGTGCCGGAAGGTCGTGGGGTCGAACAGGGCGGCAAAGGCTTCATGGTGCTCCCCCGCCTCGGTCCGCCGTTGGTCGAGGAGGTGTCCGTCGATTCGCGTCATGTCGTGATCATCCCATTTATCCGCTTGTCCACACGACTCGACGCACCTTGTCCACAGCCGGGAACCAAGCGGAATGCCCTGCTCCCACAGGCTTGTCCGCCGATGAAAGCGACCTGGCAGACTGGCGCGGAAGGCGCAGGAATGCAATGCAGGGAGATCCACGCAAGGAGATCCAGATGTCCATGGCAGGGAATCTGCGGAAGGTCACGAGCCTCGGCCGGGTCGGCAGCCTCCGCAAGGTGGCACGGCTGGCCCGGCGGCAGCCGCGCGTCGACCTGAGCCACCCCGCCCGGTCCCCGCTGGGCTCCTCCGTGGTGAACTGCGTGACCTACCGGGACGGCGCCCGGATACCCGCGGGCGACGATCTGGTCGACGCCGTGGAACAGGTGCGCAAGCAGCGCGGCGGTTTCGTCTGGCTCGGCCTCCACGAGCCGACGGACCAGGAGTTCGCGGGCATCGCCGAGCTCTTCGACCTGCACCCGCTGGCGGTCGAGGACGCGGTCGAGGCCCACCAGCGCCCGAAGGTGGAGCGCTACGGCGAGACGCTGTTCGCCGTGTTCAAGACGGTCTGCTACGTCGAGCACGAGGAGCTGACGGCGACCAGCGAGGTGGTGGACACCGGCGAGATCATGGTGTTCGCCGGCCAGGACTTCGTGGTCACGGTGCGCCATGGACGGCACGGATCACTCGGCCCGCTGCGCGAGGAGCTGGAGTCCCGTCCGGAGCAACTCGCCAAGGGCCCGGCGGCGGTGCTCCACGCGATCGCGGACCATGTCGTCGACGACTATCTGAACGTCACGGACGCCGTGCAGGAGGACATCGACCAGGTCGAGACGGACGTGTTCGCGGAGAACGGCGCCCGCGCCGACCCGGGACGCATCTACCAGCTCAAGAGGGAACTGCTGGAGCTGAAGCGGGCCGTGGTGCCGCTCGGCCGCCCGCTCGAAGAGCTCGCCACTCGTCCGATACGGGTGATCGACCCGGAGATACAGGCCTACTTCCGCGATGTCTCCGACCACCTGTTGCGGGCGAAGGAACAGCTCGCCGCGTTCGACGAACTCCTCAACTCGATCCTGCAGGCTCATCTCGCCCAGGTGACGGTCGCGCAGAACGAGGACATGCGGAAGATCACGGCATGGGCCGCGGTGATCGCCGTCCCCACGATGGTGTGCGGGGTCTACGGCATGAACTTCGAGCACATGCCGGAACTGCACTGGCGGTACGGCTACGGATTTGTCATAGGCGTGATATCCATCGCGTGCCTGGCCCTGTACAGGGGCTTCCGACGCAACGGCTGGCTCTGACCGGGGCCCGTCCGGAACTCCGGTCAGGATGCGGGCAATGGATCGCAGGGGTCAGGGACGGGCAGGGGTCCTGGCGTAGACGCTCTCGGCCCACTCGGCGATCTGGTGATCCGTCAGATGCTGGGCCAGGTCGGACTCGCTGATCATGCCGACCAGGCGCTTGTTCTCGATGACGGGAAGCCTGCGGATCTGGTGTTCCTGCATCTGGTGCAGCACATCGCTGACATCGGCGCCCGCGTCGATCCAGTACGGGGTGCCCTGGGCCATCTCGCCCGCGGTGACCTTGGCCGGGTCATGGCCCATGGCCACGCAGCCGACGACGATGTCGCGGTCGGTGAGGATGCCGCAGAGCCGGTCGTCGGCGTCGCCGATGGGCAGGGCTCCGACGTTCAGCTCACGCATCAGCTGGGCGGCGCGGTCCAGGGTCTCGTGGGCGGGGATCCACTGGGCACCACGGTGCATGATGTCTCCGGCGGTGGTCATGGAGTACCTCCCGGTGCCGGACGGCCGGCGCGGCGCGGGTCGCTCCGCTGATACCGGCGCCCTTCATTCTCGCCGTGCCGCCGGGCAGACGCACCCGGACGCACGGTGCGCCACCGGGGCCGAGGGGGCAGCGGCCGGTGGAGTCCCGGCTGAGTTCCTGCTGTCGACGTGCACCGGCCGAGCCGAAGGCGATCACGGATCAGCGCTCCACACCGGATGGCGCGGATCAGCCGCTCCACGCCGGATGGCGCGGGTCGTCGGCGCGTACGAGGACGTCGGCCGTGCCGGCGGGGTCGGTCTCGGCCTCGTAGCGCTCGAAGGCGGGAAGGGTCCATTGGTCGGGCTCGGGGGTGCGGCGGCGCAGGGCGCCGGGTGAGAGGAGGACGTGGACGGTCAGGTCGAAGGGGAACCAGTGCTTCAGCAGGAGGGGGCCGTGGAGCAACAGCAAGCCGCCGGGCGGGAGTCGGACGTAGGAGCTGCGGGTGGCACGGTCGGTGGCCGGGTCCCACAGGTCGGGCAGGACACGGCCGTCGCCGCCGGGTTCGAGCGGCTCGAAGACCTCGCGCCACAGAGCGCTCGTGTCGAACCAGCCGCTGTAATAGGCCTCCACGTCCTGGTGGCCGTACTCGAGGCGGAGCGAGGCCGGGCGCAGGAAGCCCCGGGTTCCCACGACGAGCGAGGGGCGGCCCCGTATGCGCAGGGCCTCCGAGACACGCTCGGCGAGGTCTCCCGGGCGCCCGGCCGTGGCGCCGTCGAAGGCGATACGGGGCCAGGGGCTGCCGTCGGCCGGCTTCAGATCGAGCAGGCGCTCGGCCAGGAGATCGCCGAGCCGGTCCCAGGTGATCGCTTCGAGTCGCACACGGCCCATGATGCGTCAGGGCCCGGCCAGGATGCGTACCCCTCGTACGCCCGGCCGCAACACCAGCGGCAACCGCAACGGCAATGCCGTGATCCGAACCGAATGGATCCGCCCCTGTCAGGGGGAATGCATCACCTATGGCACACCTCGCAACTCCCTCTCTCCGCGGTGGACTTCTCGTCATCCAACCCCTCAGGAGGCGGCACTGCGCGGAGTGCGGCGGCGGGCCCCTGCCGCTGCTCGTCCTGGAGGACGAAGTCCTGCGTTGCCTCGACTGTGCCGATCTCGGGCATCTGGTGTTCCTGCCGCGCGGCGACACGGCGCTGACGCGACGGTCGAGAGAGGAGAGTTCACTGTCGGCGGTGGTCGTGCGGTTCAACCGGCGCAAGGGCCGCTACGAGCGACAGGGCGTCCTCGTCGAGGAGGCGGGTCTCGCCCGGGCCGAGGAGCGATGCCTGGCCGACGCGGAGGCGCGCCGACGACGCCGGGTACGCGACGCACGACGGCGGGCCGCGCAGGACGTGCGGTTCACGGACGCGTTCGCGGCGGAGATACGCAGGCTGTTCCCCGGCTGCCCGGCGGACCGGGCGCGGGACATCGCCACGCACGCCTCGGTGCGGGGCAGCGGCCGGGTGGGCCGGAGCGCGGCGGGGCGGGCGCTGTCCGAGGGGGCGGTGACCTCGGCGGTCGTGGCCTCCGTACGGCATCGGGACACGGCGTACGACCAGCTGCTGATGAGCGGGGTGCCGCGGCACGAGGCACGACGGCGGATAGCACCGACCGTGGAGACGGTGCTCGCGGCGTGGCGGGTGGGGGCGGGGGCCGGGCCGGGGACGGGCTCGCGAGCGGAGGAGGCGGGCGGGGCGGGGGTGGGCTCGGAGGCGGGGGTGGACGAGGGGGGCTCAGGGGGTGGGCCCGGGGGCGGAGGGGGAGGGGAAAAGGGAAGGTGAAGGCGAGAATCCGCCGAGCCGCCCCGCCCCCACCCCTGAGCCCCCCGCCCTGGACGTTCGCGCATGCCCCCGCGCGGCTCGGCCATGGTTTGGCGCGACCGGGTGGGAATTCACTTGTGGTGACGGGTGATGCCGGGCAGGGTCTCGGCTCGATGCGGGGAGTTGATGTCGGAGTGATCGATGGACCGTACTTCGTGCTGACGGTGCTGGGTGTGGTCGGTACCGGCCTGGCGGCCGGGGTCTTCTGCGCGTTCTCGACCTTCGTGATGCGGGGGCTGGCCGCGTTGCCGCCCGCGCAGGGTGTCGCCGCCATGAAGGCGATCAATGTGGCGGCGGTGCGGCCGCCCTTCATGCTCGTGTTCGTGGGCTCGGCGGTGCTGTGCGCGGTGATAGCCGTGGTGACGTTCGTGCTGTGGCCGGACGAGGGGGCGGTGGAGCTGCTGGTGGGCAGCGCGCTGTATCTGTTCGGCTCGTTCGCGCTGACCATGGTCGCGAACGTGCCGCGCAACGACGCGCTGCTCAGGCTGGAGGCGGGCACGGCGGAGGCGGCGGCGTACTGGCCGACGTATGTGCGGGAGTGGACGATGTGGAACCACGTCCGCACCGTCGCCTCGGCCGGAGCGACGGTGGCGTATGTGCTGGCGCTGACCTGAGAGAGGCCTGACATCGAGAGGGCACTGTCCCTCACCCGAGCAACCCCCCGCAGAAAGCGCTGTCACCCCCTCTGCGTGAGCGGTGGACGGGACGTATCGTGGCCGAAAGAGTGCGCCCGATGACGCACGGCCCCCGTCGCACGCGCATGCAAGGAAGACGGCCATGGCCGATCCCAAGGGATTCATGACCACGCCGCGACATGACTGGCCCCGCAGGCCGGTCGAGGAGCGGGTCAAGGACTGGGACGAGGTGTACGTCCCCGGGGCGCTGCTGCCCATCATCAGCAAACAGGCCGATCGCTGTATGGACTGCGGCATCCCGTTCTGCCACGAGGCCTGTCCGCTCGGCAATCTGATCCCCGAGTGGAACGACCTGGTCTCCCGGGAGGACTGGCGGGCCGCGGCCGACCGGCTGCACGCGACGAACAACTTCCCCGAGTTCACGGGCAGGTTGTGTCCGGCGCCGTGCGAGGCGGGGTGCGTTCTGGCCATCAACCAGCCCGCGGTCACGATCAAGAATGTCGAGGCCGCCATCGCCGACCGGGCCTGGGAGCTGGGTTTCGCGCCGCCGAGGCCGCCGGACCGGCTGTCCGGGCGTACGGTCGCGGTGATCGGGTCGGGGCCCACGGGCCTGGCCGCGGCGCAGCAGCTGACCCGGGCGGGGCACACGGTCGCCGTGTACGAGAAGGACGACCGGCTCGGCGGGCTGATGCGGTACGGCATCCCGGCGTTCAAGATGGAGAAGCGCCATCTGGAGCGGCGGCTGGAGCAGATGCGGGCCGAGGGGACCAAGTTCCGTACGTCGACGGCGGTCGGGCGGGACGTCGGGGCGGCCGAGCTGCGGACGCGTTACGACGCCGTGGTGATCGCGACGGGGGCCACCGCGTGGCGTGAACTTCCCGTCCCCGGGCGGGAGCTGGCCGGAATCCACCAGGCGATGGAGTATCTGCCGCTGGCCAACCGGGTGTGCGAGGGCGACCTGGCGGCGTCCCCGTTGTCCGCCGCCGGGAGGCATGTCGTGATAGTCGGCGGCGGCGACACCGGGGCCGACTGTCTGGGCACCGCGGTACGGGAGGGTGCCGCGTCCGTCACCCAGCTGGACATCTACGCCCAGCCGGGCGCCGCGCGCGACGAGGACACGGACCCCTGGCCGACGTACCCGAAGGTCTACCGGCTGTCGGCGGCCCATGAGGAGGCCCGTGATCTGCGCAGCGCACCCGCGGCGGACGCGGACGCGCGGCTGTTCGCGGCGTCCACGCTCCGTTTCACGGGTGATGCGGAGGGGCGGGTGCGCTCGCTGCATCTGGTCGAGGTGGACGCCGAGCGGCGGCCGGTGCCGGAGACCGGCCGGACCCTCCCGGCCGACCTCGTGCTGCTCGCGCTCGGCTTCTCCGGGCCGGACCGGGAGGACGGGGTCATCGATCAGCTGGGGCTGGAGCTGGATCCGCGCGGCACGATCGTGCGGGACGCGGGATTCGCCACCAACGTCCCCGGGGTGTTCGCCGCGGGGGACGCCGCCCGGGGGCAGTCGCTGATCGTGTGGGCGATCGCGGAGGGGCGGGCGGTGGCGGCGGCCGTCGACCGCCTGCTGACGGGCAGTTCACGGCTGCCGGCGCCGATAGGGCCGTACGACCGCCCGATGAGGGTGTAGCCCGCAAGCCGTGTGCCGGATACCGACGGGGGCTAGTGCCGCTCGTCCGTGCCCGCGACCTTCCCCGTCGACAGCGCCACCCGGTTCCAGCTGTTGATCGTGCAGATCAGGGCGAGTACGTGGGCGAGTTCCTGCTCGTCGAAGTGGGCGGCGGCCTCGGTGTGGACATCGTCCGGGACGCCGCCCTCGGCCACCAGGGTCACCGCCTCCGTCAGGGCGAGGGCGGCCTGCTCCTTCTCGGAGAAGAAGTGGCGGGCCTCGCGCCACACGGCGACCATGTGCAGCCGGTCCTCGCTCTCGCCGGCCTTGCGGGCGTCGTTGGTGTGCATGTGGAGGCAGTACGCGCAGTGGTTGAGGTGCGAGGCCCGGATCTGGATCAGTTCGACGAGGGCCGGGTCGAGGCCCTCGCGGGCGGCGGCGTCGAAACCGATCAGGGCGCGGAAGACCTTCGGGGCGGACTTCGCGAAGTCGAGGCGGGTCTTTCCGGCCCCGGCCACGGCGTCGGCGATGGCGGTACCGGTCGTGTTCGTCGTCATGTCCATCAACCTACGGACCCGAAAGACCGGTTGTAGGGTGCATTTCCATGGCGGAATCATGGGTCAATTCTGCGGAGCGGATCGGCGCCGACCTGCATCTGGAGCTGTCCGGGCCGGGCGGGCGGCGGGCGGCGCTGATCCGGGCCCTGCGCGAGGCCGTACGGAGCGGGCGGCTCGCCCCGGGCATGCGGCTGCCTCCGTACCGTTCGCTCGCCGCCGATCTCGGGGTGGCCCGGAACACGGTGGCCGACGCGTACGCGGAACTCGTCGCGGAGGGCTGGCTGACCGCCCGCCAGGGCTCGGGCACCCGGGTCGCCGACCGCACCGAACCGATGCGGCGCACGGTCCCGGTCCCGGTCCCGGTCCCGGTGCCGGCAAAGGCACCCGCACGCGCGCGTGGACCGCGGCACGACCTGCGGCAGGGCACTCCGGACGCGTCGGCGTTCCCGCGCGCGGCCTGGCTCGCCTCGTACCGGCGGGCCCTCCAGCAGGCGCCCAACGAGGTGTTCGGGCCCGGTGATCCCGCCGGCCGTGCCGAACTGCGGGAGGCACTCACGGAGTATCTGGCACGCGCGCGTGGCGTGCGGACCGATCCGGGCCGGATCGTGATCTGCTCCGGCTTCGCGCATGCGCTGCGACTGCTGTTCGGCCCGACAGGCGGGGGCGGTGGGAGCGGTGGCAGCAGCGCGGTACTGCGCGGTCCGTTGGCGGTGGAGGCGTACGGACTGGGTTTCCATCGGGCGCTGCTCTCGGCGGCCGGGGTGCGGACCGTGCCGCTCCCCCTGGACGAACACGGGGCGCGCGTCGACCGGTTGGGCCGGGAGCGGGCCGTACTGCTCACGCCCGCGCACCAGTTCCCGACCGGCGGCCCGTTGCACGCGGAGCGGCGTGCCGCCGTGATCGACTGGGCACGCGCGCGTGGAGCGGTGGTCCTGGAGGACGACTACGACGGGGAGTTCCGCTACGACCGCAAACCGGTCGGGGCCGTCCAGGGTCTCGATCCGGAGCGGGTGATCCACATCGGCTCGGTCAGCAAGAGTCTGTCGCCCGCGGTGCGGCTGGGCTGGATGGTCCTTCCGGAGCGGTACGTCGACGCCGTGCTCGCGGCCAAGGGCGACCGTGAGGGGTGGGCGAGCGTCCTCGACCAGTTGAGCCTCGCCGACTTCATCGTCTCCGGGTCGTACGACCGTCATGTGCGGCGGATGCGGCAGCGGTACCGCGGCCGCAGGGACCGCCTCGTCTCTGCGCTCGCCACGTATGCGCCGCATGTCGAGGTCAGCGGGGTCGCGGCCGGGCTGCACGCGGTGCTGCGGCTGCCGCCCGGCACCGAGCGGGCCGCGGTCGGGGCCGCCGTCGGGCAGGGCATCGCGCTGGACGGCCTGGCCGAGTTCCGGCACCCGGAGACGGAGATGGCCGCGCCCGACGGTCTGGTGGTGGGATACGCGACGCCCTCGGAGCACGCGTACGGTCCGGCCCTGGAGGCACTGTGCGGGGTACTGCCGTCTCCGCCGGAGTGAGACCCCCGGCGGAGCGAGACGGCAGCACCCCCGCTCCTGCAGCTACAAGCAGGGAACCAATCTGGGTGAGGCCTGCTCCGCAAGGTCCAGGTCGTCATGCGCAGTGGGTGTGATCAGCTCAGTGCTCAACTCAGGTGCTCAACTCGGTGCAATTTTCAATGGATGACGGGAAATCAAGGCGGGAAATCAAGGCGGGGAATCAAGAAGCGGTCTCACGACAGCAGGAAGTCGGCCACCCCCGCCTTGGCGCCCTCTATGAAGGCCGTCATCTCGTCGGTGGTGTAGATCAGCGCGGGACCGTCGGGGTCGGTGGACTGGCGGACGGCGATCCGGCCGTCGGCGAGCTTCATGGCCTCCAGGCAGTTCCCGCCGTTTCCCCCGCTCCACGGCTTGTGCCAGCCCTCGCTGCCCAGTTCCCTCGCGGGCATGCCGTTGTAGACGGGTTTGCGCGGCTTGATGCGATCCATTCACAGCTCCTTGCGGAGATCCCGGAGGATCTCCTTCGTGCGATGTGCTGTAGCGGCCTGCGCCGCCATGCGGTCCATGACCTCGAGGTGGGTCGCCACCTCGGCGCGCGCGTCGAGGTAGACGGCACCGGTCAGGTACTCGCTGTAGACCATGTCCGGGAGTTCGGGCACGGCAAATCGGAACAGCACGAAGGGTCCGTACGTGCCGGGGTGCGGCCCGTTCGCGAACGGGGCGACCTGCAGCGTCACATGGGGCAGCTTCGTGGCGTCGAGAAGTCTGTCGATCTGGGCACGCATCACCTCCGGGCCGCCGACCTGGCGGCGCAGCACGGTCTCGTCCATCACGGCCCACAGCCGGGGCGCGTCGGGACGCGTGAGCAGGTCCTGGCGCTGCATGCGCAGCGCGACATGGCGTTCGATGTCCTCGGGACTGGTCTGCCCGATGGCGCCGGACTGCAGGACGCCACGCGCGTAGTCCTCGGTCTGCAACAGCCCGGGGACGAAGTGCGGCTCATACTCGCGGATGAGGGCGGCGGCGCCCTCCAGGCTGACGTGCATCGAGAACCAGCCGGGCAGGACGTCGTGGAAGCGCTGCCACCACCCGGGACGGTTGGCCTCTTCGGCCAGTTGGACGAACGCTTCCGCTTCCTCGTCGGAAACCCCATAGGCCTTCAGGAGGAGTTGGAGGTACGGGATTTTGAGCGCGACCTCGGCCATCTCCATACGGCGGACGGTGGCGGGCGCGACACGGAGGATACGGGCGGCCTCCTCGCGTTTGAGGCCGGCACGTTCCCGCAGGTCCAGCAGGCGTCGGCCGAGGACGACCTGGCCGACCGTCGGCGCGGACCGCGGTTCGCTCACGCTCCACCTCCACAAAGTCCCTGTCAGGACGGCCACAAGGGCATCAGGCCGACCACAGAAGCACGCTGACAGCCCTGCGGCGCCATTCGAAATCCCATTCGAAGATCGGTACGGATCTCCGCTGATCCCAACTGGCGCCGCTCGACGTGCTGTTGCGAGCAGTGTGCCACGGCCCTTCACCGCGTCACACAGCACTCTGCATTTTTCAGAGTGACACTTGCCAAGTGTTCACGACGGGGCGATAGTGGCAAGCGTGATTCCGTCCGCGCCCTTAGGAACAGACGCCGCCGCAGGCCGCTCTCTCGGTCTCGGTGCCGCCGCGGAGGTGGACCCGCAAAGGGCCGCCGCCGAGCGCCGGTTCCGCTTCGAGCTGGCCGCACATCCGGGTTCTCCCGCGCAGGCCAGACGCCTGACAAGGGCACGGCTCACCGGCTGGTCCGTCTGCGAGGACATCTGCGACACGGCGGCCCTGGTGGTCTCCGAGCTGGTCACCAACGCGATAGTGCACACCGCCAGCACTCTCGTCGTGTGCGAACTGCACGACGGTGACGACCTGGTGCGCATAGCCGTGCGGGACGAGGGCTGCGCACCGGGCGAACCCCTTCCGTCCCCGCAGCGGCCCGAGGAGGAGCACGGGAGGGGACTGCTCCTCGTCGACGCGCTGTGCCACGCCTGGGGTGCCCATGAACAGGGCCCCGGGCTGCTGGTCTGGGCGGAGCTGCCCCGCAAGGCGGACTCTCCCCGCGACGACGCCGGCGTCCCGCGCAACGACCTGGGCTGGGGGGCCCGGCCGAAGCCCGGCCCGCCCGGCGGCTCGGACGGTGAGGACGAGGCGGAGGCGCACCACACGCCGGGGCACACACCGGCGGTCGACGCGACGGGAGCCATGGGGCCTTCCCCGGTCGACCCGGGCCACGAGTGGCGGAGGGCGTGAGCACTGCGCCCGGCGGTCCCCGGGCACTGAGTCTGGAGACGCTGGTCCGGCTCCGCCGCGGCCGGCCCTCGGGAAGCCGCACACCGGACACGCCCCGGCGACTGTCCGTCCCCGAAGGCATGATGGCCCCGCTGGGCTGCGACGCGGTGGGGACACCCACCCGTCTCGGCCCGCTGCTGATGCCCCGGATGCCGCGCGTGGGCTGCGTCTACGCCGACGAGGCGCACTGGTGGTGGATCATTCCCTCCGATTCCGACCACGCCCTGCGCTGGCCGGCCCCCACGCGGTACGCCACCGGCGCGCTCGTCGCCGGTTCCCCCGGTGTCCCGGGCCTGATCCACCAGCCGGCCGGCATCCTCCCGTACACCCCGCCGATACCGCTCTACCTGGCCGTGTGCCGGCTGACGGGCACTGCGCCCGCGTGGTCGCGGCCGGTCAGCGCGTAGGACGCCGGTAACGGCGCACAATGCATACCGCGGCGCCCCTCACCAGGGCGTACGCCCGCGCGCTCCCGCCCGTCCCGGATGCGCTCTGCCCCGAAGCGGCCCTCGCCGCGATAGTGGCCGTTCGTCCACGACCGGGGGAGGTCGGCGGTGGGGAAGCGGCGCGCCGGGGGCAAGGACGGCAAGGGGCGGGGCACACCCGGGGTCTCCGAGTCGGAGCGGCTGCTCTTCGGCGGCCCGTTGCGCTACGACATGGGCTGGAACTCCCACTCGGAAGCGTTTCTGGAGCTGAACTTCCGGGCCATGGTGACCCGGCTGCCCGCCCTGCTCGCGTCCAGTTTCCGGCTGGCCTGGCAGGCCGACCGGGCCGCGGCGCGGACCGTGCTGGCCGCCGAGGCGGGCCGGGGCCTGGCGCAGGCGGTGAGCCTGCTCGCCGTCAACAGTGTGCTGGGGCGGCTGATCGGCGACGGCACCATCGAGGAGCGGCTGCGCGGGGCCGTACCCGCGCTGCTGACGATGGCCGCCGTGATGCTTGCCGGGGCGTTGCTGCGGGCGGCGTCGACCTACGCCACCGGGCGTCTGGAGCCGAAGGTGGAGCGGGTGGCCACCGAGCTGTATCTGGAGCGGGCGGCCGAGGTGGAGCTGGCCGCGATCGAGGACCATGCCTTCCACAAGCTGCTGGACACGGCGCAGTACGGCGCCGCCTCCGCCCGCCGCATGATCTCGTTCGCCACGGGCGTGGTGAACGCGATGATCTCGCTGGTCGCGGCGGCGGGCGTGCTGACCGTGCTGCACCCGGCGCTGCTTCCGTTGCTGGTGACGATGACGCTGCCGAGCGGCTGGAGTGCGCTGACCATCGCCCGCCGCCGCTACGAGTCCTTCCACGCCTGGGTGCAGCACGCGCGCGCGGGACGGCTGCTGGGAGCGCTGCTCATCGAGCCGGAGGCCGCGCCGGAGATCCGCGTCCACGGTGTGGGCCCGTTCCTGCTGCGGCACTTCCGCTCGATGTCCGAGACGGCGGAGGCCGAGCAGGCACGCCTGGCGCGGCTGGCCGCCCGTACGGGTCTGATCGCGGCGGCCTGGACGGGCCTGGCGACGGCGGCGACGTACGCAACGCTGGGCGGACTGCTGCTGGCGGGTGCGATGGCGCTGTCGGTGGCGGGCACGGCCGTGATCGCCGTCCGCACCGGTTCGCAGAGCCTCGACACGCTCGTCGTGGAGATCAACGCCCTGCACGAGGAGGCGCTGTTCGTGGGCGATCTCCAGCGGCTTTACGTCGAGGCCGCCGAGCGGGCCATTCCGCTGGGCGGTGCGGCGCTGCCCGAGGAGCCGCGGGAGATCCGCTTCGAGCACGTCACCTTCAGCTACCCGGGTGACGCGGCCCGCCCCGCACTGGACGATGTGACGCTCACCGTTCCGCTCGGCAAGATCGTCGCGCTGGTCGGCGAGAACGGTTCCGGCAAGACGACGCTGGTGAAGCTGCTGGCCGGCCTGTACGCCCCCGATGACGGCCGGATCCTGTGGGACGACGTGGACGCGGCGACCGCCGACCGGCGCCGTCTCGCCGAGCGCGTCGCGATGGTGGCCCAGGACTTCAAACGGTGGCCGTTCACGGCCCGCGTCAATGTGGCGGTGGGCCGTTCCTCTGCGCCGCTCACCGACGAGCGGGTGACGGACGCGGTCGCGGAGGCGGGTGCCGAAGAGGTGGTCATGGACCTCCCGCGCGGTCTGGACACCCTGCTGGCCCGCAACTTCAGCGGCGGGCACGAGTTGTCGGGCGGCCAGTGGCAGCGGCTCGGGATCGCCCGGGCCGCATACCGGCGCGGGCGCATCCTGATCGTCGACGAGCCGACGGCGGCCCTGGACGCCCGGGCCGAGCTGGAGGTCTTCGAGAAGATCCGCGCCCTGGCCGGCACCGGGCAGACGGTCATCCTGATCACCCACCGGCTGGCGTCGGTGCGCCATGCCGACCTGGTGCACGTGCTCGACCAGGGCCGGCTCGTGGAGTCCGGCACTCCCGAAGAGCTGCTGGCCACCGGCGGTGTCTACGCGGAGCTGTACTCGCTCCAGGCGGAGCAGTTCACACAGAAGATGCCCGCCCCGAAGGCGGGCTGAGTCGTCCCCGCGCGGCGACGCTCACTCCGTGAGGTCACCGCTCCGGACGATCACCAGGAATGTGTCCGTGGCGAGGTCCATGACAACCTCGGCGGGCAGCCCCTCCTGACGTCGCGCGTGCGCGAACTCCTCCGCCGGCCACGATCCGCGTGGCCCACCTGCGGGAAAGCGTTCGAGCACGGTTCGCCCGTTCACCACCCTGCACCTCCGAAAGCGTCGTACTTGTAGGAGTTAACGCCCTCCGGAGGCCGAACGCCTCGCTCGGTGACGGGACTGAGACGTAGTTGACACGCGATCACTGCCGAGCGTGACGATCCGGTCACCTTACGAACATCACGCGCACCATCCGTATCAGTTTTCACACTGTTCGTGACACGGTCAGGTGTCGTACTCCTGGATGCGGCGGCCATGGCTCCGGTCGAGCAGCGCGGGCATACGGCCGCCGAGCTCGCCGACGACCGCGGGCACGTCGATCGTCAGCAGCTCCCGGTCGCGCATGAGGATCCGTCCGTCGACGATCGTCGTGCTCACGTCGGCCGAGCGGGCGCTGTGGACGAGGGCCGCGGCGAGGTCGTGGACGGGCTGGGTGTGCGGGCCGGTGAGGTCGACGAGGACGATGTCGGCCCGCAGTCCCGGCGCGATACGCCCGACGACCCCACCGAGCCCGACCGCCTCGGCGCTCTGCAGCGTGGCGTGGTGCAGCGCCTGGCGTGAGGTCAGCCAACGGGGGTCGCCCTCGGTCGACTTCTGGACGAGGGAGGTGAGGGCCATCGACTCCCACACGTCGAGGGAGTTGTTGGACGCGGCACCGTCCGTGGCGAGTCCGACCGGGATGCCGATGTCACGCAGGGCACGGACCGGTGTGGTGGTGGGCCAGGCGAACTTGAGGTAGCCGCGGGGTGCGGTGGCGACGGCCGTACGTCCGCCGGCGCGCTCCAGGACGGGTAGGTCCCGTTCGAGGATGCCGGTGCCGTGCGCGATGAGCACGTCGGTGTCGAGGAGCCCCGTGCGCTCCAGGACCTCGATCGGCGTGACGCCGTGCCGGGCGAGGCTGGTGTCGGCCTGGTCGCGGTTCTCCGCGGCATGGAGGTGGACGGGGAGGCCGTGTGCGCGGGCGAGTCGGGCGGTGGCGGCGAGGTCGTCGTCGGTCACGGTGTACGGGGCGTGCGGGGCGAGGGCGGTGGTGATGCGGCCGCCGGCGCCGCCGCGGTGCCGTAATGCGAACTCCAGGGATTTCTCCCGGCCTTGGGTGCCCTGCGAGGAGAAGTAGGCCTCGCCGAGGTGCGCCCGCATCCCGCACTCGGCGACCACGGCGGCGACCGCGTCCATGGCGAAATAGTGGTCCGCGAAGCAGGTGACACCGCCACGGATCATCTCGGCGCAGGCGAGCCGCGCCCCCAACTCGACGTCCTTCTCGGTGAGGTTGCTCTCGACGGGCCAGACGACGTCGTTGAACCACTCCTCGACCGGCAGATCCTCGGCGAGGCCGCGCAGGGCGACCATCGGGGCGTGCGTATGACAGTTGATCAGGCCGGGGAGGGCAACCTGGCCACCCGCGTCGATGCGTTCGGCGGCGGGCAGTGTTTCGGCCTCCGCACTGCCGACCACCGCTTCCACGACGCCGTCCCGTACGACGATCGCGGCGTCCTCCGTGAACCCGATCCGCTCATGATCGTCGTGCGTGAGCACCGTGCACCGGGTGATGATGAGACCGGCGGGAGAAGGCGTCATACAGGCACCGTACGACGCTGTCGTGCCCTCGAAGGGGGTGAACCGCGCATCCCGTCCCCACCCTGTACCGGCGGCGCCGGCCCGCGCACTCTGGCCTCACCACCGCCTCACCACCGCCCGCCGTACGGCTTCTGGAAGGGGCCCCACATGCTCCTCGGTACCTGGAATCTCGAGAATCTGATGCTGCCGCGCAGCGGCGACGGCGCACCCAAGACCGATGCCCAGTACGAGGCGAAGGTGAACGACCTCGCCTCCGTCATCACCGCACTGGACCCGACGTTGCTGGGCGTGCAGGAGGTCAAGCAGCAGGAAGCGCTCGACGATCTGGTCAAGGCCCTGGGCGGAGAGTGGCACACGGAACTCTCCGAGCATGCCGACGGCCGGGGCATCCGCGTCGGCTTTCTCAGCCGGCGGGAACTGCGGGTGTCACACGACGTCACCGCGTTCGCGGCGAGGCTGGACCCGGTGCAGACCCTCGACGGCCAGAAGCCCGAGGACAAGGAGAAGGAGACGAGCCGCGGCTTCCTGGCGGTGGAGTTGGAGGGCGACGACGGACCTCTGCAGGTGGCCGTAGCCCACCTCAAGTCGAAACTGCTGTCGTACCCGAACAAGCGCTTCCAACCGCGTGACGAGGCCGAACGGGCCCGCTTCGGCGCGTATGCCCTCTACCGGCGGTCCGCCGAAGCAGCGACCTTGCGTGTCCTCGCGAACGAACTGCTCGCCGGTGACGGGCGCGAACGGGACGTGGCCGTACTCGGCGACATGAACGACGTGGTGTACGCCGCAACCACCCAGATCCTGGTCGGTATTCCCGGCTCCACGCTCGAGAAGAACGACGAGCGCGCTTTCGTGCAGTCGGACAAGGGAGACGCGGAACGGCTCTGGGACGTCGCCCCGCTGATCCCCGAGTCGCGGCGCTTCTCGCGCGTCAGTTTCAAGCGCGCCGAGCTGATCGACCACATACTGGTGAGCCACCGACTGGTCCACCGCATCACGCAGGCGGGTACGGGCCTGCCCGACGAGCAGGGCGACGCCCTCGAACTGCCGTCGGTCGGCGAGAACCCGGCGGACCGCGTCGGAACGCCCGGCTCGGACCACGCGCCGGTGTGGATACGGATCGGCTGAAACGCGGCTCAGCGGACCGCCGTCTGCTTCCGGGGCGAGCTGCGGCCGGGCGACGTCGGGCACATGCCCGGGCCGGGCGGGCGCAGCGGACCCGGTACGGCGCTGGTGCCCACGGTGCCGGGAGGCGCGGGGCAGGACGGTTCTCGGCCACTCGGGCTCCGCCCGGCACGGCGACGGACGGGTCCCGAACGGTGAGAGGACGGCGCTACACGGCGAGGGGCAGGACGGGCAGCTCACGCGCCCGTAGCCCCACCCGCTCCCGTCGCGCGGCCAGTTCGCCCAGCAGCTCGGTGAGCCGCTCGGTGTGTTGCGGCATCAGGCGCCCGGTGTCGTCGAGGTGGACGGCGCACGCGGTCGTGGTGTCGACGAGCCGTTCGAGCAGGGCCGCGACCTCGTCCGTGCCCTCCGTGTGCCGGGCGAGGGCGGGCAGTTCGGCGGCGGCGAGGGCGATGGCGGTACGGGCCTCGGCGAGCGTGCGGTAGGCCTCGCGGCGGAGGGTCCAGCGGGCGGCGCGGTCGTCGCACTCGCTGAGAACGTGGACGAGATAGGCGTGCGCGGCACCGCCCGCGGCGGCCAGCCGGGCCCGCACGCCGCCGCCCCGCTCCCCCGGCATCGGCAGATGCCCGACGACCAGGACGATCGCGCAGGCGAGCAGCGTCTCCCCGATCCGGCTGACGGAGGCCTGCGGCTCACCGCCCACCATCACAAGGGCGAGGACGAGCACGGTGACGACGGCGGTCTGCGCGGCGAAGTGCCGGGTGGCCACGGGGATCAGGGCGCCGCCGACCGCGACGAGCGCGATGAGCCCTCTGGGCCGGGGCAGGACGGCGGCGAACGCGGCGAAGACGAGCGCCCCGAGGACGGTCCCGGCGGCCCGGCACAGAACCCGGGACGCCAGCGGCCCGAGGTCGGGCTTGACGAGGAAGGCGGCGGTCACGGGCAGCCAGTACCAGTGGGTGTGCTGTCCGTACCAGTGCGAGTGGTACTGGGCCTGGGCGAAGGCGGCGCCGGTGCCGAAGCAGAGGGCGACACGGATCCCGTACTCGCGTCCTGCGGCCCCGAAAGCGGTCCGCAGCAGGCCCCGGGCGGTACGCCGACGCGTGTGCAGGTCACCGCCCTCGCCCCGGTCGAAGGCCTCGGCGGCGCGGAGCAGGGCGTCGTCGAGGGCACGGAGGGCGGGAGCCGAGCGGTGCGGGGCGGGCAGGGGGCCGGTGTGCGTGCCCCCGCGCAGGGCTGAGGCGAGGCGCCGGGGTCCCTCGCAGGCCCGCCCGGAGACGGTCTCCCCGGCCCAGGCGAGCGCGGTCGCGGCCTCGGCGAGGGGCAGCGCGGCGGCGTACTGCGCATGAAGTCGCCGCTCGGCCGCGGAACTGGCGTACCGCCGCAGCCTGGGCCCGGCGAGGGCGTCCTGTGCGTGGTCGAGGGCGGCTGTGAGCGCGGCGCGCCGGACGGTGGCGTGCTCGGTGCCGACGGCGTCGAGCAGGTCGGCGACGGCGTCGTAGACGCCGGCCACCGCGTCCCGTTCCCCGTCGAACCGGAAGTCGAACCGGAGGTCACCCGCGAGCGCACCGGGCGTGGGGAGCACGAGCCGCAGCGCCAGCAGCCACCCGGCGCCCACGAGGAACGCGAGCGCCCGCTGCCATCCGGGCGCGGGCAGGGGCATCCCGGCCCCGATGGCGGAGGCGACGAGCAACTGCGTACCCGCCGCCGAGGCGACGGGCCCGACGGCGCTGATGCCTCCCGCGACGAGCCCGAGCCCGGTGAGGACGAGCGTCAGCGCCACGGCTCCGACATGTTCCCCGGCGTACGTCCCGACGAGCAGCCCGAGGGATCCGGCCAGCGCGGGCACCCCGAGCCGCCGGACCGAGGCCCGCCGGCTGCCGGGACGGTCGTTGATCCCGGCGAGCATGGCGGCGATGGCCGCGACGACGCCCAGGGAGACCCGGCCGAACGCCAGGGCCAGGATCAGCAGGGGCCCACCGGCCAACGCTCCTCTGACCACCGCGCTCCAGGGCACGGGTTCCCGCCGGGCTCGGAGGGCGTGGGCTAGCCAGGGCGGCAGAGCGAGGGTGACGCGGCGGGACACGGGGCTCCTGTCGTCGGGTGAGGGCGGGGTGAGCCTTCGGGCGACGGTGGCCGGGGCAGTGGACTTCGGGCTGCGGTGCCCACAGTAGATCGGGTTCTCGGGAGGAAGGGGGCCGGTGGGTTTCGGGCGTGTGACAGTTGGCTGGAAACCCGCGTTCTTTATGAACGCAATGACGGATGAACGCAATGACGGTCGGCCGGTCTTGCTGCCGATGAAACGGCTCCGGGAACGAGCGCGGGACCGAGGGCGTAGCCTGCCCCCGGCCCCTGTGAAGCCGCCCATGTCGCACGCCGGCACGCTTGAGGACCCAGGTCAGTCATGATGTCGTCGCGTCCTGCCTTTGGACCACCGCGCATCGAGCTGCGCGGGCTGGACTTGAACCAGCAATTCGACGTGCGGGGGCCTGGGCCCGGTCGATCCGGCGATCGGCGGCGAATGCTGAGTCTGGAGCGAGAGTCTGAGATTGATCGCGGTCTGCCTCTGCCGATTGGGCCACCGCGGCACGAGATGCCGCGGGGAGGATTCGAACCTCCACTGGAACCGCGCAGTCACGACAAGCTTCAGCTTCAGCTTGCGCTCCTCGCGCACCCCGGTCGCACCGGACCGGGGAGTCTCATAGGTTACCCGAACAGGTAGCCGAAAACAGCGTCACCGACCCGCTGGTCGACGACGTCGGAGCCATTCGCTTCCTCCCTCGCGAATTTCACGGCCTGCTGCAACTTCTCCACGCGGTCGAGGAGTTCGTTGACACGACGGGCGGGAAGGGCTCCGGAGAACTTCACGGTCGTCCAGTAGCCGACGGGAACATCCTCGTAGTACACCTCGACCTGCGCCGGGTGCTTGTCGGTCGCCTCCGCCTTCACATGGTTGCGGGGCACCTTCTTGGTACGAAGCGTTCGCACCGGCTCGGTCTTCCAGGAGTCGGTGGACGGGTCCTGCACCCAGGACTCCGAGGCGTCGAGCACGGGCAGCTTCCGTACGAAGGTGTTGAGGTCGACGAGCTGCTTCTCGAGAAAGAGCAGGTAGGACACCGGAACATCGGCGACGAGCACACGTCCGTCCACCGTCACGTCCGCGCGGGCGGTGCAGTTGGCCCAGTCCTTGGTGGCGGTCACGTCGAACAGCCGGGTGAGGGTGGCCGCGGTCTCCCGCAGCACGTCCTCGGCCTTCACCTGCACCCGCGTCGACTCGGGCGGCAGCTGCTCGCCCTCCTCGTCCTTCGGCTGGTACGTCCGCGAGATACCGGCCAGCAACGCGGGCTTCTGGAGCCCGTGATGAGCGGAGGTCAGGTCCTGATGGGCCTTGGACTTGATGCCCTTCTCGACTGCGATGATCTGATTGAGTTTCGCCACGAGAAGGACCGTAGCAACGACAACTGGCCAATTTCCAAGGATTATTTGACAGGCACCGACCGGTGTCCACGTCGTGAGCGGTGAGCGCGGCCGACGTCCACCTCCGTTCCTTCGGCGCCGCCCTGGAGGCGACAGCCCTTCTGATCATCCGTCCGTTCTAGACTCTGCCGACCTTCAGACCAAGACGAAACGGGGAAACCATGGTCAGCAGACGCGGGTTGTTGAGCGGTGCCGCACTCGTGGGGGTGGGCGCGATGACAGGCGTGGTGGGCGGCGCGGGTGCCGCCGTGGCCGACGCGCCGCTCAACACACCGTTCACGCCGGTCGCCACGCCGCATCTGGCGGAGGCCGAGCGCATGGTCCAGTACCAGCGGCTGCTGGCAGCCGGTTATCTGCCGGACAGCCTGGTGGGGCACTGGACGATGGACGGCTCCGGCGCCGACCGCTCCGGCCGGGAGCGGCCCGTCACCCTCGGCTCGGGGGCGACCTGGACCACACTGCGGGCCGGCGGCGAGCTGAGCCTCGACGGGACCTCGGGTGCGTACGCCGCCACGGGCTCCGTCCTCGACACCACCGCACCCTTCACGGTCGCGGCGTGGGTACGCCTGTCGAACGACGCCACCAGCCCCGCCGACCTGGCCACCATGTACACCGCCGTGAGCCAGGACGGCACGTCCGCCAGCCGGTTCCTGCTGCAGTACGACCCGGCGTTCAAGACCTGGACGTTCAAGGTGCGCAGCGAGGACCAGAGCACCAAGGTCTCCGCCGTCGCCACCACCCCCGCCGCGCTCGGCGTCTGGACACATCTGACCGGAGTGTGGGACGGCACGCGCATCCACCTGTATGTGAACGGCCGCCTCCAGGGCAGCGCCGACACGGCCGTGTCCTGGGCCGCGACGCAGGGCTTCAACATCGGCCGGGCCAAGTGGGACGGCGCGGCCGTGAACCGGTTCAAGGGCGCGGTGGACGACGTCCGGGCCTACGCCCGCGCGCTGAGCGCCGCGGAGGCCGCCCTCATCAGCGGCCTCACGGCCCGCGAGAACAACAAGTACCTGGTCGGCTCCGCCTCGTCGGTGGTGTGGGGGACGCCCGACGACCTGACCAGCTGGATCTCGCACGCCCGCTGCTCCTCGTTCCTCACCTGGGTGCTGAAGCACACCTACGGATGGGCGACGGACGCCTACTTCACGCAGTACTTCCAGGACCGGATCCCGGAGGCCGCGGACTACCGCAAGGCCTTCACGGACGGCACGGCCGGCCCCCGCTTCCAGCGGATACGCAAGGTCACCGACCTGAGGCCGGGCGACCTGATCGCGGTGGACTACAACGGCACCGACGACAACAACACCGGACACATCGTGATGGTCCGCGAGGTCAAGGGCGTCCACACCGGGTCGATGACCTTCAGCGGCGAGACCCAGTACGCCATCGAGGTCGTCGACTGCACCTCCGACCCGCACGGCGTGTACGGCCTGTCCAGCTACGCCCCGTATCCGGACACCCGCATGGTCGACAATGTCGACGAGGACAACTTCAAGGGCGCCGGCATCGGCCACATGATGTTCTACGCCGCCGACGCCACCGGCGAGTTCTCCCGGTACCGGTGGAGCGTCAACACCGGTGCGGCGAAGACGTACACCGTGGCGCAGCGGCCGATCTCGGCGGCCCGCGTCGTCTGAGCGGCCTCATTTCAGGGGCAGCCCCGCCGCTCCCGCCGCCGTCCGCAGCACGTCCCGCAGCATCGCCGGGGTCAGCCGGCCCGTGAAGGTGTTGCGCTGGCTGACGTGGAAGCAGCCGAAGAGGTCGAGTCCGTCGAGAGGGACCCGCACCCCGTGGGCGAAGGCGGGCCGGGGGCGGGGCACGCTCCAGCCGGCCTCGGCGAACGCGGGCAGCGCGGCCTGCCATCCGAAGGCGCCGAGCACGACCACGGCCCGCAGCGTCGGCCGCAGCAGCCTCAGCTCCTGGACGAGCCAGGGCCGGCACGTGTCCCGTTCCCCCGGGGTCGGTTTGTTGGCGGGCGGGGCGCAGTGCACGGGCGCCGTGACCCGCACGCCGTACAGCTCCAGGCCGTCGTCGGCGCTGACCGAGGTCGGCTGCGAGGCGAGCCCGATGTCGTACAGCGCCTGGTACAGCACGTCCCCGGAGCGGTCACCCGTGAACATACGGCCGGTGCGGTTGCCTCCGTGCGCGGCGGGGGCGAGGCCGACGATCAGCAGCGGGGCGTCCTGCGGGCCGAAGCCCGGTACCGGCCGCCCCCAGTACGTCTCGTCGGCGAAGGCGGCCCGCTTGGTGCGGGCCACCTCCTCGCGCCAGTCGACCAGCCGAGGGCAGGCCCGGCAGCCCGCGATCCGCCGGTCGAGGTCGGCGAGGGAGTCCATGCCTCCACCGTAGAGCCGCCCGCCAAACCGTTCCGGGTCTCGCCGCTCCGGGCACTAAAGTCGGCCTCATGGCTTCTGAGCACGCGGACCACGACGAGGCGACGGACGGAACGGGTAGGCCCGGCCCCGAGGCCGACGACGCCACACCGCATGCCGACGGGCAGCATGCCCACGGTCAGCAAGACGCCGGACAGAAGGACGACGGGCAGCAGGGAGTCGATCCCAAGATCGCCGCTGCCGTCGCCGCGGCCGAGGCCGCCGGACCCCAGAGCGGCGGCTCCGTGCGTCTCGACAGCTGGATCTGGTCGGTCCGCCTGGTCAAGACCCGCTCCATGGGAGCCGCCGCCTGCCGGGGCGGGCATGTGCATGTGAACGGCGAGCGGGTGAAGCCCGCGTATTCCGTCCGCGTCGGCGACGAGGTACGGGTACGGCAGGAGGGCAGGGAGCGGATCGTCGTCGTCAAGCGCCTGATCCGTAAGCGGGTCGGCGCCCCGGTGGCCGCCCAGTGCTACATCGACAACAGTCCGCCGCCCCCGCCCCGCGAGGCCGCCGCCCCGGCCGGCATCCGCGACCGCGGCACGGGCCGCCCCACCAAGCGGGACCGCCGAGAGATGGAACGCCTGCGGGGCGTGGGCGGACCGGGCGGACCGGGTGGCCTGGGCGGCCCGGGCCGAACCCAGGGTGGCCGTCCCGGAGGCCGGTGACGACCAGCCGACCGGTCCATCAGCCGCTCAGTGATGGGGACCCACAGTGATAGGTCCCCCAGTAATGAGTCCCCCAGGGAGTAATGGGTCCCCCAGGGATCGCGTCACGCCCGTCGCCGTATCAACCGCAGCAGGTCCGCGTTGTGGCCGCGCCGTGCCCAGGCTATGAGGGCGAGCGGCACCATCAGGATGAGCGGGGTCGCCGCGTTCTCCCCGTCGAAGACGGTGAGCTGGACGACGAACGCGCCCACCATCAGCGCGCTCAGAGCCACGGCGGCCACCGATTGCAGCGCGGGGATCAACAGGGCCACCGCTCCTGCCAGTTCGAGCACACCGATGGTGTACATGCCCGCGCTGCCCCAGCCCATCTCGTCGAAGGCGTCGGTGGCCGACGGGTGCGCGATCAGCTTGGGCAGCGCGCTCGCGAAGCCGAAGAACAGGGCGATCACGACTTGCAGGGCGCGCAGGGCGACACGGGCACGGCCGCGGCGGCCGACGGAGGCAACGGGTGCGGCGGAGGTGACGGGAACGGTGGTCTCGGACATGGGGGTCTCCTGGGTGAAGTGGTCCGTGGTGCCGGCACAGAGGCAGACCGACACGCGCTCCGGAACTCATCGCCGTCCGACAGGATTTCGCACGCGTCTCTTCCTCTCGGTGTGATGGCCCCGGTCCCCTCCCCCGATGTCCCGCTCGGATGTCCCGCTCGCATGTTCAGTCCCATGCCCGTCGAACGGACCACGCCCGCGCACCCGTTCCCACCTGCACTTTGTTCACTCGTTCGAGTGGCGCTGGAGAAGGCCCGCGCCGAAGAGTACGTTGCACAGTAGGAGTGGTGATCCCCCATGCGTACGGGCAGTGAACCGACGACCGCGCGCAGTGCTCTGCGGGCGCGGTTCTGGCTGACCGTGTGGGGGTTGATCTGGGCGATCTTCGGAACGGCCGCGTTCGCGCTCGCCGGGCGCCCCGGGTGGGCCGCCGCCTGTGGTGTGCTGTGGCTGATCATCACCGTCGACATGGCCATGATCCTCAGGCACATCCGCCAGGGCCCGCACTACCAGCCCGGCCGAGACATCCCGCCGTACCGGCCCGTGGACGACCGGCCACCGGTGCGCCGCCCACCGCTCCGCCGGCCTCCGGAGCACCGCCACCCCTGAGACGGACCCGCGCTCACGAGTCGAAGCGCGCCGCCCTGAGGTACTCGGGGTTGGGGTCCAGTGCGGCGGCGAGCCGGAAGTGGCGCTTGGCCTGGTCCGGCCGCCCCTGACGCTCATAGGTCCGGCCGAGTCCGAAGTGCGCGAACGCGTTGTCCGGCTCGCGCTCCAGGACGATGCTGAACTCCAGCTCGGCCGGGCGCAGTTGAGCCCCCGCGAAGAAGGCACGCGCGCGCAGCAGGCGCGCCGCGGTGTTCTCCGGGTGCGCGGCGACGACTCCGTCGAGCAGCTTCACCGCTCCCCGTGGGTCCCGCGCGGCCAGCAGATGCTCTGCGGCACGGAAGTCGATGACATGCGTCTCCGGGGTAGGTCCGGTCGAACCGCTGGTCTCGGGCACCGCGAACTCCTTCCCTCTCCGGGCGGGTTCAACGCCCTGCCCGCAGATCGCTATTCCTGAGGCTGCCGGGACGGCTGCTCCCGGGTGGCGTGCGCTCTGCGGACGAGGTCGGCCCATACGTCCGCCACGCGCCGCTCCAGCTCCGCCAGGGGTACGTCGTTGTGGATGACGATGTCCGCGATCTCCAGGCGCTTTTCGCGGGTTGCCTGGGCGGACATGCGCGCGCGTGCGTCCTCCTCGGTCATGCCGCGCAGTCGTACGAGCCGGTCGAGCTGGGTCTCGGGGCTCGCGTCGACGACGATCACGACGTCGTACAGCGGTGCCAGGGCGTTCTCCGCGAGTAGTGGGACGTCGTGGACGACGACCGCGTCCTCGGCGGCGGACGCCTCCAGCTCACGCGAGCGCGCACCGACCAGGGGGTGCACGATCGAGTTCAGGACGGCGAGCTTGTCCGGGTCGGCGAACACGATCGCCCCCAGCCTGGGGCGGTCCAGACTGCCGTCCGCCGCGAGGACGCCCGCACCGAACGCCTCGGACACGGCGGCGAGGCCCGGCGTCCCCGGCGCGACGACCTCGCGCGCGATGCGGTCCGCGTCGATCAGTACGGCACCGCGCTCGACGAGCAGCCGCGACACCTCACTCTTGCCGGCACCGATCCCGCCGGTCAGGCCCACCTTCAGCATGAGCGGAAGCTTAGGGCCTGCCGGGCGGGTCTCAGGTGTCGCCCTCGCGTTCCGCCAGGAACCGCTCGAACTGCAGGCCGATCTCGTCGGCCGACGGGATGTCGACCGGCTCGGCGAGCATGTTGCCCCGGGTCTCGGAGCCCGCGGCGGCGTCGTACTGGTGCTCCAGGCCCTGGACCAGGGCTACGAGTTCCTCGTCGCCCTCCCGGATCTGCCGGTCGATCTCGGTCTGGGTGCGGTGGGCGTCCGTGCGCAGGGTGTGCGCGACGCCCGGCAGGACCAGCCCGGTCGCCGCGGTGATGGCCTCCAGGACGGTCAGCGCCGCGTCCGGGTAGGGGGAGCGGGCGATGTAGTGCGGCACATGCGCGGCGACACCGAGGACGTCGTGTCCGGCCTCCATCAGCCGGTACTCGAGCAGCGACTCGGCGCTGCCGGGCACCTGTGCCTCGTCGAAGGGGCTGCGGTGGCCGGGGATCAGGTCATGGCGGTTGCCGTGCGGGGTGAGGCCCACGGGGCGGGTGTGCGGGACGCCCATGGGGATGCCGTGGAAGTTCACGGACAGACGTACGCCGAGCCGCTCCACGATCTGCTGGACGGCCACGGCGAAGCGCTCCCACTCCACGTCCGGCTCGGGGCCGGACAGCAGCAGGAAGGGCGCCCCGGTGGCGTCCTGGACGAGCCGCACATCGATGCCCGGCTCCTCGTAGTCCGTCCAGCGGTCGCGTTTGAAGGTGAGCAGCGGGCGGCGGGCGCGGTAGTCCACGAGCCGGTCGTGGTCGAAGCGCGCCACGACTTGGTGGGGCAGTGTGTCGAGGAGCCGGTCGACGATCTGGTCGCCGGTCTCCCCCGCGTCGATGTATCCGTCGAAGTGGTAGAGCATGACAAGGCCGGCCGACTCCTGGGCGAGCGCCATGTCGACGACGGCCAGGCCCTTCGGCTCCCATGCGTACAAACCCTGCGGATCAAGCACTGTGACCGCTCCTCCTCGTGTTCGTACATCACAACGCGCAAGCGAGCGGGCACATTCCCGTCCCAGGCCAAGATCGGCAGAGCCATCGAACAGGGGCGACAGGGGCGGGAACGGCGCCCTTCAGGGGCTCGGGGAACTGCGTGACCGGCCCCCACGGCCCGCGGCCGAACGACGTGTCAGGGCACAGCTGAGGGGCCGCACCTCGAAAGGTACGGCCCCTCAGTTACCGACTAAGCCTCAGCGGCAGGCGTTCAGCTCTGGCCGCCCGCCAGCTTCTCGCGCAGCGCCGCGAGCGCCTCGTCCGAGGCCAGCGCACCGGAGTTGTCCGGGCCCTCGGAGGAGTACGAACCGCCGTTCGCGGCCGGAGCGGCGGCCTCGCCACCCTCGGCGGCAGCGGCAGCATCGGCCTCGCGGGACTTGATGACCTGCTGCTGGTGCTGCTCGAAGCGCTGCTGCGCCTCGGCGTACTGGCGCTCCCACTCCTCGCGCTGCTTCTCGTAGCCCTCGAGCCAGTCGTTGGTCTCGGGGTCGAAGCCCTCGGGGTAGATGTAGTTGCCCTGGTCGTCGTAGGACGCGGCCATGCCGTACAGGGTCGGGTCGAACTCGACCGACGCCGGGTCGGCACCGAAGGACTCGTTGGCCTGCTTGAGGGACAGCGAGATCCGGCGACGCTCGAGGTCGATGTCGATGACCTTGACGAAGATCTCGTCGTTGACCTGGACGACCTGCTCCGGGATCTCCACGTGGCGCTCGGCCAGCTCGGAGATGTGGACCAGACCCTCGATGCCCTCGTCGACGCGGACGAACGCACCGAACGGAACCAGCTTGGTGACCTTGCCGGGGACGACCTGGCCGATCTGGTGGGTGCGGGCGAACTGCTGCCACGGGTCTTCCTGGGTCGCCTTCAGCGACAGGGAGACACGCTCGCGGTCCATGTCGACGTCGAGAACCTCGACGGTGACCTCCTGGCCGACCTCGACAACCTCGGACGGGTGGTCGATGTGCTTCCAGGACAGCTCGGAGACGTGGACCAGACCGTCGACGCCACCCAGGTCCACGAAGGCACCGAAGTTGACGATCGAGGAGACGACGCCGGAGCGGACCTGACCCTTCTGAAGGGTCGTGAGGAACGTCTGGCGGACCTCGGACTGGGTCTGCTCCAGCCAGGCGCGGCGGGACAGGACCACGTTGTTGCGGTTCTTGTCCAGCTCGATGATCTTGGCCTCGAGCTCCTTGCCCACGTAGGGCTGGAGGTCGCGGACGCGGCGCATCTCGACCAGGGAGGCCGGGAGGAAGCCACGGAGGCCGATGTCGAGGATGAGACCACCCTTGACGACCTCGATGACGGTACCGGTGACGATGCCGTCCTCTTCCTTGATCTTCTCGATGGTGCCCCAGGCACGCTCGTACTGGGCGCGCTTCTTCGAGAGGATCAGGCGGCCTTCCTTGTCCTCCTTCTGGAGGACCAGGGCCTCGATCTCGTCACCGACGGCGACGACCTCGTTGGGGTCGACGTCGTGCTTGATCGAGAGCTCGCGGCTCGGGATGACACCTTCGGTCTTGTAACCGATGTCGAGCAGGACCTCGTCCCGGTCGACCTTCACGATGACGCCGTCGACGATGTCGCCGTCGTTGAAGTACTTGATCGTCTCGTCGATCGCGGCGAGGAAGGCTTCCTCGTTACCGATGTCGTTGACCGCTACCTGCGGGGTGGTGGCGGTGGTCTCGGTGCTGCTCGTCATGTGGGAAAGGGCTCCGGTACGGACATTGAAGTCGTAGGCACTGCTTACGCCGGGAGCCCGTTTCGCTCTGCAGAAGCCGGACAGCCAAGGAAGCGCCCCACCAGAGACTGGTGATGGCGCCTCGACAACCGAGGGGACATACAACAGATGCGAGCGCAGCCTGCTACGTCTGAGGAGCGCAGGCCCGCAGCGCAACTTGTAGCATACGGGGGCAGCCGGACAGGGTCAATGCGCGAAGGCGCACACCCGGGGCGGATCGCCGCATACCCGGCACAAAACAAGTCTCACCAGGCCACGCAAGCCTGAGCCACCCCTTCAGTGACGCCGCCGGGGCGGCCACCGGAGAGGTGACGGAAGAGTACGACGAGGGAGCCGATCATCCAAGAGTCCGAAGCGTTCGAACCGGAAGCCACCCGACGCGACGCAGGTGTCGCGGAGAGCGCCCGGGCCAACCGGGGCTGGTGGGACCGCAACGCGGACGAGTACCAGGTCGAGCACGGCACGTTCCTCGGCGACGACCGTTTTGTGTGGGGTCCCGAGGGCCTCGACGAGGTGGAGGCCGAGCTGCTCGGCCCGCCCGAGGAGCTGAAGGGGAAGGACGTCCTGGAGATCGGCGCCGGTGCGGCCCAGTGCTCGCGCTGGCTGGCCGGCCAGGGCGCCCGCCCGGTCGCCCTGGACCTCTCCCACCGTCAGCTCCAGCACGCCCTGCGCATCGGGGGCGCCTTCCCGCTCGTCCAGGCGGACGCGGGCGCCCTGCCGTTCGCGGACGGCTCCTTCGACCTGGCGTGCTCGGCGTACGGTGCGCTGCCCTTCGTCGCGGACCCGGTGCATGTCCTGCGGGAGGTGCGCCGCGTGCTGCGGCCGGGCGGCCGCTTCGTGTTCTCCGTGACGCATCCGATCCGCTGGGCGTTCCCGGACGAGCCGGGCCCGGAGGGGCTGTCGGTGGCCGCCTCGTACTTCGACCGCACGCCGTACGTCGAGCAGGACGAGGACGGCCGCGCGGTGTACGTCGAGCACCACAGGACGATCGGCGACCGTGTCCGGGACATCGTCGCGGCGGGCTTCGCACTCGTGGACCTGGTCGAGCCGGAGTGGCCGGCCTGGAACACCGCGGAGTGGGGCGGCTGGTCGCCGCTGCGGGGGAACCTGATCCCGGGAACGGCCGTCTTCGTGTGTGAACGGGACTGAGGCACGCGCACTTAGGGCCGTTCTCGCCGTCGTACGACACTGGGGGCGTGATCCGTTACGACGCCCTGGACTCCCTGCCCGTACGAGGTGCGCTGCCCGCTCTGAGCGCCGCGCTGGAGGGACACGGCACTGCGGTCCTCGTGGCGCCGCCGGGCACGGGCAAGACGACCCTCGTGCCGCTTGCGCTGGCCGGTCTGCTGGGCGAGGGTCCGGCACGGCGGGTGGTGGTGGCCGAGCCGCGGCGGATCGCGGCGCGGGCGGCTGCCCGGCGGATGGCGTGGCTGCTCGGCGAGAAGCCCGGCGAGAGCGTCGGCTACACCGTGCGGGGTGAGCGTGTCGTCGGGCGGCACGCGCGCGTGGAGGTCGTCACCACCGGTGTGCTGCTGCAACGGCTCCAGCGCGACCAGGAGCTCTCGGGTGTCGACGTGGCGGTGCTCGACGAGTGCCACGAGCGTCATCTGGACGCGGACACGGTGGCCGCGTTCCTGTGGGACGTGCGCGAGACGCTGCGCCCCGAGCTGCGGCTCGTGGCCGCGTCGGCGACGACCGACGCCCAGGGGTGGGCGCGGCTGCTCGGCGGCGCGCCCGTGGTCGAGGCGCAGGGGGCCTCGTACGACGTCGAGGTGGTCTGGGCGCCACCCGCCCGTCCGGTACGGCCGCCGCACGGTATGCGCGTGGACCCCGTGCTGCTGACCCATGTGGCGTCGGTGGTACGGCGGGCCCTGGCCGGGCACGACGGGGACGTGCTCTGTTTCCTTCCGGGCGTGGGTGAGATCGCCCGGGTCGCCGGGCAGATGGGGGATCTCGGGGATGTGGACGTGCTCCAGGTCCACGGGCGGGCGCCGGCGGCCGTGCAGGACGCGGTGCTCGCCCCCGGGGAGCGGCGGCGGGTGGTGCTGGCGACCTCGGTGGCCGAGTCGTCGCTGACCGTGCCGGGGGTGCGCATCGTGGTGGACTCGGGGCTCGCCAGGGAGCCTCGGGTCGACCACGCGCGCGGGCTGAGCGCGCTGACGACGGTACGGGCCTCGCAGGCGGCGGGGCGGCAACGCGCCGGGCGGGCGGGGCGTGAGGCGCCGGGTGTGGTGTACCGGTGCTGGGCGGAGGCCGAGGACCCTCGTCTGCCGCGTTTCCCGGCCCCGGAGATCAAGGTGGCCGATCTGACGGCGTTCGCCCTGCAGACGGCGTGCTGGGGCGATCCGGAGGCGTCCGGCCTGGCGCTGCTGGATCCGCCGCCGGGCGGGGCGATGGCGGCGGCACGGGAGGTGCTGTCGGCGATCGGGGCGGTCGACTCCGTCGGGCGGGCCACGGAACGGGGGGTGCGTCTCGCGAGGTCGGGGCTGCATCCTCGGCTGGGGCGGGCCTTGCTGGATGCGGCGTCGTTGGTCGGTGCGGACCGCGCCGCGGAGGTTGTCGCGCTGTTGAGTGAAGAGGTACCGCGGGAGTACGGGGATGACCTGGCGGCCTGCTGGCGGGCCGCGCGGCGTGGAGGCGACGCCTATGCGGGGCGGTGGCGGGCGGAAGTTCGGCGCCTGCGGGCCGTCGCAACGGAGATGTCCCACCCGCCCGCCCGTGGCCGCGAGCGCGACGAAGGCGTCGTCGGGCTCGTCGCCGCCCTCGCCTTCCCCGAGCGACTCGCCAGAGCCGACGGCGGTTCCTATCTGATGGTCTCCGGGACCCGCGCCGAGGTCCGCGAGGGCACGGGGCTGCTCGGTGCGCCCTGGATCGCGGTCGCCGCGGCCGACCGGCCCGTCGGGAAGGGGCACGCGCGTGTGCAGCTCGGGGCGGTCGTCGACGAGGAGGTCGCGCGGAATGCGGCCGGGGCACTGCTGGAGGAGCGGGACGAGGTCCACTGGGCCGGCGGGGACGTCGTCGCGCGGCGGGTGGAGCGGCTCGGGGCGGTGGAACTGGGGGTGCGGCCGCTCAAGGACGCCGACCCCGCCCTCGTACGCGATGCCCTTCTCGACGGGCTGCGGCAGGAGGGACTCCGGCTGCTGCGGTGGTCGGCCGAGGCGGGCGTACTGCGGAAGCGGCTCGCCTTTCTGCGGATGCGCCTCGGCGATCCCTGGCCCGATGTGTCCGAGGAAGCCCTCCACGCGCGCGTGGACGAGTGGCTGGAGCCCGAGCTCGGACGGTCCCGGCGGCGCGCCGACCTCGCGCGGATCGACGCCGGTGAGGGGCTGGCCCGGCTGCTGCCGTGGGCCTCGGGGGAGGCGGTCCGGCTCGACGAACTGGCGCCCGAGCGGATCACCGTACCCAGTGGGTCCAGAATCCGGATCGACTACTCCAACCCCGAACAGCCCGTTCTCGCGGTCAAGTTGCAGGAGCTGTTCGGGCTGCACGAGTCACCGGCCGTGGCGGGGGTGCCCGTCCTCGTCCATCTCCTCTCCCCCGCCGGCCGTCCCGTCGCCGTGACCTCCGACCTCGCCTCCTTCTGGCGGGCCGGCTACAAGGACGTACGGGCCGAGCTGCGCGGCCGGTATCCGAAGCATCCGTGGCCCGAGGACCCGGCCGGCGCCGAGCCGACGCGGCACACCAACGCCCGCCTCAGGCGGTGACCGGATCGGGTTCCGTCGTCGTCCGCGCGGGAGCCGGGTCGCCGGGGCGGCCGCGCGCCTCCAGGTAGAGGGAGAGGGACAGCAGCAGGATGCCCAGGGCCAGGAAGCCCCACGGCAGGTAGGACGTCATCAGCAGGACCAGGGTGCGGTTCGACTCGACCAGGGCCACGGTGTGTTCGACGTAGTCCTCGCGCATCTTCGCGTGGCCGGCGAACGCCGTCACCTTCTCGCGGCCGCCGAGCAGCGAGCCGCCGCGCAGCTCCTCCTTGTGGATCTCCTCGCCGTAGACCGGGGCACCGGTGACCGGTTCGACCCAGAACTTGCGGACCGTGGTGTACCAGCGGGTGGTGCCGGTCCTGGCGACGGACTCGCGGGTGATGCCCTCGACGGGCATGGTCCTGGGGAACGGGACCTTGGTCCAGTCGATGGTCTGCTCGAAGTAGTAGACCTCGATACCGCGGAAGTCCTGGGTGCCCTTGTAGTGGATGGGGGCCGTCACGCGCGCCTGCGCGTCGAAGTACTCGTAGTCCCGTTTCTCCGTCAGGAAGGGCCACTTGAACTCGATGCCCTGCCGTTCGACCGCGTCGCCGTCGACCATCTCGCCCTTGGCGTGGACGGGCTCCTGGGTGTGGGCGTCGAAGATGTAGCGCTCGGGGATACTGGCGACCATCTTGCCGTCGGGGCCCTGGGCGTAGGACAGGCTGTCCCAGACCACCACGTCCCGGCCCGCGGTCTTCTCGATCTGCTCGGAGGCCTCCACATTGCCCTTGAGGGTCTGCACGATGGTGATCTTGGAGACCTTTTCCGCCTTCATCGTGCCGTAGTCGAGGAGGGTGGCGTCCTTCGCCTCCAGGACCATGTCCTGGTACTGGTTGGCGGGGATCTTGACGAGGCGCGGGAAGGCGTACCAGCGCAGCAGCGGGGACAGCGTGGCGAAGAACACGGCGAAGGCGAGCAGGATCAGACTGACCTTGCGGCGCATCTCGACCTCCTTCCCGGGCGGACCTGACGGGCGGTCACGGATGTGCGGGCACCGTCGTCAGCAGTGGCTTCGGAGACGTCTTTCCCGTCGGTGTCCCGAGGGCGGTGAGCGTGAGGACCAGAGCGAACGCGAGAGCGAGTCCGGTCGCGGCGGCGATCAGGGCGCGCATGCCGGCCTCCCGACGGGGCGTACTGATGGGGCGTCAGATCCGGCACCGTAGCAACGGGCGGGCGAGATGAGAACACGTCGCGCACACAACGGCGGCGCTCCTCTCCCGTGCAGCCGGGGAGGAGCGCCGCCGTTGTCGTACGGAAACCGCGGGTACTAGGCGGTGGGGCTGGGCGACGTGCTGGGGCTGGACGACGCGCTGGGCGACGGCATCGGGGCCGCGGCCACGGTCAGTTCGACCGTCAGCGTCGCGCCGCCCGCGGTGGTGATGCGGAGCAGGAACGTGCCGGTGGTGTCGTCGGCGTACAGCTTCGGCAGCTTCAGCAGGCCGTTCGCGTCCGTCACCAGACCCGTCAGGGTGCGTACGGCCTTGCCGTCCGCGTCCTTGAAGTAGGGGCCCTTGTCGTTCTCGGTCGCGTCGTCGGCCGACTTGACGAGCGTGGCGGAGGCCGCGACCTTGTCCGCGACGGCGCCCTGGTAGGTGGCCTTCACCTCGACCGGGTCCGCGAACTCGCCGCCCGGGGTGCAGGTCAGCGCGGTCTCGCTGGTACGGGCGAGGGCGTCCGCGACACGCTCGGTGACGGTGGCGGCGTAGTCGAGTCCCTTGACCGTACGGCCGGCGACGCTGACGCGGACGGTGAAGTCGCCCGTCTTCTCACCGGCCTGCAGTGCGGGTGCCACGGCCACGCCGGAGCCGTTGGTGACGACCGTGGCGACGCTCTCGCCACCGGCGAAGGTGGTGTCGGTGTCGCCGACGATGGTGAAGCGGAGCCTGACCTTGGCGACGGTCCTGCCGGCCTTGGTCTCGGCGCGGGTGCTGATCTTCTTGGCGAAGGTGTCGCCCGCCGTCGCCGTGAGCTTCGCGGTGCCCGCGTCCTCCAGGTGGTCCACCGTGTCGGTGGGAGTCTGCGGCGCCTGCGGTGTGCCCGGGGAGCTGGGCGGCTTCGGGCTCGGGGTGTCGGGACCGCCGCCGGGCTTGTGGTGGCGGGGCTTGTCCGAGGGCGGGGACGATGGGTCGGGGCTCGCGCCCGCGTCGTCGTCGCTGCGGCCCGAGGGGATGGTGCCGGTGCCGTCCGGGATCTCGTGGGTGCCCTTGCGGTAGTACTCCAGCCACCTCAGGACGGTGTTCAGGTAGTCCTGGGAGTTGTTGTAGCTGAGGATCGCCCGGTCGAGGTCGGCCTGGGTGGACAGGTCCCAGTCGTAGCGGCAAAGGTAGTGGGCGGCGGCGAGGGCGGCGTCGTAGACGTTGTTGGGGTCCTTCTCGCCGTCGTCGTTGCCGTCGCGGCCCGCCCACCTCCAGGTGGAGGGGATGAACTGCATGGGCCCGACGGCCTGGTCGTATGTGCTGTTGCCGTCGTAGGCGCCGTTGTCGGTGTCCTTGATGAGGGCGAAGCCGTTGCCGTCGAGCTGCGGGCCGAGGATCGGGGTGAGCGTCGTGCCATTCGCGTCGACGCGGCCGCCGCGGGCCTGGCCGGACTCGACGTTGCCGATGGCGGCGAGGAGCTCCCAGGGCAGGTTGCAGCCGGGCTTCGCCTCCCGCATCGCCGACTCGGCCTTCTTGTAGGCGTCGAGGACCGTCGCGGGGATGCCCGCCTCGGCGTCGGACTGGGAGACGGAGGTGCCGGCGGACGGCGAGGGGTTCGGGCTGCTGAGGGGCGGCAGGTCCGTGTAGTACGGCGAGTTGCCGGTCGCTCCGCTGTCCTCGGGGATCGCCTCGGAGGCGGACCGGGCGCCGCCGGCCTGTCTGCCGCTGTCGTCGACCGTCACTCCGGGAGCCTGGGACGCC
This sequence comes from Streptomyces luteolifulvus, assembly GCF_008806595.1. Lineage (GTDB taxonomy): Bacteria > Actinomycetota > Actinomycetes > Streptomycetales > Streptomycetaceae > Streptomyces > Streptomyces luteolifulvus. The sequence goes on along the minus strand of NZ_VZRB01000011.1, from coordinate 199,908 downwards.
GACAGGGCCGCGACCGCGGCTGCGGCCACGGCGGTGGTCGCCGCTCCCTTGCGCAGCCTGCCGCCGAATTGCGCCGCCATAGAGTGAACCCCTCCCCGTGGACGCCCGAGCGCCCGTCTCTGTCTGCTGTGCTCGCCCGTTGTGACGATCGGCTCGCGGTGCTGGTTGCCCTCGCGGTTCATTTGAGTGCTTTGTTCGTCTGTTCGACGCACTGCCCAGCGCGGGCACCCAAGTGACCCTACGACAACCACGACAACTACGTTGGCACGGGCACCTGTTCGCGTCCGGATTTCACCGGTCGGCCATGTCTCGTTGGACTGGACGGCGTCCCTGCATACTGAACCGATCCGATCACCCGGCCGACCGTCCGGCCGACGTCCGCGACGAGGAGCCCTTTTGCCGTTCACCCTCAGCCATGCGGCGGCTGTGCTGCCCGGCGTGCGCACCGACGGAACCGGCCGGGGCCGGCTGGTACCGACCGCGCTCGTGGCGGGTTCCTTCTCGCCCGACATGACCTACTTCGCGGCGAGCGTCCTGTCCGGGGCGATGGAGTTCGGGGACTTCACGCACTCGTTCACCGGCGTGTTCACCGTCGATGTGCTCGTCGCCTGGGCGCTGGTGGGACTGTGGCTGCTGGTGCGCGAACCGCTGGTCGCGCTGTTGCCGCGGGCCCGGCAGGGGCGTCCGGCCGCGCTCTTGCGCTGCGGGGCGCCACGCGCGCGCGTGCGGCTGTCCTCGGTGGCCTGGTGGTATGTCTCCGCCGCGCTCGGCGCGTTGACACACGTCGTGTGGGACGCGTTCACACATCTCGACCGGTGGGGCATGCGGGTGTTCCCCGTCCTCGGCCAGACGGTGGCGGGCTCCCCTCTGTACTGGTACCTGCAGTACGGCAGTTCCGCGGTCGCCGCTGTCGTCATCGCCGTGTTCGTGATGCGCGCACTGCGGCGGGCGCCCGCGGCGGACCCCGCGGGGGTCGCGGAGTTGTCGGTACGGGACCGGTGGCCGGCCGGTGCCGTGATCGGCGGCTGCGTGGTGGTCGGGGCCGTGGAGCGGGCGTCGCGGTGGTGGGAGTACTGGGGGTCCAGGGCCAGGCCCTGGGAGCTGATACCGACGCTGTGCTTCGGGGCGGGCGCGGGTCTGGTGCTGGGCGGGGTGCTGTACGCCGTGGGGGTCAGGGTGTGGCGTCCGGCCCGGGCAGGCAGCACTTCGACGGAAGCGGACCGGGAGCGCAGCGGTAGCCGTCCGGCGGTTCACTGACGGGGGTGGAGACCGTCCGGCGCGCACTGACGGCAATTGGGGCGGAGACCTCCAGCGGCTCACCGGCGGGGACGCGGATGGCATCCAGCGGCTCACCGACGATGGCGGAGACCCTTCGGTGGCTCACCGGCGGGGACGCGGATGCCATCCAGCGGCTCACCGACGATGGCGGAGACCCTTCGGCGGCTCACTGACGGGGGTGGCCTGTGCAAGGGGCTCGGTGGCGGCGGGGGTGTGGGAGCCGGGTGACGAGGCGGGCGAGGTAGTCGCGACAGCGCCCGATCATGCGGGTGCAGCGCATTTGAGCCGAGTTGACCGTCGTGAATCGCCGGATGCGGGTGCGAGTTCCTCCGGGGGTGCGGGCGTGGCTCGCGTCGATGGCGAAGGCCGGGAGCGGCGTGGAGCGGGTCGCCGTGGTGCTCGACTGCGCTTGCGCCCGTACGGGGGCCGTCCGGCGGTGGAGCATGCGTATACCCATGCCCGCATCCTTACGGGCTGCGGGGGCGGGGCGCGTGTTGGCGGGGGCCACGCGAGTGAGGGGCCCTCCGGGGGGTGGGGGGCGGGCGGGGGTTGGGCGGGGTGTGGCCCGGGGAGGGCCGGGGCGGGAGTCGAGGTCGGGAGTCGGGAGTCGGGGTTCCGGCTGGTTCGGCGCTGGAGCACACCGTGGCGGTTGCTCGCCGTTGCGGCGGAAGCAGGTGCCGGCATCGGCAATGGCACCGTGGTCGTTGCTTGCCGTTGCACGATCTTGCGGCGGAGGGCGTCCTGTGGCGCCGTGGGCTCCACGCACGCCCCCCGCCTGACCGCCGTTGGCTAGTGTGCTGCTGACTCCCAGTCCCGGCCCGAGCCCACGGACACGTCCAAGGGAGCTCGCAGGTGGACCGCGTTGGTCATTTCCCGGCGGACCAGTTCCTCCGTGGCCGCGCGCTCGCCGGGGGCGATCTCCAGGACGATTTCGTCGTGGACCTGGAGGAGCATCCGGGACTTCAGGTCCGCCTCCCGCAGCGCACGGTCCACCTTGAGCATGGCGATCTTGACGATGTCCGCCGCCGTGCCCTGGATGGGAGCGTTGAGAGCCATGCGCTCGGCCGCCTCGCGACGCTGGCGGTTGTCGCTGTTGAGGTCGGGGAGATAGCGGCGGCGGCCGAACAGCGTCGCCGTGTAGCCCGTCGCCCGTGCCTCGTCGACGGCCCGGCGCAGATAGTCCCGGACTCCGCCGAAGCGCTCGAAGTAGGCGTCCATCAGGGCGCGGGCCTCGGCCGCCTCGATGTTCAGCTGCTGGGAGAGGCCGAAGGCCGACAGACCGTAGGCCAGGCCGTACGACATCGCCTTGATCTTGCGCCGCATCTCCGCGTCCACGGCTGACGGCTCGACCGCGAACACCTGGGAGGCCGCCGTGGTGTGCAGGTCCTCGCCGGAGGTGAACGCCTCGATCAGGCCCGCGTCCTCGGACAGGTGGGCCATCACCCGCAGTTCGATCTGGCTGTAGTCCGCCGTCATCAGGGATTCGAAGCCCTCGCCCACCACGAAGCCGCGGCGGATGGCCCGTCCCTCGTCCGTGCGGACGGGGATGTTCTGCAGGTTGGGGTCGGTCGAGGACAGACGGCCGGTCGCGGCGACGGTCTGGTTGAACGTGGTGTGGATACGGCCGTCCGCCGCGATGGTCTTGATCAGACCCTCGACGGTGACGCGCAGCTTCGCCTGCTCACGGTGGCGGAGCATGATGACCGGCAGTTCGTTGTCGGTCTGGCCGGCCAGCCAGGCCAGGGCGTCGGCGTCGGTCGTGTACCCCGTCTTGGTCTTCTTCGTCCTGGGCAGGGCCAGCTCGCCGAACAGGACCTCCTGGAGCTGCTTGGGCGAGCCCAGGTTGAAATCGCGCCCTGCCGCCGCGTGGGCCTCCTTCACCGCCTGCTGGACGGCGCCCGCGAACATCTGCTCCATGGCCTCCAGGTGGTTCCTGTCGGCCGCGATGCCGGGCCGCTCCATCCGGGCCAGCAGGGCGGAGGTGGGCAGTTCCACGTCGCGCAGCAGGTCCGCCGCGCCGACTTCCTGGAGGCGGCCCTCGAAGGCCTGGCCCAGGTCGAGCACGGCCCGGGCCTGGATCATCAGGGCCTCGGCCTCCGCGCCGTCGTCGGCGCCGAAGGCGAGCTGGCCGTCGGCCGCGGCGGCGGGGGCCAGCTCGCGGTGCAGATACTCCAGCGACAGCGCGTCCAGGTCGAAGGAACGGCGGCCGGGCTTGACCAGGTAGGCGGCGAGCGCGGTGTCCATGGTGACGCCGGCGACGCTCCAGCCGTGCTCGGGGGCGACCCGCATCACGCCCTTGGCGTTGTGCAGCACCTTCGGCTTGTTCTCGTCGGCCAGCCAGGCCGCGAACGCCTTCTCGTCGGCCTCGTCCAGTTCGGCGGGGTCGAACCAGGCGGCGGCTCCGCCGGCCGCGGCGAGGGCGACCTCGGCCACCGAGCCCGTGCCGAGCGCCCAGGAGTCGACGGTGGCGACGCCGAGGACCTGCGTGCCGTGCTCGGCGAGCCAGGGGGCCAGCTCGCCGGTGCCGAGCACGCGGCCGTCCAGTTCGATGCCGTCCGCGACGACCGGGGTCTCCTCGGCCTGTTCGGCGCCGGGGTCGACCGCGAACAGCCGCTCGCGCAGCGAGGGGTTCCTGATCTCCAGGGTGTCGAGGACCATCGCGACGCCCTTGCGGTCGTACGCGGCGCGCCCCAGGTCCGCGACCGTCCGGGGCAGCTCCACCTGCCGCTCCAGTTCGGTCAGCCGCCGGTTGAGCTTGACGGCCTCCAGGTGGTCGCGCAGGTTCTGCCCGGCTTTGCCCTTGACCTCGTCGACGCGCTCGACGAGGTCCGCGAACGACCCGAACTGGTTGATCCACTTCGCGGCCGTCTTCTCGCCGACGCCGGGGATGCCCGGGAGGTTGTCGGACGGGTCGCCGCGCAGCGCCGCGAAGTCGGGGTACTGGGCGGGCGTCAACCCGTACTTCTCGAAGACCTTCTCCGGGGTGAACCGGGTCAGCTCCGAGACACCCTTGGTCGGGTACAGCACCGTGGTGTGCTCGGACACCAGCTGGAAGGAGTCCCGGTCGCCGGTGACGATCAGCACCTCGAAGCCCGCGGCCTCGGCCTGGGTGGCGAGGGTGGCGATGACGTCGTCCGCCTCGTAGCCGTCGACGGCGAAGCGGGAGACGTGCATCGCGTCGAGGAGTTCGCCGATCAGCTCGACCTGGCCCTTGAACTCGTCCGGGGTCTTGGAGCGGTTGGCCTTGTACTCCGTGAACTCCTCGGAGCGCCACGTCTTGCGGGACACGTCGAAGGCCACCGCGAAGTGCGTGGGCGACTCGTCGCGCAGCGTGTTGGCCAGCATCGACGCGAAGCCGTAGATCGCGTTCGTCGGCTGGCCCGTCGCGGTCGTGAAGTTCTCCGCGGGCAGCGCGAAGAACGCGCGGTAGGCAAGCGAGTGCCCGTCCATGAGCATCAGCCGCGGGCGGCCGTCGCCGGGGGTGTTGGTCTTCTTCGATGCTGTCTCTGCCACGACCCCGATCCTGCCACGTGCCACTGACAGCCGGGGTCCCGGTCGCTTCGGCACCGCCGGACTCCGCCGCCACGGTCGGCCCACACCGTGGTGGAAAGAACCGCGGCTCGCTCCCGGCCTCGATCGTTGTCACAGCCGCGTGCGAGGATCGAAGACGCCGGGGCCGCGGGTGTCCCCGGAGCACACAGCACACAGCGCACAGGCAGTGGAAGGGGAGCTGGGCATGGCAACGAAGCCGCCCAAGGGCGATCCGGTTCAGGACGCGCCGCAGGTCGCCGGACCCAAGCACGCGGCCGCCGGGCTCACGGCCATCGGACACAGCCTGCGCATGGCCCACCAGCAGATGGGTGTGAAGCGCACCGCGCTGACCCTGCTGCGGGTCAACCAGAAGGACGGCTTCGACTGCCCGGGCTGCGCCTGGCCGGAGCCGGACCACCGGCACGCGGCGGAGTTCTGCGAGAACGGCGCCAAGGCGGTCGCCGAGGAGGCGACCCTGCGCCGGGTGACCCCGGAGTTCTTCGCCGAGCACTCCGTGGCGGGCCTTGCCGGCCGCAGCGGCTACTGGCTGGGCCAGCAGGGCCGGCTGACGCACCCCGTGTACCTCCCCGAGGGGGCGGAGCACTACGAGCCGGTGAGCTGGGAGCGTGCCTTCGACATCGTCGCCGAGGAGATCGCCGCCCTCGGCTCCCCCGACGAGGCCGTCTTCTACACCTCCGGACGCACCAGCAACGAGGCCGCCTTCCTCTATCAGCTGTTCGCGCGCGAGCTGGGCACCAACAACCTGCCCGACTGCTCGAACATGTGCCACGAGTCGTCCGGCTCGGCCCTGTCGGAGACGATCGGCATCGGCAAGGGCAGCGTGCTGCTGGAGGACCTCTACAAGGCCGACCTGATCATCGTCGCCGGTCAGAACCCCGGCACCAACCATCCGCGGATGCTCTCCGCGCTGGAGAAGGCCAAGGCGAACGGGGCGCGGATCATCAGCGTCAACCCGCTCCCCGAGGCGGGCCTGGAGCGCTTCAAGAACCCGCAGACCCCCAAGGGCCTCACCGCCGGTGCCGCGCTGACCGACCTGTTCCTGCAGATCCGCATCGGCGGCGACCAGGCTCTCTTCCGCCTCCTGAACAAGCTGGTCCTGGAGACGGAGGGCGCGGTCGACGAGGAGTTCGTCCGCGAACACACCCATGGCTACGAGGAGTTCGCGGCGGCCGCCCGCGCGGCCGACTGGGACGAGACGCTCACGGCGACCGGTCTGTCCCGGCGGCAGATCGAGGAAGCCCTGCGGATGGTCCTCGCCTCGCAGCGCACCATCGTGTGCTGGGCGATGGGCCTGACCCAGCACAAGCACTCCGTGCCGACCATCCGCGAGGTGGTCAACTTCCTTCTCCTGCGCGGCAACATCGGCCGTCCGGGCGCGGGCGTGTGCCCGGTGCGCGGCCACTCCAACGTGCAGGGCGACCGCACGATGGGCATCTTCGAGCGGCCCGCCCCCGCGTTCCTGGACGCCCTGGAGAAGGAGTTCGGCTTCGCTCCCCCGCGCGAGCACGGCTACGACGTCGTGCAGGCCATCCGCGCCCTGCGCGACGGCGAGGCGAAGGTCTTCTTCGCCATGGGCGGCAACTTCGTCTCCGCCTCCCCCGACACGGAGGTCACCGAGGCGGCCATGCGGCGGGCCAGGCTGACCGTGCATGTGTCGACGAAGCTCAACCGCTCGCACGCCGTCACGGGCGCGCGTGCGCTGATCCTGCCGACCCTCGGCCGCACGGAGCGCGACGTGCAGGCCGGCCCGAACGGGAGCAGCACGGAGCAGTTCGTGACGGTCGAGGACTCCATGGGCATGGTGCACGCCTCCCGCGGCCGTCTGGAGCCCGCGAGCGCGCAGCTGCTGTCCGAGCCGGCCATCGTCTGCCGACTGGCCCGGCGGGTGCTCGGCGAGGACAGCAAGGTCCCCTGGGAGGAGTTCGAGCAGGACTACGCGGCGATCCGTGACCGCATCGCGCGCGTGATCCCCGGGTTCGAGGACTTCAACGCACGCGTGGGCCGCCCCGGCGGCTTCACCCTGCCGCACGCCCCACGCGACGAGCGCCGCTTCCCGACGGCCACCGGCAAGGCGAACTTCACCGCCGCAGCGGTCGAGTACCCCACGCTGCCCGAAGGCCGCCTCCTCCTGCAGACGCTGCGCTCGCACGACCAGTACAACACCACGATCTACGGCCTCGACGACCGCTACCGGGGCATCAGGAACGGCCGCCGGGTGGTCCTGGTGAACCCCGAGGACGCGAGGACGCTCAAGGTCGCCGACGGCTCGTACGTCGACCTGGTCGGCGAGTGGAAGGACGGCGTGGAGCGGCGGGCACCCGGTTTCCGGGTGGTGTTCTATCCGACGGCGCGGGGCTGCGCGGCCGCGTACTACCCGGAGACCAATGTGCTGGTTCCTCTGGACGCCACGGCCGACACCAGCAACACCCCGGCCAGCAAGTCCGTCGTGGTGCGTCTGGAACAATCGGCTGCCGACTGAGCGTTTGCTCAGCCAGGAGTCGTACTGGTCAAGACGAACGGAGCCCCGGCGCATGGGCGAGCAGCAGCACGTGAAGTTCCCGCAAGAGGTCATCGACGAGTACGCCGCGCTCGGCGTCGACCTCCTGGGCCTGTTCTCCGCGGGCCACCTCGGGACCCGCATGGGCGTGCAGATCGTGGAGGCCTCCGCGGACCGGGTCGTCGGCACGATGCCGGTGGAGGGCAACACCCAGCCGTACGGGCTGCTGCACGGAGGGGCCTCCGCGGTGCTGGCGGAGACGCTCGGCTCGATCGGCTCGATGCTGCACGGAGGCAGCTCCAAGATCGCCGTCGGGGTCGACCTGAACTGCACCCACCACCGCGGGGTGCGCTCCGGCCTTGTCACCGGGGTGGCCACGCCCCTGCACCGGGGGCGGTCCACGGCGACGTACGAGATCGTGGTCAGCGACGAGCAGGGCCGACGCGTGTGCAGCGCCCGGCTCACCTGCCTCCTGCGGGACGTGGGCCCGGCCGACGAGGAGCGGGTACGCGCGGCGGGCTGACCGAACACCGACGGGCGGGGGCGGGCGCACGCGGGCCTCTCCCGTCCACCTCGCCCGCGGAAACTCCAAGCACCCCCGCCAGGGGCAGCGCACAACCCGCTGTGACCCGTGCCGACGCGTGCCGCCTCTGGCCCGATCAGCCGCGCAGGCCCTAGCGTCGTGGTCATGGAAACGGGAAGCGCCCCCCGGCCGGGGGCCGTGCTCGGATTCGGGCTCGTGCTGATGCTCGTGACGGGCACCTTGGTCGCCGGATGCGGGGAGTCCGGCACGACGGGCGCCTCCACCACCGGGACCACCGCCTCCGCCTCCGCGTCGGCCACACCCCCGCAGGACCTGTGCACGCGGATCGTCGTCCACTGGTCACGCGAGGTGCTGGACCAGAACACCTACGGGGACTACCAGTCGATGGGCCTGTCCAACGGGCAGTACGAGATCCTGCGGGACGTCGTCGACGCCGCACGGGCCGAGAAGAAGCGCCGGGGAGCCGCGGCGGCGGACGAGCTGATCGACCGCCGGGTCCGTGAGGGCTGCGCGGAGCTGTACCGCACCGGCGCTCCGACCGCTGGGCCGTGGCAGTGAGCGGAGTGGGCCCGGTCGAGCCGGGCGAGGGCACGCGCGCGTGGGACACCGACGAGCCGGGCGCCCCTCCCCCGCCACGGCGCTCGCGCGAGCGTCTCGCCCTCTGGTACTCCCTGCACCGGCGCGCGGCCCTCACGACCGCGACAGCGGCCGTCCTGCTGGCCGGCGGCGGCTACCTCTACGCGACCCGCCCGCAGGAGCCGCCGCCGCCCGCCGCGCCCTACCCCGCTCAGGTGGTCGACGTGACCTATCTGGAACAGGTGGCCACGCCCATGGGAGTGCGGCCGAGGACCTTCAGCTTCGCGGTGGTACTGAGCGTGGCGTCCGGCCCGCCGGTCACCGTGACACGGATTGCCCAGCCCTACGCCGGGGTGTCCGTGACGTCGGCGCCGCAGGCCCCGTTCCCCACGAAGGCGGGCTCCAGCCGCAAGATCGTTGTCACGATGCGCGTGACGGATTGCGGGAAAACACCGAAGAGTGCGGGGCTCCCTTTCCTTGACGTAACCCTGCGTAATAGTCGCGCAATACAAGTGCAGAGTTACATCCTCGGCGCGCGCTATGCACAGGACCTGTCAGAAGCCCTACAAGTCGCCTGCAGCAACGACACGGGGTAATTAGCAAAACACCTGACACACCTGATCCGCCCAGGTTGGGTCCTGGGAGTTCTCACTATTCGGACAGGGCGAATCGGTCTGAATTCCGCTGTTCCGCCCACCGAGCACCGCTCTGCATTACGACGTGTCATAACAAGAGCGTCACAGCCTCCGTCAGACCCTCCTCCATGTTCCCCACACACGCTTAGAGTCACGCCCAGTCACCGCGCCACCGAAATGTCACTTCGGCCCAGTGCGCAGACTCGGCCTCTTCCAGGGGGAAGGGTCGCCAGGGAAAGGACTGATCGTGCGTCAACGCTCACTCATCGCCATCACCGCCGCTCTGGCGGCGGGAGCGCTCACCCTCACCGCCTGCGGCTCGCGCGACGAGGACGGCGGCTCGGACTCCGGTAGCGGCGGCACCACCGTCACCATCGGCGTCGACGCTCCGCTGACCGGTGACCTCTCCGCGCTGGGTCTCGGCATCAAGAACTCCGCCGACCTCGCCGCCAAGACGGCCAACAAGGAGAAGGTCGTCGACGGCGTCACCTTCAAGGTCGAGGCGCTCGACGACCAGGCCCAGCCGTCCTCGGGCCAGCAGAACGCCACCAAGTTCGTCGCCGACAAGAACGTCCTCGGCGTCGTCGGCCCGCTGAACTCCTCGGTCGCCGAGTCCATGCAGAAGGTCTTCGACGACGCCAAGCTGGTCGAGGTCTCCCCGGCCAACACCAACCCGGCGCTGACCCAGGGCACCGACTGGCAGACGTCCAAGGCTCGCCCGTACAAGTCGTACTTCCGCACCTCGACCACGGACGCCATCCAGGGCCCGTTCGCCGCGCAGTACGTGTACAACGACTCCAAGAAGAAGAAGGTCTTCGTCATCGACGACAAGAAGACCTACGGCGCCGGCCTGGCCGCCACCTTCACCGACGAGTTCAAGAAGCTCGGCGGCACGGTCGTCGGCACCGAGCACATCAACCCCGACACCAAGGACTTCTCCGCGGTCGCCACCAAGGTGAAGAACTCCGGCGCGGACGTCGTCTACTACGGCGGCGAGTACCCGCAGGCCGGCCCGCTCAGCAAGCAGATCAAGGCCGCCGGAGCCAAGGTCCCGCTGGTCGGCGGTGACGGCATCTACAGCGCCGACTTCATCAAGCTGGCCGGCGCCAGCGGTGGCGGTGACCTGGCCACCTCGGTCGGTGCCCCGGTCGAGGAGCTCGCCTCCGCCAAGGAGTTCGTGGCCAACTACAAGAACGCCGGCTACAAGGAGGCCTACGAGGCGTACGGCGGCTACTCCTACGACTCCACCTGGGCGATCATCGAGGCCGTGAAGAAGGTCGTCGAGGACAACGACGGCAAGCTCCCGGACGACGCTCGCGCCCAGGTCGCGGCCGCGATGCAGGGTGTCTCGTTCGACGGTGTGACCGGCAAGGTCTCCTTCGACGAGTACGGTGACGCCACCAACAAGCAGCTCACCGTCTACGCCGTCGAGAACGGCGACTGGAAGGCGGTCAAGTCCGGTACGTACACCGGCTGACCCACACCCGCACCACTCCTGAGCCGCGCGGGGCGCTGTTCCACTGGCGCCCCGCGCGGACTCGCATCCGGCCCCACCCGTCGAAACATCCGAAACCGTCTCGGAGGACATGCGGTGAACGAACTGCCGCAGCAGCTGGTCAACGGCCTGCTCCTAGGATCCATGTACGGCCTGGTCGCCATCGGCTACACCATGGTCTATGGCATCGTCCAGCTCATCAACTTCGCCCACGGCGAGATCTTCATGACCGGAGCGTTCGGCGCTCTGACGGTCTACCTGTACATCCTGCCCAATGGCACGTCCATGTGGATCGCCCTGCCGCTGATGCTCATCGGCGCCGCCCTGGTCTCCACCACCATCGCCGTGGGAGCGGAACGATTCGCCTACCGCCCCCTCCGCAACGCCCCACGCCTCGCCCCCCTCATCACCGCCATCGGTCTGTCCCTCGCGCTGCAGCAGGCGGTATGGGCCTGGTACCCCCATGCCAAGTCCGCTCTCACCTTCCCCGAGATCCCGGGCGGCCCCTTCCACATCGGCGACGTCACCATCCAGACCGGTGACATCTTCCTGCTGGTCGTCGCCCCCATCAGCATGGGCGTCCTCGCCTACTTCGTCATGAAGACCCGCACCGGCCGCGGCATGCAGGCCACCGCGCAGGACCCGGACACCGCGAAGCTCATGGGCATCAACACCGACCGCATCATCGTGGTCGCCTTCGCCCTCGGCGCGATCTTCGCCGCCATCGGCGGCGTCGCGTACGGCCTGAAGTACGGCCAGATCGACTTCCGCATGGGCTTCATCCTCGGTCTGAAGGCCTTCACCGCAGCCGTCCTCGGCGGCATCGGCAACATCTACGGAGCCATGATCGGCGGCCTGGTCCTCGGTGTCGCCGAGACCCTGGCCACCGCCTACATCGCCGACATCCCCGGCATGGACCAGTTCGGCAGCCAGTCCTGGGCCGACGTCTGGGCCTTCGTACTCCTCATCCTCGTACTGCTGTTCAGGCCACAGGGTCTGCTCGGCGAGCGCGTCGCGGACAGGGCGTGACACCGATGACCACACAGACCACCGCAACCGACACCGCCACCGCCACCTCCGGCAAGCACGCCGGCCTGATCGGCATCCCCCCGAAGGCCGGCCTCGCGCTCGCCCTCGGCGGCAGCGTCCTCACCATCATCTCCACGTTCATGGCCTGGACCTGGACCTCCGCCTTCCCCGGCGACCTCACCGTCTACGGCTACCCGGGCGGCCTGCAGGTCCTCGTACTCATCGGCGGCATCCTGTCCACCCTCTTCTGCCTGGCCGCCTACGGCGTGAAGGGCCTCGGCTGGCTCGTGCCCGCCGGCCCCGACGCAGCCATCAAGCTCGCCACCATCGCCACCTTCGCCACCGCCTGGTACACGGTCCTCGCGATCAGCTTCGACCTCGGCGGCGTAGTCAACCTCGAGCCCGGCGGCTACCTCGCCGCCATCGGCAGCCTGGCCGCCCTCCTCGGCGCCTTCGCGCTGCCCTTCGAACGGCCCGAGCCCGACCCGTACGACCCCGACGACACCGGCTGGGAGCTGTTCAAGCACAAGGCCGGCTACAAGTGGACGACCTTCAAGGCAGCCTTCGCCACCGGCACCCCCCGCCGCGTCGGCAAGCTCCCCTCGTACGTCGAGATCCTCATCATCGTCGCCATCATGGCCCTCGGCCTGACCGTCTTCACCTACGGCATCGGCACCGAGTACGACGAACTGTTCATCGGCTTCCTGATCACGGCCGGCCTCGGCTTCGCCGCCCTCAGCAAGGCCGGCCTCATCGCCCAGGCCTCCCAGATCACCGCACGGCACCAGAACATCACCATCTGCGGCGCATTCACCGCGGCGGCACTGTTCCCCTTCACCCAGACCGACGACCAGTACGCGACGATCGGCGTCTACATCCTGATCTTCGCCACCGTCGCCCTCGGCCTGAACATCGTCGTCGGCCTCGCCGGCCTCCTCGACCTCGGTTACGTCGCCTTCCTCGGCGTCGGCGCCTACGCCGCCGCCCTGGTCTCCGGCTCCCCCAGCTCCCCGTTCGACGTGCACTTCCCCTTCTGGGCCGCCGTCCTCGTCGGCGCCGGCGCCTCCCTCGTCTTCGGCGTCCTCATCGGCGCCCCGACCCTGCGGCTGCGCGGCGACTACCTGGCCATCGTGACCCTCGGCTTCGGTGAGATCTTCCGGATCACCGCCAACAACCTCGACGGCACCTCCGGCCCCGACCTCACCAACGGCTCCAACGGCATCTCCTCCATCCCGAACCTCAACATCCTCGGGTTCGACTTCGGAGCCGTGCACACCTTCGGCGGCTTCACCATCGGCCGCTTCGCGAACTACTTCTTCCTGATGCTGATCGTCACCGCCGTCGTCGTCACGGTCTTCCGGCGCAGCAGCGACTCCCGCATCGGCCGCGCCTGGGTCGCCATCCGCGAGGACGAGACCGCCGCCCTCGCCATGGGCATCAACGGCTTCCGCGTCAAGCTCATCGCATTCGCCGTCGGCGCCTCCCTCGCCGGACTCGCCGGCACGGTCCAGGCCCACGTCACCTACACCGTGACACCGGAGCAGTACCTCTTCGCCGGAGTGATCCCGCCCAACTCCGCCTTCCTCCTCGCCGCGGTCGTCCTCGGCGGCATGGGCACCATCAGCGGCCCGCTCGTCGGCGCGGCCCTGCTGTTCCTGATCCCCAACAAGCTCCAGTTCCTCGGCGACTACCAGCTCCTCGCCTTCGGCGTCGCGCTCATCCTGCTGATGCGCTTCCGCCCGGAGGGTCTGATCCCCAACCGGCGCCGCCAGCTCGAGTTCCACGAAGACGCGGAACCGCCCACAGTGCTCACCAAGACGGGGGCCTGACCCACCATGACGACAGACACCATCACCACGAGCACCGGCCAGGCCATCCTCGACGCCCGCGGCGTGACCATGCGCTTCGGCGGCCTCACCGCCGTACGCAACGTGGACTTCACCGTGAACGCCGGCGAAATCGTCGGCCTCATCGGCCCCAACGGCGCCGGCAAGACAACCTTCTTCAACTGCCTCACCGGCCTGTACATCCCCACCGAGGGCGAAGTCCGCTACAAGGGCAACATCCTGCCGCCCAAGTCCTTCAAGGTCACCGCCGCCGGCATCGCACGCACCTTCCAGAACATCCGCCTGTTCGCCAACATGACGGTCCTGGAAAACGTCCTCGTCGGCCACCACACCCGCACCAAGGAAGGCTTCTGGTCGGCCGTCCTGCGCCTCCCCAGCTTCCACAGAGCCGAAGGCGCCTCCCGCGAACGCGCCATGGAACTCCTCCAGTTCGTGGGCCTCGACAAGAAGGCCGACCACCTCGCCCGCAACCTCCCCTACGGCGAGCAGCGCAAGCTCGAAATCGCACGCGCCCTCGCCAGCGAACCCGGCCTGCTGCTCCTCGACGAGCCCACCGCCGGCATGAACCCGCAGGAGACACGGGCCACCGAGGAACTCGTCTTCGCCATCCGCGACAAGGGCATCGCCGTCCTCGTCATCGAGCACGACATGCGGTTCATCTTCAACCTCTGCGACCGCGTCTCCGTCCTCGTCCAGGGCGAAAAGCTCGTCGAGGGCGACAGCGCGACCGTCCAGGGCGACGAGCGAGTCATCGCCGCCTACCTCGGCGAACCCTTCGCAAACGAACCCGGCGGCGAAGAAGTCGCCGAAGTAGAAGCCGCCGAGGCCGCGCCCGGCAAGGAGAACGACCGATGACCGCACTCCTCGAGGTCGAGGACCTCCGCGTCGCCTACGGCAAGATCGAAGCCGTCAAGGGCATCTCCTTCAAGGTCGAAGCCGGCGAAGTCGTCACCCTCATCGGCACCAACGGCGCCGGCAAGACCACCACCCTGCGCACCCTCTCCGGCCTGCTCAAGCCCGTCGGCGGCCAGATCAAGTTCAACGGCAAATCGCTGAAGAAGTACCCCGCCCACCAGATCGTCTCGCTCGGCCTCGCCCACTCCCCCGAGGGGCGGCACATCTTCCCGCGCATGACGATCGAGGACAACCTCCGCCTCGGCGCCTTCCTCCGCAGCGACAGCGCAGGCATCGCCAAGGACATCCAGCGCGCCTACGACCTCTTCCCGATCCTGGGAGAGCGCCGCAAGCAGGCCGCAGGCACCCTCTCCGGCGGAGAGCAGCAGATGCTCGCCATGGGACGCGCACTCATGTCCCAGCCCAAACTGCTCATGCTCGACGAACCCTCCATGGGCCTCTCGCCGATCATGATGCAGAAGATCATGGCGACCATCGTCGAGCTCAAGTCCCAGGGCGTGACCATCCTCCTCGTCGAGCAGAACGCCCAGGCGGCCCTCTCGCTCGCCGACCACGGACACGTCATGGAGGTCGGCAACATCGTCCTCTCCGGCAGCGGGCAGGACCTGCTGCACGACGAGTCCGTACGCAAGGCGTACCTCGGCGAGGACTGAGCGACACCCTTCGCAGTACGACGAGGCCCGCGCCCCCTGTCCCGGGGCGCGGGCCTCGCTCGTACGTGATGATCGGGTGGGGCTGTGGGGCTGTGGAGCTGAGATGTCAGCCCTTGGACGCCTTCTTCTCATCGGCGTCCTGAATGACCGCCTCGGCGACCTGCTGCATCGACAGCCGACGGTCCATCGACGTCTTCTGGATCCACCGGAACGCGGCCGGCTCCGTCAGGCCGTACTCCGTCTGCAGGATCGACTTCGCACGGTCCACCAGCTTGCGGGTCTCCAGACGCTGGGTGAGATCGGCGACCTCGTTCTCCAGCTCCTTCAGCTCCGTGAACCGGGACACGGCCATCTCGATCGCCGGAACCACATCACTCTTGCTGAACGGCTTCACGAGATACGCCATCGCACCGGCGTCCCGAGCCCGCTCGACCAGGTCACGCTGAGAGAAGGCCGTCAGCATCAGGACGGGGGCGATACGCTCCTCGGCGATCTTCTCCGCGGCGGAGATGCCGTCCAGCTTGGGCATCTTCACATCGAGAATCACCAGGTCCGGCCGGTGCTCGCGGGCCAGCTCGATGGCCTGCTCACCGTCACCGGCCTCGCCCACGACCGTGTAGCCCTCCTCCTCCAGCATCTCTTTGAGGTCGAGCCGGATCAGGGCCTCGTCCTCGGCGATGACGACGCGGGTCGTCAGCGGAGGCACGTGCGACTTGTCGTCGTCGGGCGCGTCTACGGGCTGGGGCGACTCGGGGGCGGTCACGGGGGCTCCTTGTTGCGGGCCGGGCAGTGCTGCTGCCCTAGAGCCTACCTAGCTGCAGCATCACGCGGTCACCCGGTACACTTCCCAGCAGTTCCACGGCCTGCCCGGTTGGAGGAATCTGGTCAGACTCGCGGTGCTCAAACCACCGTGCCTTAGGGCATGTGGGTTCGAATCCCACACCGGGCACTTCAGAAGCGGATGTTCACGTTCTCGTGAACATCCGTCTTTTGCTGCGTGTGGTCACGATCAGTAACGCAGAGTGGTCGCATGAATTTTCACGGCACTGAAGTACGACAGAAGGCCGTCACGCTGCTGCGCAACGGCACGCGGAACGCGGACGTCGCCCGGAAGCTGAACGTCCCGCTGGGAACGGTCAGCTACTGGAAGCACATGGACCGAGCGAAACGGGGCGAGTGCCCCGGCCGCACGCCACCACCCTGCCCACGATGCGACGGCACGCTGGACTCGCCCGCCTACGCCTATCTGCTCGGTCTCTACCTCGGCGACGGTCACATCATCAAGAACCGCGCCATGCGGTCACCCAGTCTGTCCATCGCCTGCGCCGAGGCGCACCCCGGACTCATGGACGAGTGCGAGAGAGCCATGCGCTCCGTGTTCCCAGGCAACTCGGTCTGCAAGGTCCGACGAAAGGGCTGCTGGGAGGTGAAGATCTACTCCATGCACTTGTGGTGCCTGTTCCCCCAGCACGGCCCCGGCATGAAGCACGAGCGCACCATCGCCCTCGAACCCTGGCAGCAGGAGATCGTCGACGCCCACCCCTGGGACTTCATCCGCGGGCTCATCCACTCCGACGGCTGCCGTATCACCAACTGGACCACCCGCCTCATCGGCGGTGAGCGCAAGCGCTACGAGTACCCCCGGTACTTCTTCACCAACAAGTCGGACGACATCCGGCAGCTCTACACCGACACCCTCGACAAGCTCGGCATCAAGTGGACGCACTGCACCCGGAACGGCAACCCGTACAACATCTCCGTCGCCCGGAAAGCCTCCGTCGCTCTCCTCGACGCCCACGTGGGCCCCAAACACTGACCCCCACCGCCTACTTGGGGCTGTCGTCCTCGCCGATGTGGTGTACCCGGACGAGGTTGGTCGAGCCGGGGACGCCGGGTGGGGAGCCGGCCGTGATGATGACGACGTCGCCCTTTTCGCAGCGGCCGTACTTGAGCAGCGCTTCGTCGACCTGGTCGACCATCGCGTCCGTCGATGCGACGCTCGGGCCGAGGAACGTCTCCACTCCCCATGTCAGGCTCAGCTGGGAGCGCGTGGCCTGTTCGGGGGTGAAGGCGAGTACGGGGATCGGGGAGCGGTAGCGGGACAGGCGGCGGGCGGTGTCGCCGGACTGGGTGAAGGCGACGAGGAATCGCGCCCCGAGGAAGTCGCCCATCTCGGCCGCCGCACGGGCGACCGCTCCGCCCTGGGTGCGGGGCTTGTTGCTTTCGGTCAGTGGTGGGAGGCCCTTCGCGAGGATGTCTTCCTCGGCGGCTTCGACGATCTTCGCCATGGTGCGGACGGTTTCGATGGCGTATTTGCCGACGCTGGTCTCGCCGGAGAGCATCACCGCGTCGGTGCCGTCGATCACCGCGTTGGCGACGTCGGAGGCTTCCGCCCGTGTCGGACGCGAGTTGTCGATCATGGAGTCGAGCATCTGTGTGGCGACGATGACGGGTTTGGCGTTGCGCCTGGCGAGTTTGATCGCACGCTTCTGGACGATGGGCACCTGCTCCAGCGGCATTTCCACGCCCAGGTCGCCGCGGGCGACCATGATGCCGTCGAAGGCGGCGACGATGTCGTCGATGGCGTCGACCGCCTGGGGCTTTTCCACTTTGGCGATGACGGGCAGGCGGCGGCCTTCCTCGTCCATGATGCGGTGGACGTCCTTGATGTCGCGGCCGCTGCGGACGAAGGACAGCGCGATCACGTCGAAGCCGGCGCGCAGGGCCCATCGCAGGTCCGCTTCGTCCTTGTCGGAGAGGGCGGGGACGGAGACGGCGACTCCGGGCAGGTTGAGGCCCTTGTGGTCGGAGACCATGCCGCCTTCGACGACGGTGGTGTGGACGCGGGGGCCGTCGACGGCGGTGACCTCCAGGCACACCTTGCCGTCGTCGACGAGGATGCGTTCGCCGGGGGTGACGTCGGTGGCGAGGCCGGTGTAGGTGGTTCCGCAGCTTTGGCGGTCTCCCTCGGCGTTTTCTTCCACGGTGATGGTGAAGGTGTCGCCGCGTTCAAGGAGTACGGGGCCTTCGGTGAACCGGCCGAGGCGGATCTTCGGGCCTTGAAGGTCGGCGAGCATTCCGACGCTGCGGCCGGTCTCGTCGGAGGCCTTTCGTACGTGGTCGTAGCGCATTTCGTGCTCGGCGTGGGTGCCGTGGCTGAGGTTGAATCGGGCTACGTCCATTCCGGCGTCGACCAGCGCTTTGATCTGGTCGTACGAGTCGGTGGCGGGGCCCAGGGTACAGACGATCTTTGCTCGGCGCATGGTTCGAGCCTATGACTTACCGGCTGGTAGGTAATTGGCCGGGCGTGACTACTCAACAACCTTTGGGTGAAGTGCTATTGACAAGGGTTGAATTGTGCGGCCGGGTGCTCCGATGAGCAATGGGGGTCGGTCGGGAGCCCCTTCTGCTACAGCCGCGGCGGCGTCATGGTAAAGCGGGCGTTGACCTGGGCGTGGACGTGCTGGCGTTGGGGTTCGAGGTCGAGGGGCGCCGCGGTGTCCTCGGCCTCCGCGGCGTAGGCCATGGAGCGCATTCGGGCGCCGGCGGTCTGCGGGTAGGGCTGGGGGGCTTCGGCTCCGATGTCGGCGAGTTCCACGAGGGCTGCGAGTGTGGTGCCGAGTGCGTCGGCGTATTCCCGGGCGCGCTGGACGGCTTCCTTTACGGCTTGCCGGCGGGCTTCGCGGTGGGCGGGTGAGTCGGGGCGCAGGGTCCACCAGGGGCCGTCCACGCGGGTGAGTTCCAAGTCGGCGAGGCGGGTGGTGAGTTCGCCGAGGGCGGTGAAGTCGGTGAGTTCGGCGGTGATGTGGACGCGGCCGTGGTGGGCGTGGATGCGTTCGCCGCGGCCTCGTTCCTTGAGTTCGGGGGTGATGGAGAAGGCGCCGGTTTCGAGGCGTTCGACGGCGTCGCCGTAGGACTTGATGAGGTCGAGGGCGGCGGCGTTGCGGCGGGTGAGGTCGTCGAGTGCGCTGCGGCGGTCCTTGCCGCGGGAGGCGACGGTGATGCCGATGCGGGCGATCTCGGGGTCGACTTCGAGGTGTGCTTCGCCGCGGACGGCGACGCGGGGTGCGTCGGCGGTGCCGTAGGGGAGGGCGGGTCGGGGGTCTTGCGGGGAAGCGGGGTCCATACGTCCCACTCTGTCATGTCTTACCTGGTGGGGGCCTCGTGGTTCATGGGTTCGGTCACCGGATCGAAACCTCCTGGACCTGTTGCCGTCGGTCATGACCAGGTCAGAATCTACGCGCGTCATCAATCACTCGCCGAGGAGAACCTGACATGCCGTTGAACCGTCGGAAGTTCCTGAAGAAGTCCGCAGTGACCGGAGCGGGGGTGGCGCTGGCCGGTGCCGCGGCGGCTCCGGCGGCCGAGGCGGCGGAGGCGGACAGCAGGCCCGCGAGGCCGGCGAAGCGGTACTCCCTGACGGTGATGGGCACGACGGACCTGCACGGCCACATCTTCAACTGGGACTACTTCAAGGACGCGGAGTACACCGACAAGGCGGGCAACGCGCAGGGTCTGGCGCGTATCTCGACGCTGGTGAACCAGGTCCGCGAGGAGAAGGGCCGCTGCAACACGCTGCTGCTGGACGCGGGTGACACGATCCAGGGCACTCCGCTGACGTACTACTACGCGAAGGTGGACCCGATCACCGCCCCGGGCGGTCCGGTGCACCCGATGGCGCAGGCGATGAACGCGATCGGCTATGACGCGGTGGCGCTCGGGAACCACGAGTTCAACTACGGGATCGAGACACTGCGGAAGTTCGAGGAGCAGTGCCGCTTTCCGCTGCTGGGTGCGAACGCGGTGGACGCGAAGACGCTGAAGCCGGCCTTCCCGCCGTACTTCATCAAGACGTTCCGGGTGCCGGGCGCGCCGCCGGTGAGGGTCGCCGTGCTGGGGCTGACGAACCCGGGTATCGCGATCTGGGACAAGGCGTATGTCCAGGGCAGGCTGGTGTTCCCGGGTCTGGAGGAGCAGGCGGCGAAGTGGGTGCCGAAGCTGAAGTCGATGGGCGCGGATGTCGTGGTCGTCTCGGCTCACTCCGGTTCCTCCGGCACTTCCTCGTACGGTGACCAGCTGCCGTATGTGGAGAACGCGGCCGCCAATGTGGCCCGGCAGGTGCCGGACATCGACGCGATCCTCGTCGGGCACGCGCATGTGGAGATCCCGGAGCTGAAGGTCACCAACGACAGGACGGGCCGGACGGTGGTGCTGTCCGAGCCGCTGGCCTATGCGGAGCGGCTGTCCCTCTTCGACATCGAGCTGGTCTTCGCCAGGGGCAGATGGGCCGTCGAGTCCGTCTCGTCCGAGGTGCTCAACTCCAACGCCGTCGCGGACGACCCGAAGATCACCAAGTTGCTGAAGGCCGACCACGACATCGTCGTGGAGTACGTCAACCAGGTCGTCGGCACGGCGACGGAGACGCTGACGACGGTGGAGGCCCGTTACAAGGACGCCCCGATCATCGACCTGATCACCAAGGTTCAGGAGGATGTGGTCAAGGCGGCGCTGGCGGGCACGGAGTACGCCTCGGTGCCGGTGATGGCGCAGGCGTCGCCGTTCTCGCGGACGTCCGAGATCCCGGCCGGGGATGTGACGATCCGGGATCTGTCGAGTCTGTATGTGTACGACAACACGCTGGTCGCGAAGCTGATGACGGGTGCGCAGATCCGGGCGTACTTGGAGTACTCGGCGGAGTACTTCGTGCAGACGGCGGCCGGTGCGCCGGTCGAGGTGGACAAGCTGACGAACGCGAACGGCCGTCCGGACTACAACTACGACTATGTGTCGGGGCTGTCGTACGACATCGACGTCGCGCAGGCGGCGGGTTCGCGGATCAAGAACCTGTTGTACAACGGTGCGGCGCTGGACGACGCGCAGAAGTTCGTGCTGGCGGTGAACAACTACCGGGCCAATGGCGGGGGTGCGTTCCCGCACGTGGCTTCCGCCACCGAGCTGTGGTCGGAGTCGACGGAGATCCGGACGCGGATCGCGGAGTGGGTGACCGCGAAGGGTGTCCTGAACCCGGCGGACTTCGCGTCGGTGGACTGGAAGCTCACGCGGAACGGCACGCCCGTTTTCTAAGCAGGTCGGGCTGAGTCCGCTACGGTTCGGCAGCGCCCTGAAGGGGCGCGGAGAACTGCGCGACCGGCCACGATGGCGCCGCAGACGGCCGACGACGCATCGCGGCACTTCCAGCGGAGCGCTTAGTGCCTGGAGGGGCACTGGCTCGTCGGGGTGTCACAGCAGGCTGGTCACGCTGCTCTGGATGGCGGCCACGTCGGCGGCGACCGCGGCCGTGGTCTGGACGCCGGGGGCGATGAATCCCAGCCAGCGCAGCAGGGCGTTGCGGCGGGGCTCCTCTCGGGTGAGCTCCGCCTCGACGTGTTCGGCGGCCTCGACGAGTTCCGCGCCGTCCTCGTACCGGTCCTGGCTGCTGCGCAGTTGCTCGGTCAGCAGGCGGACCGCGGTGCGCAGTTCGGCGATGGCGGCCTCGCGGTCGGTCTCGGCCGGGGCTTCGGTGATCGCGGTGGAGTGGTTGAGGGCGACCGTGCTGGCGTCGATGCGGACGTCTCCGCCCGCGCTGATGCCGCTGTTGCTTCCGCCGTCGTGTGCCGGCATGGCGTCACCTTCCTCGGTTCCTGGGTCGTACGAGCGGGTTGGTGGCGGGAGGTCCGCCGGCTCCCGGTGTCACGGGCGCGCCGCGTGGTGGCTGCGGGGTGCGGCGGAAGATTCCGGCGATGCTGCCGCCGATGCCTACGGCGGAGCTGTTGAGGGTCACGTTTCCGCCCGCGTACAGGCCGGTGTTGTTGATGGTGGTCTGCCGCTGGATCAGCTCGCCGGAGTCGATGTTGTGGTCCTCCATGAACTCCACCAGCGCGTCCAGTACGCGGTGTTCGACCGTCTTGGCGTACAGCTCCCTGTCCAGTTGCTGGAAGTAGCGGTAGTAGAGCTGGTCGCCGGCCGCGTCGCGGATGCTGAAGGACGCTCCGTAGTTGAACGAGCGGTGGCGGATCTCCCGTGCCTGGCGGCGCTGTTTGCGGTGTTCGATGAGGGGTGAGAACAGGCCCGCGATCACGGAGAGGGGCGCTCCGAGCAGCAGGGCCGGCGCGCGGACGCCGGCGAGTCCCACCAGGGTGCACCACTGGCGGAAGGTGGGGGTGCCGAGCAGTTGGTCCGCGATGCGGTACTGCTCGCGCACCGGGGCGAGCAGGGAGCTGCTGCCCTCGATGAAGAGCATCTTGCGGTCGGACAGCAGCGCGCAGCGCAGGAAGAGGGTGGTGGCCAGTTCTCCGCTCCAGCCTGTGACCCGGACGGCCAGATAGGGGCGGGCGCGGCCTTTGCCGTCCTCGCGCAGTTCGCGCAGGAGGTCCGGCGCGACCCTCTCCTTGGGCGGTCCTGCGGTGTCGGGCAGCAGCGCGGACCGTGTCCGGTCGTCCACTGCGTACAGCAGGTCCTCGCCGTTGACGAGCAGGAGGTTCTCGACGTGGACGCCGGGCAGCTTCAGGTCTCCGACGCGGGCGGCGAGGTGGTCGTTGAGTTCGTGGACGGTGAAGGGCACGACCTGCTTGCCCTCTTCGGGCCGGGAGGTGTCGAGCGCGAACGACCAGGTGCTGGTCGCCGGCCCGTATCCGATGAAGGGGGCGTACTGGGAGAAGACCACGACGTTGCCGCGGTCGCGTCTCTCGATCGCCTCGATCCGCCGCCGATTCTGCGAGCTGAGCGGCTGGGGGGCCTGGTCGGGGGCGAAGTTCTCCCGTTTGAGCTGTCCGGCGACGACTCCGTAGTGCACCGAGAGGGATTCGATGGCGACGATGATCCAGGCCACGAAGAAGCCCAGGAAGGCTGTGAGGCCGACGGTGATCGGCACGGTGATCAGGACGACCACGAGCAGCACGGCGAGGACGATGTCGCGCCGTACCTGACGGCGGCGGGCCGCGAGCGCGTGGCGGAGCACGCAGCCGAGGTCGACGCCGGGTGAGGAGGCGACGGCGCGGCGGGGTTCTTCCACGATCTGTTCGACTGCCTGGCGGGCGAACCTCGTGTCGGTGTGGACTGCGGTGCACAGATAGCGGGTGACGTCGCGGGCGAAGCGGGGTGCCGGGGCGGGTGCCTGCGACGGGAGGCCGGCGGCGGCGGCCGGTGCGGGGACGGTGGGGTGGGCGGTGACGGTCGGGTGAGCCGTGACGGTCGGGTGGGTGGTGAGGGTGGGTGGTGGGGTGAAGGGGGGCGGTGTCGGTGCGGCCTTGGTGTGCGGGCCGGCCGGGCTCGCCCCGTCCAGCGGGTTGATGACGCGTACGGCGCCGCAGCTGGTGCAGGCGGTGTAGTTGCGGTCGTTGGCGGCTCCGCAGCGCGGGCAGTGCAGGGTCGAAGTGGTCATGGTCGTCTGTTTCCGCTCGGCACGCGGGAGCGTGCGGTGGGGTGGTGGCGGGTCATCGGCGGCCGGCGTCCGCGCAGTACCCGGGGAGGGGCAGCACGGGGTCCGTGGGCTGCTGCCGGAAGGGCGGCGAGACACCGGTTGCCGGGTCGTGGGCAGAGCAGCGGTTGGGTGAGCTGCTGTGGGGTGAGCCGCTCTTGGGCCGGGGTCCCGCGTCGGCCTCGCCGTCCGGGGACAGCAGGCGCAGCAGGGCGGCAGTGGCCACCAGGACGGTCGCGGTGAGCAGGAGCCGGTTGGGTGACCTTGCGGTGTGATGGCGGGCGGTCACGGTCGCTCCTCGGGGTCGGGGTGGTGCGGGACGGCGGGCACGGCGGTCAGTCCATGTACTCCGCGGAGACGGTCAGGTACTCCTCGCTCACCGGCTGCTCGGTGAAGCCGGGGGCGGAGCGCGGGATCTGCATCTCCCCCGCTTTCGAGGAGGCGACCAGGGAGTTGAGGAGGCTGCCCAGTGCTTCGAGGAGGGCGCGGTCCTGGTCGATGCCCGCTTCGGCGAGGAAGGCGGCCTTGGTGGCGACCTTGCCGAGCACATCGGGGTTGGCGGCGCCGAAGCCGTAGCTGATGACGTGCGGGTAGCGGGGCCAGGACCGGTTGACGAGGCGGCGGAACGCGTCGTGCCAGCCCTGGTCGGTGGGGGCGCCGTCGGTGAGGAGGAACATCACGGGGCGCAGTACGGCCATGCCCATGCTGCGCAGGTCGTCCACGTCGGTTTCGATGCGGTTGCGTACGAGGTCGAAGGCCGCGGAGTAGTTGGTGAGCCCGTTGCACACGACTTCGGGCATCGCCTGGATGCGGTCGAGGTCGGTCATTTCGATGATCAGGTGTGCGTCCGTGGAAAAGGCGATCAGGGACATGTGCGCGAATTCTGAGACCCGGGGGCTCTCGGAAATGGTCGCGTGCAGCTGTGCGAGGGTGTGGTTGAGCGTGTTCTGGTGCGGCTGCATCGAACTGGACGCGTCGATGACGAGATAGGTCGGCAGGCATTTCTGGCGGAGCTGGTAGACGGCGGCGTCGTGGCCGGGTACCGCGTCGTCGTAGATGTTCATGGGCATTCCTCTTTTGCTGTGCGCAAAGCGCTGTTCGCCATGCGCGGTTCGTTTCGAGGTCCGGCTTCAGCCGGCGAGCACCGCGGCGATCACGATCACCGCGACGACGGCGAACAGGGCGACGAGCGCCCAGACCGTGGCGTAGCGGTCCGTGGGCTGCCCGGCCGGCACCGTGGGCAGGGGCGGCTTGATGGGCTGGGCGGGCCTGGTGATGGCGGACTGCAGCGGCTGTGCCGTGTCGCTCTTGGGTGCCGCGGGTCGCGCGGGCAGCGGGGAGCGGGCGACGGCGAAGCGGACCAGGAGCCCGTCGTTCAGGGCGGCGAGCAGTACCGAACTGCGGGGTCTGGCCTCGCGGTCGCGGGCCCAGAGCATGTCGAGCAGCAGCTGGGCCACGTCGCGCGGGACGCCGGGCGGTGGGTCGTCGAGCGTGTGCAGCACGTCCGGAAGGGTGCGGGTGCCGGTCAGGCAGCGTGCGGTCAGCAGCGCGACCCGGTAGCGGTCGGTGTACGGGTCCGCGGGCGTCCCCTGCCGGGCCAGTGGGTCCTCCCAGCCGGGCTGGTGGATGTCGGGGCCGGTGCCCTCGGCGCAGCCGTCCATGTCGATGAGGTAGACGGAGTAACCGGCCGGGCTCCAGAAGGCGTTGGCGTAGTTCCAGTCGGAGTAGACGAGCCTGCGCTGCTCCAGTGCGGCGGCGATGCCGACGAGGCTCTGGCAGGCGGTGATCCGCTGCTCGGGTGTCGGCGGGGTGCCGTTGCGGGCCATCCGCCGGTCGGGGCGGGCCAGAGTGTCGATCTCCCGGAATCCGCCGCCGGGTGAGCGGTAGGTGTCCGGGGCCATGGGGATGAGGCAGCCGACGGTGGCGGCGGTGTGGTCGGTGACGCGGGCCACGGGCCAGGAGGTGCGGCCGAGCAGCAGGTCGCGGGCCGGGCGGCCGGCGTCGGCGTCGGAGCGGCCGAATGCGACGAGCCGGTCCAGGCGGTGCGCGTCGGTGTCGTCCAGGGGTTTCTTGTAGCGCTTGAACAGCAGGTCGGGGCCGGGGCCGTGGCCGGTGAGGCGGGTCACCTCGGAGCTCTGGCCGTTGTTGGTGGCGATCTGTTCGCCGCGCGCACCCAGCGCGGCCAGCTCGGTCACCGGTGGCAGGGCCCGCGCCGAGGGGTGTGCGGTCACGCCGGCCACCCGCCCGGGCCGCCGAACCGCTCAGAGGCCGGTGCGATGCCCCGGCCGGGCGGCCGGGACCTGGCGTCGGGGTCGACCCAGACGGTGACGGACGTACGGTCGTCCAGGAACCGTTCGGCGTCGAAGCCGACGTCGCTGAGGTAGGCGGCGACGGGCAACGGCGTACGCCAGCGGTCCGCGAGGTAGGCGTTGAGTTCCTCGATGGTGGCGAGGCCGTCGCCGACGCCGTCGGAGACGAGTGACACCACGTCGCCGGGACGCAGGTCGAGCAGGGTCTCGCGGACCGCGTGCGGATCGGCGGGCAGGGTGTCCTGGACGGCGTTGGAGTCGTAGCCGCCGCTTGTGCTCTTGCGGTCGCCGGCGGCGTAGCGCCAGCGGTCCTGGTCGAGCCGCCACAGGGAGGCGTCGCCGAGCCAGGCGGCCCACATGGTGCGCGCGCCGGTCGGGGTGGACGGACGGGTGGGGATCACCGCGGTGAACAGCACCGCGCACACGTCGGAGGGGTCGAGGCCGCGTCGGGCCGCCTCCCTGCGCATCGCGGTCGCGGTCTCCTCGAAGAGTTCCGCGGCCGACAGCCGGGCTGCTCCGTGGGGCTCGTCGAGCCGGCGTCTGAGGTGGTTGACGGCGGTGCTGGCCGCCACGGTGGCGCCGAGTTCGGCATGGGCACTGCTGGAGACGCCGTCGGCCACGGCCAGCAGCAGATGGTCGCCGGTGGCGTCGCGGGCCAGGCGGTAGGCGTCCTGGCGGGCCGTGGCCGGTTCCTGGCAGCGGTGTCCCGGGCCGACGAGCGAGGCGGCGCGTACGGCGAGGTCGCCGAGCCGTGCTTCGTCGGCGGCGACGCCGGAGGCGGCCGGCCGCACCGGCAGCAGCCAGGGGAAACGCTGGGCCTTCGACCCCGCTCCGAAGCGCGGCACCGCATCGGCCGCCGGGGCCCTGGAGTGGGCTGCGTGGCCCGTGGGAGCCGGGCCCGTGAGAGCCGGGCCCAGGGGAGCGGGGCCTGTGGGAGCGGGGCGTTGCCACCCGTCCACCACGGGCACCCCGTTGCGCGGAGCGGCCGGCCAAGGGCGCCCCGCCTGTTCCTGCCGTACGGGCGCCCCCGCGTCGCCGTACGGAGCGGCCGGTGCCGATAACGGCACCGGAACTCCTGCTGATTGCTGCGCCCGCGTACGCACCGCCAGGCACAGCATTCCCATGGCTATCAATGCCAGTAGATCGATCGCCAGCCGAAAAATTCCCTGGTCCGCCGGGAAATAGATCAGGAGAAGGATTCCCCCGAAAAGCAATATCGCCCAGACAAGACGCCCCCGTTGCAGCGACATGGGGCGACCGTATCAGGGCGCACAGGTAGGGGTGAGGGGTATGGCATATTCTGGTGGCGCCTTTTTTCGATCTCCTTCATGAATCTTCTTTTTTGATCGATCTCCGTCGAGAAAAGGTCGTGCCGTCAGGCGAGGCCGAACGTGTCCGCGAGCGAGTCGATCTGGGCCGCCAGCAGGGTCGCCCCTTCGTGCCCCATGCCCTCGAACTGCCCGGACACCTCCAGCCCGATCGCCCCGTGCAGATGGCTCCAGGCGAGCACGGCGCCGGCCAGCGCCGCCCCCTCGGCACCGGCGGGCACATGACGGCGGACCCACTCCGCCACGGCCGCGTCCCGCTCGGCCCACCCCGTCATCTGGGCGGCCACCGGCCGCACCGCCGCCGACGGCCGGCCGTCGGCGAACGCCGGCAGGAACGGCCCGAGGACGCCCCGCGCACTGTCCAGCGTGTCGGGGGGCGCGGTGTATCCGGGCACCGGAGTGCCCTGGATCAGCAGATACCGGTGCGGCTCCGCGACCGCCCAGGCGCGGACGGCGGCGGCAAGGGCCTGCAGCCGCGCGCGCGGTCCGGTGTCCGGCACCAGGGCGTCGGCGGCCCTGCCGACGGCCGCGGCCAGGTCGGCGTACGCGTCGCGGATCAGGTCGGTGAGCAGCGCGTCCCGGCTGTCGAAGTACCGGTACAGGGCCGGGCCCGACAGCCCGACCTCCTTGGCGATACGGGTGAGGGCAACGGCCGCCGTACCGCCCTCGGCCAGTTGCCGGAGCGCGATCTCCTTGATCTCCGCGCGTGTCTGCTCGCGGTACCGGGCCCTCGGGCTGCGGGCGGTGCCGGTCATGGGCGACCCCTCTCTCGTCTTTGCGACACACCTTAACCAAGGATCGAGCGACCCACTCTTGCTAGGCTCCATCGTAAGAGTTACAGTCTCTAACTGTTGCGAGTGTTCATAAGCGCACGGCCGAGACCGAGACACACCCCAGAGAGAAGAGGACCGCCATGTCCACCGAAGCCCGTGAGACCCGGACGCTGCACGCCGTACTCGGGTCGGGCCCCGCCGGGACCACGCTCGCCCGGGAGCTGGTGCGCCGGGGTCACGCCGTACGCCTCGTCCACCGCCGGGCCGACGGTCCCGCGCTGGACGGCGTGGAGCGGTTCGCCGCCGATGTCGGCACCGCGGAGGGCGCGCGGGCGGCGACCGCCGACGCGGCCGTGGTGTACCACTGCGTGAACGTCGGCTACCACCTGCAGGTCGAGATGATGCCCCGGATCCAGGAGGCCGTCCTGGGCGCCGTCGAGGAGTCCGGGGCACGGCTGGTGGTGCTCGACACGCTCTACCCGTACGGCGAGACGCGGGGAGAGGCGATGACCGAGGAGACGCCCTGGCGGGCGACAAGCCGGAAGGGCCGGATGCGCGCCGAGCTCGACGAGAGGTACCTCACCGCGCACCGTGAGGGCCGCGCCCGGGTGGTGCTGGGCCGCTCCGCCGATTTCGTCGGCCCCGGGGTGCTCAACTCGTCCCTGGGGGCGGCCGTGTTCCCGGGTGTGCTCACCGGTGGCGTGGTGCTGGGCCTCGGTGACATCGGCCTGCCGCACAGCTACACGAACATCGAGGACGTCGCCGCGGGCCTCGCGACCCTCGGTGAGCACCCCGAGGGCGACGGCCGGGTCTGGCATCTGCCGACCGCGCCCGCCGTCAGCACCCGCGAGATCCACCTCATGATCGAGAAGCGTCTGGGCACCCCCCTGAACGTCACCGTCCTGCCGGAGGCCCGCCCCTTCGGCCCGTTCGACGAGGAGTTCATGGCCGAGTACGCCGAGATGTTCTACCAGCACACCGAGCCCCAGATCGTGGACTCGTCCGCCTTCGAGCGGGCCTTCGGGACGGCGCCGACACCGCTCACGCAGACGGTGGACGCCACGCTCGCCTGGTACCGGGCGTGGCTGGCGAACGGCTGAGGCGCGATGCCCCGGCACGGCCTCAGTGCAGGGACTGTCCGACGGGCCGAGGGGCCTGTCGGGCGGGCGGGACGGGTGACCGCTGCGGGAGGCCGAACGTGGTGAAGGCCGTCCGTGCGGGCAGCGGGTAGGTCTCCTTGCCGGTCAGGGAGTTGAGGATGGTGGCGCTGCGCCAGGCGGCGAGTCCGAGGTCGGGGGCGCCGACGCCGTGGGTGTGGCGTTCCGCGTTCTGGACGTAGACATGGCAGCCGGCGCCCGTGACGGACGGGTCGAGGACGAGCCGGAAGTGTTCGTCGACCCGCGGGCGTTCGTGGCTGTCGCGGCGCAGAAAGGAGTCGAGGCCGGCGAGGAGGGGGTCGAGGGAGCGTTCGCGGTAGCCGGTGGCGAGGACGACGGCGTCGGTGGTGAGGCGGGAGCGGGTGTTCTGCTGCAGGTGCTCGACATGGAGTTCGATCTTGGCGGTGGCGATACGGCCCGCGGTGCGGACGCTGACGCCGGGGGTGAGCACGGCGTCGGGCCAGCCGCCGTTCAGGGTGCGGTGGTAGAGCTCGTCGTGGATGGCGGCGACGGTGCCGGCGTCGATGCCCTGGTGCAGCTGCCACTGCGCGGTGACGAGACGGTCGCGGACGGGTTCGGCGAGACCGTGGAAGTAGCGGGTGTAGTCCGGGGTGAAGTGCTCCAGGCCGAGTTTCGAGTACTCCATCGGCGCGAAGGCCTCGGTGCGGCCGATCCACCGGAGCCGCTCGCGGCCGGCGGGCCGGTGGCGCAGCAGGTCGAGGAAGACCTCGGCGCCGGACTGCCCCGAGCCGACGACGGTGACATGTCCGGCGGCGAGGAAGGTCTCGCGGTGGGCGAGGTAGTCGGCGGCGTGGACGACGGGTACGCCGGGGGCCTCGACGAGGGGTCTGAGCGGTTCGGGGACATGGGGCGCGGTGCCGATGCCGAGGACGACGTTCCTGGTGTACGTACGGCCCAGCTCGGCGGCCTCCCCGTCCGGGCCGAGCCGGGTGAAGTCGACCTCGAAGACCTCGCGTTCGGGGTTGAAGCGGACGGCGTCGGCCTGGTGGGAGAAGTGGAGTCCGGGGAGGTTCTCGGCGACCCAGCGGCAGTAGGCGTCGTACTCGGTGCGCTGGATGTGGAAACGCTCGGCGAAGTAGAAGGGGAAGAGGCGGTCGCGGGCCTTGAGGTGGCTGAGGAAGGACCAGGGACTCGCGGGGTCGGCGAGCGTCACCAGGTCGGCGAGGAAGGGCACTTGCACGGTGGCGCCGTCGATGAGGAGTCCGGGGTGCCAGGCGAAGGCGGGACGCTGTTCGTAGAAGACGGTGTCGAGTCCGGTGAGGGGCTGGGCGAGGGCGGCGAGGGAGAGGTTGAACGGGCCGATGCCGATGCCGACCAGGTCGCGGGGTGCGTCGGACTCGTGGCGGGGCGGCCGGGGGGTCGTGCTCATCGAGGGGGGTGTC
Organism: Streptomyces luteolifulvus; assembly: GCF_008806595.1. Taxonomy (GTDB): domain Bacteria; phylum Actinomycetota; class Actinomycetes; order Streptomycetales; family Streptomycetaceae; genus Streptomyces; species Streptomyces luteolifulvus. The sequence continues at coordinate 169,501 of NZ_VZRB01000011.1, read as the reverse complement.
CTTCCACGAGTTCTTCCACGAGCGTGAGGAGGGCGGCCAGGTCACCGGGCCGGGTGTGGGGGTTGAGGAGGGTCGCCTTGAGCCAGAGCCGGCCGTCGATCAGGGCCCGGCCGAGGACGGCACGTCCGTCGGTGAGGAGCTTTCGGCGTACGGCGGCGACGGTGTCGTCGGTGGCGTGGACGGGCCGGAACAGGACCGTGCTGATGGTGGGCGGGGCGTGGAGTTCGAAGCCGGGGTGGGCGTGGACGAGGGCGGCGAACTCGCGGGCGTGGTCGCAGACCTGGTCGACGAGCCGGCCGAGGCCGGTGCGGCCGAGGGTCTTGAGGGTGACGGCGATCTTGAGGACGTCGGGGCGGCGGGTGGTGCGCAGGGAGCGGCCGAGGAGGTCGGGCAGTCCGGCCTCGGTGTCGTCGTCGGCGTTGAGGTAGTCGGCCTGCTGCCGGAGCGCGGTGAGGTCCTGCGGGCGGCGGACGGTGAGGAGGCCGGCGGCGACCGGCTGCCAGCCGAGTTTGTGCAGATCGAGGGTGACGGTGTCGGCCTGGTCGAGGCCGGCGAGTCTGCCGCGGTGGCGGTCGCTGAACAGGAGCCCTCCGCCGTAGGCGGCGTCGATGTGCAGCCGGGCGCCGTGGGCCGCGCACAGGGCGGCGATCTCGGGGAGGGGGTCGATGAGGCCCGCGTCGGTGGTGCCCGCGGTGGCGGCGACCAGCAAGGCCCGGTGATCGCCGCTCCCGGTGAGAACCCGGTCGAGGGCGGCGGGGTCGAGGGTGCCGGCCGGGGCGGGGACGACGACCGGGTCGGGCAGCCCGAGCAGCCAGGCGGCGCGGGCCAGCGAATGGTGGGCGTTGGCGCCGTGGACCAGCCGGAGGCCGGCGCCGTGCGCCTCGCGGGCCAGGAGGAGGGCGAGCTGGTTGGACTCGGTGCCGCCCGTGGTCACCAAGGCGTCCGCCGCGCCGGTCTCCCGTGCGAGGGCCCGGGTCACCAGGGCCTCCAGTTCGGAGGCGGCCGGGGCCTGGTCCCAGGAGTCGAGGGACGGGTTGAGGGCGGAGGCGGCCAGGTCGGCGGCGGTGGCGACGGCCAGCGGCGGGCAGTGCAGATGCGCGGCGCACAGCGGGTGGGCGGGATCGGCGGAGCCTTCGGCGAGCGCGTGGACGAGGGTGCGCAGCGCGTCCGGGTCGCCGTCCTTCGGCAGTACGTCCCCGACGGCGTCCCTCAGCCGCGCGGCGACCGCGTCCGGCCCGCCCGCGGGCAGCGGTCCCCCGCGTGCCCGCCCGCCGGCGCCCAGCGCGTCGAGCACGGTGCCGAGCAACGGCCGCAGGGCGTCGGGGCCTTCGGGGCCTGAGGCGAGGGACGGCGTGCTCATGGGTCCTCCCGGGCGCGGGCAGAGGGAGTTCCAGCTTGTACGCCGATGCGTGAGCGCGCGCCCGGAAGTCCGGCGATCACAACCTGAAAGGAGGACGTACGTCCGTGCGGGGACGGTGTGCCGGTGCCGCTTCCCCCTCCGCGGTGAGCCCCGAAGGCGTCCGCGTGGTCCCGGGCCCGCGGGGCCCGGGTCCTACGCCTGCCTGACCCGCAACGCGCGTGCCAGGTCGTCGAGCTGGTCGACGAGTTTGCGGCGCAGGGCGGGGATCGGGTCGGCGTCGCGCAGGCACTGCTCGCCGAGGCGCAGGGTCTCGGCGTCGACGGCGTGGACGGGGAAGGCCCAGCGGCCGGCGGCGTCCGCGATGGCCGGGCCGCGGCGGGCGGCGACGGCGACCGCGTCCTCGTAGTAGCGCTGCACGTACTCCCGTACCAGATCGGCCTGTTCGGGCTGCCAGAAGCCCTGGGCGGTGGCGGTGAACAGGTAGTTGGAGAGGTCGTCGCCGCTGAACATCGCGTCCCAGGCCTTCGCCTTGGCCTGCGGGTCGGGCAGGGCGGCCCGGCAGCGGGCGGCGCCCTCCCGGCCGGTGGCGCTCGGGTCGCGGTCCAGCTCGGCGGCGATGGTGTCCTCGTCGGTGGCGCCGAGGACGGCGAGCCGGCCGAGGACCCGCCAGCGCAGCTCGGGGTCGAGTTCGGGTCCGCCGGGCACGGTGCCGTCGGCGAGCCAGGCGGCGATGGTGTCGGGGTGCGCGGCCACGTCGATGAAGTGGCGTACGGCGATCAGGCGCAGGCCGGGGTTGTCGCCGTCCTCGGTGCGGCGGATGAGGTCGCGGCACAGGGAGGCGAGGGTGGCCAGGGCGGCGGGCCGCTCCTCGGAGGTGAGGTAGCGGTTGGTGACCTGGGTGGTGGCGAAGGCGAGGACGCCCTGGACGAGGGCGAGGTCCGTCTCGTGCGGGAGGTGGGTGCGGGCGGCCTCCAGATAGGCGGAGGCGGCCAGTTCGCCGTCGCGGACGGTGTCCCTGAGGGCGTTCCACACGACCGCGCGGGTGAGCGGCCGGGGCAGGCCGGACAGTGCGGCGCGGACGGTCTCGAAGGAGCCGGGGTCGAAGCGGACCTTGGCGTAGGTCAGGTCGCCGTCGTTGAGGAGCAGCAGCGCGGGCCGCTTGCCGATGGGCTGGGCGGCGCTCTGCGGGACGTCGAGGCCGAGGCGTTCACGCAGCACGAGATGGCGGCCCTCGTCGGCGACGTCGAGGTCGTACAGGCCGACGGCGATGCGGTGCGGGCGGCGGCCGGTGTGCTCGACGGTGAGGGTGCAGGTGCCGTCGGCGGCCGGGGCGACACGCGGGGTGAGGGTGTCGACGCCGGTGGTGCGCAGCCAGGCGTCGGCCCAGGCGTGGACGTCGCGTTCGGTGGCGCCGGCGAGGGAGTCGATGAAGTCGGCGAGGGTGGCGTTGGCGAACCTGTGGCGGGCGAAGTGGGTGTTGATGCCGGCCAGGAAGTCCTTCTCGCCGAGCCAGGCGACCAGCTGGCGCAGGGCGGAGGCGCCCTTGGCGTAGGAGATGCCGTCGAAGTTGAGCAGGGCGGAGGCCGTGTCCTCGACGGCTTCCGGGGCGACGGGGTGGGTGGAGGGGCGCTGGTCGGCGTCGTAGCCCCAGGACTTGCGGGCGACGCCGAAGTCCGTCCAGGTGTCGGTGAAGCGGGTGGCCTCGGTGAGGGTCTGGTAGCCCATGTACTCGGCGAAGGACTCGTTCAGCCAGATGTCGTCCCACCAGCGCAGGGTGACGAGGTCGCCGAACCACATGTGGGCCATCTCGTGGGCGATGACCATGGCGCGGGTCTGGCGTTCGGTGTCGGTGACGGCGGAGCGGTAGACGAAATCGTCACGGAAGGTGACCAGGCCCGGGTTCTCCATGGCGCCGGCGTTGAACTCGGGGACGAACGCCTGGTCGTAGGAGTCGAAGGGGTAGGGCTCCTCGAACTTCTCGTGGTAGCGGTCGTAGCACTGCTTGGTGATCTCGAGGATTTCGTCGGCGTCCGCGTCCAGGTAGGGGGCGAGGGAGCGGCGGCAGTGGATGGCGAAGGGCAGGCCGCGGTGCTCGGTGCGCACGGAGTGCCAGGGGCCGGCGGCGACGGCGACGAGGTAGGTGGAGATCAGCGGGGTGGCCGCGGCCTGCCAGCGGCCCTCGCCGAGGTGCTCGGTGAGGCCGTTGGCGAGGACGGTCCAGCCCTCGGGGGCCTTGACGGTCAGTTCGAAGACGGCCTTGAGGTCGGGCTGGTCGAAGGCGGCGAAGACACGCTGCACATCGTCCATGAACAGCTGGGTGTAGAGGTAGGTCTCGCCGTCCGTGGGGTCGGTGAAGCGGTGCATGCCCTCCCCGGTGCGGGAGTAGCGCATGGCGGCATCGATGCGCAGCTCGTGCTCGCCGGCCGTGAGGTCCTTCAGGGGCAGCCGGTTCTCGTCCAGGCACTCCGGGTCGAGAAGCTGCCCGTCGAGGGTGACGGAGCGCAGCAGGGCCGGCTTGAGCTCGACGAAGGTGTCGGCGTCCGTACGGGCCGTGAACCTGATGACGGTGCGGGAGTCGAACGTCTCGTCACCGGTGGTCAGATCGAGGTCGATCGTGTAGCGGTGGACGTCGAGGAGCTTGGCACGGGTCTGCGCTTCGTCGCGCGAGAGTACGGACATGGACGACATGCTGCCCGATGGCTCTGGCGACGCACAGAGGCGGATCGGTTCGTGGCCTATGTCCGGCCCTGTTCGAACTCCCCGGTGCGCGCCCCTTGTGCCCGCTGCGTCGGCACCAGGGCTCCCGGGCGGCGCAGGGCGGGGCGTACGGGGTGTTCCCCGGTGGACTCGGTGTGGTCCTTCACCAGCGCGCGCAGCTCGCGCACCTCCTCCTCCAGCGCGAGATGGCGCTGGTGGGCGTCGAAGAGGTAGCGGACCTTGGTGCGCAGGGCCCAGGGGTCGATGGGTTTCATGACGAGGTCGGCGACGCCGAGCCCGAAGGCGGTGGAGGTCAGTTCGCTGTCGGGGCCGAAGCCGGTGAGCAGGACGACGGGGATGTGCTGGGTCTGCTCCACGCGCCGCATGTAGTGGACCACGTCGAGGCCGCTGACGCCGGGCATGCGCACATCGAGCAGGAGAAGGCCGACCTGGCCGCGGAGCACCTGCTTGAGCGCCTCGTCGCCGCTGGTGGCGCGGGCCAGCCGGTAGCCCAGCGGAGCCAGGGCGCTTTCCAGGGCGTACAGCGTGTCCTCGTGATCGTCGACGATGAGGATCCTGGCATCCGACGGCATGGCCCGGTCCCTTCCTCGTGGACAGCACAGCTTATGTCCGAGGCGCTGACGGGGTGTGCTCGTCAGCTGACAAGGAGTGCACAGCGCAGCATGCCCCTCCGGGGGGTGTCGTGTCACCTCCCGGGGGCACACGCCCTGGGTCAATTCGCCAGGTTTGCCGAGTCGTTCACCGTGTCCTCGGCGATGCGCTCGTGGTGGCGGATCACCTCGCCGATGATGAAGTTCAGGAACTTCTCGGCGAACGCCGGATCGAGTTTGGCGCTCTCGGCGAGGGCGCGCAGGCGGGCGATCTGCCGGGCCTCGCGGGCCGGGTCGGCGGGCGGCAGCTGGTGCTTTGCCTTGAGGTGCCCGACCTGCTGGGTGGCCTTGAAGCGCTCGGCGAGCATATGGACGACGGCCGCGTCGATGTTGTCGATGCTGTCGCGCAGCCGGGCCAGCTCCTCGCGCACGGCGGGGTCGGCGTCACCGCTTCCGGTGTTGCTGGTGGTCATGGGCGACCACCCTACGTGGCCTGCGGCAACCGGCCCGCGGCCCCGACCGCCGGAATCGGCGGGATCGGCGAAATCCAGCCGGGGAGATTCCGCCCCCGCCCTCGTACAGTGGAACCGGGTTCACGGCGTCTTGGGGGTACGGGCGTGGCGAGCGACGGACCGGTGGTGCACGGCTACCCACATCTGGACACGGTGCGGGCCGCGATCACCGCGCTCTACCGGCGGCTGTCCTACGACACCATCCAGACGTTCGCGACCAGCGTGGCCCCCGCCGACGTGGCGTTCTGCGACACCGACGACCTGTATCTGGGCGCGCAGCGGGTGGCCCGCGAGCTGGTGCGCCACTACCGTCTGCCGGACGCCCGTATGATCGTCAGCTTCCGGGAGATGCGGTACGCGGCCAATGTCGAACTCGCCGCGGGCCCCGAGTACTTCGTCGAGCTGAACGACCGGTTCCGCACCCATCGCCGGGACATCGGCGCGGCCCTCGCGCACGAGGTGATGCATGTGTATCTGCACCGTCTCGACCTGTCCTTCACCGGCACCCGTGACAACGAGATCCTCACGGACACGGCGACGACGTATCTGGGCGCGGGCTGGCTGCTTCTGGACGCGTACCGCGAGGACGCGGACTCGTCGCAGAAGCTGGGCTATCTGACGCCGGAGGAGTTCGGCTATGTCCTTGCCAAGCGGTCGCTGGTCTTCGGCGAGGATCCGTCGGTCTGGTTCACCAGTCCGCAGGCCTATACGGCGTACGAGAAGGGCATGGTTCAGGCCCGTCTCGACGAGCAGCAGCCGCCGCTGACGGCCGCCGGCTGGGCGGGGCGGCACCGGTACGCCCGTGACCGGCGGCACGCGCCCGGGCCGCAGCCCGGTGTTCCCTACACCTTCACGCCCGACGGCGGGGGGCGGCTGCGGGTGTCCTTCCCGTGTCCGACCTGTCATCAGCGGATCAGGGTGCCGGTCCGGGGGCGGGTGCGGGCGCGGTGTGCGTTGTGCCGGACGGTGCTGGAGTGTGATACGTAGGTCTGTGTCTCATCCGGCGCTGGTGTGGGCCTCGCTGGGGGCTGCCGCCCCAGCCCCCGCTTCGGCCTTGCGGCCTCGTCCTCACACGCCGGACGGGCTGGAAATGCCGTGACCGGCGCTCGTAAGTCAAGCCCGGACGGGATCCCGGAACGTCGCCCTACGCCCCGTACACCGCCCCCGGCACCTCCGCCTCCCCCAGCAGCTTCAGTGCCGCCTCCCCCGCCTCCCCCGCGCTCCACCGTCCCCCCTTGTCGGCGGTCGGGCCCCTGTGCCAGCCCTCCATGACCGTGATCCGGCCGCCCTCCGTCTCGAAGACGCGGCCGGTGACGCCCGCGCTCGCGGGTGAGCCGAGCCAGACGACCAGGGGGGAGACGTTCTCCGGGGCCATCGCGTCGAAGCCGGCTGCCGGTGCCGTCATGGTCTCCGCGAAGGTGCGTTCCGTCATGCGGGTCCGGGCCGCGGGGGCGATCGCGTTGACCTGGACGCCGTAGCGGCCCAGTTCGGCCGCCGCGACCAGCGTCAGCGCGACGATCCCGGCCTTCGCTGCGCTGTAGTTGCCCTGTCCGACCGAACCGAGCAGTCCCGCCCCGCTGCTGGTGTTGACGATCCGGGCGGCCGGGGTGCGGCCGGCCTTGGCCTCGGTGCGCCAGTGCGCGGCGGCGTGCTTCAGGGGGAGGAAGTGGCCTTTGAGGTGGACGCGCAGTACGTCGTCCCAGTCGCCCTCGTCGAGGTTGACGAGCATCCGGTCGCGCAGGAAACCCGCGTTGTTGACGAGGGTGTCGAGCCGGCCGTAGGTCTCCAGGGCGGTCGCCACCAGGGACGCGGCGCCGTCGCTCGTGGCGATGTCGCCGCCGTGGGCCACCGCCTCGCCGCCCGCGGCGCGGATCTCCTCGGCGACCCGGACGGCCGGACTGCCGGGACCGGGTGTGCCGTCGAGGCCGACGCCGAGGTCGTTGACGACGAGCCGGGCGCCTTCCGCGGCGAAGGCGAGGGCGTGGGCCCGGCCCAGGCCCCGGCCCGCGCCGGTGACGACGACGACCCGTCCGTCGCAGATTCCGCTCATGTCACGTCTCCTTGTTGGCAGTTGCTGCGTCCAGGAAAGCGGGCCGCTCCCCGCCGCCGTGCACGAGCAGCGAGGCCCCGGTGATGTAGGCGGCGGCGTCGGAGGCGAGGAACACGGCGGCCGCACCGATGTCGGAGGGGTCGGCGAGGCGGCCGAGCGGGACCGTGCGGGAGACCGCCGCGATGCCTTCCTCGCCGCCGTAGTGGAGGTGGGACAGCTCGGTGCGGACCATGCCGAGGACGAGTGTGTTGACGCGGACCTCCGGCGCCCATTCGACGGCCATGGAGCGCGCGAGGTTCTCCAGTCCGGCCTTGGCCGCCCCGTATGCCGCGGAACCGGGCGACGGACGGCCCCCGCTCACACTGCCGGTCATGACGATGGATCCCCCGCTCCGCTTCAGGTGCGGGTACGCGGCGAGGGAGGCCGTCAGCGGTGCGAGGAGGTTCAGCTCGACGACACGGGCATGCCGCTCGGCCTCCGCGTCGGCCAGCCGCCGGTAGGGGGTGCCGCCCGCGTTGTTGACCAGGACGTCGAGGCGGGGCAGCACGCCGAAGAATGCGTGCACGGCGTCCCGGTCGCGCAGGTCGACGGGCATGAACTCGACGCCCTTGACGGGTTCCTCGGGCGGCCTGCGCGCGACGGTGACCACCTGGGCCCCGGCTTCGGCGAAGGCCCTGGTGATCCCGGCCCCGACGCCCCGGGTGCCGCCGGTGACGACCGCGACCTTCCCGTTCAGCTGCATTCGCCGCTACCCTCCACCTAACAAACGTTTGGTGGAAAGGTAGCTGATGCGGCCATGGGTGTCTCCACCTCGTCCCCGGAAAAGGGGATGTCCGTCGTCACGGTCGACTTCCCTCCGGTGAACGCGCTGCCGGTGCGCGGCTGGTTCGCCCTGGCCGACGCCGTGCGCGCGGCCGGCCGCGACCCCGGGGTGCGGTGCGTGGTGCTGGCCGCCGAGGGCCGGGGCTTCAACGCGGGCGTGGACATCAAGGAGATACAGGCACAGGGGCAGGGGGCGCTGGTGGGCGCCAACCGCGGCTGCTTCGAGGCCTTCGCGGCGGTGTACGAGTGCGAGGTCCCGGTGGTGGCGGCGGTGCAGGGCTTCTGTCTGGGCGGCGGCATCGGCCTGGTGGGGAACGCGGACGTGATCGTGGCGAGCGAGGACGCCGCGTTCGGGCTGCCCGAGCTGGACCGCGGGGCGCTGGGCGCGGCCACGCATCTGGCCCGGCTGGTCCCGCAGCATCTGATGCGCGCGCTGTACTACACCGCGCGAAGGGCCACCGCGGCCGAGCTGCACGCGCACGGCTCGGTGTGGCGGGTGGTGCCGCGCGAGGAACTGCGCGCGGCCGCGCTGGAAACGGCCCGCGAGATCGCGGCCAAGGACAGGGAGCTGATCCGTCTGGCGAAGGCCGCGCTCAACGGCATCGACCCGGTGGATGTGCGCCGCAGCTACCGCTTCGAGCAGGGCTTCACCTTCGAGGCGGGCCTGAGCGGGGCCGGCGACCGGGTCCGTGACACCTTCGGGAAGGAGGGTGCGTCACGTGAGTGACAGGACCGACAAGACGATGTCCGCCGACGAGGTCGTCTCCCGCCTTGAGAGCGGCATGACCCTCGGCATCGGCGGCTGGGGCTCGCGCCGCAAACCGATGTCCCTGGTCAGAGCGCTGCTGCGGTCCCGGGTCACCGATCTGACGGTCGTCTCGTGCGGCGGCCCGGACATCGGCATGCTCGCCGCAGCGGGGCGGATCCGCACACTGGTCGCCGCCTTCGCCACCCTCGACTCGATCCCGCTCGAACCGCACTACCGGGCGGCGCGCGAACGAGGGGCCCTGGAGCTGATGGAGATCGACGAGGCGATGTTTTTGTGGGGACTGCGCGCCGCCGCGAACCGGCTGCCCTTCATGCCGGTGCGGGCGGGCCTCGGTTCGGATGTGATGCGGGTCAACCCCGGGCTGCGGACGGTGACTTCGCCGTACGAGGACGGTGAGACGCTCGTCGCCATGCCCGCCCTGCGGCTGGACGCGGCCCTGGTGCACGTCAGCCGCGCGGATGGGCGGGGCAACGGCCAGTACCTCGGTCCCGACCCGTACTTCGACGACCTGTTCTGCGAGGCGGCCGAGGCGGCGTACGTCTCCTGTGAGCGGATCGTGGACACGGCCGAGCTGACCAAGGAGACGGCGCCGCAGACCCTGCTGATCAAACGGCACACGGTGGCGGGCGTGGTGGAGTCCCCGCGCGGCGCGCACTTCACGTCCTGCGTGCCCGACTACGGGCGGGACGAGGCTTTCCAGAAGCAGTACGCGACCACGTCGTGGGCCGAGTTCGCCGGACGGTTCCTCGACGGGGACGAGCACGCCTATCAGTCGGCCGTCCGGGACTGGCACGAGGAGGCGGCTCATGAGTGACATCACCGGTGCCCCTCTTCCCCCGCCCACCCGCACACCCCTTCTCCCGCCCACCCGCACACCCCTTCTCCCGCCCACCCGCGCCGAGTACTGCGTGATCGCCTGCGCCGAGGCCTGGCGCGACGCCGGGGAGATTCTCGCCAGTCCCATGGGGCTGATCCCCTCGATCGGGGCCCGCCTCGCCAGGTGCACGTTCTCACCGGATCTGCTGCTGACCGACGGCGAGGCGCTGCTCGTGGGCCCGGACGGCACCGTCGAGGGCTGGCTGCCCTACCGGCAGCACCTCACCCTTGCCGCGGGCGGCCGGCGGCACGTGATGATGGGCGCGAGCCAGATCGACCGGTACGGCAACCAGAACATCTCCTGCATCGGCGACTGGGCACGACCCGCCCGGCAGCTGCTCGGGGTGCGCGGAGCGCCCGTCAACACACTGAACCACGCCACGAGTTACTGGATCCCGAAGCACTCCCGGCGGGTGTTCGTGGAGAAGGTCGACATGGTGTGCGGAGTGGGGAACGACCGGGCCGGCGGAGCCCCCTTCCATCACCTCGCGCGGGTCGTCTCCGGTCTCGGTGTCTTCGACTTCGCCACCCCCGACCGCTCCATGCGGCTCGCGTCGCTGCACCCGGGAGTGACGGTCGAGGAGGTCCGGGAGGCCACGGCCTTCCCGCTCGCCGTGCCGGACGAGGTGCCGTACACCCGGGACCCGACCGCGGCGGAGCTGCGCCTGATCCGCGAGGTCATCGATCCCGCGGACACCCGTTCACGGGAGGTCGCCGGCTGATGGAGACCGCGCTGACCCGGCTGGTCGGAGTCCGCCATCCGATCGTGCAGACCGGGATGGGATGGGTGGCGGGCCCCCGTCTCGTCTCGGCGACGGCGAACGCGGGCGCGCTCGGCATCCTGGCCTCCGCGACGATGACCCCCGACCGGCTGCGTGAGGCGATACGCGAGGTCAAGTCCCGTACCCGGGCGCCGTTCGGGGTGAATCTGCGGGCGGACGCGGCGGACGCCGGGGACCGGGTGAGCATCATGATCGAGGAGGGTGTGCGGGTGGCGTCGTTCGCGCTCGCCCCGTCCCCGGAGCTGATCGCGGGGCTCAAGGAGGCGGGCGTCGTTGTCATCCCCTCCATAGGGGCCCGTCGGCATGCCGAGAAGGTCGCCGCGTGGGGCGCGGACGCGGTGATCGTGCAGGGCGGAGAGGGTGGCGGGCACACCGGCGAGGTCGCGACGACGGTGCTGCTGCCGCAGGTGGTGGACGCGGTCCGGATACCGGTCGTGGCGGCGGGCGGCTTCTTCGACGGGCGCGGCCTGGTCGCGGCGCTGGCGTACGGGGCGGCGGGTGTGGCGATGGGCACGCGGTTCCTGCTCACATCGGAGTCGACGGTGCCGGACGTGGTGAAGGCGCGGTATCTGGCGGCGACGGTGAAGGACGTGACGGTGACGCGGGCGGTCGACGGCCTGCCTCACCGGATGCTGCGCACCGACCTGGTGGCGTCCCTGGAGAACGCGGGCCGCGCGAGGGCCTTGTTCCAGGCAGTGCGCCGTGCGGCCGGCTTTCGAACGCTGTCCGGGCTGACCTGGCGGCAGCTGGTCCGGGACGGCCTCGCCCTGAAGCACGGCAAGGATCTGTCCTGGAGCCAGGTGCTGCTCGCCGCGAACACGCCGATGCTGCTGAAGTCCGCGATGGTGGACGGCAGGACGGACCTCGGCGTGATGGCGTCCGGGCAGGTCGCCGGGGTGATCGACGACCTGCCGTCGTGCGCGGAGCTGGTGCAGCGGATCATGAAGGAGGCGGACGGGACGCGCGCGAGGCTCACAGCCTCTCGATGATCGTCACATTGGCCTGGCCGCCGCCCTCGCACATCGTCTGGAGTCCGAACCGCCCGCCGGTGCGCTCCAGTTCGTGCAGCAGCGTCGTCATCAGTTTGGCTCCGGTGGCGCCCAGGGGGTGGCCGAGGGCGATGGCGCCGCCGTTGACGTTGACCTTGCCGGGGTCCGCTCCGGTCTCCTTCAGCCAGGCCAGGACGACCGGGGCGAAGGCCTCGTTGATCTCGACGAGGTCGATGTCGTCGACGGTCAGGCCGGTCTTCTTCAGGGCGTGGGCGGTGGCCGGGATCGGCGCGGTCAGCATGCGGATGGGGTCCTCGCCGCGGACGGAGAGATGGTGGACGCGCGCGCGGGGTGTCAGCCCGTGCTCGCGCACGGCACGCTCCGAGGCCAGCAGCAGGGCCGCCGCTCCGTCGGAGACCTGTGAGGAGCAGGCGGCGGTGACCGTGCCGCCGTCGAGAACCGGCTCGAGGCCCGCCATCTTCTCCAGGGAGGTGTCGCGGCGGGGGCCCTCGTCGACGGCGACCTGGCCGTAGGCCACGGTCTCCCGCTCGAAGCGCCCCTCGTCGATGGCCCGCAGGGCCCTGCGGTGCGAGCGCAGCGCGAACTCCTCCTGGTCCTGCCGGGTGATCCCCCACTTCGAGGCGATCATCTCCGCCCCGACGAACTGGTTCACCGGCCGGTCCCCGTACCGGGCACGCCAGCCCTCGCTGCCCGCGAACGGGCCCTGGGTGAAGCCCAGGGGCTCGGCGGCCTGCCGGGTGGCGAAGGCGATCGGTATCTGCGACATGTTCTGCACACCGCCCGCGACCACCAGATCCTGCGTCCCGGACAGCACGCCCTGCGCCGCGAAGTGCACGGCCTGCTGGGAGGACCCGCACTGCCGGTCCACCGTCACACCGGGCACCTCCTCGGGCAGCCCCGCCGCCAGCCAGCAGGTCCGCGCGATGTCCCCGGCCTGCGGGCCCACGGTGTCGAGACAGCCGAGGACGACATCCTCGACGGCGGCCGGGTCCACGCCCGCCCGCGAGACGAGTTCCTTCAGCACGTGCGCGCCCAGGTCGGCCGGGTGGACCCCGCTCAGTCCTCCCCCGCGCCGCCCCACAGGCGTACGGACCGCTTCGACGATGTAGGCCTCGGCCATGGCAACTCCCCAGACTCCGCGATGAGTTACGTGAGTTACGTACGTACGGCGATCCCGTCCAGCACCATCGACAGGTACTGCCGGGCGATCTCCTCCGGGCTGTGGTGTCCGCCGGGCCGGTACCAGGACGCGGCGACCCACACCGTGTCGCGCACGAACCGGTAGGTGAGCCGGACGTCGAGGTCGGCACGGAAGACCCGGGCCGCGACCCCGCGCTCCAGCGTGGACAGCCACGCCTTCTCGAACTTGCGCTGGGACTCGGCGAGGAACGCGAACCGCTCCTGCGCTACCAGCTGCTTGGACTCCTTCTGGTAGATCGCGACGGCGGCCCGGTGCCGGTCGATCTCCCGGAACGACTCGGTGACCAGGGCTTCGAGGGTCTCGCGCGGCCCGAGCTCGGCCTCCAGGACGGCGTCGTAGCCGTCCCAGAGCTCGTCGAGGAAGGTGCTCAGGATCTCCTCGAGCATCGACTCCTTGGAGTCGAAGTGGTAGTAGAGGCTGCCGGCGAGCATGCCGGCATGGTCCGCGATCTTGCGTACGGTGGTGGCGTTGTAGCCCTGCTCGGCGAACACCTCGGCGGCGGTGCCGAGGAGTTCGCGGCGGCGCTCGGGAGCAGCGGTCACCTGGGGCTTCTTCTTGGTCGGCACGGTTCCATTGTGATCCGCCCGGCCGTCAGGGATGCCGGCTGCTGACGGAGACGACCTCTCCCGTCATGTACGAGGAGTAGCCGGACGCCAGGAACACGATCACATTGGCCACCTCCCAGGGCTCGGCGTACCGCCCGAAGGCCTCGTGCGCGGTCAGCTCCTCGAGCAGTGCGGCCGAGGTCACCTTCGCGAGGTGCGGATGCAGGGCGAGGCTCGGCGCGACCGCGTTGACCCGTACGCCGTACTCAGCCGCCTCGACCGCCGCGCACCGGGTCAGCGCCATCACCCCGGCCTTCGCGGCGGCGTAGTGCGCCTGGCCGGTCTGGGCACGCCAGCCGACGACGGAGGCGTTGTTGACGATCACACCGGACCCGGATCGCCGCATCGCGCGCAGGGCCGCCCGGGTGCAGCGGAAGGTGCCGTTCAGGGTCACGTCCAGGACGCGGGTCCATTGCTCGTCGGTCATGTCGACGAGGGCGGAAGTCCCGCCGAGGCCCGCGTTGTTGACCATGACGTCCAGCCGCCCGTGCTCCCGCTCGGCTCTGTCGAGCAGGGCCCGCACCTGGGTTTCGTCGGTGACGTCACAGGGCTGGGCCGTCACCGATCCGGGGAACTCCCGGCTCAGCTCGGCCTCGTGCTCCTTGAGCCGGCGTGTGTGCGCGTCGCTGATCAGGACGCGTGCGCCCTCCTCCAGGAAGCGGCGCGCGGTCGCCCCGCCGATCCCCGCTCCGGCCGCCGCGGTGATGACGGCGGTGCGCCCCTTCAGCAGCCCGTGTCCGGGCACGTACGCCGGACTCTCGACGCCTGTCATGGGGCCACGCTAACCTACCAAACACTTGTTAGGGAAGGACGGTGACCGTGGACCTCACCCATTCCCCGGCCGACGAGGAGTTCCGCGCCGAGGCCCGCGCCTGGCTGCGCGCGCATGTGCCCGCCGTACCGCTGCCCTCCCTGGAGACGGAAGAAGGCTTCGCGGCGCACCGGGCCTGGGAGGGCGAACTGGCCGCGGACCGCTGGTCGGTGGTGTCCTGGCCCGAGGAGTACGGCGGCCGGGGGGCGGGGCTGATGCGGTGGCTGGTCTTCGAGGAGGAGTACTACGCGGCGGGCGCGCCGGGCCGGGTCAGCCAGAACGGCATCGGCCTGCTCGCCCCGGCCCTCTTCGACCACGGCACCGAGGAACAGCGGGCCCGCGTGTTGCCTCCCATGGCCCGGGGCGAGGTGATCTGGGCGCAGGCGTGGTCGGAGCCGGAAGCGGGCTCCGACCTGGCGTCGCTGCGGTCCAGGGCCGTGCGCACGGCGGGCGGCTGGCTGCTGAGCGGCCAGAAGACCTGGTCGTCACGGGCGGCGTTCGCCGACCGTGCGTTCGGCCTGTTCCGCAGCGAGCCGGGGACGCCGAAGCCGCACCAGGGCCTGACCTACCTCATGTTCGACCTGCGCGCCCCCGGCGTCACGGTCCGCCCGATCGGCCGCCTCGACGGGAAACCGGCGTTCGCCGAGCTGTTCCTGGACGAGGTGTTCGTGCCGGACGAGGACGTGATCGGCGGGCCGGGCGAGGGCTGGCGCGTGGCGATGGCGACGGCGGGCAACGAGCGCGGGCTCACCCTCCGCTCCCCCGGCCGTTTCCTGGCCGCCGCCGACCGGCTCCACCGGCTGTGGCGGGAGCGGGGCTGCCCGGACTGGGCCCGCGACCGGGTGGCCGACGCGCTGATCGGCGCCCGCGCCTACCAGCTCTTCACCTACGCGGCCGCCTCCCGCTTCCTGGAGGGCGGGACGCCGGGCCCGGAGTCCAGCCTGAACAAGGTCTTCTGGTCCGAGTACGACATCGCGCTGCACGAGACCGCCCTCGACCTGCTGGGCGCGGAGGGCGAACGGGCGGACTCCGACTGGGCCGAGGGGTACGTCTTCGCGCTCGCCGGGCCCCTCTACGCCGGGACGAACGAGATCCAGCGCGACATCGTCGCCGAGCGCCTGCTCGGCCTGCCGAAGGGACGCCGCTGATGCGCTTCCTCCTCGACGCCGAACAGCGCGCGTTCGCCGGTTCGCTGGACGCGCTGCTGACGGCGGCGGACACCCCGTCCGTCGTACGGGACTGGAGCCGCGGCGAGCACACGAGCGGCCGTGCGCTGTGGTCCCGACTGGCGGACGCGGGAGTGTTCGCGCTGGCCGTTCCGGAAGCGTACGAGGGCCTGGGCCCCCGCCCCGTCGACCTGGCAGCGGCTTTCGTGGAACTGGGCCGGCACGCGGTACCGGGCCCGTTGACGGAAACGATCGCCGCAGCGGCCCTGCTCACCGCCTTGGACGACACGGGCCCGGCCAAGCGCCTGCTGCCCGCCCTGGCCTCGGGCGAGTGGTGGGCCACGCTGCCGATGGGCGCGTACGCCGTGGACGCGGATGTGGCGGCCGTCCGGCTTGTGGTGTCAGATCCGGGCGCCGGGACGGTCCCGGACGGCACGGCGGGACCGGAGGGCACGCCGGCACCCGAGGGCACGGCGCGACCGCACACCCCGGCCGGACCGCGTGCCCCGAGAGGACCGGACCGCCCGACGACACCACATGCCCCGGCAGGGGGGAGCGCCCCGGCCGAACCGCACAGCCCGCACGCCCCGGCAGGCCCGGACCACCCGACGACACCGCACGCCCCCGCAGCACCGGAGCACCCGGCGACACCACACGCCCCCGCCGAACCGCACAGCCCCACCGGACCGACTGCCCCTGCGCGACCGGACCACCGGACAAAACCGCACGCCCCCGCAGGAGGGCACACCCCGGCCGAACCGCACAGCCCGGCCGGACAGCAGGCCCCAACAGGCCCCGACCACCCGGCGACACCACACGCCCCCGCCGAACCGCACAGCCCCACCGGACCGACTGCCCCTGCGCGACCGGGCCACCGGACAAAACCCCACGCCCCCGCAGGAGGGCACACCCCGGCCGAACCGCACAGCCCGGCCGGACAGCAGGCCCCAACAGGCCCCGACCACCCGACGGAACCACACGCCCCCGCCGAACGGGACCACCCGGCCGGACCGCACGCCCCCGCCGAACCGGACCACCCGGCCGCACCGCACGCCCCCGCCGAACCGGACCACCCGGCCGCACCGCACGCCCCCGCCGAACCGGACCACCCGGCCGCACCGCACGCCCCCGCCGAACCGGACCACCCGGCCGCACCGCACGCCCCCGCAGGAGGGCACGTCCCGACAGGCCCGCACAGTGCGGCCGATTCACACGCGTCGACACGACCGCGCAATCCGGCGGAGCCGGAAACCCCAGCCGGGCCTGCCGAACTGCGCCTCGCGTCCGCCCCGGCCGGCGCCCCCCGCCCCTCCCTGGACCCCGCCCGTCGGCTCTTCCTCCTGCCGTCCGGCGGGGACGTGCTCGCCGTCGGCCCTCAAGTCGCCGTTGCTCACCGTCTCGCCCTCATCTGGGGCGGGCTCGCCGGTGCCGCTCAGGCGCTCGGGGTCGGGCAGGCGCTGCTCGACAGGACGGTCGCGTATGTCAAGCAGCGAACGCAGTTCGGGGTTCCCGTCGGCTCCTTCCAGGCCGTCAAACACCGGCTCGCCGATGCGAAGATCGCCCTGGAGTTCGCGCGCCCCCTGATCTTCGGTGCCGCGCTGACGATGGCTCCGGCCGACGTCGCGGCCGCCCGGCTCACGGCCTGCGAGGCGGCGTATGCCACCGCCCGCACGGCTCTCCAACTGCACGGCGCGATCGGCTACACCGCGGAGTACGACCTCTCGCTCTGGCTGGGCAAGGCCCGCGCGCTGCGCACCGCCTGGGGCGATCCCCGGTCGGCCCGGGCCCTCGTCCTCAGTGACGCGAGTCGCCGCTGGTGATCTCCCGGTACTCCTCCGCCGACGGCTTGGCGATCCGCGCGCCGGATCCGAACATGGCCCG
This sequence comes from Streptomyces luteolifulvus, assembly GCF_008806595.1. Classification (GTDB taxonomy): domain Bacteria; phylum Actinomycetota; class Actinomycetes; order Streptomycetales; family Streptomycetaceae; genus Streptomyces; species Streptomyces luteolifulvus. The sequence continues at coordinate 152,348 of NZ_VZRB01000011.1, read as the reverse complement.
CGCCAGCCGCGCGCGCACCCGCTGCGAGGTCCTGACCCGCCGCCGTACACCGTTCGCGTCGACGAGCGGCCCGATCTCGTACGGCGGGTTCTGCTCGTGCTGGGTCAGAGTGAACAGCCGGCTCTGCGGAAGGGGTTCGTGCTGCTCGACGTACTCGCCGTTCGGGAGCCGTTTGACGGTGCCGGTCTCCCTGCCGTGCAGCACCTTGTCCCGGTCACGGCGCTGCAGCCCGAGGCAGATGCGTTTGGTGACCCAGAAGGCCAGCACCGGCAGCACGAACACGGCGACCCGCACGAACCAGGTGATCACATTGATCGACAGATGCAGATGCGTGGCGACGATGTCGTTGCCGCCGCCGATCAGCAGCACCGCGTACAGGCTCAGCCAGGCGACGCCGAGACCGGTGCGGACGGGCGCGTTGCGCGGCCGGTCCAGGATGTGGTGCTCACGTTTGTCGCCGGTGATCCATGCCTCCAGGAAAGGGTAGAGGCCGAGCGCGAGCAGGATCAGCGGGAAGAGCGAGAAGGGAATGAAGACGCCCAGTGCCAGGGTGTGGCCCCAGGCGTTGATCTCCCATCCCGGCATCACCCGGATCAGGCCCTCGGAGAAGCCGAGGTACCAGTCGGGCTGGGCGCCCGTCGTCACCAGGTCCGGACGGTAGGGCCCGAAGGCCCACACGGGGTTGATGCTGGCGAGGCCGCCCATCATCGCCAGCACACCGAAGACGAGGAAGAAGAAGCCGCCGGCCTTGGCCATGTAGACCGGCAGGAAGGGCATGCCGACCACGGACTTCTCGTCGCGGCCGGGCCCGGGGTACTGGGTGTGCTTGTGGTAGAAGACCAGGATCAGATGGGCGACCACCAGGCCCAGCATGATCCCCGGCAGCAGCAGGACATGGATCGGGAAGAGCCGCGGGATGATGTCGTGCCCCGGGAACTCGCCGCCGAACAGGAAGAAGGACAGGTACGTCCCGACGATCGGGACGGACAGGATCGCGCCCTGGGCGAAGCGGATGCCGGTGCCGGAGAGCAGGTCGTCGGGGAGCGAGTAGCCGGTCAGGCCGGTGATGATGCCGAGCATCAGCAGGGTCCAGCCGAACAGCCAGTTGAGTTCGCGGGGCTTGCGGAACGCGCCGGTGAAGAACACCCGCATCATGTGAACCAGCATGCCGGCGACGAAGACCAGCGCCGCCCAGTGGTGGATCTGGCGGATCAGCAGCCCGCCGCGCACATCGAAGCTGATGTCGAGCGTGGACTCGTACGCCCTGGTCATGATGACGCCGTTGAGCGGCTCGTAGGAGCCGTGGTAGACGACCTCGGTTCCGCTCGGCTCGAAGAACAGCGTGAGGTAGACGCCGGTGAGGATCAGGATGAGGAAGCTGTAGAGGCAGACCTCGCCCAGCATGAAGGACCAGTGGTCCGGGAAGACCTTGCGCATATTGGCCTTGGCCAGCCGGTACAGGCCGAGCCGTCCGTCCGCCCAGTCGGCGATCCTCTCGCCCGCGGCGGGCGGGTCCCTGCGCGCGGAAGCCCCTGCGGTGTTCCCCGGTCGTGCGCCGTCCATACGTCGTCGCCTCCCCGTCGGATCACCCTCAGGGTGACACGGCGGTACGGCTGAGCCAACGGGGCCGGCACGGTCTACGGCCGCACGATGCCCTGCGCCCGCGCGGCCGCCAGCCACTGCGGGAACTCGCCCACCAGCCGGTCGTACAGCTCGGCGTCGGAGACCTTCCGCGGATCGGCGCCGGCGTGGAAGAACCCGGCGTTGTCGACGGCCCGCTTGCCGGGCACCGCCAGCTCGTCGAGCTTGCGCAGGAAGTCGAACTGCTTGCTGCCCGGGTCCCCGAATCCGATGAACTGCCAGAACAGCGGCAGCTTTGCCGCCTTGCACAGGAACCGTTCCGCGGCGAGCTTGTTGATCGGCCCGCCGTCGGTCTGGAAGACGACGAGGGCGGGGTCCGTGGACCCGCTGTCGAGGTAGTGGTCGATGACGGCGTCCATCGCCAGGTGGTAGCTGGTCCTGCCCATGTGCCCGAGCCCGGCCACGATCCGGTCGATCCGCCCCCGGTGGCCGGCGAGGGCGATCTCGGTGACGGCGTCGACGTCGGTGGAGAAGAACACCGCCGGGACGGTCCCGTCGTCGTCGAAGTGCGCGGACAGCCCGAGCACCCGGTCGGCGAGCGCCTGCACACTGCCGTTCTGGTAGTAGGGCTTCATGGACCCCGAGTAGTCGACCACGAGATAGACGGCGGCCCGCTGCCCGTCCAGCCCGTGCTTCGTGAGGGACACCCCGGCGGTCTTGTAGAGGTTCACCAGCGCGGGCGCGGTCTCCTCGACCTTGCTGAGACTGATCGCGGCCATCTGGACTCCCCCTGGTTCACCGGCGACGGAACTGCCGCCGAGAGTACGTCACTCCTGCCCCACCTCCCGCTCCTCCCATAGGCGTTCGCTATTTTGTTCGCCGCCGTCCCCAGCCGGCTCACCATTCGTCCCGTCCCCCGCGAGGAGCCGGCCGTGGAGTCCGAGTCCACCGTCACCACCTGCTACCGCCACCCCAAGGTGGAGTCGTATGTCCGCTGCACCCGCTGCGACCGGTACATCTGCCCGGACTGCATGCGTGAGGCGGCCGTGGGCCACCAGTGCGTGGAGTGTGTGAAGGAGGGGGCGCGGTCGGTGCGCCAGGCGCGCACGGTGTTCGGCGGCCGGATCACGGTGGCGCCCCTCGTGACGTATGTGCTGATCGGGCTGAACGTGCTCGCGTACCTGGGCGAGCTGGTGCGTCCGGCGCTCGTGGACCGGTTCGAGATGCTGGGGGCGATGCTGGTGGGGCCGGACGGTGGCTCCTACCACTGGCAGGCGTCGTATCCCGCGGACTTCCACGCGGAAGGCGTCGTGGCCGGCGAGTGGTACCGGCTGCTGACCGGCGCGTTCCTGCATCTGCCCGCCACCGAGGGCACGTTCGGCATCCTGCACATCGTGATGAACATGATGGTGCTGTGGAACCTGGGCCGGGTGGTGGAAGCGCAGCTGGGCCGGGTCCGCTACCTCGCGCTGTATCTGCTGTCGGCGCTCGGCGGCTCGGTCCTGGTGCTGCTGATCTCGCCCGAGGACCACACCGTCGGCGCGTCCGGCGCGATCTTCGGCCTGGGTGCCGCGTACTGGGTCATGGCCCGTCGCCTCGGCGGCGACATGAACTCGGTCAACCGCTTCATGGCGGGCTTGCTGCTGTGGCTGGTGATCTCCGCGTGGGCCACCTCCTGGGAAGGGCACCTCGGCGGTCTGCTGGCCGGCGGGGTGGTGACGCTGGCGTACGCGTACGCACCCCGGGACCGGCGCCGCGACCTGGTCCAGGCCGCGGCGTGCGTAGGTCTGCTGGTGCTGTTGGCGGTCCTGTCCGTCGGCAAGGTCACGGGGCTGACGGGCTGAGCATCCTCAGCGCCCGCCCCACTTCTTCCGCAGCACCTCCTCCGCCGGCTTCCCGTGCGGGGTGTAGGCGAGCTTCGCCGGTGTCTCCCCGCTGTCCGGCCAGTCGTCCCACATCCACCAGCACACCCCGGCCCACCAGCGCCTGCCCGTGAAGGATTCCAGGAGCGCCCGGTAGGCGGCGGCCTGTTCCGCGTTGCCGGTGCGCCGGCTGATGTGCCAGGCGTACGGGGCGGTCGTCGCGCCCTGCTGGCTGACATAGCCCGCCTCGGTGAACAGGATCCGCCGGTCCTCGCGCCGGGCGTAGGCGGCCAGTTCCTCGCGGATCGGTTCCCAGGCGCGGCGCAGCCGGGCGGTGTCGTGCGTGGCCGTTGCGGACAGGGGCCAGTAGGCGTCGATGCCGATGAGGTCGAGTTCCTTCCAGAAGGGGATCCCCTCGTACTCGTCGTAGTTGGCGGCGTAGGTCAGCGGACCGTCGTAGTGGTCGCGGACCGCCTTGATGACCCGGGTCCAGCGGGCGTGGTCGCCGGAGACGCCCGCGAGTTCGGTGCCCACCGCGAACTGTTCGACGCCGGTGTCCGCCGCGAGGTCCGCGTAGTGGGTGATGAACCGCCGGTACGTGCCGAACCAGGCGTCCCGGTCCCGGGGGCGGATCTCGGCGCGGTCGGCGTCGCCGGGCAGGTCCACATGCGGCTTGAGCATCACCTTCAGGCCGGCCGAGTGCGCGCGGCGCACGATGCGTCTGAGGCTCGTGTCGCCGGCCGTCTCCTCGGTGCGGTGCAGGGCGGTGTCCGTGCGCCGCTTCTGGTACCAGGTCGGGGTGAAGGTGACCCAGCGTGCCCCGGTCGCCCTGATGTCCCGGAGATAGCGGCCGGCGGCGGGGCTGTCGTAGTCGGTGCGGGACCAGGAGGGCAGGGTGATGCCGCGCATCTGCGAAGTTCCCGCGGCGGGGCCGCCGGGGCGCGACGCGCTGGTGCCGTCGTCATGGCCCCGCGCCGTGCCGTCGGTCATGCAGCCGGTGACGGCGAGGAGGACCGCCGCCATGGTGGCGACGGTCCCCCTGCTCATGCTCCGGACCCTCACAGGCTCGTCGGGCTGACGAAGGTGTAGCCCAGCGCCTTGATGCCGTCGATCGTGTCCTTCAACGGCTGGACCGGGAAATACGGGTGGTAGAAGAAGCTGGCGACCCCGTCCCGGACGGCGAGATTGGCCTTGGCCGAGGCGACGAGATCGGCCGGCAGGCGCGGCGGATGATTGTTGTATTCCTCCGGCTCGTAATTCCCGATGTTTTCGGGAAGTACTTTCGTCCCGTACACATCACGCACCACATACGGGAAGAACTGTCCGATGAAACGGTTCGGATCCGCCGAGGCGCCGCTGAGGGTTCCCGCGAAATACAGCGAGCGTTCGAGCCGGGCCGAGAAATTCGAACTGAATACCTTGTAGTCGGTGGCCGTTCCCGCGTAATGCGGGGTGGTCCACAGCGCCGGCTTCGGCAGGCCCGCCGCCGTGAACACGGCGAGCGCGCTGGTGACCCGGCTCTGGGCCAGGGCGGCGGAGTCGCCGGGGACCGGGCCGTCGTAGACGACGTTGTTCGAGGCGTCCACGTGCGCGCGGTAGAACTCGAAGTCGTCACCGGTCACCCCGTTGTAGGGGTTGGCCACGTTGCCGTACTGGTGCGTGTAGCCGTGGTTCATCAGCACCGCGCCCCTGGTCAGCATGTACTTCAGCGCGTTGACCAGCTGGGGCCGCTGCGCGAGCGTGATCGTCTCCGGGACGCCGTTGTTGTAGGCGCCGTTGGGGTCCGTGTAGACCGGGATCACGTTGATGCCGTACGGGATCTGCTGCGAGAAGAGGTAGTCGGCGATGGACCGCAGCTCGGCGGGATCCGAGTTGGGGCTGATGTCCTCCAGGCGCACGATCGCACGGTGCCGTTCGGCGGTGGCCGGGGCCAGGGCGTCGAAGAGCAGGTCCTCGAAGACGATGACGCGGTCGCTCTCGGAGACGTAGGCGAACGGGATCTCACCGATGTAGGTGAGGTTGGACGAGCGCACCGCCCAGCCGAAGGTGTGCCCGTTGGAGGAGTCCAGTCCCTCCGCGAGCCGGGTGACGGCCGGATATCCGGGCCCCGTCAGGACGTTGGGGCGCAGCACACCGCCGTCCTGTCCGGCCGGAATCTTCCGGGTGAGCGTCTGGTTCTTGTACGTCACCTGCGTCACGGTGCCGACCGACCCGCCGTCCTCGTAGTACGACGTCGTGGGGTCCCAGCCGTACTTCTGGGTGAACTGGGCTACGCCGACGGCGTTCGCCATGTTCCAGATGTTGGCTCCCATCCAGGTCACGGGCTTGGTGGTGGCCAGCGCGTCCTGGTAGAAGGCGGCCGGGACCGCGTCCGGGACGTCGCAGCAGTAGTAGGTCGAGCCGATGTAGACCACGGCCGTGTACGAGTTGAGCATGCCCGCGGTGTACTGCGAGACGGGCTTGGCCGTCACGGTGCCGAAGTGGCCGGCCAGGTTGGCCGCGGCCATCGCGTAGAGCTCGCCCAGGTGGCCGTAGGGGCCTGCCGTGTCGTAGAGCACGAGCGCGCTCGGGTCGGCCGCGGCGGCCACGTCGGCCGGGGCCGGCAGGTTCGCCTGACGGGTCACCGCCGCGGCGGAGGCGGGCCGGGACGTGGCCGCGCCCAGCAGGGTGTCGGTCGCCGCGACCACGGTGCTCACTGCGGCGCGCGGCCGGTCGTGGCGCGCCCGGTCGGCCTTGAGCTGGGCCTTGGCCCAGCCCTTGAGGTCGACGCGGTTCAATCCGGACCGGGTGCCGACGGTTTCGCCCGGGTGCCGGTGGTCACCCCCGGCGGCCTGGGCGCCCGCGGCGAGGAACGTGCCGCTGAACAGGGCCGCGACGAGCAGCAGCAGAATGGAAAGCCTCGGGATTCCTCGGCCCCGAGGACGGGTCACTGGTCTCACAATGTTTCCCCCCACTTTGCCAATCATTGACAAAGGCTTTTGCCAGCAAGAAGGCACTGATTCTTGTGGGCGATCAAGAAGGGTGTCAACGGGGCGCAGGGTGAATTCCGGGATTGCCGAATGCGCCCCATCAACCCCATCAGATGATCACACTTATCCGTTTTCCGGATCCTCTTCTGAGCCGGCCCGGGGGTCTGCTAGGTTCACCTTCGCGCGATGGGGACGCGCGGTGAAAAGTGTGGGGGGACAATGTACGGACGACCCGCTCTGGGGGCCCTTCTGCCCCTGGCAGGGGCGATGGCCGCGCCGGAAGCAGTGCCGGGTCTACCTTTGGCCAAAGCCCTGCAGGCAACGGCCGGAGCCGGATTCCTGCTCTACTGCCTGACGGCCTGTCTGATACTGCTGGCCCGGACCCGGATACGGCGGCGCGCACCCGGAGTTCCGGCGAACGCGCAGGTCAGATCCGGGAGCGGCCATGATCATTGAGCTGCTCCTCTGGTCGAGCATCACCTTGATCGTCATGGCCGGCTGTTACAACACAAGCCTGTTCCTGCTCTCCCGACGCAGAATTCGGCGTTCCAGAACGGAGCGCCGGGAACGCTTCTACGTATTCCTGCTGGCGTGTCTCAATGAGGAGAAAGTGCTCTCCGAAAGCCTGGCGCGTATCACCTCGCTGCCCGCCGGGAATTTCATGGCGCTGGTCATCGACGACGGGTCGGACGACCGCACCGCCGAGATCGCGCTGGCAGCCGACCCACGGCTGGTCCGGGTGCACCGGCGCACCCCGCCGAACGCGCGCCGGGGCAAGGGCGCCGCACTGAACGACGGGGTGCGGCACCTCAGGGAGTCCGGGCTGCTCACCGGCCGCGATCCCGCCGATGTGATCCTCTGCGTCGTCGACGCGGACGGGCGGCTCGACCCGCACATCGTGCAGTCGGTCGACCCCTTCTTCGACGACCCGCGTACGGGCGCGGTCCAGGTCTGCGTCCGTATGTACAACCGGCACCTGGGACTGCTCGCCCGTATGCAGGACATGGAGTTCGTCGTCTACGGCGACGTGTTCCAGAGCGCGCGCCGCTTCATCGGCAGCGTGGGCATGGGCGGCAACGGGCAGTTCATGAGGCTGTCGGCGCTCAACACGCTGAACGCCATGGATGGCGCCGGCCCATGGAGCGACAGCCTCACCGAGGACCTCGACCTCGGAGTGCGGCTGATTTCCAAGGGCTGGACCAACCAGCACTGCACCACCGCCGCGGTCTCCCAGCAGGCCGTGCTCAGCCTGCGGCGCCTGGTCCGCCAGCGATCCCGCTGGTTCCAGGGCCATCTGCAGTCGGCCGGTCTCGTCCCGCTCATCCTGCGGGACGTGCCGGCCCGGGCAGCGCTCGACCTCCTCTACCATCTCTCCAGCCCGGTGCTCATCCTGCTCACCTCGCTGCTGCCCGTGTCCTTCCTCGTCGCCCTGGGCGCCACCACCGTGGCCTCCGTCCAGGTGGGACACCCGCTCGTCTCGCCCATGTGGCTGCTCGGCCCGTATCTGCTCTCGTTCACGGCCGCCTACGCGTACGGCTTCGTGTACGCCAAGCGGGAGCGGGACCTCGGTCTGGTGCGCTCGGTGCTGCTCGCGCATGTCTTCGTCTTCTACGGCTACATCTGGTTCGCCGCCGGCTGGTGGGGCTTCGCGCGGATGCTCACCGGCAGGCGCACCTGGCTGAAGACCGCGCGCACCTGAGGTCTCCGCGGGCGTACCACGCCCGCCTCCGTGTCGTACGTGCGCCTCGTATCTCTCCTTACTTCTCATCTTCACTTCTCATCTTCACGCGGTCCGGGGGGACCGCGCATGCCCAAGGGGGGCACCATGTCCACTCACACGTCAGTCGTGCCCGTACGCGCCATGCTGGTGCTCGGGACCCGGCCGGAAGCGATCAAACTGGCGCCGGTGGCGCGGGCGATGGCGACCGGCACCCAGTTCGAGCCGCTCGTCGTCACCACCGGCCAGCACCGCGAGATGCTGCACCAGATGCTGGACCTGCTGGGCGTCGACGTCCGGGTCTCGCTCGACGTGATGCGCAGCCGCCAGGAGTTGTCGGACCTGACCGCCCGTCTGGTGGCCGACCTCGGCGAGGTGATGCGCGAGCAGCGGCCCGACCTGGTCGTGGTGCAGGGGGACACGACCACCGCGCTGGCCGGCGCCCTGGCCGCCTTCTACGAGAAGATCCCGGTCGCCCATGTCGAGGCCGGACTGCGCACCGGCGTCATCGACAACCCCTTCCCGGAGGAGCTCAACCGCAGCCTGATCGGGCGCATCGCACGCTGGCACTTCGCCCCGACACCGCGTGCGGCCCGGCATCTGACGGACGAGGGTGTTCCGCAGGAGCAGGTCTTCACCACCGGCAACACGGTGATCGACAACCTGCTGTGGGTGCTGGCCGAGGGCACCGGCAACTCCGCGTTCCGCACCGGCGCCCGGCGCATCCTGGTCACCCTGCACCGCCGGGAGAACCAGGGCGAGCGGATGCGCGGCATGGGCCGGGCGCTGCGCCGGCTCGCCGGGCGCGGGGACGTGGAGATCGTGCTGCCCCTGCACAAGAGCCCGGCCGTCCGGGAGGCGCTGCTGCCCGAACTCGAAGGCCACCAGGGCATTTCGCTGGTCGAACCGCTCGGGTACGTGGACTTCGCGGCCACGCTCGCAGAGTGCGACCTCGTCCTCACCGACTCCGGCGGCATCCAGGAGGAGGCACCGAGCCTGAGCAAGCCGGCGCTGGTCCTGCGCACCACCACCGAGCGCCCCGAGGCGGTCGAGGCCGGTGCCGCCCGGCTGATCGGCACCGATCCGGAGACCATCGTGGACGCCGCCGGGGAACTGCTCGACGACGCGGCCCAGTACCGGCGGATGGCGGGCGCGGGCAACCCGTTCGGCGACGGGCGGGCCGCCGCACGCGTCCTGGCCCAGCTGGCCGAGGACTTCGCCGCCGATGTGCCGGTCACCGTGAGCGCCCCCGGGCCATACTCGACTGCATGACACCGCCACTCCTGCGCCCCCGCAGACGGATCCCTCCGGTTCCGCGGGGGCGCAGGGGCCGGGCCCTTGCCGCCGTGGCACTGGCTCTCGCGCTGACCGCCGTCCTGGCGGGCACGCTGAGCCGGTGCCAGTCGGAGAAGGCCCCACCGCTCAGGCCCTGGGCCGACGGTTCGACGCACGGCCGCTGGTTCTCGGTGTTCAACGGCCACGGCACCAACGCGGGCGACGACGACGCGCTGACCCTGTCGCCGAGGCGGGCCGAGGACCCGGGCACCACCCACGCCGGGCTGGTGGTGAGCACCGCCTCGTACGCAGACCTGCGCTACGACGCCCGGATGCGGACCGAACGGCAGCTGCGCGACCCCGACCCGAACCCCTGGGAAGTGCCCTGGCTGGTCTGGGCGTACACCGACCCGGAGCACTTCTACTACATCACCCTGAAGCCCAACGGCTGGGAACTCGGCAAACGGGACCCGGCGTATCCGGGCGGCCAGCGCTTCCTGGCGACGGGGCACGAGACGTATCCGGTCGGCCGATGGTACGCGGTGCGGGTGGAGCAGCGGGGTGCGGTGCTCGTCGTCCGGGTGGACGGGAAGCGGCTGGTGACCTTCACGGACACCGAACGGCCGTACACGGCGGGGAAGGTGGGGGCGTACACCGAGGACGCGTCCGTGAATTTCGAGGGGCTGAAGGCGAGTGCGCGCTGAAAGGCGGCGGCGCCTGCCCAGTCCGGTCGGGGACTGTGGGCAGGCGCCGTCTGTGTTCCGTACGCCTTTGTACGGGACGTTCTTGAGGTGCCGTCAGACCATCAGCGAGCGGTCCGTCGGGCGGATCGGGGCCGGCAGATCGCTGGCGCCGGTCAGGAAGCGGTCGACGCCACGGGCGGCCGAGCGGCCCTCCGCGATCGCCCACACGATGAGGGACTGGCCGCGGCCGGCGTCACCGGCGACGAAGACACCCGGCACATTGGTCTGGAAGTCGGTGTCGCGGGCGATGTTGCCACGCTCGTCGAGGTCCAGGCCGAACTGGTCCACCATGCCGTTCTCCCGGTCCGTGCCGGTGAAGCCCATGGCCAGGGTGACCAGCTGGGCGGGGATCTTGCGCTCCGTGCCCGGCTTCTGGGTCAGCTTGCCGTCGACGAACTCGACCTCGACCAGGTGCAGCCACTGGACGTTGCCGTCCTCGTCGCCCTCGAAGTGGGTGGTGGAGACGGAGTAGACCCGCTCGCCGCCCTCCTCGTGCGCGCTCGTCACCTTGTAGAGCATCGGGAAGGTCGGCCAGGGCTGGGCGACGGGGTTCCGCTCGTCGTTCGGGCGGGGCATGATCTCCAGCTGCGTGACCGAGGCAGCGCCCTGGCGGTGGGCGGTGCCCACGCAGTCCGCGCCGGTGTCGCCGCCGCCGATGACCACGACATGCTTGCCCTCGGCCGAGATCGGAGCGGTGACGTAGTCGCCCTCCTGGACCTTGTTGGCCAGCGGCAGGTACTCCATGGCCTGGTAGATGCCGGTCAGCTCACGCCCGGGGGCCGGGAGGTCACGGGCGGTCGTTGCACCGGCGGCGATGACGACCGCGTCGTACCGCTTCTTCAGGTCGGTCGCCTTGAGGTCGCGGCCGATCTCGATGCCGGTGCGGAAGCGGGTGCCCTCCGCGCGCATCTGCTCGATACGGCGGTTGATGTGCCGCTTCTCCATCTTGAACTCGGGGATGCCGTAGCGCAGGAGGCCGCCGACGCGGTCCGCGCGCTCGTACACCGCGACCGTGTGGCCGGCCCGCGTGAGCTGCTGCGCGGCGGCCAGGCCCGCCGGGCCCGAGCCGATGACCGCGACCGTCTTGCCGGACAGGCGCTCCGGGGCCTGCGGGGCGACGTCACCGGTCTCCCACGCCTTGTCGATGATCGAGACCTCGACGTTCTTGATGGTGACGGCCGGCTGGTTGATGCCGAGCACACACGCCGACTCACAGGGAGCGGGGCACAGGCGGCCGGTGAACTCCGGGAAGTTGTTGGTGGCGTGCAGCCGCTCGGAGGCGGCCCCCCAGTCCTCGCGGTAGGCGTAGTCGTTCCACTCGGGGATCAGGTTCCCCAGCGGACAGCCGTTGTGGCAGAACGGGATGCCGCAGTCCATGCACCGGCTGGCCTGCTTGCTGATGATCGGCAGCAGGGAGCCGGGGACGTAGACCTCGTTCCAGTCCTTGAGGCGCACCTCGACCGGGCGGGACGTGGCGACCTCGCGGCCGTGGTTGAGAAAGCCCTTGGGATCAGCCATGGGTCGCCGCCTCCATCATCTTCTCGGTGATCTCGGTCTCGGAGAGACCGGCTCGCTCGGCGGCGTCCTTGGCGGCGAGCACTGCCTTGTACGTGCTGGGGATGATCTTGCTGAAGCGGTTCACGGCCTCGTCCCACCCGGCCAGGAGCTTCTCGGCGACGGTGGAGCCGGTCTCCTCGGCGTGGCGGCGCACCACGTCGTGCAGCCACTGCTTGTCCGTCTCGTCCAGCGCCTCGACCGCGTCGAGGTTGCCGACGTTGACGTTGTCGCGGTCGAGGTCGATCACGTAGGCGATGCCGCCCGACATACCGGCCGCGAAGTTGCGGCCCGTCTCGCCGAGGACGACCGCGTGACCGCCGGTCATGTACTCGCAGCCGTGGTCGCCCACGCCCTCCGAGACCACCAGGGCACCGGAGTTGCGGACGCAGAACCGCTCACCGGTCCGCCCGCGCAGAAACAGCTCACCGCCGGTCGCGCCGTAGGCGATGGTGTTGCCCGCGATCGTCGAGTACTCGGCGAGGTGGTCGGCGCCCCGGTCGGGGCGGACGACGACCCGGCCGCCGGAGAGGCCCTTGCCGACGTAGTCGTTGGCGTCGCCCTCCAGGCGCAGCGTGACACCGCGCGGCAGGAAGGCACCGAAGGACTGTCCCGCCGAGCCCGTGAAGGTGATGTCGATGGTGTCGTCGGGCAGGCCCGCACCGCCGAACTTCTTCGTCACCTCGTGGCCGAGCATGGTGCCGACCGTGCGGTTGATGTTGCGGATGGCGACCTGGGCGCGGACCGGCTGGGCGTCGTTCGCGGAGTCCGCGGCCAGGGCGTCGGCGGCGAGCTTGATCAGCTCGTTGTCGAGCGCCTTCTCCAGACCGTGGTCCTGCGCGATCACCTGGTGGCGCACCGCGCCCTCGGGCAGCTCGGGCACATGGAACAGCGGCTCCAGGTCCAGGCCCTGCGCCTTCCAGTGGTCGACGGCACGGGTGACGTCGAGCACCTCGGCGTGGCCGACGGCCTCCTCGATGGAGCGGAAGCCCAGCTCGGCGAGGATCTCGCGGACCTCTTCGGCGATGAACTGGAAGAAGTTGACGATGTACTCGGCCTTGCCGGCGAACCGCTCCCGCAGGGTCGGGTTCTGGGTGGCGATGCCGACCGGGCAGGTGTCCAGGTGGCAGACGCGCATCATGACGCAGCCGGAGACGACGAGCGGCGCGGTCGCGAAACCGAACTCCTCGGCGCCGAGCAGCGCGGCGATGACGACATCACGGCCGGTCTTCAGCTGGCCGTCGGTCTGCACGACGATCCGGTCGCGCAGGCCGTTGAGCAGCAGCGTCTGCTGGGTCTCGGCGAGGCCGAGCTCCCAGGGACCGCCCGCGTGCTTCAGCGAGGTCAGCGGGGAGGCACCGGTACCGCCGTCGTGGCCCGAGATGAGGACGACGTCCGCGTGGGCCTTGGACACACCGGCGGCGACCGTGCCGACGCCGACCTCCGACACCAGCTTCACGTGGACGCGTGCGGCCGGGTTCGCGTTCTTGAGGTCGTGGATCAGCTGGGCCAGGTCCTCGATGGAGTAGATGTCGTGGTGCGGCGGCGGGGAGATGAGCCCCACGCCCGGCGTCGAGTGCCGGGTCTTCGCCACCCACGGGTACACCTTGTGGCCGGGCAGCTGGCCGCCCTCACCGGGCTTGGCGCCCTGGGCCATCTTGATCTGGATGTCGTCCGCGTTGACCAGGTACTCGGAGGTCACACCGAAGCGGCCGGAGGCCACCTGCTTGATCGACGAGCGGCGCGCCGGGTCGTACAGGCGCTCCGGGTCCTCGCCGCCCTCACCGGTGTTGGACTTGGCACCCAGCTGGTTCATGGCGATGGCGAGGGTCTCGTGCGCCTCCTTGGAGATGGAGCCGTACGACATGGCGCCGGTGGAGAAGCGCTTGACGATCTCGGAGACCGGCTCGACCTCATCGACGGGGATCGAGGGACGCCCCGGCTCACCGGACTTGAAGCCGAACAGGCCGCGCAGCGTCATCAGCCGCTCGGACTGCTCGTTCACGCGCCCGGTGTACTGCTTGAAGACGTCGTAGCGGGCGGTGCGCGTCGAGTGCTGGAGGCGGAAGACCGTCTCCGGGTCGAACAGGTGCGGCTCGCCCTCGCGGCGCCACTGGTACTCGCCACCGATCTCCAGCGCACGGTGGGCGGGCGCGATGCCGCTCGCCGGGTACGCCTTCGCATGGCGGGCGGCGACCTCCTTGGCGATGACGTCGATTCCGACGCCGCCGATCTTGGAGGCGGTGCCGTCGAAGTACTTCTCGACGAAGGCCTCGTCGAGGCCGACGGCCTCGAAGACCTGGGCGCCGCGGTAGGAGGCGACGGTCGAGATGCCCATCTTGGACATGACCTTCAGGACGCCCTTGCCGAGCGCGTAGATCAGGTTGCGGATGGCCTTCTCGGGCTCGATGCCCGGCAGGAAGGTGCCGGCGCGGACCAGGTCCTCGACCGACTCCATCGCCAGATACGGGTTCACGGCCGCGGCGCCGAAGCCGATGAGCAGGGCCACGTGGTGGACCTCGCGGACATCGCCCGCCTCGACCAGCAGGCCCACCTCGGTGCGCTGCTTGGTGCGGATGAGGTGGTGGTGAACGGCCGCGGTGAGCAGCAGCGAGGGGATCGGCGCGTGCTCGGCGTCCGAGTGGCGGTCCGACAGGACGATCAGCCGGGCGCCGTTCTCGATGGCGGCGTCGGCCTCGGCGCAGATCTCCTCGATGCGCGCGGCGAGGGCGTCACCGCTGCCGGACACCCGGTACAGACCCGACAGGGTCGCGGCCTTGAAGCCCGGCATGTCGCCGTCGGCGTTGATGTGGATGAGCTTGGCCAGCTCGTCGTTGTCGATGACCGGGAAGGGCAGGGTGACGCTGCGGCAGGAGGCGGCCGTCGGCTCCAGCAGGTTGCCCTCCGGGCCGAGGGAGGAGTTCAGCGAGGTCACGAGTTCCTCGCGGATGGCGTCCAGCGGCGGGTTGGTGACCTGCGCGAACAGCTGGGTGAAGTAGTCGAAGAGCAGCCGCGGGCGCTCGGACAGCGCGGCGATCGGCGAGTCGGTGCCCATCGAACCGATCGGCTCGGCGGCGGCCTTGGCCATCGGCGCCAGGATGACGCGCAGCTCCTCCTCGGTGTAGCCGAAGGTCTGCTGGCGGCGGGTGACCGAGGCGTGCGTGTGCACGATGTGCTCGCGCTCGGGAAGGTCGGAGAGCTCGATCTCGCCGGCCTCCAGCCATTCCGCGTACGGCTTCTCGGCGGCGAGCTGGGCCTTGATCTCGTCGTCCTCGATGATGCGGTGCTCGGCGGTGTCGACGAGGAACATCCTGCCGGGCTGGAGGCGGCCCTTGCGGACGACCCTGGAGGGGTCGATGTCGAGGACGCCGACCTCGGAACCGAGGACGACCAGGCCCTCGTCGGTGACCCAGTAGCGGCCGGGGCGCAGGCCGTTGCGGTCGAGGACCGCACCGACCTGGGTGCCATCGGTGAAGGTGACACAGGCCGGGCCGTCCCAGGGCTCCATCATCGTGGAGTGGAACTGGTAGAAGGCGCGCCGGGCCGGGTCCATCGAGTCGTGGTTCTCCCACGCCTCCGGGATCATCATCAGCACGGAGTGCGGCAGCGAACGGCCGCCCAGGTGCAGGAGTTCGAGCACCTCGTCGAAGGACGCCGAGTCGGAGGCGTCGGGCGTGCAGACCGGGAAGATCCGCTCGATGGCCTTCTCGTCGGAGCCGAACAGATCGGAGACGAGCTGGGACTCGCGGGCGCGCATCCAGTTGCGGTTGCCCTTGACCGTGTTGATCTCGCCGTTGTGCGCGATGAACCGGTACGGGTGGGCGAGCGGCCACGAGGGGAAGGTGTTCGTGGAGAACCGGGAGTGCACGAGCGCGATCGCGGAGGCGAAACGGCGGTCGGACAGGTCCGGGAAGAAGGGCTCCAGCTGACCCGTGGTCAGCATGCCCTTGTAGACGATGGTCCGCGCGGACAGCGACGGGAAGTAGACGCCGGCCTCACGCTCGGCGCGCTTGCGCAGCACGAAGGCCTTGCGGTCCAGGTCGATGCCCTCGCTGACGCCGTCGGTCACGAAGATCTGACGGAAGGCGGGCATCGTCGAACGGGCGGTGGCGCCGAGCAGTTCGGGGGCGACCGGAACCTCGCGCCAGCCGAGGACGGTCAGGCCCTCGTCCGCGGCAATCGTCTCGATCCGTGAGACGGCGTCGGCGGTGGCGTCCTCGGGCAGGAAGGCGATGCCGACGGCGTACGCACCCGCCTGAGGCAGTTCAAAACCGGCCACCTCACGGAAGAAGGCGTCCGGCACCTGGGACAGGATGCCCGCGCCGTCGCCCGAGTCGGGCTCGGAGCCGGTGGCACCGCGATGCTCCAGGTTGCGCAGAACCGTGAGCGCCTGCTCGACCAGCGCGTGGCTCGCCTCGCCGGTGAGGGTGGCCACGAAGCCGACGCCACAGGCGTCGTGCTCGTTGCGGGGGTCGTACATACCCTGCGCAGCAGGGCGAGCATCCATGAACGACCAGTTCTGGCCATTCGTGGAGTGCTGGGACGGCTGGCGCGGCGTACGCATCGGCTCTCCCGTCGTCGTCATCTGGCATATGCAAGTGCCGAGGGACGACGTTGGCCCTCTGCGTATGGTGAGAAATTTCGTGCAGGTTACATCATGGAGCGGTTCTCGGGAAGCGGATACTCCGTTCCAACATGCGGACGCCGCGGGGTGACGGCGGGGTACCGCACGGGGCGGTGAAAGCTATGGGGACCGAGGCGGACAGATCGGTGTCCGTCGGACCGGTGGCAGGGGGAGCGTCGTCGCCCATCCCACGGATGCGCGGCAGGCCTCATTGCCCACAGCGCTTACGGCTCATGCCCAGTGGTTAATCGTTCGAAACCAGTGAGTAACGGCTACTTATGCGGTCCCACGCATAAGTTCCGGACGGCCTATCCTACGGCCGTTCCGAACAAGCTGCCCAGGGCGTACGTCACACCGGCCGCCGCGCCACCGAGAGCGAGCTGCCGCAGACCGCTGAACCACCAGCTCCGCGCCGTCACCCTGGCCACCACCGCACCGCACCCGAACAGCCCCGCGAGCGCCAGCAGCACGGCGGGCCACAGCGCGACGGCTCCCAGGAGATACGGCAGCACGGGCAGCAGGGCGCCGAGCCCGAAGGCGCCGAACGACGACACGGCCGCGACCAGCGGCGAGGGCAGATCGCCGGGATCGATGCCGAGCTCCTCGCGCGCGTGTATCTCCAGGGCCTGCTCGGGGTCCTTCGACAGCTGGCGGGCCACTTCCCGGGCGAGCGCGGGCTCGACACCCCGGGATGCGTAGAGCGCGGCGAGCTCGGCCTCCTCGTCCTTGGGGTGCTTCCTCAGCTCGTGCCGCTCCACATCCAGTTCGGCCTCGACCAGCTCGCGCTGCGAGGCCACGGAGGTGTACTCGCCGGCGGCCATGGAGAAGGCGCCGGCCGCGAGCCCCGCGAGGCCGGTCAGAATGATGGCCTGACGGCCGACGGAGCCGCCCGCGACACCGGTCATGAGGGCGAGGTTGGAGACCAGACCGTCCATCGCACCGAAGACGGCGGGGCGCAGCCAGCCGCCGTTCACATCCCGGTGGGTGTGGTTGTCGCGGTGCGCCTCGTGCAGCGAGGCCTCGGTGTCGATGATCGCCATGCGGTCCCCCAGGAGAGCTTAGCCAAAGCTAAGTTTGGACAGTTTCTACTTTTCGACAATGCTCACCGTACGCCGTGACATTCCCTTCCGCCAGCAAGGAAAGGCTGGGCTAACCTGCGCTTTTACCCTTCTCCGCTCATCCGTTGCGACCCGCGCGCAAATGTCGACCGGGTGACTCCGGGGCCCATGAGGCTGCGGTGAACACCGTGCCGGGGGACAGTTCCGCAAAGGGATCCGCGAGGAATCCGCGCCCTTGAGAGGAGAGGCCGCGTATGGCATCGATCGCCTGCATTCCCTCCGTCCCGGCGCCCGGGAACGCCGCCGAACTCCGCGAACGGGCGCGCGGCGCGCTGCTCGGCCTCGCCGTCGGGGACGCCCTCGGGGCGCCGGCCGAGAACCTGAAGCCCTCCGAGATCCGCACCCGCTGGGGCCGTATCACCGGGTACGTCGCCGAGCACCCCGCGGGCACCGACGACACCGAGTACGCGATCTTCTCGGGCCTGCTACTGGCCCGGCACGGCTCCGCGCTGACCACGGCCCATGCGGAGGCGGCCTGGCACGAGTGGATCGCGGACCGCGCCGAAGGCCCCTTCCGCGGGGCGGGCTTCAGCGAGCGCGGCACGCTGGAGAACCTGCGCCGGGGACTGGCCGCCCCCATCTCGGCCCAGCACCGGCACGCCTGGAGCGACGGCCTGGCCATGCGTGCCGCGCCGTTCGGAGTGTTCGCGGCGGGCCGCCCCGCCGAAGCGGCCCGGCTGGTCGCCATCGACGGCTCGGTGAGCCACGACGGCGAGGGCATCTACGGCGGCCAGGCGGTCGCGGCGGGCGTCGCCGCGGCGATGGCCGGTGCCCCCACGGTCGCGGTCGTGGCCGCCGCCCTCGCGGTCGTCCCCGAGGACTCCTGGACGGCCCGCTCGCTGCGCCGGGCCGTCGCGGTCGCCCACGGCGGCGAACGCGCGGTCCGCTCCGCCGTGGTCATCGGCGGCTATCCATGGACCGACCTCGCCCCCGAGGCCGTCGCCCTCGCCTTCGGCGCGTACGCCGCAGCCGACGGCGACTTCAGGGAGGCCGTCCTCACCGCCGTGAACATGGGCCGCGACGCCGACACCACGGCGGCGGTGGCGGGCGCACTGGCCGGCGCGACCCAGAAGGCCTCGGCGATCCCGGCCGAGTGGGCCTCGGCCATCGGCCCGGTCCGCGGCAGATGCCTGCCGTCCATGGCCGGCCACCACATCCTGGACCTCGCGGAACTCCTGACACCGGACGAGACGGGGAAGTGGGGCGCGGACATCCTCGTGGAGGAGGTCGTCGAGGGCCTCGTCGGCGATCTCGTACACCGCGACGGCGGCCCACCACCCGAACAGACGGCGTACGTCCTGGCGGCGGACGAGGAAGAGGTACGACCGTGAGGCCGCGCCGCGCCAAGGGGCCGCGGCTGTGCCGCACGGCGAGCGTGAAGCGGGGCCAGGGGCCCACCCGCGAACTCCGACGACAAGGCGGCGGACCCGCACCCGACCCCGTCGTCCCCTTGACCCCCACACCCGACCACGAGGGGCAACCATGAAAACCCGCCCCACCCGGAAGCCGCCGAGGCCCACCGCAGACGACAAACCCGCCCGCGAACTCCCCTGCCTGCACGGCCGATCCGTACCCGGCCCCTCCCCCGAAGACGAGGTGCAGCCATGAGGCCCCGCCGGATCGAGGGGTTGTTGCTGGGGCTCGCCGCGGGTGATGCCGTCGGGTGGCCGGCCGCTCGGCATCGTGCGGCCCGGATGCCCGAGTGGACCCGGCGGCTCACCCGGGAGCTGGACACCTTCGCCGAGCAGAACGCGACGACCACCCTTCCCGTGCCCGTCGCGCTGAACCAGCCGCCGGAACCGCTGCGTCTCGGCCCCTCGGACGACGCCGAGTGGGCGGCGTTCGCGGCGGAGGCCGTCCTCAGGGCCGGCGACGACAGCGTGCTCGGAGACCTGAGCCGGGAGCGCCGTACCCGGGCAGCCATCGACCTGACCTGGAACGCCCTGGCGAGCGAGGTGGCCGCGGCAGCGGAACGCGCCCCCGAGATCGAGTCGGCCGTGCTGCCGCTGCGCGCCCGCATCTCCGTCCGGGCCGGACTCGGCAACCTTGCCGCGGGCCTCCGCCCGCCCGCCACCGGCCACGACAACCCGCACTACTTCGACGACGCCGCCTGCGTACGGGCCTGTGTCCTCGCCGTCGCCCACCCGGGCGACCCCCGGCTCGCCGCCGCCCTCGCCGAGTTCGACGCCCGCTACACCCAGGACGGCGACGGGGTGCACGGTGCCCGCGCCATGGCGGCGGCCGTCGCCCGGGCCCTCGCCGGCGCGAAGGTGGAGGAGTGCGTGGGGGCCGCACTCGCGGAGCTCCCCGAGGAGACCGAGATCGGCCGCAACGCCCGCGACGCGCTGAAGCTGGCCCTCGACGCGGAGAGCGCCTTCGCCGCGGTCCCGGCGCTGGAGCACCGGATCGTCGACCACGTCTACAGCTACGGCATCGCGGCCGCCGAGACGGTCCCGATCGCCCTGGCCCTGGCCACCGCGGCCGCCGGCCGGATCACGGAGGCGGTCCCCGCGGCCGCCTGCCTGTCCCGGGTCGCGGACTCCGCCCCGGCCCTGGTCGGCGCCCTGACCGGCGCGGTCGGCGGCGGCGCGGCCGTCCCCGAGTCCTGGCGGGACACCTGCCGCACCCTCTCCGGCTGTGTACTCCCCCGGCTCACCGGCACTGACCTGGTGGAACTCGCCGAACTCCTGGAAGCCGCACAACCGGCCCCACCAGGAGGATGATTCGGGGCATGACGCCCAAAGGAGATGAAAACCGAGCGGGAAGCCTGGAGGAGCGGATCACCGGAGCGCTCGTCGGAGCCGCCGTCGGCGACGCCCTGGGCGGCCCCGTCGAGGGCTACTCCCCCGAGCAGATCCTCGAACGCCACGGCGGCCGCGTCCACGGCATCGTCGGGCCCTGGAACGGCGACGCCTGGCGCACGGCCCGGCCCATCGCCCCATACCACAAGGGCGACGGCCACGTCACCGACGACACCTTGATGACGCATGCGCTGGTACGGGTGTACGCACAGGTCCGCGACCACCTCGACGCCTACGCGATCGCCGACCGCCTGGTCCCGGACCTGATGACGAACCCCCGCTGGATCCCGGAACTGCAGGCGGAGGCCCTCCCGTTGCAGCGGATCTTCCTGGCGGAGAAATGGCTGGTCGCGAAGCTCCACTACGGCCATGCCGACCCCCGCGAGGCCGGCGTCGGCAACATCGTCAACTGCGGTGCCGCGATGTACATGGCCCCGGTCGGCCTGGTCAACGCGGCCAACCCGGCGGGCGCGTACGCCGAGGCCCTGGATGTCGCCGGCGCCCACCAGTCGTCGTACGGCCGTGAGGCGGCCGCCGTCTTCGCGGCGGCGGTGGCGGCGGCGAGCACACCGGGCGCCACCCCGGACTCGGTGGTGACCGCCTGCCTCGGCCTCGCGAAGGACGGCACGAGGGCGGCGATCGAGACGGTCTGCGACGCGGCCGGCCGGTACTCGGACTTCGAGTCGGCACTCGGCCCGCTCCGGGAGGCGGTGGCACCGTACGACACGGTCGGCCCCGACTACCGAGCCCCCTCCCTGGCCGCCCGCCGCCCCTCCCGCCTGCACACGATCGAGGAACTCCCCGTCGCCCTCGGCATGTTGCTGGTCGCCCACGGCGACTACCGCCACACGGTGCTGGGCGCGGTGAACTACGGCCGCGACTGCGACTCGATCGCCACGATGGCGGGAGCGCTGGCCGGCGCCCTGGGCTCGCCCGCTCCCGAGGACTGGGCGAAGACGGTCGCGGAGGCCAGCCGCCTGGACCTGTGGGAACCGGCGGCGACGCTCACCGAGGTCACCCGGGAGATCTTCGAACGGGACGTCCGCCGCCGCCGGGCCCACGAGGCGGCGTTCGCCGAGCTCGGAGGCCCGAGATGCTCCGCCTGACCTGGGTCCAGCCGGAGGACCTCCTGGGCCACGAACTGCGCCAGGCGGCACTGGACGGGCGTGAGCCCTCGGCGATCGCGGCGAGATGGCGAGCGGCGGGCGGCCCGGACGCCCCGCTCCGCGCGGGCGCATCACCGGAACCGGCGTCGAGGTACCTGCGCCTGCTGGCGGAGGACTTGCTGGACGAACTGGCGGACCTGCCCAGCAGGTTGGCGGACAGCGAGCCGACGGACCTGCCCAGGATCAAGGCCTTGTGCCCGAACTGGCCGGCCCGCCCGGCTGCGGACCTGCGTGCCGCGGAGGCGGCGCCCACAAAGCCCGCCCGCCTGGAAGCCGCCTGGCTCGGCCGAGCCGTCGGCTGCCTGCTGGGCAAGCCCGTCGAGAAGCTCCCTCTGACCGGCATCCGCGAGCTCGCCAAGACCACCGGCAACTGGCCCCTCAACAGCTACTTCACCGCCCGCGGCGTCCCCGACGACCTCCTCACCGCATACCCCTGGAACCGCCGCTCCGCGCCCACCTCCCTCGCCGAGAACATCGACGGCATGCCCGAGGACGACGACCTCAACTACCCCCTCCTCAATCTCCTCCTGCTCCAACGCCACGGCGCCCACTTCACCACCCATGACGTGGCGCAACTCTGGCTCGACGAACTCCCCGCCGGGCGTACGTTCACCGCCGAACGCATCGCCTACCGCAACCTCCTCACCGGCCTGGAACCCCCGCGCACCGCACGCCACCGCAACCCCTTCCGGGAGTGGATCGGCGCCCTGATCCGCGCCGACATCCACGGCTGGACGCACCCCGCAGACCCGGCGGCAGCCGCGGAGCAGGCCCACCGGGACGCCACCCTCAGCCACACCGCCAACGGCGTCTACGCGGCGATGTTCACGGCCGCCGTCATCGCCACCGCGGCCACCGGTTCCCCCGACGTCCACACCTGTCTGCGCACCGGACTCACGGTCGTCCCCCCGGCCTCCCGCCTCGCCCGCGCGGTCCGTCACGCCGTCCGGCTGGCCGAGTCCCACGAGGACTTCGACACGGTCGTCGACCAGCTGCACACCGCCCACGGCCGCACCCACCACTGGGTCCACGCCGTCCCCAACACGGCCCTGATCGCCGCCGCCCTGACCCACGCGGACGGCGATTTCACGGGCTCCATCTGCCGTGCCGTCTCCGGCGGCTGGGACACCGACTCCAACGGCGCCACCGCCGGCGGCATCGCCGGGCTTCTCGCGGGCGGCCCCGGCGCACTCCCCGAGCGCTGGACGGCCCCCCTCAAGAACCGTCTGTCCACCACGGTCGGCGACTTCAACGGCATCGGTTTCGACACCCTGGCCCACCTCACCCACGAGCTCACCTCCCTGGAGGCACCGCGCCCATGACGCACATCGTCGTGCTCGGCAGCACGAACATGGACCTCGTCGCCTATGTCGAGAAGGCCCCGCAGCGCGGGGAGACCGCGACGGGGCGGGAGTTCCGTACGATCCCCGGCGGCAAGGGCGCCAACCAGGCGGTCGCCGCGGCCCGCGCGGGCGCCACCGTCTCGGTGATCGGCGCGGTCGGCAACGACGCCTTCGGCACCCGTCTGCGCTCCACCCTCGAACTCTCCGGCGTGAACACCGACCATCTGCGCACCACCGAGGGTCCCTCCGGTACCGCGCACATCGTCGTGGACGACGAGGGCGGCAACGC
The DNA here is from genome assembly GCF_008806595.1 of Streptomyces luteolifulvus. GTDB lineage: Bacteria > Actinomycetota > Actinomycetes > Streptomycetales > Streptomycetaceae > Streptomyces > Streptomyces luteolifulvus. The sequence goes on along the minus strand of NZ_VZRB01000011.1, from coordinate 129,306 downwards.
GATCGTCGTGATCCCCGGCGCCAACGGCACCGTCGACCATCTCGCCCCCGGCGACGAGGGCCTCATCGCCGCCGCCGACGCACTGCTCCTCCAGCTGGAGATCCCCCTGCCTGCGGTCGTCGCGGGCGCCCGGACCGCCCGCGCCCACGGCGTCCGTACGGTCCTCACCCCCGCCCCCGCCCAGCCGCTCCCGCCCGAACTCCTCGCCGCCACCGACCTGCTGGTCCCCAACGAGCACGAGGCCGCGGCGCTCACCGGCATCACCGACCCGCAGGGCGCGGCCACGGCCCTGCTCGACCGGGTGCCGGCGGTGGTCGTCACCCTGGGCGCGGCGGGCAGCCTGTACGCGGCCCGGGGCAGCGAACCGCTCAGCGTCCCCGCGCCCCGGGTCACCGCCGTGGACTCGACCGGCGCGGGTGACACGTTCGTGGGGGCGCTCGCGGTGGCGCTGGGCGAGGAACGCCCGATGCCCGAGGCCCTGGCGTGGGCGGCCACGGCGGCAGCGCTGTCGGTCCAGCGGGAGGGCGCGTCGGCGTCGATGCCGTACCGGTCCGAGATCGAGGCGCGGTTCACCGTATGACCACGGCTCCCCCGACCGGGCCCCTGACCGGTGTGCGCGTCCTCGACCTCGCCACCCTCTTCGCCGGGCCCCTCGCCGCCACGCTGCTCGGCGACTACGGCGCCGAGGTCGTCAAGATCGAGCACCCGGCGAAACCGGACCCCTCCCGCGGCCACGGCCCCTCGAAGGACGGTGTGGGTCTGTGGTGGAAACTCCTGGGCCGCAACAAGCGCACCATCACCCTCGACCTGTCGAAACCGGGCGGCCGCACGACCCTGCTCCGCCTCGCGGCCACGGCCGATGTGATCATCGAGAACTTCCGCCCCGGAACCCTGGAGAAGTGGGACCTCGGCTGGGAGGAACTGTCGGCCGCCAACCCGCGACTGGTCCTCGCCCGGGTCACCGGCTTCGGCCAGTTCGGCCCGTACGCCCGTCGCCCCGGCTTCGGCACCCTCGCCGAGGCGATGAGCGGCTTCGCGGCGATCACCGGCGAACCGGACGCTCCCCCGACGCTCCCGCCCTTCGGCCTCGCCGACTCCATCGCCGCGCTGGCCACCGCGTACGCCGTGATGACCGCGCTCGCGGCACGTGACCGCACCGGTGAGGGCCAGGTCGTCGACATGGCGATCATCGAGCCGATCCTGATGGTGCTCGGCCCGCAGCCCCTCTGGTACGACCAGCTCGGCCATGTCCAGCCGCGTACCGGCAACCGCTCCCAGAACAACGCCCCGCGCAACACCTACCGCACCGCGGACGGCACCTGGGTCGCCGTCTCCACGTCCGCCCAGTCGGTGGCGGAACGCGTGATGCGTCTGGTGGGCCGCCCGGAGCTGATCGACGAACCGTGGTTCGCGACGGGCGCCGACCGGGCCCGCCACTCGGACGTCCTCGACGAGGCGGTCGGCGCCTGGATCGCCGAGCGCACCCGCGAGGAGGTCCTCGCGGCGTTCGAGAAGGCGGAGGCGGCGGTGGCCCCGATCCAGGACGTACGGGATGTGATGACGGACCCTCAGTACCAGGCCCTCGGCACCGTCACCACCGTCGACGACCCCGAACTGGGCCCCCTGCGCATGCAGAACGTGCTCTTCCGCCTCTCCGCCACACCCGGCGCGATCCGCTGGGCCGGGCGCCCGCACGGCGCGGACACGGACACGGTCCTGACCGAACTCGGACTGACCCCGGCCGAACTGACCGCCCTGCGCACGGAGGGAGCCCTGTGACCACGGCGCCCCTCACCTGGCTGTACGCCCCCGGCGACCGCCCGTCCGTCGTCGCCAAGGCCCTGCTCGCCGGGGCCGATGTCGTCGTGATCGACCTGGAGGACGCGGTCGCCCCCGACCGCAAGGAGTACGCCCGCGCGGCCACCGCCGAACTCCTCGCCGAGCCGCAGCCCGTCCCGGTCCACGTCCGGGTGAACGCCCTCGACGGGCCGCTCGCCGACACCGACCTGCGGGCGGTGGCCGCCCTCCCGGGCGTGTCCGGACTGCGCCTGCCGAAGGTGACGTCGCCCGAGCAGGTGGTCCGCGTCGCGCAGCGCACGGCCGCGGCGGGCGCGGCAGGCCCGGGCACGCCCCCGCTGTACGCCCTGCTGGAGTCCGCCCGGGGCGTCGAGAACGCCCATGCGATCGCCGCCGCGCACGGGGCGTTGTGCGGCATCGCGCTCGGAGAGGCGGACCTGCGGGCCGATCTGGGCGTACGTGAGGACGCGGGCCTCGACTGGTCACGCTCCCGGATCGTGGTGGCCGCGCGGGCGGCGGGTCTCGCACCGCCGTCCCAGTCGGTCCACCCCGACATCCGCGATCTGGAGGGCCTGGCGGCCTCCTGTGCCCATGGCCGCGCCCTGGGCTTCCTGGGCCGCGCGGCCATCCATCCCCGTCAGCTCCCCGTCATCGAGCGGTCCTACCTTCCCACCGAGTGGGAGATCGAACAGGCGGAGACGATCGTGAAGGCGGCGATCAGGGAGCGGGGCGCCCAGGCGCTGCCCGACGGGAGGTTTGTCGATGCGGCGGTGGTGGCGACGGCGCAGCGGACGCTGTCGCTGGCACGCAGGCGGTGAGCGCGGGTCGGTCGGGTGTCCGTCGTAGCTGGTCGCGCAGTTCCCCGCGCCCCTGAGGGCTGCGGTTCTCCTCATACGACGAGGCGCCCCGGGGTTTCCGGGGCGCCCCATAGGCAGACGACCTGCCGTCAGCTCTTGTTCGCGGACTCCGCCTCGTCCTTGGCGTCTTCCTTCTCGCCCTCGTTCGCGGAGTCGGCCGTGTCCTCGGACCTGGCCTCGTCCTTGGACCTGTCCTCGTCCTTGGCCTCGTCCTCGCCGTCGGTCCCGGTCCTGCTGTCGGAGACACCCGGCTCGACGATCTCTTCCGGTCCCGGACGCTTCTTCGCGGACAGCACGATGTACGCCACCGCGAGCAGGAACACGATCACCGCGGTCCAGTTGTTCAGCCGCAGGCCCAGGATGTGGTGGGCGTCGTCCACCCGCAGGTACTCGATCCAGAACCGGCCGACGCAGTACGCGGCGACGTACAGCGCGAACGCCCGGCCGTGCCCCAGCCTGAAGCGGCGGTCGGCCCAGATGACGAGCACGGCGACGCCGATGCACCACAGCGACTCGTACAGGAACGTCGGGTGGTAGGTGCCCGGCACCCGGCCGTCCGTCGACGACGTGATCTTCAGCGCCCAGGGCAGGTCCGTGGACCGTCCGTACAGCTCCTGGTTGAACCAGTTGCCCCAGCGGCCGATGGCCTGCGCGAAGGCGATACCGGGGGCGACGGCGTCGGCGTACGCGGGCAGCGGGATGCCCCGGCGGCGGCAGCCGATCCAGGCGCCCAGCGCACCGAGCGCGATCGCGCCCCAGATGCCGAGGCCGCCCTCCCACACCTTGAAGGCGTCGACCCAGTCACGGCCCTCGCTGAAGTACAGCTCGTAGTCCGTGATCACGTGGTAGAGCCGGCCGCCGATCAGGCCGAAGGGCACGGCCCACACAGCGATGTCGGCCACCGTGCCGGCCCGCCCGCCGCGGGCGATCCAGCGCTTGTTGCCGAGCCAGACCGCGACGAAGACGCCGATGATGATGCAGAACGCATAGCCGCGCAGCGGAATGGGGCCGAGGTACAGCACCCCGCGCGACGGGCTGGGAATGTAGGCAAGTTCCATGGCAGGGTCGACGCTACCCTGCCGGGCGGGGGGCACGGCAGGCAGCTCGGCTACGGGTCCATAACGGGGACGTGAGAATCCCTTACCCCTGGTTCGCCTCCTGCACCATCTGCTTCAGCTTCGCCGGCGTCAGCGTCTGGTCCTGGTAGATGTTCTTGCCGTTCAGCAGCACGGTCGGTGTGCCGCTGAAACCGCCGTCCTGGAATGCCTGGTTGGACTTAGCGACCCAGCCGTCGTGCGTGCCGTCCTCAACACAGGTGCGGAAGGCGGGCGTGTCGAGGCCCTCGACCTTGCCCGCGAGCTCGATGAGCTTGCTGTCCTCGGCGAAGGCGTCGTCGTTCTCCGGTGGCTGGTTGTCGTAGAGCACGTCGTGGTACGGCGTGAACTTTCCGGCGTCCTGGGCGCAGGCCGCCGCGTTGGCCGAGTTGCCGGAGCCGCTGCCGCCCACATTGCCGTCGATGATCGTCGCGAGGCGGTAGTCCACCTTGAGCTGGCCGGTGTCCGCCAGCTCGTGGATCGTGGAGCGGTACGCCGTCTCGAAGGCCTGGCAGGCCGGGCAGCGGAAGTCCTCCCAGATGGTGAGCGTCGACTTGGCGCTCTGCTTGCCGACGGGGATCACCAGGCCGCTCTGGCCGATGGCTCCCGAGGGCGCCACGGCGGGGCCCGTCGCCTCACCGCCGTCGTCCTTGCCGGCGTTCGCGGCGATGATGCCGATCACCGCCGCGAGACCCAGGACGCAGACGACGCTCGCGCCCACGATCAGGCCACGGCGTCGCTTCTCAGCGGCCCTCTGCTTCTCACGCTCCGCCGCCAGCCGCTCCCGGGCGGTGCGCTTTCCGTCACGGTTCTTCTCGCTCACACCCCGCAGAACGAACCGGGGAGGCGCAGCGCGCCTCCCCGGTGGCAGGTCCACCCGTACGAGGGACCGGTAGGACGATGTCCTCGGCCCTACGCCTGTCCGCGCACGCCCTTCGCGAGGTCGGCGGCAAGGTCCCGGACCGCCTCGACACCGGCCGCGTGGTCCGGCGCGTCCAGCATCCGCTTCACGAAGGCCGAGCCGACGATCACACCGTCGGCGAAGCCGGCCACTTCGGCCGCCTGCCCGGCGTCGGAGACACCGAGCCCGACGCAGACCGGCAGTGCGGTGCCCGTGGCCCGGGTGCGCTCCACCAGGTCCTGGGCCTGCGCGCCCACGGACTCGCGGGTGCCGGTGACGCCCATCAGCGAGGCGGCGTAGACGAAGCCGCTGCCCGCCTCTGTGATCTTGGCGAGCCGTTCGTCCTTGCTGCTGGGCGCGACCACGAAGACCGTGGCGAGCCCGTGCTTGTCGGCGTGCTCCCGCCACAGCGCCGACTCCTGGACGGGCAGGTCGGGCAGGATGCAGCCCGCACCGCCGGCCTCGGCGAGCTCGGCGGTGAAGCGCTCGACGCCGTAGCGGTCGATGGGGTTCCAGTACGTCATGACGAGCACGGGCTTCGCGGTCGCCCCGGACGCCTCCCGGACCGTCCGCATGACGTCGGCGATCCTGACGCCGCCGCGCAGGGCGATGTCGTCGGCGGTCTGGATGACCGGACCGTCGAGGACGGGGTCACTGTGCGGCAGCCCGACCTCGACGATGTCGGCGCCCCCGTCGAGCACGGCCTTGATCGCCTCGATGCCGCCGTCCACGGTCGGGAACCCGGCCGGGAGGTAGGCGATGAGGGCGGAGCGCTCTTCCGCCCTGGCGGCGGCGAGGGTGTCGCTCAGCAGCTGAATGTTCCCGCTCACTTGGCGTCCCCCTCGATCTCGGCGATCTCGCCGTCCGCGTCGGCGGCGACCTCGGCGTCGGTGTCGTACAGCCCGAAGTAGCGGGCGGCCGTGTCCATGTCCTTGTCGCCGCGGCCGGACAGGTTGACCACGATCAGCCCGTCCTTGCCCAGCTCCCTGCCGACCTCCAGGGCACCGGCGAGCGCGTGGGCGCTCTCGATGGCCGGGATGATGCCCTCGGTGCGCGACAGCAGACGCAGGGCCTGCATGGCCGCGTCGTCGGTGACGGCCCGGTACTCCGCGCGGCCGCTGTCCTTGAGGTAGGAGTGTTCGGGCCCGATGCCGGGGTAGTCCAGTCCGGCCGAGATCGAGTACGGCTCGGTGATCTGGCCCTCGTCGTCCTGAAGGACGTAGGACCGGGAGCCGTGCAGGATGCCGGGCTCGCCCGCGGTCAGGGTCGCCGCGTGCTCACCGGTCTCGACGCCGTGTCCGGCGGGCTCGCAGCCGATGAGGCGTACGTCCGGGTCCGGGATGAAGGCGTGGAAGAGGCCGATGGCGTTGGAGCCGCCGCCGACGCAGGCGATGGCGGCGTCGGGGAGGCGTCCGGCGCGCTCCAGGAGCTGGCGGCGCGCCTCGACGCCGATGACGCGGTGGAAGTCGCGCACCATGGCCGGGAAGGGGTGCGGGCCGGCCACGGTCCCGAACAGATAGTGGGTGTGGTCGACGTTGGCGACCCAGTCGCGGAAGGCCTCGTTGATCGCGTCCTTGAGCGTACGACTGCCGGACTTCACGGCGACGACCTCGGCGCCGAGCATGCGCATCCGGGCCACGTTCAGGGCCTGGCGCTTGGTGTCGACCTCGCCCATGTAGATGGTGCAGTCGAGGCCGAACAGGGCGCAGGCGGTGGCGGTGGCGACGCCGTGCTGGCCGGCGCCGGTCTCCGCGATGACGCGCGTCTTGCCCATCCGCCGGGTGAGGAGGGCCTGGCCGAGCACATTGTTGATCTTGTGCGAGCCGGTGTGGTTGAGGTCCTCGCGCTTGAGGAACACGCGGGCGCCGCCCGCTTCCGCCGCGAAACGGGGGACTTCGGTCAGGGAGCTGGGGCGGCCGGTGTAGTGCACCAGCAAGTCGTCGAGCTCTCGGGCGAACTCGGGGTCGTTCTTGGCCTTGTCGTACTCGACGGCCACCTCGTCCACGGCGGCGACGAGGGCCTCCGGGATGAACTTGCCGCCGAATGCGCCGAAGTAGCCCTCGGCGCTGGGGAGGTGACCCTGCGGGTCGGGGATGAAGAAGTCGCTGGGCATGCGGAAACCTCACGGTGAGTGGTGTGTGAACAGCACTGATCGCCGTGGGGGCGGGGATTGTCAGTCGGCTGCGGGAGCGTTGTGGCTGCTCGCGCAGTTCCCCGCGCCCCTCAGGTCGGTCGCTGCCATCGCATGCCGTTGACCTGCCCCGGCTCGTCCCCGATGACGTACCGGACCCTGCGGCCGTGTACCCGGCGGGCGGGTGCGCGGCAGCCGCGGGGGCGGCAGCCGCGCGCGAGGCGGGCGTACCGATCCACGGTCGTCACGGTGAGCGAGAGAGTCATCGGTGCCAACTCTACCGGGAGATCAGCCCCGGCCGTGCCGCAGTGCGGGGTGCTCGCCCGCCGCCACCAGGTCGGACACGGCCGACTTCGGGTCACGGCCGGTCACCAGGGACTCGCCGACCAGGACCGCGTCGGCGCCGGCGTTGGCGTAGGCGATCAGGTCGTGCGGTCCGCGCACCCCCGACTCGGCGACCTTGACGATGCGGGCGGGGATCTCCGGGGCCACCCGCTCGAACGTCCCGCGGTCGACCTCCAGGGTCTTCAGGTTGCGCGCGTTGACGCCGATGATCTTCGCTCCGGCGTCCACCGCGCGCTCGACCTCCTCCTCGTCGTGCACCTCGACGAGCGGCGTGAGCCCGATGGACTCGGCGCGCTCGATCAGGCTCTCCAGCGCGGGCTGGTCCAGGGCGGCGACGATGAGCAGCGCGAGGTCGGCGCCGTACGCCCGGGCCTCCCACAGCTGGTACGAGGTGACGATGAAGTCCTTGCGCAGTACGGGGATGTCCACGCGCGCGCGGACCGCCTCCAGGTCCGCCAGCGAGCCGCCGAAGCGGCGCTGCTCGGTCAGCACGGAGATGACGGCCGCACCGCCCGCCTCGTAGTCCGCGGCGAGTCCGGCCGGGTCGGCGATCGCGGCCAGCGCGCCCTTCGACGGGCTGGAGCGCTTGACCTCGCAGATCACCTTGACGCCGTCACCGCGCAGCGCGGCGACCCCGTCCTTGGCCGCGGGAGCCTTCGCCGCGCGCTCCTTGAGCTCTTCGAGGCTGACGCGCGCCTGCCGTTCCGCGAGGTCGGCACGGACTCCGTCGATGATCTCGTCGAGCACACTCACGCGAGCGGCCCCCTTCCAGACGGTTGACTGTTCAGCGGTCGGGCTGCGCCACCGGCCGGCCTTCGTCGGACCGGCTCGATGACGAAAACCGATGGTCACTGCGATGGTATCCGGAGGAGGGCAGAGCCCTCGCATCCGGTTGACGCCGGTCCCACTACCTGGACATTCCTCGGTTGATCAAGGATGCAGCCAGCCACCGAACGGCAGGTTCCGGACAACCGTGAAGACCAGCAGCAACGCGCCGAGACTCCACAGGTGCACCGGCCCGAGATCGATCCTCAGCGGCCGCCCGCGCAGCGAGCGGACCACCCAGACGGCCCACAGCACCGCGAAGGCGAGGTATCCCGCGACGGCCAGGGCATTGTCCGCGAGCGCTCCGGTGAGATCCCCGTGCACGAAGGCGTGCGCGCTGCGCAGTCCGCCGCAGCCCGGGCAGTAGATGCCGGTGAAGCGCAGGAGCGGGCAGGCCGGGTAGTGCCCAGGCTCGTTGGGGTCCACGGCCCCGACGTAGGCGAAGGCCGCGGCGACCGCCCCGAGCACCCCCGCGGGCACCGCCAGACGCCCCGCCGCGGCCCGGGCGGCGGACGGTGTCGCCCTCTGACTGTCGGTCACGCCTTGCATTGTGCCCCGCACGGCCCCCACGCGCGCGTGAGGGGCGGCTCCGGCATTCCTGCCGGGCCGCCCCTCACCAAGTCCCGCAGTGACTCCCGTACGGAGGACTCCCCGCGGACGTCAGCTCTCGACGCTCGCGGGCTCGCGCTGCTCCGCGGTCCGGTGCGCCTGGGCGTCCTTCGGCATGCCCAGGCCCATGTTGCTCATGACCCAGCCGACCACACCGCCGAGGATCACCATTGCCATACCGGCCCAGAAGCCCGCCGGCTGGGCCATCACCATGAAGGCGCCCGCGACGCAGAAACCGATGAAGGCGATTGTGACACCGGTCCAGGCGGCCGGGGTGTGACCGTGGCTGCTGCCCGCCATGACTTGCTCCTCGTTGCTGTATTCGTGTCTGAGCCGGACGCTCAAGGTCCATTGTCCCGCACGCGCACGCGTGCGGTCCTCGGGGGTCGCACCACGCCGCGGCGGACCTCGTGGCTATGCGCCGGTCGGGTCCTCGCCCCGGTCGAGCGCCTTCCAGATGTCCTCGGGGCGGTCGGGGTCGGCGGTGGGCGCCTTGCGGCGCGGACGGGGGGCTCCGGCGCGCTCGTAGCGGCCGGACATCGCGGGCCACCCGCGGCCGTAGCGCAGGGCGAGCAGTCCGGCGAGGAGGATCAGGATGCCGCCGGCCGCCGCGGCATACGGCCAGGCGGTGTGGGTGAGCGTGTCGACGGTGGCCGCGGTGTCGCCGGTGGCCTGCGCGGCCTTCTCGTCGAGCGCGGAGCTGTCGGAGGCGCCGAACAGCGAGGCGGCGATCGTGCCCGCGCCGGACAGCGCGAGCAGGCCCGCGACCAGCACTCGGCCGGCCCTGCGGACGGCGAAGACGGCGACGAGCGCGGCGAGGCCCACTATGGCGAGGGACGCGGGGACGCCCGTGACATCACTGCCCTTGGCGGTCAGCGGGAAGTCGCCGCCGGCCACCGTCGCGGTGCCCTGCGACCACCGCTGGCGGGTGGCCAGCAGCGCCACGGCCGCGCCGAGCGCCCCGGACAGCAGGGCCAGGGCGAGGCTGAGGCGGCCGGCCCTTGCGGGTCCTGCGGCTTCGGAACGGGGGTGAGGTACGGCAGTCACGTACTCCACTATCACCCGGACCGCGGGCGAACCGTCACTCGGGGTCCGGGTCGGCCTTCCGGTGAGAAACGCCCTGTCGGCCCAGCCGGTTCGCCGTGTGCACCGCCCGCAGGACCGCCGCGGCCTTGTTGCGGCACTCCTGGTCCTCGGCGACGGGCTGGGAGTCGGCGACGATTCCGGCACCCGCCTGGACGTACGCGGTGCCGTCGCGCAGCAGGGCCGTACGGATGGCGATGGCGGTGTCGGAGTCGCCCGCGAAGTCGAGGTAGCCGACGCAGCCGCCGTACAACCCGCGCCGGGACGGCTCGAGTTCGTCGATGATCTGCATCGCGCGCGGCTTGGGCGCGCCGGAGAGCGTGCCGGCCGGGAAGCAGGCCGTCAGGACGTCGAAGGCGGTACGCCCCTCGGCCACCTTTCCGGTCACCGTCGAGACGATGTGCATCACATGCGAGTACCGCTCGACGGACATGAAGTCGACGACCTCGACGGAGCCGGGCTCGCAGACCCGTCCGAGGTCGTTGCGGCCGAGGTCGACGAGCATGAGGTGCTCGGCGCGCTCCTTGGGGTCGGCGAGCAGTTCGTCGGCGAGGGCCTGGTCCTCCTGCGGGGTGGCGCCACGGGGCCGGGTCCCGGCGATGGGGTGGACCATCGCCTGCCGGTCCTCGACCTTGACGAGGGCCTCCGGGGACGAGCCGACGATGTCGAAACCGTCGAAGCGGAGCAGGTACATGTACGGCGACGGGTTCGTCGCCCGCAGCACCCGGTAGACGTCCAACGCGCTCGCCGCGCACGGTGTTTCGAAGCGCTGCGACGGTACGACCTGGAAGGCCTCGCCCGCCCGGATGCGCTCCTTGATGTCCTCGACGGCGTCCTGGAAGTCGGGGCCGCCCCACAGGGCCGTGTACTCGGGGAGCTCGGACGGCGGAAGGACCGCGGGCGGCTGGGCGACCGCGCGGGACAGGTCCGCCTCCATCGCGTCCAGGCGGGCCACCGCGTCGGCGTACGCCTCGTCGACGCCGGTGTCGAGGTCGTTGTGGTTGATCGCGTTGGCGATCAGCAGGACCGAGCCCTCCCAGTGGTCCATGACCGCGAGATCGCTGGTGAGCAGCATGGTCAGCTCGGGCAGCTGCAGGTCGTCCCGTTCCCCGGGGCCGATCTTCTCCAGCCGGCGCACGATGTCGTAGCCGAGATAGCCGACCATGCCGCCGGTGAAGGGCGGCAGGCCCTCCTGGTGGGGCGTGTGGAGGGCCTCGATGGTGGCGCGCAGCGCGGCGAGCGGGTCGCCGTCGACGGGGACGCCGACGGGCGGGGAGCCGAGCCAGTGGGCCTGACCGTCCCGCACGGTGAGGGTCGCGTCCGAGCGCACTCCCACGAAGGAGTAGCGGGACCATTGATACGCGGCGCGGCCGTTCTCCGCGGACTCCAGCAGGAACGTGCCGGGGCGCTCGGCGGCGAGCTTGCGGTAGAGCGCGACCGGGGTGTCGCCGTCGGCGAGGAGCTTGCGGGTGACCGGAATGACACGGCGGTCGGTGGCCAGCTTGCGGAACGTCTCGAGGTCCATGGCGGCTGACCTTACTGATCCACTGACGACACGCCGGAATCGGCGTTCTTGAGCAGCACGTCGGCGTCGAAGCAGGTACGCGCGCCGGTGTGGCAGGCGGCTCCGACCTGGTCGACCTTGACGAGCACGGTGTCGGCGTCGCAGTCGAGGGCGACGGACTTGACCCACTGGACGTGACCGGAGGTGTCGCCCTTGACCCAGTACTCCCCGCGGCTGCGCGACCAGTAGGTGCAGCGGCCGGTGGTGAGCGTGCGGTGCAGCGCCTCGTCGTCCATCCAGCCGAGCATCAGCACCTCCCCGGTGTCGTACTGCTGGGCGATGGCGGGGACGAGCCCGTCGGCGCTGCGCTTGAGGCGCGCGGCGATCTCGGGGTCCAGGCTGCTGGGCAGGGGCGTGCTGGTCATGTGTGCCATTGTGCCGCGCGTGACGACATGCGCCCGGCGGTCGTCCACCCATTGAAAACAGCGACGCGAAGCGCCTCGGTGAGGGGTGGAGGCCGGGCGACGGGTGGGCGGACCTGCGGGGCGGTCGTAGGCTGGCACTCATGTCGACATTCGCCAAGCGTGAACGACTTCTTCTGGCCGACCTGTTGGAGGCCGAGGGCCCCGAGGCCCCGACCCTCTGCGAGAACTGGCTGACCCGTGACCTCGCCGCGCACGTGGTGGTGCGCGAGCGCCGGCCCGATGCCGCCGGCGGCATCCTGATCAAGCAGCTCCAGCCCCGGCTGGAGCGGGTGATGGCGGAGTTCGCCGCGAAGCCGTACGAGGAGCTGATCCAGCTGATCCGTACCGGCCCGCCGCGCTTCTCGCCGTTCTCCCTCAAGCAGGTCGACGAGATGTCGAACACCATCGAGTTCTACGTGCACACCGAGGACGTCCGCCGGGCCCGGCCCGACTGGACGCCGCGCGAGCTCGACCAGGTCTTCCAGGACGCCCTGTGGTCACGGCTGGAGCGCACCTCGCGCCTGATGGGGCGGGGCGCCGCGACGGGGCTGGTGCTGCGCCGCCCCGACGGCCAGACGGCGGTCGCCCGCCGCGGCACTCCGGTCGTCACCGCGACGGGCGAGCCGTCGGAGCTGCTGCTGTTCCTCTACGGCCGGCAGAACGCCGCGAACGTGGAGCTGGAGGGCGAGAAGGACGCGATCGCCCGGCTGCAGGAGACGAAGCAGCTCGGTATCTGAGAGCCTGTGGAGCGCCGTCGTCATCGGACGGGGTGGCCCGCCTCCCTGAGCGCCTGCTTCACCTCGCCGATCCGCAGATCGCCGAAGTGGAAGACGGAGGCGGCCAGCACCGCGTCCGCGCCCGCCTCGATCGCCGGCGGGAAGTCCGCGAGCCGTCCCGCACCGCCGGAGGCGATCACCGGGACCGTGACGTGCTTGCGGACGGCCGCGATCATCTCCAGGTCGTAGCCGTCCTTCGTCCCGTCGGCGTCCATCGAGTTCAGCAGGATCTCACCCGCGCCGAGCTCGGCGGCCCGGTGCGCCCACTCGACGGCGTCGAGGCCGGTGCCCTTGCGGCCGCCGTGCGTGGTCACCTCGAAGCTCCCGGACGGGGTGCGCCGCGCGTCCACCGAGAGCACCAGCACCTGTCGGCCGAAGCGCTCCGCGATCTCGCGGATGAGCTCCGGGCGGGCGATGGCGGCGGTGTTGACGCCGACCTTGTCCGCGCCCGCCCGCAGCAGCTTGTCCACGTCCTCGGCAGTGCGGACGCCGCCGCCGACGGTCAGCGGGATGAACACCTGCTCGGCGGTGCGGCGCACCACGTCGTAGGTCGTCTCCCGGTTGCCCGAGGAGGCGGTGATGTCCAGGAACGTCAGCTCGTCGGCGCCTTCGGCGTCATACACCTTGGCCATCTCGACGGGGTCGCCCGCGTCGCGCAGGTTCTGGAAGTTGACGCCCTTGACGACCCGGCCGTTGTCCACGTCCAGGCAGGGGATCACTCGTACGGCCAGGGTCATGCGGACACTCCGTGTTCTCCGCCGGGGCGGTACGCCTCCACCTCGACCTCGACGACCAGACTCGGGTCCACGAGGCCGGAGACGATGATCATGGACGCGGCGGGCCGGACGGAGTCGAACAGCTCCTTGTGGGCGCGTCCGACGTCGTCCACGTCCCGGGCATGGGTGATGTACATGCGCGTACGCACGACGTCGTCACGGCCGAGCCCCAGTTGGCCCAGTGCCGCGAGCGCGACGTTGAATGCGTTGACCGCCTGTTCGTACGGACCGCCTCCGGCGATCTGGCCGTCCACTATCGAGGTGCAGCCGGAGACCAGCACCATGCCGTTCGGCAGCTCGACCGCGCGGGAGTAACCGAAGGTCTCCTCCCAGGGCGCGCCGGTCGTGACGCGTCGTACATCGCTCACTGGGCTACCGCCTCCAGGGCCTCTTCCAGAGTGAACGCCTTCGCGTACAGGGCCTTCCCGACGATGGAGCCCTCGACACCGAGCGGCACCAGCTCGGCGATGGCCCGCAGGTCGTCGAGCGAGGACACGCCGCCGGAGGCCACCACCGGACGGTCGGTCGCCGCGCAGACATTGCGCAGCAGCTCCAGGTTGGGGCCCTGGAGGGTGCCGTCCTTGGCGATGTCCGTCACCACGTAGCGGGCGCAGCCCTCCTGGTTGAGGCGCTCCAGCGTCTCGTAGAGGTCGCCGCCGTCGCGGGTCCAGCCGCGGCCGCGCAGGGTGGTGCCGCGGACGTCGAGACCGACGGCGATCTTGTCACCGTGCTCGGCGATGACCTTGGCGACCCACTGAGGGGTCTCCAGCGCGGCCGTGCCGAGGTTCACCCGGGTGCAGCCGGTGGCGAGCGCGGCGGCCAGGGAGGCGTCGTCGCGGATGCCGCCCGACAGCTCCACCTTGATGTCCATGGCCCGGGCGACCTCGGCGATCAGCTCCCGGTTGTCGCCGGTCCCGAACGCGGCGTCCAGGTCGACCAGGTGCAGCCACTCCGCGCCGGCCCGCTGCCAGGCGAGGGCGGCCTCCAGCGGGGAGCCGTAGGACGTTTCCGTGCCGGACTCGCCGTGCACCAGGCGGACGGCCTGGCCGTCGCGGACGTCGACGGCGGGGAGGAGTTCGAGCTTGCTCACAGGGTTCCGATCCAGTTGGTGAGGAGCTGGGCTCCGGCGTCGCCGGACTTCTCGGGGTGGAACTGCGTGGCCCACAGGGCGCCGTTCTCGACGGCGGCCACGAAGGGCTTGCCGTGCGTCGCCCAGGTGACCAGCGGGGCGCGCATCGTCGGGTTGGCGGTCTCCAGGGTCCATTCGTGGACGGCGTAGGAGTGCACGAAGTAGAAGCGCGCGTCCGCGTCCAGCCCGGCGAACAGCTCGGAGCCGGCCGGTGCCTCGACGGTGTTCCAGCCCATGTGGGGCACGATGTCGGCCTGGAGCGGCTCGACGGAGCCCGGCCACTCGTCCATGCCCTCGGTCTCGACGCCGTGCTCGATGCCGCGCGCGAACAGGATCTGCATGCCGACGCAGATGCCCATCACCGGGCGGCCCCCGGACAGCCGGCGGTCGATGATCCAGTCACCGCGGGCCGCGCGCAGGCCCTGCATACAGGCGGCGAAGGCACCGACGCCCGGCACCAGCAGACCGTCGGCGTTCATGGCCGTGTCGAAGTCGCGCGTGATCTCGACCTCGGCCCCGGTGCGGGCGAGGGCGCGCTCGGCGGAGCGGACGTTGCCGAAGCCGTAGTCGAAGACCACGACCTTCTTCGGCGCGCTCATCAGTTCCATACCTCCAGCCGCATCACGCCCGCGACCAGGCACATCGCCGCGCCGATCGAGAGCAGCACGATCAGGCTCGTCGGCATCTTCTGCTTGACGAAGGAGATGATGCCGCCGACGAGGAAGAGTCCGACGACGATCAGGACGGTGGACAGACCGTTCATGGTTTACAGCGCGCCCTTCGTGGACGGGAGGATGCCGGCAGCGCGCGGGTCGCGCTCGCTGGCGTAGCGCAGGGCCCGCGCCAGCGCCTTGAACTGGCACTCCACGATGTGGTGCGCGTTGCGTCCGTAGGGCACGTGCACATGCAGCGCGATCCGGGCCTGGGCGACGAAGGACTCCAGTATGTGCCGGGTCATGGTGGTGTCGTACTCGCCGATCATCGGCGCCATGTTCTCGGGCTCGGTGTGCACGAGGTACGGACGGCCGGACAGATCGACGGTGACCTGGGCGAGCGACTCGTCCAGCGGGACCGTGCAGTTGCCGAATCGATAAATCCCCACCTTGTCGCCGAGCGCCTGCTTGAAGGCGGCGCCGAGCGCGAGGGCAGTGTCCTCGATGGTGTGGTGCGAGTCGATGTGCAGGTCGCCCTCGGTCTTCACGGTCAGGTCGAACAGACCGTGCCGGCCGAGCTGGTCGAGCATGTGGTCGTAGAAGCCGACGCCGGTCGACACATCGACCTTGCCGGACCCGTCGAGGTCGATCTCGACGAGGACCGAGGTCTCCTTCGTCACGCGTTCCACGCGTCCCACGCGGCTCATGCGCTCTGCTCCTTCTTCAGTTCACGGACCGCGTCGAGGAACGCGTCGTTCTCCTGGGGGGTTCCGGCGGTCACCCGCAGCCATCCCGGTACGCCGTTGTCCCGGACCAGGACGCCCCGGTCGAGGATCTTCTGCCAGGTGACGTGGGAGTCCTCGAAGCGCCCGAACTGCACGAAGTTGGCGTCCGACGCCGTGACCTCGTAGCCCAGCGCCAGCAGTTCGGTGACCAGCCGGTCCCGTTCCTTCTTCAGCTGCTCGACGTACTTCAGCAGCGTGTCGGTGTGCTCCAGGGCGGCCAGGGCGGTCGCCTGGGTGACGGCCGACAGGTGGTACGGCAGCCGTACGAGCTGGACGGCGTCGACGACGGCCGGGTGCGCGGCGAGGTAGCCGAGGCGCAGGCCCGCCGCGCCGAAGGCCTTCGACATCGTCCGGGAGACGACGAGGTTCGGCCGGCCCTGCAGCAGCGGCAGCAGCGAGTCGCCGTGGCTGAACTCGACGTACGCCTCGTCCACGATCACCATCGACGGCTTGGCCGCCTGGGCGGCCTCGTACAGCGCGAGGACCGTCTCGGCCGGGACCGCGGTGCCCGTGGGGTTGTTGGGCGTGGTGACGAAGACGACGTCGGGGCGGTGCCCGGCGATGGCCCGGCCGGCCGCCGCCAGGTCGATGGTGAAGTCCTCGTTGCGGGGGCCCGAGATCCATCCCGTTCCGGTACCGCGCGCGATGAGGCCGTGCATCGAGTACGACGGCTCGAAGCCGATCGCGGTGCGGCCCGGTCCGCCGAAGGTCTGCAGCAGTTGCTGGATGACCTCGTTGGAGCCGTTGGCCGCCCACACGTTGGCCGGGCCGACGGCGTAACCGGATGTGTCGGTCAGGTACTTGGCGAGCTGTGTGCGCAGCTCCACGGCGTCCCGGTCGGGGTAGCGGTTGAGGTTCCGGGCCGCCTCGCGCACCCGCTCGGCGATCCGCTCGACCAGCGGCTCGGGCAGCGGGTACGGGTTCTCGTTGGTGTTCAGCCGTACGGGAACGTCGAGCTGGGGCGCGCCATAGGGGGACTTGCCGCGCAGCTCGTCCCGTACGGGAAGATCGTCGATTCCGAAGTTCACTTGCTCGTCGGTACCTTCCAGCCGAACCTCGCCTTGATCGCCGCGCCGTGCGCGGGCAGGTCCTCCGCCTCCGCCAGCGTCACCACGTGGTGGGCGACCTCGGCCAGCGCGTCCTGCGTGTAGTCGACGATGTGGATGCCGCGCAGGAAGGACTGGACGGACAGGCCCGAGGAGTGGCAGGCGCAGCCGCCGGTGGGCAGGACATGGTTGGAGCCGGCCGCGTAGTCGCCGAGCGACACGGGGGCCCAGGGGCCGATGAAGATCGCGCCCGCGTTCTTCACCCGGTCGGCGACCGCGGCCGCGTCGGCCGTCTGGATCTCCAGGTGCTCGGCGCCGTACGCGTCGACCACCCTCAGCCCCTCGTCGACACCGTCGACGAGGACGATCGCGGACTGCCTGCCCTTGAGGGCCGGGACGATCCGGTCCTCGATGTGCTTGGTGGCGGCGACCTGCGGCTCCAGCTCCTGCTCGACCGCGTCCGCGAGCTCGACGGAGTCCGTGACCAGCACGGCGGCCGCCAGCGGGTCGTGCTCGGCCTGGCTGATCAGGTCGGAGGCGATGTGCACCGGATCGGCCGTGTGATCGGCGAGGACGGCGATCTCGGTCGGGCCCGCCTCGGCGTCGATGCCGATCTTGCCGGTGAAGTAGCGCTTGGCCGCGGCGACCCAGATGTTGCCGGGGCCGGTGACCATGTTGGCGGGCGGGCAGGACTCGGTGCCGTGCGCGAACATCGCGACCGCGGTGGCGCCGCCGGCCGCGTACACCTCGTCGACGCCGAGCAGTGCGCACGCGGCGAGGATCGTCGGGTGCGGAAGCCCGCCGAACTCGGCCTGGGCCGGGGAGGCGAGGGCGATCGAGCCGACGCCGGCCTCCTGCGCGGGCACCACGTTCATGATCACGGAGGACGGGTAGACGGAGCGGCCGCCGGGGGCGTACAGCCCGACCCGCTCGACCGGCACCCACTTCTCGGTGACCGAACCGCCGGGCACGACCTGCGTGGTGCGGCTGGTACGGCGCTGCTCGCGGTGGACGAGACGGGCGCGGCGGACGGACTCCTCCAGGGCCGCGCGGACCGCCGGGTCGAGTTCCTGGAGGGCCTTTTCGAGTGCCTCGGCGGGCACCCGCACCTGGTCGAGCCTGACGCCGTCGAACTTCTCGGCGAAGTCGATCAGCGCCGCGTCGCCCCGATGATGCACGGCCTCGCAGATCGGACGCACCTTCTCCAGGGCGGCCGAGACGTCGAAGTCGGCTCGGGGCAGCAGGTCGCGCAGGGCGGGGCCCTCGGGAAGGGCGTCGCCGCGCAGATCGATTCGGGAGATCACACAGCCAATTCTCGCAGACGGGGTTCGCAC
This sequence comes from Streptomyces luteolifulvus, assembly GCF_008806595.1. Taxonomy (GTDB): domain Bacteria; phylum Actinomycetota; class Actinomycetes; order Streptomycetales; family Streptomycetaceae; genus Streptomyces; species Streptomyces luteolifulvus. Next base: position 111,197 of record NZ_VZRB01000011.1, on the reverse strand, counting down.
GCCGTCCGCACGTATCAATGGTTGATACGGATCCCGGACGGAACCCGGGGAACCATCCCTCACTTTCCGCGTTCGCCGGGTCACCGAGCGGGCATCAAGGCTGTACCGGCGGGGCGAACCCGCGAGTAGTCGGGGAGGAAGGAACCAGCGTGACCGAGGGGGCCGGCGTTCGCACCGGAGATCTGCCGGACGACCTGACCGCGGCCGAGGCCGGCATGTGGCAGGCCTTCCGCATGGGCGCCGTCCACGACCTGAGGACCGGGGACGAGGTCGTCGACGATCCGCACGGCGGGACGGCCTGGGGGCCGGAGCGGACCGTACGGGCGCGGGTCATCGCCTGGCTGCTGCTCGACGGACCGCCCGCGCTGGTGGGCAGGGTGGCGTCCCTGAAGCTCCGCGGCGTCCATGTCACCGGCTCCCTGGACCTGGCGGGCGGCATCATCACTCCGTATGTGGAGCTGCGGAGCTGCCGTTTCGACGAAGAGGTCGTGCTGTCGGAGGCCCACTTCACCACCGTGCGCCTGATGGACTGCGCGGTGCCGCGCATGGAGGCGGCCCGGCTGCGGTGCGAGGGCGATCTGCATCTGCCGCGCTGCCGCTTCCACAACGGCGTCCGGCTCACCGACGCCCGTATCGGTACGGATCTGCTGCTCAACCAGGCGATCGTGTACCGGGACCGCAACGGACGCTCGATCGCCGCGGACGGTCTGACCGTGGGCCAGGACCTCCAGGCCGAGCTGCTGGAGTCGCACGGCGAGATCAGTCTGCGCGGCGCGAAGATCGGCGTCTCGCTGAGCCTGCGCGGCGCCCGGCTGATCAACCCGTACACGCGGTTCGCCCTCAACGCTCCCCAGCTGACCATCGAGCGCACCCTGTATCTGACCCCGGCCGGCCTGGGCAGCCCCTTGCTGACCGGCACGACGCCCACGAGCGGGACACGGATCCAGCGGTTCGAGTGCCAGGGCGGGATGCGGCTCGACGACGGACGGTTCGGGGAGGCCGTCGACCTCGACCGGGCGCGGTTCGTCCTCACCGACGACCAGGAGCTGGCGCTGCGCCGGCTGCAGACGTTCGAGCTGCGCTTCCTCGGGGAGCAGCCGCAGCGCGGGAGGGTGGTGCTGTCGGGCGCGCGGGTCGTCAACCTCGTGGACCGGGCGGACAGCTGGCCGGGTCCCGGGCGGCTGCAGATGCTGGGCTTCTCGTACCAGAACCTGGTGCCGTACGGGTCGTTCTCCCTGGGCCGGCGTCTGGACTGGGTCGCGGCGGCCACCGCCGAGTACAACCCGGAGCCGTACGAGCGCCTCGCCACCGCGCTGCGGGGCTCCGGCGAGGACGAGGCCGCGCGGGAGGTGCTGCTCGGCAAGCAGCGCCGGCGCCGCGAGACGCTGCCGCTGGCGCCGAAGCTCTGGGGATACGTCCAGGACTGGATCGTCGCCTACGGGTACCGGCCGGGCCGGGCCGCGGTGTGGATGGCCGTCCTGTGGGCGGCGGCCTCGGTCGCCTTCGCGCAGGCCGGGGAGCCGCCGGCCAACGGCACCGGGCACCCCTCGTGGAACCCCGCGCTGTTCTCCCTGGACCTGCTGCTGCCGGTCATCGACCTGGGCCAGGTCGGCCAGTGGCAGCTCAGCGGCGTCCGGCAGTGGATGGCCGCGGCGATGATCCTGGTGGGCTGGGTGCTGGCGACGACAGTGGCGGCGGGGGCGACACGGCTGCTGCGGCGGAACTGATCCGCTCAGGGCGGTCCGGCAGTCGTCGGATCACCACGTTTTACCTGCCCTTGACCGGGCCGCGTACAACTTTTCACCGGTTGGGTGTTCCCCCTGGCGCGTACCTGACCTGCGGACTTTCAATTGTCGGCACCATGGCTCTGCTGCCCCCCTTCCTCCGTACGGCCCGGATGACCAGGAACACCACCCCCCACCGTGCCACCGGCCTCCCCACGGACGACGAGGTGGTGCTCGACGCGCCCGACGACCGGCTCGGCCCCGCGCTGGTCGCGGCAGCGCAGGGCGCGTACGGGCCCGCGGCCGCCCTGCTCGCCGCCACCCGTAAGGGCACCGAATGGGAGGACCGCGACCGGTACGTCAGACGGCTCGCGGCTTTCGCCCACGCGCGCGACGAGTGGTTCGAGCGGTGGTCCGCCGCCGCCCCGCACGACCCGGACCTGCTGCTCGTGAGGGCGCAGCGGGCGGTGGACCGGGCGTGGCGGTCCCCGGCACGGGCCGAGCTGCTGCATGAGGTGAGCCCGCTGATCACGGCCGCCGCCCACGAGAACGAACGCGACCCGGTGCCGTGGCGGCTCGCCCTGGACCATGCGCGCGGCACGCACGCCGGGCACGCATGGTTCGGGGAGCTGTGGGAGGCGGCGGTCCGCCGAACCCCGCACCACTACGGCTGCCATGTCGCGGCCCTGCGTTATTTGGCGTCCTCCTGGCACGGGTCCCACCGCGAGTGCTTCGCCTTCGCCGAGCTGGCCGCGCAGGACGCTCCGGCGGCCTCGCTCATCCAGGCGCTGCCCGCGCGGGCGGCCCTCGGCTATTTCGGCGACGGCTGCGGCCCGGACGTGCCGCGCGGGCAGCTGGACGCGGCGGCCGACCGCGCCGTCGCGCTCTCCGCCCGCTTCCCGGGGGCCGACCCCTGGCCCGCCGAGATCCGCAACAAGCTGATGTACGTCCTCGTACGGCTGGAACGCTGGGACGATGCGCTCGTCCAGCTGCGTCTGATCGGCCCGTACGCCACGTCCTTCCCCTGGGACCGGATGTCGGACGACCCGCTGGGTCTGTTCCTGCGGGTCCGCGCCGACATCCGGTCGACACCGCCGTCCGGGCCGGCCGGGCATCCACCAAGTGGGCGCACCGTCCGTGCACACTCCCGCGACCATTAGGCTTTTGCGCCGTGACCACCGTCCGGCTTCCGCTCTTCCCCCTGAACTCGGTGCTGTTCCCGGGGCTCGTGCTTCCTCTCAACATCTTCGAGGAGCGCTACCGCGCCATGATGCGCGAGCTGTTGAAGACACCCGAGGACGAACCGCGCCGGTTCGCCGTCGTGGCGATCCGCGACGGCCACGAGGTGGCGCCCAGCGCGCCCGGCATGCCGGACCCGACGGCCGTCCCGGAGCGCGGACCCACGGCAGGCTTCGGCCCCGACCCCGCCAAGGCGTTCTACGCGACCGGCTGTGTGGCGGACGCCGCGACGATCCGCGAGCGGGCCGACGGCACCTTCGAGGTGCTGGCGACGGGCACCACCCGGGCGCGGCTGGCCTCGGTCGACGCCTCGGGCCCGTTCCTGACGGCTGAACTGGAGGAGCTGCCCGAAGAGGCGGGGGACGAGGCCGGCGCGCTGGCCGAGGGGGTGCTGCGCTCGTTCCGCCACTACCAGAAGCGGCTGGCCGGGGCGCGCGAACGCTCCCTGTCCACGGGCGCCGACCTGCCCGACGATCCCTCCGTGGTGTCCTACCTGGTGGCCGCCGCGATGATGCTGGACACCCCGACGAAGCAGCGCCTGCTCCAGGCACCGGACACCGCGTCCCGGCTGCGCGACGAACTCAAACTGCTTCGCGCGGAGACCGCGATCATCCGTAATCTGCCGTCACTGCCGGCGTCGGACCTGACGCGCGGCCCGACGAATCTCAACTGACGCACGACCTCTGGGGTACAGGCCGGATGGCGAAGAAGTCGAAGAAGCAGCAGCAGCCGGGCGGCACGCCCGCGACCGTGGCCCTCACGGCCGCCGGTGTGACCTACACGGTCCACTCCTACGACCACGACCCCGCCCACCCCTCGTACGGCGAGGAGGCGGCCGAGGCGATGGGCGTCTCACCGGAGCGGGTCTTCAAGACCCTGGTGGCCGACGTCGACGGGACGCTGACGGTGGCCGTGGTCCCGGTGGCGGGCTCGCTGGACCTCAAGGCCCTGGCGGCGGCGGTCGGCGGCAAGCGCGCCGCGATGGCCGACCCGGCTCTGGCGGAACGCACCACGGGCTATGTCCGCGGCGGCATCTCGCCCCTCGGCCAGCGCAAGAGGCTCCCCACGGTCCTCGACGACTCGGCGTCCGCCCACACCACGATCTGCGTGTCGGCCGGCCGCCGCGGCCTGGAGGTCGAGCTCGCCCCCGACGACCTGGCGAAGCTCACGGAAGCGGTCCTGGCCCCCATCGGCCGTGCGTGACCCCTCGACGCCGTCTGCTTCGTCGGTTAAGTCTGAGGACATGTCGAAGAAAACCAGGAAACGCAAGTGGCGCATCAAGAAGGGCCGCTCGAACCACGGCCACCGACCGGCATAGGTGCTTTCTCAGCTTTCCGAGCTCTCTGAGCGCACGTGCACCATCCCCCGAAGGGCAGGGACGGCGGGGGCGACCACCCCCGCCGCACCACAACGCGCCGCGCCCCTACTGACGCGGCGGAACGCCGTAGTGCTCCGGCTCCGGATCCCGAGGCCCGAACAACGCCGTCAGCCCGAGATGCACCAGCAACGCCGCCATCGACCAAGCCAGCCACGCCCCCTTGGCACCCAGCTTCAACGGCGCGGAGAACGTAACCCCCTTGCCCACGGCCCTCGCATGGGCGATCACATCCTGCTCGGGCCCGAGCCACACCCCGACCCGCCACGCCAGCAGCGAGCCCAGCAGCCCTCCGACCCCCAGCGCCACCACCACCGGCACCCCCCCGCGCCGTCGCACCAGGAAGACGACGACGGCGCTCACCACGCCGAACGCCAGCGCAAGCAGAGTGAACGTTCCGTCCACCCCGATCGCCTGCTCCCCCTCGGTGTCCTTGAGGTAGACGACCCACTTCTGATCCACCACCTGACCGACGAGCGGCACCTTCGGCGACAGCCACCACCACAGCACTCCCAGCAGGGCCCCGGCGAGCGCCACAGCCACCGTGATGACGGCGGCCTCCCGCGCTTCGGCCTTCCTCCCGGGCCCGTCCTGTCCCTGGCCACCGAGCCAGGCGTCCTGGGGCGCCGGCTTCATCTGCCCGGCAGTCGGCGGCTGCCACGGGTCGTGCGGGGACTGTTCGTGCGGTGGCGGAGTCAACGGTGCGGTCACCCTGACATCGTGCCAGGCGCGCCTGTGCCGCGCGTCACCGGACGGCTGCCCGACGGTAGGCCCAGGTGGCGACGGCCAGCGACACCACGCCGACGCACCCGCACACGGCGAGGTCACCGAGCACGACGGCCCAGTCGGGGCGGGCCCCGAAGGTCCGCGCCAGGGCCTCGACGCCGTAGGTGGAGGGCAGCAGGTCCCGGGCGAACCGTACGGCCTCGGGCATCCGGTCCGCCGGCAGCACGCCCAGCAGCAGTGCTGCGGACATGCCGAGCTGCCCGAGCAGCGTGGCCAGCTCGGGGCGCGGCGCGAGCAGTCCGAGCGCGGCGCCCAGCCCGGCCAGCGCGGCGCCTGCCAGCGGGATCACCGCAGCGAGCACCCACAGGTGTGCCAGCGGCAGCCCGAACAGCACACAGCCGAACACCGCGGTCACCACGGTCCCCGGCACGGTGAAGGACGCGTACGCGCCGGCCGCCCCCAGCACCACGGCGGCCGGCGGCACCGGCAGTGTCGCGTAGTGGTCGAGCCCGCCGTTCGCCCTCAGCTGGCCGAAGTACTGCGCCAGCAGGTTCAGCGCGACGAAGGCCACGACGAGGACCGCGGACCCGGCCACCACGGCCCTGGCCTCTCCCCCGCCGTCCACGACCCCGCGCATCAGGACCATGATCCCGATCGACTGGAAGGTGGCCACGAACAGCAGCGGGATCCGGGCGACCCGCGCCCGGGACAGCTGCGCCCGGTAGACGGCCACCAGCGACGGCCACAGCCGCGCACGCGGCCCGAGCTCGGCCGCGGGACGCTCGGCGGTCTCCTCGGCGGCCAGGGCATTGTCCGGCAGAGCCTCGGCGGGTACGACACTCACGTCGCGCAGCTCCTTCTCGCCTCGGCAGTCGCCCTGTCCCCTACGGATCCGACGGCCCACATGCTCATGCCTTCACCAGCCCCTGTGTGTCGCCGCCCAGCGCCAGGTACACGTCCTCCAGGCTCGGCGTGGCCAGCGTGAAGTCGTCCAGTGCGGCGAAGGCGGCCCCGCCGGTGACCGTGGCGACGACCGCGCGGGCCTCTTCGGGCGCCAGCCGCAGCGTCCAGCGGCGGCCGGACTCCACGGCCCGCTCACGCAGCGCGGCGACCTCCGGGACGTGCAGCGGAGCCGCCTCGCGCCACACGAGGTCGACCCGCACCTCCCCGGCGACCCGCTCCTTGAGCCCGGAGGGGCTGTCGCAGGCGATCACCCGGCCCCGGTCGAGGACGGCGACCCGGTCCAGGACGGTCTCGGCCTCGATGACGTTGTGGGTGACGAGCAGGACGGTCGTTCCGTGCTCGGCCCGGCGCCGGTCGACCGCTGACCACACCGCCCGCCGGGCCACCGGGTCCATACCGGTGGTCGGCTCGTCGAGGACGAGCAGCGGTCGCTCCCCGACCAGCGCGGCGGCGAGGCAGGCGAGACGGCGCTGGCCCCCGGACAGCTTCCTCAGGGGCCGTCCGGCGAGCGGCGCGAGCCCGAGTTCGTCGAGGACGGCGTCCCGCTCGGCCCGTGCCCGCCGTGCGTCCAGGCCGCGCAGCCGTCCGGTGGTCTCGGCGGCGAGGGACACGGTCAGTTCGTCGAGGGCACTCGACTCCTGGCCGAGGTAGGCGAGGATCCGCGCGGCCCGCTCGGGATGGCGCGTGATGTCGTGCCCGAGGATCTCGACGCTGCCCCGGTCGGGCCGCATCAGCCCGGTGATCTGCCGGACCAGGGTGGACTTGCCGGCGCCGTTCGGCCCGAGCAGCCCGAAGATCTCACCCCGCCGGATGTCCAGCCGTACGTCGTCGGTGGCCCGGACCTCGGGTGTTCCCGGGGCGCCGCGCCGTGCGCGCACCGCCGGATAGGTCTTGGTCAGTCCGCGCACCGCGCACACGACATCCCCACCGTGCCGAAGTGCCTGTGCCGCGCGCGTACTCACAAGGCACGAGCCTACGGGGTCCGGAGGCTCGACCGGCCCCCGGGGCGCCTGGCGGGCCCGAATCCGCCGCACACCACATGTCCCCCGCAACGGCGGTCAACCCCGACGACGCGGCGCGGTGGTGCCCCCTCCACCGCACACCGCTCACTCGCCGGCAGGCGCATGCTCCGCCGCCGTCCGGACGTCGATCTCCCGCCAGAACCCGGCCCGGATCGCATACCGGTCGTGCTCGTCGATCTGGTCGTCCTTGTGCGCGAGCAGCCCGAACCGGGCGGCGTACCGCAGCAGCTCGCCGTCGATCCGGTGCGGGATGCGCGGATACATCCCGGACAGCTTCTGCAGATGGCTCAGGTCCCCGAGCCGTTCCATCCACCGCCGCGCGAAGACCTGCCCGACCTCGTAGGGGTCGCCGCCGACCGTGGTGATGTCCTCCTCGCGGTCGGCCCAGCGCTGTTCGGCGGTGGTCAGCTGGGCGAGCGTCGGCATCGAGGCGGCCTCGGCGGGCTCCGCCGCGACCCCCGGGCGGTCCACCCAGCCCTTGTCGGAGGACCAGCGCAGGGTGGCGGTGGCGGGGTGCTGCGCGGGCTGTACCCCGGGGGCGCGCAGGGCCGCAAGGTCCTTCGGGGTGGGTACGCCCTTGGGTGCAGGCACGCGCTCCTGGGTGCCGTTGTCCGAGGCGGCGCGGGCGGCGGCGTGCTCCCCCTCGCCGGCGGGCCGCTCGGCGGGCGGGGCGAGCGCGGAGTCGGGCAGCGGCGCGGACAGGATCGCGGCGATCTCCGGCCGCGGCACGGGCGGCGGAGCGCACACCCCGCCGAGTTCCTTGGCCCGTACGGCCTTGGTGATCCAGGTACGGTCGAGCACGCGCCGCTCGTCCGCCTCGGCGACCAGGTCCTCCGACTGGTTGTAGTCCCCGTCGGCGGCCTGTACGGCCCACAGATGGACGGCGACACCGTGCTCCTTGGCGGCCATCATGCCCGGCAGCAGATCGCCGTCGCCGGTGACCAGGACGACGTCGGAGCAGGCACGGTTGCGGGCCAGCTCGGTCAGCTCGGCGTGCATCGCGGCGTCCACGCCCTTCTGGGCCCAGCGGCCGTCGCTGCGGGTCAGGGCGCCGAGCCGGACGGTGACCCGGGGCATCACCCGCAGCCTGCGGTGCTCGGGCTGCGGAACGCGGTCGGGGGCGCCGTCGAACCAGTAGATGCGCAGCAGGGGGCGTTCCGTGTCGGACTCGGCCCGCTCGCGCAGCCCCTGGATGAGGGCGGCGTGGTCGACGGTGATCCGGGAGCGTGAGGGCTCCCCGGCGAGAAGACTGGCGGCAGCCCCCAGCAGATACCCGGCGTCCACCAGGACGATGCAGCGGTCCACGCGATCCACCCACTTTCCGGGAGGTTTGCTTCGGGCTTGCTTCGAGTCTGCCCGACCACGCGGGGGTTAACGGCCCGAACTCGATCTTCGGCGTGGCGTTTCGGGATCTCGCTCCCCGACATAGACCGTCACGCACGGTAATTATCCGAAATGCACTCGTTGTCAGCCTATGTGAATCTGGTCGCGGCCCTGGCCCCTAGACCCCCAACAGGAGGCAGAACCCATGGCCAAGAACAAGAACCGTGAGCGCAAGCAGCCGAAGTCCGAGCGTGGCCGGCAGCAGACACAGCAGTCCACGACCACGCTGGAGCCGCCGGCCGAGCACCGCGCCCCGCAGGTGACGCCCGGCGACATGGCCATGGCCCGCAAGGACCGGCACAAGCGCTTCGGTCACAACTGATCAGCTGCGCAAGGGGCTGGTGAGCCCCCAGGGCTGTTGAAGCCCCGACACACCGAGGGGCGCACCGGGTACCAGGTGCGCCCCCCTTCTTTTTGGGGCTCGGTTCGCCTCCGGGGCGCCAGAGCCGGTGTCGAGGGTCCGACCGTGCTCAGCCCTTCGGGCCTCCGCGCGCTCGGACCCTCGACACCGACGCGCCCCTTCGGCTCACTCGCCATATGTGACCGTCAGTTGCTCAACCGGCCAGGCAGGACGGCCCGAGCAGGACCTTCAGGTCGCCGAAGAGTGCCGGGTCCGGCTTCACCCGGTGGCGGTCGAGGCGCAGCACCGTCGTGCTGGTGGGCCCCTGGAGCTTGATCCGGACCTCGCTGTCGCCCTTGTGGTGGCTGAGGATCTCGCCGAGACGGCTGACCATCGGCGGCGTGACCCGGGTGGCCGGGATGGTGAGGATCACGGGCGCGTTGGTGCCGGCGCTGGAGAGGTCGGGGACCATCAGCTCCATCGCGACGAGGCGGGGTACGTCCTCGCGCTTGTCGAGACGGCCCTTGACGAACACCACGGCGTCCTCGACGAGTTGGGTCGACACCAGCTGGTACGTCGCCGGGAAGAACATGCACTCGATGGAGCCGGCGAGGTCCTCGACCGTGGCGATGGCCCAGGCGTTGCCCTGCTTGGTCATCTTGCGCTGGAGACCGGAGATGATGCCGCCGATGGTCACCACGGCGCCGTCCGCGTGCTCACCTCCGGTGAGCTGGGCGATGCCCGCGTCCGCCTTGTCGGACAGCACGTGCTCCAGACCGAAGAGCGGGTGGTCGGAGACGTACAGACCGAGCATCTCCCGCTCCTGGGCGAGCAGATACGTCTTGTCCCATTCATCGTCGGTGAAGGTGACGTCGAGTCCGAAGCCGGGCTCGCTGGTCTCCTCCTCGCCCATGCCGCCGAAGAGGTCGAACTGGCCCTCGGCCTCCTTGCGCTTCACGGCGACCACGTTGTCGATCATCGGTTCGTACTGCGCGGTGAGGCCCTTGCGGGTGTGCCCCATGGAGTCGAAGGCACCGGCCTTGATCAGCGACTCCGTCGTCCGCTTGTTGCAGACCACGGCCTCGACCTTGTCGAGGTAGTCGGGGAAGGAGGCGTACTTCCCCTTGGCCTTGCGGCACCGGATGATCGCCTCGACGACGTTCGTGCCGACGTTGCGGACGGCGGAGAGGCCGAAGAGGATCACGTCGTCGCCCTGGGCGGCGAAGTTCGACTCCGACTCGTTGACGTTCGGTGGGAGCACCTTGATGCCCATGCGCCGGCACTCGTTGAGGTAGACGGCCGACTTGTCCTTGTCGTCCTTGACCGAGGTGAGCAGGGCGGCCATGTACTCGGCGGGGTAGTTCGCCTTCAGATAGGCGGTCCAGTACGACACGAGCCCGTACGCGGCCGAGTGCGCCTTGTTGAACGCGTATCCGGCGAACGGGACCAGCACGTCCCACAGGGCCTGGATCGCTTCGTCGCTGTAGCCGTTCTTCTGGGCGCCGGCCTGGAAGATGGTGAAGTTCTTGGCCAGTTCGTCGGGCTTCTTCTTGCCCATGACGCGGCGGAGGATGTCGGCCTCGCCGAGCGAGTAGCCCGCGATGATCTGGGCGGCCTTCTGCACCTGCTCCTGGTAGACGATCAGGCCGTAGGTGACGTCCAGGACCTCCTTGAGGGGCTCTTCGAGCTCCTTGTGGATGGGCGTGATCTCCTGCTGCGCGTTCTTGCGGAGCGCGTAGTTCGTGTGGGAGTTCATGCCCATCGGGCCCGGGCGGTACAGGGCCGACACGGCGGAGATGTCTTCGAAGTTGTCGGGCTTCATCAGCCGCAGCAGCGAGCGCATGGGGCCGCCGTCGAACTGGAAGACGCCGAGGGTGTCGCCGCGCTGGAGCAGTTCGAAGGTCGTGGGGTCGTCGAGCGCGAGGCCCAGGAGGTCGATGTCGACGCCCTTGTTGGCCTTCACCATCTTGACGGCGTCGTCCATGATCGTGAGGTTGCGCAGGCCCAGGAAGTCCATCTTCAGCAGGCCGAGCGACTCACAGCTCGGGTAGTCCCACTGCGTGATGGTCACGCCGTCGGTGTGCCTGACCCAGACCGGGACGTGCTCGGTGATGGTCTCGCTGGACATGATCACGCCGGCGGCGTGGACGCCCATCTGCCGGACCAGGCCCTCCACACCGCGCGCGGTGTCGATGACCTTCTTCACGTCCGGCTCGTTCTCGTACATCCCGCGGACCTCGCCGGCCTCGCTGTAGCGCGGGTGCTGCGGGTCGGTGATGCCGGACAGCGGGATGCCCTTGCCGAGGACGTCGGCGGGCATGGCCTTGGTGATGCGGTCGCCCATCGCGTACGGGTAGCCCAGCACGCGCGCGGAGTCCTTGATCGCGTTCTTGGCCTTGATGGTGCCGTACGTGCCGATCATGGCGACCTTGTCGGCGCCGTACTTCTCCGTCACGTACCGGATGACCTCGACGCGCCGGCGCTCGTCGAAGTCGATGTCGACATCGGGCATCGAGATGCGCTCGGGGTTGAGGAACCGCTCGAAGATCAGGCCGTGCGGGATCGGGTCGAGGTCGGTGATGCCGAGGGCGTACGCGACGATCGAACCGGCCGCGGAGCCACGCCCGGGGCCGACCGCGATGCCCTGCTTCTTGGCCCACATGATGAAGTCGGCGACGACGAGGAAGTAGCCCGGGAAACCCATCGAGATGATGGTGTCCATCTCGTACTCGACCTGCTTCATGCGGTCGTCCGGGATGCCGTTCGGGAACCGGCGGTGCATGCCCCGCAGGGTCTCCTCGCGGAACCAGCTGACCTCGGTGTAGCCCTCCGGGATGTCGAACTTGGGCATGAGGTCGCGCTTCTCGAACATGCCCGTGGTGTCGATCTGCTCGGCCACCAGGAGGGTGTTGCGGCAGCCCTCCTGCCAGGCGTCCGAGGAGTCGATGGCGTACATCTCGTCCGTGGACTTGAGGTAGTAGCCGGTGCCGTCGAACTTGAAGCGGTCCGGGTCGGAGAGGTTCTTGCCGGTCTGGATGCACAGCAGCGCGTCGTGGGCGCCCGCCTCGTGCGCGTACGTGTAGTGCGAGTCGTTGGTGACCAGCGGGGGGATGCCGAGCTTCTTGCCGATGTCGAGGAGGCCGTCGCGGACCCGGTGCTCGATGTCGATGCCGTGGTCCATCAGTTCCAGGAAGTAGCGGTCCTTGCCGAAGATGTCCTGGTAGTCGGCGGCCGCCTTCAGGGCCTCGTCGAACTGGCCGAGGCGCAGCCGGGTCTGGAGTTCACCGGAGGGGCAGCCGGTGGAGGCGATGAGCCCCTGCGACCACTGGGAGATGGTCTCCTTGTCCATCCGGGGCCACTTCTGGAGCCAGCCCTCGGCGTACGCGTCCGAGGAGAGCCGGAAGAGGTTGTGCAGACCGGTCGCGTCGGCCGCCCAGATCGTCTTGTGCGTGTAACCACCGGAACCTGACACGTCGTCGCGCTTCTGGTGCGGCTGACCCCACTGGATCTTGCGCTTGTTGCGCCGCGACTCGGGCGCGACATACGCCTCGATACCGATGATCGGGGTGATTCCGGCCTTCGTCGCGGAGTGGAAGAAGTCGTACGCCCCGTGGAGGTTGCCGTGGTCGGACATGGCGATATGGGTCATGCCCATCTCGTTGCACGCGTCGAACATGTCCTTGAGCCGCGCGGCACCGTCCAGCAGCGAGTACTGGGTGTGGACGTGCAGGTGCGTGAACGGCGGCTTCGACACGGCGTGGCCTCCAAGGGAAACGCTCGACGACGGGTGGGCGGACAGTCCGGGGGTCAGCGTCGAAGTCTATGCCGCGGGACTGACACCGGGCGGGCACTCCCACGTACCTTCGGACGTTGGAGACGGCAGAAACGCTGTCGTACATGTCATGCACCAGGAGGCACCCAGCGATGTCGGTACCCCAGCTCAACGACGAGCAGCGCGGCGCGGAGATCCTCGCCGTCTTCGACACCGCCTTCGGCGAGCTCCTGGCCGCCGACCCGGCAGCGTTCCGCGTCAAGTTCCGGAAGATGGCGGCCTCGGCGTTCGCCTTCTACCGGGGGACGGCGTGCCTCTTCTATCACGACCTGGACGCCGAGAACGCAGGGCGGGGCGGTGGGAGGGTACTCAGTGGCCCGTATCTGGACGACCGCACCTCGCGCGTGTGGATCCACGGCGACCTGCACGCGGAGAACTTCGGCACGTACATGGACGCCAACGGCCGGCTGATCTTCAACGTCAACGACTTCGACGAGGCGTACGTCGGTCCCTTCACCTGGGACCTCAAGCGCTTCTCCGCCTCGATCGCACTCGTGGGGTACGCGAAGGCGCTCGGCGACGACCAGATCACCGAGCTGGTGAAGGTGTACGCGGGCGCGTACCGCGAGCGGGTCCACGCCCTGGCCGCCGGCGCCAAGCGGGACGAGGTGCCGCCCTTCACCCTGGACACCGCCCAGGGCCCGCTCCTGGACGCCCTGCGCGACGCGCGCTCCCTCACCCGCTTCGGGCTGCTCGACTCGATGACGGAGATCCGTGACTTCGAGCGCCGCTTCGCGCCCGGCGGCGGCTCCATCGAGCTGGACGCGGCCACGCGCTACAAGGTGCTCGCGGCCTTCGACGGCTATCTGGAGACGCTGCCGGAGAGCTCCCTGTCCCGCCCGGACTCGTACCGGGTGAAGGACGTGGTGGGCCGGCGCGGCATCGGCATCGGCTCGGCGGGTCTGCCGTCGTACAACATCCTCCTGGAGGGCCACAGCGACGCCCTGGAGAACGATGTCGTGATCTACATCAAGCAGGCCCAGACCCCCGCGGTCTCCCGCCACATCACGGACCCGGCGATCCGCGACTACTTCCAGCACGAGGGCCACCGCACGGTCATCTCGCAGCGCGCCCTGCAGGCGCACGCCGACCCGTGGCTGGGCTGGACCGAACTGAGCGGCACGGGCCAGCTGGTCGCCGAGGTGTCGCCGTACGCGGTGGACCTCGACTGGGGCGACATCGACGACCCGGAGGAGATCGCCGCGGTCGTCGCCGACCTGGGCCGCGCCACCGCCACCATGCACGCGGCGGCGGACGACACCTCCGGCGAGTCGCTGGTGCCCTTCTCCACCGAGCGCGCCATCGACGCGGCGATCGCCGCCGACGAGGAGGGCTTCGCGCAGCTGCTGGTCGACTTCGCCCACACCTACGGCGCACGCGCGCGTGCCGACCACCAGATCTTCGTGGACCTGTTCCGCAACGGCCGGATCCCGGGTCTTTGACGGTCCGCTGTCGGTCTGGTCACGGTCCGGCCTCTCACAGGGACCCTTTAAGAGTCTCTTACCGGCACACGTGACAGACTCTCTCCTGCTATGGACATATCCGGGACCCAGCTGCGAGCGCTCCGCGCGGCGCTGTTCACGGCGGTCGTCGTGACGCTCAGCTCCGCCGCGCACGTGCTGCTGTCCCGGGCTCCCCTGCCGCTGAACACGGTGGCGGCGATCGCCGTCGCCGTGTTCGTCGTCGCCTACGCGCTCGCCGGACGCGAGCGCGGCTTCGGGCGGATCGCCGCCCTGCTGATCCCACTGGAGCTGGCGGCCGACACGGTCTTCACCACCGGCCAGCACGTCTGTTACGGCAAGGCGGGCGGCCCGGTCGCGGGCCCCCTGCGCTCGGTCGGCTTCGACGTGCTGTGCGCCGGCGGCACCGACGTCGGCACCCCGCTGTCCCGGGTGACCGGCACCGACACCGACACCGACCGGATCGCGGCCCTTGTGGCGCATGCCGACCCGGGCGTCGCCTGGCTGCTGCTCGGCGCGCACGTGGGGGTCGGACTCCTCGCTGCCGCCTGGCTGCGCCGCGGCGAACGGGCGCTGGCCCAGGTGCTGGGCGCGATGGCCGCGACCACCTTCCGGCCGCTGCTGCTGGCGGTCGCCGCGGTGACGGTCCGAGACACCCCGGTGGTGCGCCGACCCGCGCATCCCGGCGGCCGTCCGACCGCCGTGCGCGACAGAATCCTCGTGCACTCCCTGGGACGTCGTGGACCGCCGTGCCCCGTCGCCTTCCCCTGAAAGGCACCCGAGCACCGAGCAGTCCCCCTTTACGTTTCCGCACACGACGGTGTGCGCGTCCCCATGGAGATCACGAACATGAGCAAGCGGAACAGCCAGGCGGCGAAGACGGCGGCCCGTGAGCGGCTGCGTCTGGAGCGCGAGCGCCAGGCCAAGCGCGCGAAGGTCAAGCGGCAGGTCATCGTGGCCTGTTCGGTCGTGGGCGTGCTGGCGCTGGCCGGCGGCATCGGTTACGCCGTCGTCCAGGCCAACAAGCCCGGCCACTGGGAGGCCGTGAAGGACGAGAAGATCGTCGCCCCGGCCAACACCACGGGCACGGACGGCACGGCCGTCGTCATCGGCAAGAGCACCGCCAAGAAGACCCTCAAGGTGTACGAGGACCCGCGCTGCCCGGTCTGCGCCACCTTCGAGCAGACGGTCGGCTCGACCGTGGACAAGTACCTCGACGAGGGCAAGTTCAAGGTCCAGTTCATCGGCGGCACGTTCCTCGACGGCGACGCGCTGGGCAAGGACAAGGTGGGCACCAACGGCGAGGGCTCCAAGAACGCGATGAGCGCCATGGGCGCCGCGCTGAACGTGAGCCCCGAGGCCTTCCTCGACTACAAGGCCGCGCTCTACTCGGCGAAGCACCACCCCGAGGAGTCGGACGACAAGTTCAAGAGCGACGACTACCTCATCGAGGTCGCCGACACGATCCCCGCGCTGAAGAACAACAAGACGTTCCAGAACGCCGTCACCAGCGGCAAGTTCGACGCCTGGGCCCTGGCGATGTCGAAGACCTTCGACACCAACAAGGACAAGGTGACGGGCACGCCGAGCTTCGTCATGGACGGCAAGATGCTCAGCACCCCCGACGGCAACCCGCCCCTGACGGTGGCGGACTTCACCTCTCTGGTCGACGCGGCGCTCAAGGCCTGACGGGCCGCCAGGAGAACGGCCGGAAGAAGAGCGGGCGAACTTTTGCGAGTTCGCCCGCTCTCGCGCGTACCCATCAGTAGCCTGATCGGTCGTGACCAGTCGATACAGATCATCCGAGAGCACATTCTCCGCTTCCGACAGCGCCAACTCGCTGTCCCCGCGCCGCCGTACGGTCGTCAAGGCAGCTGCCGCCACCGCGGCCCTGGCCGGACCGCTCGCCGCGGCGATGCCCGCCCGTGCCGCCGACGCACCCGCCTTCCTGCACGGCGTCGCCTCCGGTGACCCGCTGCCCGACGGCATCCTGCTGTGGACACGGGTGACGCCCACCCCCGAGGCGATACCCGGCTCCGGGCTCGGCCCGGACATCCAGGTCGGCTGGACCGTCGCGAGGGACAAGGCGTTCACGAACGTCGTCGCCAAGGGCTCGCTCACCGCGACCGCCGCCTCCGACCACACCGTCAAGGCGGACATCCGGGGCCTCGCACCGGCGACCGACTACTGGTTCCGCTTCTCCGCCGGGGGCACCGACTCCCCCGTCGCCCGCACCCGCACCGCGCCGGCCGCGGGCGCGGCCGTGTCCGGCCTGCGCTTCGGCGTGGTCTCCTGCGCCAACTGGGAGGCCGGCTACTTCTCGGCGTACCGTCATCTCGCCGCCCGCGGCGACCTCGACGCCTGGCTGCACCTGGGCGACTACATCTACGAGTACGGCACCGGCGCGTACGGGACCCGCGGCACCGTCGTACGGCCGCACGCGCCCACCCATGAGATCCTCACGCTCGCCGACTACCGCACCCGGCACGGGCGCTACAAGACCGACGCCGACCTCCAGGCCCTGCACGCCGCGGCCCCGGTCATCGCCATCTGGGACGACCACGAGTTCGCCAACGACACCTGGTCGGGCGGCGCCGAGAACCACACCGAGGGTGCCGAGGGCGTCTGGTCCGCGCGTCAGGCGGCCGCCAAGCAGGCCTACTTCGAGTGGATGCCGGTGCGCCCGGCGATCGCGGGCACCACCTACCGCCGGCTGCGCTTCGGCAAGCTCGTCGACCTCTCGCTGCTGGACCTGCGCTCCTTCCGCTCGCAGCAGGTCAAGATCGGCAACGGCTCGGTCGACGACCCGGACCGTACGCTCACCGGCCGGGCCCAGCTCGACTGGCTGAAGGCGGGCCTGAAGACGTCCGACACCACCTGGCGGCTGGTCGGCAACTCGGTGATGATCTCGCCGTTCGCCATCGGCTCGCTCTCCGCGGACCTGCTGAAGCCGCTGGCCAAGCTGCTGGGTCTGCCGCAGGAGGGCCTCGCCGTCAACACCGACCAGTGGGACGGCTACACGGACGACCGCCGGGAGCTGCTGGCCCATCTGCGCGCGAACGCGATCCGCAACACGGTGTTCCTGACCGGCGACATCCACATGGCGTGGGCCAACGACGTGCCGGTGGACGCCGGTACGTACCCGCTGTCCGCGTCGGCCGCCACGGAGTTCGTCGTCACCTCGGTCACCTCCGACAACCTCGACGACATCGTGAAGGTCCCCGAGGGCACGGTCTCCGCGATCGCCTCACCGATCATCAGGGCCGCCAACCGGCATGTGCGCTGGGTCGACACCGACCGTCACGGCTACGGCGTCCTGGACATCACGGCCGACCGCGCGCAGATGGACTACTACGTCCTGTCCGACCGCACGAAGGCCGCCGCGACCTCCTCCTGGAGCCGTTCGTACCGCACGCGCAGCGGCACGCAGAAGGTCGAGCGGACGTACGACCCTGTGTAAAACCTGTGTGCGAAGGGCGATTTTCGGCCAACGGTGGCTGACGGGAATCCCGTTGACCGGACATCACGCCAGGACGGCGGGTGGTGCGAGCCACGTTCCGAATTCGGACACACCACCCGCCCCTGCGGCGGCATTCACCCCTCTTTGCCGGGTGGCCGATTGGCCGAATCTTTTCTCTCCGACTCTGGGCATGTCCACGTAATCTCCGGGCGGCGGCCAGGAAGATCCCTGGCCACTCTCCCCACCGCATCCGCTAGGAGCCCCAGCATGCGTGCGCCCGCCCGGATATCTCCCCTGACGCGCAGACGCCTCATCGGCACGGCCGTCGTGGCCGGAACCCTGATGCTCTCTCCCCTCTCGGCACCCCCGAGCGTCGCCGCGGCCAAGAGCCCGGCCGCCTCCGACTGCGCCGACGAAACCAACGCCGTGGCCCGTGAGGCCCGGCCCAAGGCGGGGCACCACACCGCCGAGCCCAACGAGATCAGCGCCACCAAGGCCCAGGCGATGGACGCCGATCTGCACCAGAAGCTCGACAAGCTGGGCCTGAGCCGGCAGCGCCTGTCCGCTGCCGCCGCCTCCACCACCATCCCCGTGTACTTCCACGTCATCCACGACGGCGCCACCGGGCAGCTCGGCTCGGCCGACATCACCGCCCAGCTGAACGTGCTCAACGCGGCCTACGCAGGCCAGGGCGCCGGCAACACCGACTCGGGCTACCAGTTCACCCTGGCCGGCACCGACTACACGGACAACGCGGCCTGGTACAACGTCAGCAGCGGCTCGGCGGAGGAGAAGGCGATGAAGTCCGCCCTCCGCAGGGGCGGCGCGAACGCCCTCAACATCTACAGCGCCAACCTCGGCGACGACCTCCTCGGCTGGGCCACCTTCCCCAGCTCCTACAAGTCCAGCCCGTCGATGGACGGTGTCGTCCTCCTGGACGCCTCGCTGCCGGGCGGCTCGGCCACGCACTACGACGAGGGCGACACCGCCACCCACGAGGTCGGCCACTGGATGGGCCTGTACCACACGTTCCAGGGCGGCTGTAACGGCAACGGCGACTACGTCGTCGACACCCCGGCCGAGAAGAGCGCTGCGTTCGAGTGCCCGACCGGCCGCGACACCTGCACCCGCAAGGCCGGGGCGGACCCGATCCACAACTTCATGGACTACACGTACGACGCCTGCATGTACCAGTTCACCGCGGGCCAGGTGACGCGCATGCAGCAGAGCTGGGCGGCCTACCGGGCCGCCGGCTGAACGTCGTGACGGACCGGAGGACGTCGTAGCGGACTAGAGCGTTTCCAGGAAGCCGAG
Source organism: Streptomyces luteolifulvus (assembly GCF_008806595.1). Lineage (GTDB taxonomy): Bacteria > Actinomycetota > Actinomycetes > Streptomycetales > Streptomycetaceae > Streptomyces > Streptomyces luteolifulvus. Next base: position 92,359 of record NZ_VZRB01000011.1, on the reverse strand, counting down.
CGCCACCCGCCAGGTGGCCTCGGCGGCCTCCTCGTCGTAGTCCGGAAGGCCGGGGTCGGTGTACAAGTGACCGGCCCCGGCGTATCTGTACACCTCGACATCGGCGCCCGTCCGGCCCATCTGCAGGTACCAGGCGCTGAGCCAGTCGTCGGTCTCGAAGGGGTCCGGCTCGGCCACGTGCAGCTGCACCGGCAGCTCGTCCAAGTGGACGTTCGGGGCGATGTCCGAGGTGCCGTGCAGGAGCAGCAGCCCGCGCGCCCTCTCGTCGCCGAGCGCGAGGGTCTGCGCGATCGAGGCGCCGAGCGAGAACCCCGCGTAGACCAGCCCCCGTTCCGAGTAGGGCGCGGCGGCCAGGACCGCCCGCTTGAGCAGTTCGTCCTTGCCGATCTCGTCCTTGAAGGCCATGCCCTCCTCGACCGTCTCGAACGTACGCCCCTCGAAGAGGTCCGGCGTCCACACCTCGTGCCCGGCGGCGCGCAGCCGGTCCGCTGCGTCGCGCACCGCGGGCCTGAGGCCATGGGTCGAGTGAAAGAGCATGATGTTCATGAGGCCATGGTGCCAGTCGGGTACGACAGCGCCGGGAGCCGCCCGTACCCACAATGGCGCCGAGATCACATGTTCGTCACCCGCCGGGGCCGGTTACGTTCGAGGGCATGGAGAACATACTCCGCCCGTTGATCGTGATCGGCGGCTCGGTCGTGCTCACCCTGCTCATCGGCTGGGTGACCGACCGTCTGCTGCGCAAGGCCGACGAACGGCACAACGAGACACCGCTGTGGGGGCTGCTGCGCCGCGGCCGCATCCCGTACCAGCTCGTGCTGTGCGCGGCGATGCTCAGAGGGTCGTACGACGAGGCGAGGCTGCTGGACGAGCACCGGGTCGGCATCGGCCGGGCGCTCACCCTGGTGCTGATCGGGGCCGCCGCCTGGCTGGTGGTCCGGATCGCCGCCGCGGTCGTCGAGACGTCCTACAGCCGCTACGCGCGCGCCCACCGCGACGCGGCCCGGCTGCGGCGCGTGCGCACCCAGGTCTCGCTGATCATGCGGGTGGTGTCCGCGGTCGTCGGTGTGGTGGCCGTCGCCGCCATGCTGCTGACGTTCCCGGCGATGCGTGCGGCGGGCGCCTCACTGCTGGCCTCGGCCGGCATCCTCGGCATCGTCGCGGGTGTCGCCGCCCAGTCCACGCTCAGCAATATGTTCGCGGGGCTGCAGATCGCCTTCGGCGACATGGTGCGCCTCGGCGACACGGTCGTGGTCGACGGCGAGTGGGGCACCGTCGAGGAGATCACCCTGACGTTCCTGACCGTACGGACCTGGGACGAGCGCCGGATCACCATGCCCGTCTCGTACTTCACGTCCAAGCCCTTCGAGAACTGGTCGCGCGGCACGCCCCAGATGACCGGCATCGTCCACTGGCACGTCGACCACTCGGCACCGCTGGACGCGATGCGCGAGAGGCTGCGCGACATCCTGCGCGAGTGCCCGGCCTGGGACGGCCGCGCCCACGGCCTCGACGTCACGGACACCACCCCGAACACCATGCAGGTCAGGGCCCTGGTGACGGCGAAGGACGCCGACGACATCTGGACGGTACGGGTCACGGTCCGCGAACAGATGATCCGCTGGCTCTCCGAGGAACACCCGTACGCCCTGCCCAGGGTCAACACGGCGGACGCGCTGCTGCCCCCCGGCCGTTCGAACGGCAGGTCCTCCCACGACGGCGCCACGTCACGCCGCGTCCACGAGCCACCACGGACGGGCCGCTGACGGGGCCGCACCCGCAGACGGCACACAGCCCTCAGGCGTACGTCTCCTCGCGGACCTGGTCCAGTGCCTTCTGCAGGTCGGCCGGGTAGTCACAGGCGAACTCCACCCACTGCGCGTCACCGGGGTGCTCGAAGCCGAGCCGTACCGCGTGCAGCCACTGGCGGGTCAGGCGCAGCCGCTTGGCGAGCGTCGGGTCGGCGCCGTACGTCAGGTCACCGACGCACGGGTGGCGGTGGGCGGCCATGTGAACGCGGATCTGGTGCGTGCGGCCGGTCTCCAGCTTGACGTCGAGCAGGGAGGCCGCGCGGAACGCCTCGATCAGGTCGTAGTGCGTGACGGAGGGCTTGCCGTCGGCGGTGACCGCCCACTTGTAGTCGTGGTGCGGGTGGCGGCCGATGGGCGCGTCGATGGTGCCGCTGGTCGGGTCGGGGTGGCCCTGGACGAGCGTGTGGTAGCGCTTGTCGACCGTGCGCTCCTTGAACTGGCGCTTGAGCGACGTGTACGCGTACTCGGACTTGGCCACCACCATCAGGCCCGACGTGCCCACGTCGAGGCGGTGCACGATGCCCTGGCGCTCCGCGGCGCCGGAGGTCGAGATGCGGTACCCGGCGGCGGCGAGCCCGCCGATGACCGTGGGCCCGGTCCAGCCGGGGCTGGGATGCGCGGCGACGCCGACCGGCTTGACGATCACGACCACGTCATCGTCGTCGTGCACGATCTCCATGCCCTCGACCGGCTCCGCGACGACCTGCACCGGAGCGGGCGCCTGCGGCATCTCCACCTCGAGCCAGGCCCCGCCGCGCACCCGCTCGGACTTCCCGGCCACCGAGCCGTCGACCGTGACCTTCCCCGCCGCGGCAAGTTCGGCGGCCTTCGTGCGGGAGAAGCCGAACATGCGGGAGATGGCGGCGTCGACGCGCTCGCCCTCCAGACCGTCGGGCACGGGCAGGGTACGGATCTCGGGAAGGGTGCTCACCCGTCGAGTATGCCGGACGGGTGAGACACGGCCGTACGGCAGCCTGTGGCCACCCCCGGCGAAATCAGTCCTTGTGAACGGTCCCGTCCGGGTCGAGCCCCTTGAACGACAGCAACACGATCAGGATGCCGCCGCACACGATCGCCGAGTCGGCGAGGTTGAAGACGGCGAAGTGCTTGGGCGCGATGAAGTCGACGACCGCGCCCTCGAAGACGCCCGGAGAGCGGAAGATCCGGTCGGTGAGGTTGCCGAGCGCGCCCCCGAGGAGCAGACCGAGCGCGATCGCCCAGGGCAGGCTGTAGAGCTTGCGGGCAAGCCGGGCGATCACCACGATCACGGCCGCGGCGATCAGCGTGAAGATCACGGTGAACGCCTCACCGAAGCCGAAGGCGGCACCCGCGTTGCGGATCGCCTCGAACTTCAGCCAGTCCCCGATGATCTCGATCGGTGCGTGGTGCTCCAGCTTCGCGACCACGATCAACTTGCTGACCAGGTCGATGACATACGCGAATACAGCGACCGCGAACAGGACGGCGACACGCCGCTTGCCCCTGGGCCGCGCGCCATCGCCGACCTGCCCGTCCGGACGCGACGACTGCCCCGGCTCGGCCCCGTCCCCCTCCGGGGAATCCGGCGTACCGATGATGCGCTCCGCCTCTGCCACGTGAGTCCCTCAACCTAGGTACCTGACTGAGGACGAGGGTACGGCACACCCGCAGCCGCCCAGCCACCCCTCAGTACCGTCGCTCCTGCTTCTGCTTGCACTCCACGCACAGGGTGGCCCGCGGGAAGGCCTGCATCCGGGCCTTGCCGATGGGGTTGCCGCAGTTCTCGCACAGGCCGTAGGTGCCCGCGTCGAGCCGCTGGAGGGCACGGTCGGTCTGGACGAGCATCTCCCGCGCGTTGGCCGCCAGGGCCAGCTCGTGCTCGCGGGTGATGTTCTTGGTGCCGGTGTCCGCCTGGTCGTCGCCCGCGCCGTCCCCGGAGTCCCGCATCAGACCGGCGACGGCGTTCTCGGACGAGGTGATCTCGTCGCGCAGCCGCTGCTCCTCGGACAGCAGCTCGGCGCGGGCCTCCTCGACCTCTTCCGGGGTCCAGGGGTCCTCACCGGGGCGCACCGCGAGCTCGCCCGGCTCCACCGCCGCGGCGACCCGTGCCTTCGGTACGGCGGTCTTCGCCGCTGCGGCCGTGCCAGGAGTCTTCTTCGCAACCACTGTCGTGGCTCCCGTCTGCTCCGCGGCCTCGGCCGCGCCCGCCTTCTTGGCCCTGCTCTTCTTGGCCGCACTCTTCGGGGCGACGCCCCCCTGCACGACGGCACCCGGACGGGCGGTGGCCCGCTCGGCGGCCGTCTTCTTCGGTGCCGCCTTCTTCGCGGTCGTCTTCGTCGCGGCCGACTTCTCCGCGGCCCTCTTCTTCGCGCTCGGCTTCTTCGCGGTCGGCTTCTTGGTGGCCGCCGTCCCCCCGGCCGTCTCCGTGACCGCCTTCTTCACGGCGGCCTTCCTTGCCGCTGCCTCCTTGGCCACGACCTTCCTCGCGGTCGCCTGCTCCTCGGCCGCCGACTCGACGGCCCTCTCCGCCACCGCCTTCTTCACGGCCGCCCTCTTGGCCACTGCCTCCTTGGCCACGGCCTTCTTGCCCGGCTCCTTCTTCGCGGCCTTGGTGGTCATCGCCTTCCTTCCGGCCGCCCCCTCCTGGACCGCCGCTCTCTCGGGCCCCGCCCCCTCGGCTGCCTTCTTCGAAGGAGCCGCCTTGGAAGCAGCCGCCGCCTTCCTGGTGGCGGCCGTCGCAGCGGCGCTCTTCTTCTCGGCGGCCTTTTTCCCAGCGGTCTTCTTCGCCGTGGCCGCCTTCTCCACAGCCGTCTTCTCAGGCCCCGGCTTCTTGACGGCCGCCTTCTCGGGGGCGGCCGCTTTCCCGGACGCCCGCTTGCCGGCAGCCCCCGTCTCAGCGGCTGCCTTCTTGGCCGCGCCCTTCCCGGGCGCCGTCTTCCTCGCCGCCGCCTTCTCGGGCCCTGTCTGCTCCGCCCCCGCCTTCCCAGGCACCGCCTTCTTCGCCACGGCCTTCTCAGAGGCCGTCTTCCTCGCCGCGGTCCGCGCAGGCACCGCCCCCTCAGACGCCGGCTTCCCCGCCGCCGCCCTCTCGGGCGCCGTCTCGGCAGCCGACCGTTCCGGCGCAGCCCTCTGCGCCCCCTGCGCACCCGTGCCCACCGTCTTCACGGTCTTGCCCTCACGCCCGGCGGCCCCCCCCTGCGTGCTCTTCTTCCCGCCGAGCTCCTTGGCCGCACTGCCGGAGACCCTGGCACTCGTGGGTCTGCCGGATGCCGACTGCTGTACGGCGGTCTTCTTCGCCACCATGGCCGCGGCCCCTTCACATATTGTGATCTTGCTCGCGAATCGTGCTGGGACGATAAATCGACTTGAGTCCCGCGGCAACGGGGCACACCGCCCGATTCGCCCGCCTCGCGCATGCCGCGCGGCAGCCTGCATGCGTTGTGCCCAGCTCCCCGCGGGGTAATCCGCCAAGCTCGGCCTCCCGGAATCCGAACACTCGTACCCTCGCCATTCGGGTCATAAACGGCATAGCGCCACCTCACTCCCCGGAGCGGAAAAGCGGTCGGCCGCTGTCGCCGTCGCGCCGTACACTGGGCGGAGCGAAAAGCATGGATGGGGACGAGTAGCGACGTACGCAGCCCAGAGCGACCCGGGGACGGTGGAAGCCCGGGGGCGAGCGCGATGTGAAGATCACCCCGGAGCCGCCGGAAGAAACCCCGTGAGGGGCGGTAGAACCGGCATCGCGACCCCAATGAGGGGGCTCGCCGGTGTGCACGGTGCACCGGGGAGCCAAGGAGGGTGGTACCGCGGGAGCGCGCCGCAGACGGCGTACGCACAGACGTAGCTCTCGTCCCTCCGGACGGAAGGCAGCAAGTCCGCCGGAGGAAGCCCGCTGATGACAACGCCGACGTACCGCCAGGTGCCCGCCCAGGTCGACCTGCCCGCGCTCGAGCACGCGGTGCTCGACTTCTGGCGCGAGCAGAAGATCTTCGCCAAGAGCCTGGAGCAGTCCGAGGGCCGCCCCGAGTGGGTGTTCTACGAGGGCCCGCCCACCGCCAACGGCATGCCGGGCGCCCACCACATCGAGGCGCGCGTCTTCAAGGACGTCTTCCCCCGCTTCCGCACCATGCGCGGCTACCACGTGGCCCGCAAGGCCGGCTGGGACTGCCACGGCCTGCCGGTGGAGCTGGCGGTGGAGAAGGAGCTCGGCTTCAGCGGCAAGCAGGACATCGAGGCGTACGGCATCGCCGAGTTCAACGCCAGGTGCCGTGAGTCCGTGCTCCGCCACACCGACGCGTTCTCCGACCTGACGACCCGCATGGGCTACTGGGTCGACCTCGACGACGCGTACGTCACGATGGAGCCCGAGTACATCGAGTCCGTGTGGTGGTCGCTGAAGGAGATCTTCAAGAAGGGCCTGCTGGTCCAGGACCACCGCGTCGCCCCCTGGTGTCCGCGCTGCGGCACGGGCCTGTCGGACCACGAGCTGGCGCAGGGCTACGAGACGGTCGTCGACCCGTCCGTGTACGTCCGTTTCCCCCTCACCTCCGGTCCGCTCGCCGGCCAGGCCGCGCTCCTGGTGTGGACGACGACCCCTTGGACCTTGGTCTCCAACACCGCGGTCGCCGCCCACCCCGAGGTCACCTATGTGGTGGCGACGAACGGCGAGGAGCAGCTCGTCGTCGCCGAGCCGCTGGTCGCCAAGGCGCTCGGCGAGGGCTGGGAGACGACCGGCCGGACCTTCACCGGCGCCGAGATGGAGCGCTGGACGTATCAACGTCCGTTCGAGCTCGTGGAGTTCCCGGAGCCGGCCCATTTCGTGGTCAACGCCGAGTACGTCACGACCGAGGACGGTACGGGTCTGGTCCACCAGTCCCCCGCTTTCGGTGAGGACGACCTCAAGGTCTGCCGGGCCTACGGCCTGCCGGTCGTGAACCCGGTCCGCCCCGACGGCACCTTCGAGGAGGACGTCCCCCTCGTCGGCGGTGTCTTCTTCAAGAAGGCGGACGAACGGCTCACCGAGGACCTCCACAGCCGTGGTCTGCTGTTCCGGCACATCCCGTACGAGCACAGCTACCCGCACTGCTGGCGCTGCCACACCGCGCTCCTCTACTACGCGCAGCCGTCCTGGTACATCCGCACCACCGCGATCAAGGACCGTCTCCTCCAGGAGAACGAGAACACCAACTGGTACCCGGACACCGTCAAGCACGGCCGGTACGGCGACTGGCTGAACAACAACATCGACTGGGCGCTGTCCCGCAACCGCTACTGGGGAACCCCGCTGCCGATCTGGCGCTGCGAGGACGACCACCTCACCGTCGTCGGCTCCCGCGCGGAGCTGACCGAGCTGACCGGCACCGACCAGTCCGCCCTCGACCCGCACCGCCCGTACATCGACGACGTCACCTTCGCGTGCCCGCAGTGCGAGAAGACGGCCACGCGCGTGCCGGAGGTCATCGACGCCTGGTACGACTCGGGTTCGATGCCGTTCGCGCAGTGGGGCTACCCGTACAAGAACAAGGAGCTGTTCGAGTCCCGCTACCCGGCGCAGTTCATCAGCGAGGCCATCGACCAGACCCGCGGCTGGTTCTACACGCTGATGGCGGTCGGCACGCTGGTCTTCGACAAGTCGTCGTACGAGAACGTCGTCTGCCTCGGCCACATCCTCGCCGAGGACGGCCGCAAGATGTCCAAGCACCTGGGCAACATCCTCCAGCCGATCCCGCTCATGGACCAGCACGGGGCGGACGCGGTCCGCTGGTTCATGGCGGCCGGCGGCTCCCCCTGGGCGGCCCGCCGGGTGGGCCACGGCACCATCCAGGAGGTCGTCCGCAAGACGCTCCTCACGTACTGGAACACGGTCGCCTTCCAGGCCCTGTACGCGCGTACGTCCGACTGGGCGCCCAGCGAGGCGGACCCGGCCCCCGCGGACCGGCCCGTCCTCGACCGCTGGCTGCTGTCCGAACTCCACGCGCTCACCGACCAGGTGACACAGGCCCTGGAGGCGTACGACACGCAGCGCGCCGGCAAGCTCCTGTCGGCGTTCGTCGACGACCTGTCGAACTGGTACGTCCGCCGGTCCCGCCGCCGCTTCTGGCAGGGTGACAAGGCGGCGCTGCGCACCCTGCACGAGGTCGTCGAGACGGTCACGAAGCTGATGGCCCCGCTGACCCCGTTCATCACCGAGCGGGTCTGGCAGGACCTGGTCGTGCCGGTCACACCCGGCGCCCCGGAGTCGGTGCACCTGGCGTCCTGGCCGGAGGCGGACCTCACCGCGATCGACCCGGAGCTGTCGAAGCAGATGGTGCTGGTGCGCCGGCTGGTGGAGCTGGGCCGTGCCACGCGCGCGGAGTCGGGCGTGAAGACACGCCAGCCGCTGCAGCGCGCGCTGGTCGCGGCGGCGGGCTTCGAGGCGCTGAACCCGGAACTGCACGCGCAGATCACGGAGGAGCTGAACGTCGAGTCCCTGGCCTCGCTGTCGGACGTAGGCGGCTCCCTGGTGGACACCACGGCCAAGGCCAACTTCCGTGCCCTGGGCAAGCGGTTCGGCAAACGCGTCCAGGACGTCGCCAGGGCCGTCGCCGACGCGGACGCCGCCGCCCTGTCCCTGGCGCTGCGCGAGGGCACGGCGTCGGTGGAGGTCGACGGCGAGACGATCACCCTCGCCCCGGACGAGGTCATCATCACGGAGACCCCGCGCGAAGGCTGGTCGGTCGCCTCCGACTCGGGCGCGACGGTCGCGCTCGACCTGGAGATCACGGAGGAGCTTCGCCGGGCGGGCCTCGCCCGTGACGCGATCCGGCTGATCCAGGAGGCCCGCAAGAACAGCGGCCTCGATGTGGCCGACCGCATCGCGCTCCGCTGGACCTCCACGGACCCGGCGGTCGTCGCGGCGCTGACCGGGCACGCGGAGCTGATCGCGGAGGAGGTCCTCGCGACGGACTTCGCCGAGGGCGAGGCGGACGAGGCGTACGGCACCCCGTTCACCGACGAGGGCCTGTCCCTGACGTTCCGCCTCCACAAGGCGTAGCTCGCACCGAGGGGTCTCCCCACTGCGGGCCGTCAGTCCGCGGGCCGTCGTGCCGCTGGGGCGGCACGGGTGGGCAACCAACAAGGCCTGGGGCGCGGAAATTTCTTCCGTGTCCCAGGCCTTCGGCGTTGCGTCCCCCTGTACAAACGCACCCCCACCCGAACAACTCCCCGACCGCGGGCAGCAAAAGGGCGAGGCCCCGTATCAAATTCCGGGGCCTCGCCCTGAACGCTGCCGACGCCTACGGCGTACTACCAACCGTCAGTTGTCGTCCTCGTCGATGAGAAACCCGCGCATCGGCGAGGGAGCCTGCCCCATCGGACCGGGGCCCTGCGGACGCACCGGCGCCATCGGCTGGGTCATCGCCGGGGACATCTGCTGCTGACCGCCGTAGGACGGGCCGGCAGGGGCCGGGCCACCGCCCATGCCCTGGTTGCCGCCGTACGACGGCGCGCTCGCGCCGGCCGGAGCCATGGAGGGCGCCGGGGACGGCGGCAGCGACGCGGTCGCCGGAGTGCGCGGCGGGGCCAGCGAGTCGTCGGCCTGGGTCTCCAGCTGACGCAGCTGCGACTCCAGGTACGACTTCAGCCGCGTGCGGTACTCGCGCTCGAAGCCGCGCAGGTCCTCGACCTTGCGCTCCAGCGTGGCGCGGGCGGACTCCAGGGAGCCCATCGCGACACGGTGCTTCTCCTGCGCGTCCCGCTCCAGTGCATCTGCCTTGGCACGGGCGTCACGCTCGAGACCCTCGGCGCGGCTGCGGGCCTCGCCGACGATCTTGTTGGCTTCGGAGCGGGCCTCGGCGATCGCCTGGTCGGCGGTCTGCTGGGCCAGCGAGAGGACACGGGCGGCGCTGTCGCCGCCAGGGGCCTGACCGGGGCCGCCCATCGGACCGCCCATGGGGCCGCCCATCGGGCCGCCCATCTGCTGCATCGGGGGCTGGCCCATCGGACCCTGACCCATCGGGCCGGGACCCTGCGGACCACCCTGACCGCCGGGGCCGGCGGGCAGCTGCGGGGCACCGCTCGGCAGCTGGGGCGGACCACCCATGGGGCCACCCATCGGCTGCTGCGGCGGGCCCGATATCCCGGCGGGGACGGGAGCGCCGGGACCGCGCATGCCCTGCTGCGGCATGCCGGGCTGCATGCCCGGGGGCATGCCCTGCTGATCCTGCGGTTCCGGAGGCTTGCGCATGTTCTGCTGGTTCTGGGCAGCAGCACGCGTGGCCGCGGCCAGTTTGGCGCGCAGGTCCTCGTTCTCGCGGAGCAAGCGGGTCAGTTCGGCTTCGACCTCGTCGAGGAAGGCATCGACCTCGTCCTCGTCATAGCCTTCTCGGAGGCGGACGGTCGTGAACTGCTTGTTCCGCACATCCTCGGGGGTCAACGGCATCTCTTCACCTCAACGTAGTCGTCGGCATTCGGCAAGACCGTATCGTTCACAGCCGGCTCACGACGGAGATCAGGATGTAGACGATGATCATCAGTACGAAGAAGGACAGGTCGAGCGCCACGCCCCCGAGACGCAGCGGCGGGATGAACCGCCGCAGAAGCTTGAGCGGTGGATCAGTGACAGTGTAGGTGGCCTCCAGAACGACCACCATCGCCTTGCCGGGTTGCCACGAGCGGGCGAACTGGAAGACGTAGTCCATGACCAACCGGAAGATGAGCACGATGAGGAAGCACATCAGCGCGATGTAGACGACATCCAGGACCACGCTCATTGCTTGTGCTTCCCTCTCCCCTGTTTCGTGCTGCTGGGTACTGCTGTTTCCGGTGGTGCGTCTCAGCTCTGGTTGAAGAACCCGCCCTCTGCGATGCGGGCCTTGTCCTCCGCCGTGACATCGACGTTAGCAGGCGACAACAGGAACACCTTCTGCGTCACCCGCTCGATGCTGCCGTGAAGACCAAACACCAAACCCGCCGCAAAGTCGACAAGTCGCTTCGCGTCTGTGTCATCCATCTCAGTCAGATTCATGATCACCGGGGTGCCCTCACGGAAGTGTTCCCCGATGGTACGGGCCTCGTTGTAGGTCCGGGGGTGAAGTGTGGTGATCCGGTAAGGCTCTCGTTCCGACACGACCTTGGGCATGATCACCGGTGCGTTCTTCTCCAGGCTTGCGCGTTCTTGTGTGATGGACGCCACGGGCGCGATACGCGCCGGACGCCCGGATTCCGCGACCGACGAAGCGGAATGCGGCACCGGGTCGCGCGGCGCCGAGGGCTGCACCACTCGTACCGATTCGTCCCTTTGAAGCTGATGGGACTGGTGCGACTGGTGCGACGGCTCGTGCCGCCGGTGGTCCCGCTCGGGCTCCGGGTCCAGTTCGGGTTCGAAGTCGTCGTCGGGGTCGAAACCGCGGCCGTCATACCCATCGTCCTCCACGAGGCCGAGGTAGACCGCCATCTTGCGCATCGCGCCGGCCATGCTCTGAGTCCTCCGCTCTGTGGTGGATCGACTGACTACTGCCAAGTGCCCGCGATCCACGAGGTCGTTATGCCCGCTTTCAGCGACATTGACCATATTTTCTGCTGTGGTCCGACTTCCTGGCGACGTTACCCGAGCCCGGGGCGGACTCCGAGTACCGCGGTACCGACGCGCACATGTGTCGCCCCGGCGGCCACGGCCTCCTCGAGGTCCGCACTCATCCCTGCTGAGACCATGTTCGCAGCCGGATGAGCTCGGCGCAGGTCAGTCGACAAATCCATCAACCGCTCGAACGCCACCCGTTGACGCCCCGCGTACTCCCCGGTCAGCGGCGCGACGGTCATCAGCCCGTCGAGCCGCAGCCCCGGAGCCTCGGCGACGAGGTCGGCCAACTCTTCGATTCCGCCCGGTGCCACGCCTCCCCGTTCGCCCCTCGCGCTCTCTCCCGCATCGAGCGCGACCTGGAGGAGACACCCCACCTCGCGCCCGGCCCGTACGGCCTCCTTCGAGAGAGCCGTCACCAGCCTGGAACGATCGACGGACTGCACGAGATCCGCATAACCGACCACGGATCGCACCTTGTTGGTCTGCAACTGCCCGACAAAATGCCATACAAGGGGCAGATCCGAGCATTCGGCGGCCTTGGGTGCGGCGTCCTGGTCGCGGTTCTCGGCGACATGGCGCACACCGAGTTCCGACAGGACTCTCACATCGCTCGCGGGATAGGTCTTGGTGACCACGATCAGGGTCACCTCTTCACGCTTGCGCCCCGCGGCCACGCACGCGGCGGTGATGCGCTCCTCCACCTTCGCCAGATTTCCGGCGAGTTCGTCCCTACGGTCCGTCATGCCCCATCAGTCCAGCCACACATAGGCCGCGAGCCGGCCCGTGGTGCGGTCGCGGCGGTACGAGAAGTGGTCGCCCGACTCGAGCGTGCACACCGGCGACTGCTCCCGGTCGCACACCCCGAGCCTGTCGAGCTGCGCGTGCACTCCGGCGGTCACATCGACCGCCGGCGTGCCCCAGCTCGTCTCGGCGTACGCCGCCGGTTCGACGGCGGCCACCTCGGCGCGCATGGACTCCGGCACCTCGTAGCACCGGCCGCAGACGGCCGGCCCGGTGCGGGCGACGATCCGGGACGGCTCGGCACCCACTTCCATCATGGCCCGTACGGCGGCGGGGACGACTCCGGCGACCATGCCGGGCCGCCCGGCATGGACCGCGGCGGCAACCCCGGCGACGGGGTCGGCGAGCAGGACGGGTGTGCAGTCGGCGGTGAGCACGGCGAGGGCGAGTCCGCGGCGGGCGGTGACGATCGCGTCGACCTCCGGCACCGGCCCGGTCCCCCAGGGCCCGTCGATCACCGCCGTGTCCGCCCCGTGCACCTGGTTCATCCAGACCACCCGGGCGGGGTCGAGGCCGAGGGACTTGGCGGCCAGTTCACGGTTGGTCCGTACGGCGCCGGTGTCGTCGCCGACCGCGCCGCCGAGGTTGAGCTCCTCGTACGGAACGGCGCTCACCCCGCCCCACCTGTCGGTGAAGGCGAAGTGCGCGCCGTTCACGGTGCTCGTCTGTGAGCGGTGTCCTATCACTTCAGGAAGTCCGGCACGTCCAGCTCCTCGGCCGCGCTGTCCGAGTAGCTCCGCGACGGCGGGACCGGCGGGGCGACCGGGATGTCGGCCACCGGCTCGGGCGCGGGCTCCGGCTCCTCCTTCGGTGTGACACTGCCGAGCGAGCCGAAGCTCGGACGGCTCTCGGTCTGCCGTGCCGGAGCGGGCTCCTCGCGGCGGGCCGAGGACGAGCCGAGGACATTGTCCCGGCGGGCCGGGGGCTGGCCGCCGTCGAAGCCGGCCGCGATCACGGTGACCCGGACCTCGTCGCCGAGGGCGTCGTCGATCACCGCACCGAAGATGATGTTGGCCTCGGGGTGCGCGGCCTCGCTGACCAGCTGGGCCGCCTCGTTGATCTCGAACAGACCGAGGTCGGAGCCGCCGGAGATGGACAGCAGCACGCCCCGGGCGCCGTCGATGGACGCCTCGAGGAGCGGCGAGGAGATCGCCATCTCGGCCGCGGCCACCGCACGGTCGTCGCCGCGGGCCGAGCCGATGCCCATGAGCGCCGAACCGGCCTCGGACATGACCGACTTGACGTCGGCGAAGTCCAGGTTGATCAGACCGGGGGTGGTGATGAGGTCGGTGATGCCCTGGACACCGGAGAGCAGGACCTGGTCGGCCGACTTGAAGGCGTCGAGCACCGAGACCTGGCGGTCCGAGATGGACAGCAGCCGGTCGTTCGGGATGACGATCAGGGTGTCGACCTCTTCACGGAGCTCCGCGATGCCGTCCTCGGCCTGGTTGGCACGGCGCCGTCCCTCGAAGGTGAACGGGCGCGTGACCACGCCGATGGTGAGGGCGCCGAGGGAGCGGGCGATGTTCGCCACCACGGGAGCGCCGCCGGTGCCGGTGCCGCCGCCTTCACCGGCCGTCACGAAGACCATGTCGGCCCCCTTGAGGACCTCCTCGATCTCCTCGCGGTGGTCCTCGGCGGCCTTGCGGCCGACGGCCGGGTTGGCTCCGGCGCCGAGTCCGCGGGTCAGTTCACGGCCGACGTCGAGCTTGACGTCGGCGTCGCTCATCAACAGCGCCTGAGCGTCGGTGTTGATGGCGATGAACTCGACGCCCTTGAGACCGACCTCGATCATCCGGTTGATGGCATTGACACCACCGCCGCCGACACCGATGACTTTGATGACTGCGAGGTAGTTCTGCGGTGCTGCCACGTCGAAGGCCTCTCGCCTCGAGTTACGTGTCGCCGTCTCGCGGGTCGTGCGAACCGGCGACTGATGCCGAATGGGACGGTCCGAACGCCGACCCGAACCCTAACGTTGAAGTTTAGGGTTACCAGTGTGTCTGTTCCCTGGAATCTTCTGAACAGGACACTAAGTCGACAAGTGGCGCACGTTCAACGAACACGCCGAACCTCCCGTTTTTCTTTTCACCCTATGTGATCAGCCGTAGCAGCGCCCAACCAGGGTGTTGACCTGCGCTGATGTGCGTCAACTCGTTGATGACGCGGGGGCGGTGGGAACGCTGACGTCGAAGTGCCGCGCTCCCGGGGCCGCTTTCATGAGTGCGGTGAGTGCACGGGCCTTCGCGGCGCCGGCCTCGCTGCTTCCCCAGACGACGGTCCGGCCACCGCTCAACTCCAGCGAGATGTCGTCGTACGAGCGCACCTTGACGGTCCGGGTGACGCGGGCGACGGCGGCCGGAATGTCACCGGCGACCGTGACCGCCTCCCGCACCAGCCGGTCCTCGCCGAAGCGGCGCAGGCTCGCAGCGCGCGAGTCCGCCCGGGACAGTGACAATTCCAGTGCGGGCACCCCTTTCGGAGCCTGTGAAACCACGGCGAAACGGACACCTTCATCGTCCACTTCGACAAACTTTCCGCCCTTTTGCACAAGCAGAACCGGAGTACGCTCGGTCACTTTCAGGTCGATTCCACGGGGCCAGGAACGCTCGACGTCAACCACATCAATTCGGGGCAATTTCTGGCGCAGACGTGACGCAATCGCGTCGGTGTCCACGGAAATCAGCGGTGCCCCGACCGGTACCTCGGCGGCCTCCCGCACCTGCTCGGGCGTCAGGACCCGGGTCCCGGACACGGACACCTGTCCCACCCGCAGCCAGTGCGAGCCGTACAACAGCCAGACGGTTCCGGCTCCCGCGACCACCAGGGCCACGGCCAGGACGACGATCGTACGAAGGCGTGGCGGCCTGAACCGCCCGGCGGGCGGCGGGCCGGACGACTCCTGCTGGCGTTCACCGCGCTCGGCGGTCGTCGATCCGGCCACGCTGCCTGCCTCCCGTCATATGGTCCTAGCGGTGTGCACGACCGGCGGCGATCGCCTCGTACACCATGCCGACGAGCAGGTCGTCGGCGTCCCGGCGGCCGAACTCGGCGGCGGCGCGGGACATCTCGTACAGCCGGTGCGGGTCGGCGAGCACGGGCAGGACGTTGTGCTGCACCCACTCGGGCGTGAGCTCCGCGTCGTCGACGAGGAGGCCGCCGCCCGCCTTGACCACCGGCTGGGCGTTCAGCCGCTGTTCGCCGTTGCCGATGGGCAGCGGGACATAGGCGGCCGGGAGCCCGACGGCGGAGAGTTCGGCGACGGTCATCGCGCCGGCGCGGCAGAGCATCATGTCCGCCGCGGCGTACGCGAGATCCATCCGGTCCACGTACGGTACCGGGATGTACGGGGGCATCCCCGGCATCTGATGCACCTGCGGCAGTTCGTTCTTCGGGCCGACGGCGTGCAGGATCTGGATCCCGGCCTGCTGGAGCCAGGGAGCGACCCGCTGCACCACCTCGTTGAGCCTGCGGGCACCCTGCGAACCGCCGGAGACCAGCAGCGTCGGCAGGTTCGGGTCGAGCCCGAAGGCGGCGCGGGCCTCCCACCGTACGGCGGCCCGGTCGAGGGTCGCGATGGAGCGGCGCAGCGGGATGCCGATGTAGCGGGCGTCGCGCAGCTTGCTGTCCGGGGTGGAGACGGCGACCCGGGCCGCGTACCGCGAGCCGATCTTGTTGGCGAGGCCGGGGCGGGCGTTGGCCTCGTGGATGACGATCGGCACGCCGAGGCGCTTGGCGGCCAGATAGCCGGGCAGGGCGACATAGCCGCCGAAGCCGACGACCGCGTCCGCCTTGGTGCGCTCCAGGATCTGCTCGGCCGCCTTGATCGTGCCGCGCAGCCGGCCCGGCACGGTGATCAGCTCGGGTGTGGGCTTGCGCGGCAGCGGTACGGCGGGGATCAGCGCGAGTTCGTAGCCGCGCTCGGGTACGAGACGTGTCTCCAGGCCGCGCTCCGTGCCCAGGGCCGTGATTCCCACGGTCGGGTCCTGCCTGCGCAGGGCGTCCGCGAGGGCGAGCGCGGGCTCGATGTGGCCGGCGGTCCCCCCACCGGCGAGTACGACATGCACCGAAATTCACCGCTCTCCGGACGAGCGCGCCACCGAGGCACGCCGTCGCATCGTGTTCCATCTCCGAGGCCCCCGCACAGGGCCTCCCGCCCGCTTTCTACCAAAGCGGGGTTGCCGCATCGAAAGCGCCGCCCGCGCAGCGGGCTCGTCGCGTGCGAAGGCGATCAGCAGCCCGATGGCGAACATGGTCGGCAGCAGGGCGGATCCTCCGTAGGAGAACAGCGGGAGGGGGACGCCGGCGATCGGCAGCAGACCGAGCACCGCACCGATGTTGATCACTGCCTGAGCGGTGATCCAGGTGGTCACGCCTCCCGCGGCATACCTCACGAAGGGGTCCTCCGTGCGTCCGGCCACGCGGATACCCGCATAGCCTAGAGCCGCGAAGAGGGCGAGGACCGACAGCGTCCCCGCGAGGCCCAGTTCCTCACCGGTGACGGCGAAGATGAAGTCGGTGTGGGCTTCGGGTAGTTGGCCCCATTTCTCCACACTCGCACCCAGCCCGGAACCGAAAATTCCGCCGGAGGCCAGGGCGTAGATGCCGTGCACGGCCTGCCAGCAGTCGGCCGCTCCCGAGCGGGGCTCGGTGGCGCCGATGCAGGCGAGCCGGGCCATGCGGTTCGGGCTGGTCTTGATCAGGATCACACCGATGACCGCGGCCACGGACAGCACGCCGACGAACAGCCGGGTGGGCGCGCCCGCCAGCCACAGCAGGCCGAACAGGATCGCCGTGAGGATGATCGCCGTCCCCATGTCGCCACCGAGCATGATCAGCCCGAGCAGCATGAAGGCGGCGGGCACGAGCGGCACCAGCATGTGCTTCCACTGGGTGAGCAGCTTCTTGTCCTGCTTGCGGGCGAGCAGGTCGGCGCCCCAGAGCACCAGCGCGAGCTTGCCGAACTCGCTGGGCTGGATCTGGAAGGAGCCGCCGAGCGAGATCCAGTTCTGGTTGCCGTTGACCGCCATCCCTATCCCCGGCACCTGCACCAGGACCATCAGGAAGACTGCGCCGGCCAGGATCGGGTAGGCCAGCGCCCGGTGCAGCTTCACCGGCATCCGGGAGGCGATCAGCAGCAGGCCGGTGCCGATGGCGGCGGCCAGGAGCTGCTTGCGGAAGAAGTACGAGCCCGGCAGGGACATCTGCAGCGCCGTGATCTGGGAGGCCGAGTAGACCATCACCAGACCGAGCACGGTGATCAGCAGGCTGCCGCCGAGGATCAGGTAGTACGCGGTCAGCGGCCGGTCCCAGGCCTTGCGCAGGCGGATGTACGGACGCAGTACGGGGTTGTCGCGCGACGGCCGGGGGGCGGCGGGGCGCCGGACGGCCCGCTGCACGGGCGGACGCCCGGTACGGCTACCGGGCATCGCTGCCCCCGCTGAACGTCTGCCTCGACGGTCCCACGCGTCCCTCCCTAGGGGTCCGCCCGGCAGGCGGCCGGGTCAGGTTCCGAGTTCGCGAACCGCCTGAGCGAACGCGTCACCGCGCTTGTTGTAGTTGGCGAACATGTCCATCGAGGCACAGGCGGGGGCGAGGAGCACCGTGTCGCCGGGCCGCGCCAGCCGCCGGGCCTCCTGGACAGCCGCGAGCATCGCCCCAGTGTCGGTCCGGTCGAGGTCGACGACGGGTACTTCCGGGGCGTGTCGCGCCAGGGCTTCACGGATCAGGGCACGGTCCGCGCCGATGAGCACGGCCCCGCGCAGCCGCTTCGCCGACTCGGCGACCAGCTCGTCGAAGGTCGCGCCCTTGGCGAGTCCGCCGGCGATCCAGACGATCGAGTCGTACGCCGCCAACGAGGCCTGAGCCGCGTGGGTGTTGGTGGCCTTGGAGTCGTCGACGTAGGCGACGCCGTCCAAGTCGGCGACGTGCGCGATGCGGTGGGCGTCCGGGGTGAAGGCCCGCAGGCCGTCCCGTACGGCCTTGGCGGGCACCCCGAAGGCGCGGGCGAGGGCCGCCGCCGCAAGGGCGTTGGCGATGTTGTGCGGGGCCGGCGGGTTCACGTCGCAGACCTCGGCGAGCTCCTGGGCGTTCTGCTGCCGGTTCTCGACGAAGGCGCGGTCGACCAGGATGCCGTCCACGACACCGAGTTGGGAGGGCCCCGGTGTGCCGAGGGTGAAGCCGATGGCACGGCAGCCCTCCTCGACGTCGGCCTCGCGCACCAGGTCCTCGGTGGCCCTGTCGGCGGCGTTGTAGACGCAGGCGATGCGATTGCCCTCGTAGATGCGGCCCTTGTCGGCGGCGTACGCCTCCATGGAGCCGTGCCAGTCGAGGTGGTCGGGCGCCAGGTTCAGCACGGCGGCCGAGTGGGCGCGCAGGGAGGGCGCCCAGTGGAGCTGGTAGCTGGACAGCTCCACGGCGAGGACGTCGTATTTCTCCTCCCCCAGCACCGCGTCCAGCAGCGAGACGCCGATGTTGCCGACCGCGGCCGTGCGCAGGCCCGCCGCCTCGAGGATGGAGGCGAGCATCTGGACGGTGGTGGTCTTGCCGTTGGTGCCGGTGACGGCCAGCCAGGGAGCGGCGTCGGGGCCGCGCAGCCGCCAGGCGAGCTCCACGTCGCCCCAGATGGGAACACCGGCCTGCTCGGCGGCCGTGAACAGCGGCTTGTCCGGCTTCCAGCCGGGTGCGGTGACGATGAGCTCGGTGCCCTCCGGCAGGGTCGCGCCGTCGCCGAGGCGCACGGTGATGCCGAGCGCCTCCAGGTCGGCCGCTTGGGCGCGGGCCCGCTCGTCGTCGCCGTCGTTGACGACCGTGACGACGGCTCCGAGGCCGTGCAGCACCTTGGCCGCCGGGATGCCGGAGACGCCGAGCCCGGCGACGGTGACGTGCCTGCCCGTCCAGTCGCTGCCCTGCCGGTCGGTCACTTTTCTGCTGCCCATCCCGCGTAGAAGAGCCCCAGGCCGACGATGACACAGATGCCCTGGATGATCCAGAAACGGACCACCACGAGCACTTCCGACCAGCCCTTGAGTTCGAAGTGGTGCTGGAGTGGCGCCATCCGGAAGACGCGCTTGCCGGTGAGCCGGAAGGAGCCGACCTGGATGACCACCGACATGGTGATGAGGACGAACAGACCGCCGAGGAGCGCGAGCAGCAGCTCGGTGCGGGAGCAGATCGCGAGACCCGCAAGCACACCGCCGAGCGCCAGCGAACCGGTGTCGCCCATGAAGATCTTGGCGGGTGAGGTGTTCCACCACAGGAAGCCGAGGCAGGCCCCCATCAGCGCGGCGGAGACGACCGCGAGGTCGAGCGGGTCGCGCACCTCGTAGCAGGCGCCGGGGTTGGTCAGGGTCTCGCCGTTGGCGCAGGACTCCTGGTACTGCCAGACGCCAATGAAGGTGTAGGCGCCGAAGACCAGCACGGAGGCGCCGGTGGCGAGGCCGTCCAGACCGTCCGTCAGGTTCACGCCGTTGGACATCGCGAGGATCATGAACAGCGCCCAGACGACGAACAGCACGGGGCCGATCGTCCAGCCGAAGTCCGTGATGAACGACAGCTTGGTGGAGGCCGGGGTGTTGCCGCGGGCGTCCGCGAACTGGAGCGAGAGCACGGCGAAGGCGATGCCGCCGAGCAGCTGCCCGGCCATCTTCGCCTTGGCCCGCAGACCCAGCGAGCGCCGCTTGACGATCTTGATGTAGTCGTCGAGGAAGCCGACCAGGCCCATGCCGACCATCAGGCCGAGGACCAGCACACCGGAGTAGGTCGGCGGCTTGCCCGTGATCACCTTGGACAGGAAGTACGCGGCGACCGTGGCGAAGATGAAGGCGATACCGCCCATCGTCGGCGTACCGCGCTTGCTGGCGTGCTCGCGGGGGCCGTCGTCACGGATGTACTGGCCGTACCCCTTGCGGGCCAGGAGCTTGATCAGCAGCGGGGTGCCGATCAGGGTGAGAAAGAGACCAATGACTCCTGCGAACAGGATCTGCTTCATCATCGGGCGGCAACCTCACCCTCGGCACCGGTCCCGATGAGCGCCTGCGCCACGCTCTCGAGGCCGACCGACCGGGACGCCTTCACGAGTACGACGTCTCCCGGGCGCAGCTCGCTGCGCAACAGGTCGACCGCCGCCTGTGCGTCGGACACGTGCACCGACTCCTCACCCCACGAACCCTCGTTATATGCGCCCAGTTGCAACCAGGACGCTTCCCTGCCCCCGACCGCGACGAGCTTGCTGACGTTGAGCCGGACGGCGAGCCGTCCGACCGCGTCGTGCTCGGCGAGCGCCTCGTCCCCGAGCTCGGCCATCTTGCCGAGCACCGCCCACGTCCGACCCCCTTTAGCCCGTGAGGCTTCGCCCATGGCCGCGAGCGCGCGCAAGGCGGCTCGCATGGACTCGGGGTTCGCGTTGTAGGCGTCGTTGACGACCGTCACGCCGTCCGGGCGCTCGGTGACCTCCATCCGCCAGCGGGAGAGGGAGCCCGCCTCGGAGAGCGCGGTGGCGATCTCTTCCGCGGACATGCCCAGCTCGTGGGCGACGGCGGCCGCGGCGAGCGCGTTCGACACGTGGTGCTCACCGTACAGGCGCATGGTCACTTCGCTTGCACCGGAGGGTGTGTGAAGCCGGAACGCGGGCTGTCCGCTGTCCGTGAGTCGTACGTTCTCGGCGCGTACGTCCGCTTCGCCGGACTCTCCGAAAAGGATCACCTTCGCCTTCGTACGGGAGGCCATGGCCCGTACGAGGGGATCGTCCGCGTTGAGGATCGCGGTGCCGCCGTCCGCGGCGGGAGGCAGGCTCTCGACGAGTTCGCCCTTCGCCTGTGCGATCTGCTCGCGGCCGCCGAACTCGCCGATGTGGGCGGTGCCGACGTTGAGGACGAGGCCGACCTTCGGCGGGGTCAGGCCGGTGAGGTAGCGGATGTGGCCGAGTCCGCGGGCGCCCATCTCCAGGACGAGGAACCTCGTCTCGTCGGTGGCGGCGAGCGCGGTGAGCGGCAGTCCGATCTCGTTGTTGAGGGAGCCGGGAGTCCACACCGTGGGCGCCTTGCGCTGGAGCACCTGCGCGATCAGGTCCTTGGTGCTGGTCTTGCCGGCGGAGCCGGTGAGGGCGACGAGGGTCGCGCCGAGCCGTGACACGACATGGCGGGCGAGCGCGCCGAGCGCCGTCTGGACGTCCGCGACGACGATCGCGGGGACCCCGACGGGGCGGGACGCCAGGACGGCGACCGCGCCGGTTTTCACCACGGCGTGGGC
This sequence comes from Streptomyces luteolifulvus, assembly GCF_008806595.1. Lineage (GTDB taxonomy): Bacteria > Actinomycetota > Actinomycetes > Streptomycetales > Streptomycetaceae > Streptomyces > Streptomyces luteolifulvus. Next base: position 70,960 of record NZ_VZRB01000011.1, on the reverse strand, counting down.
GAAGTCGTGGCCGTCCACGCGCTCACCGGCGAAGGCGACGAAGAGGCTGCCCGGCTCCACCTCACGGGAGTCCCGGACGACCGGTCCGGTGACCTGGACGGACGGATCCGGTATGTCGTGCGTCTGCCCGCCGACGACTTCTGCGATCTCGGCGAGGGAGAGGGCGATCACAAGTTCATCCCTGGGTCTTCTGGATAGCTTCGCGAAGCACCTGGCGGTCGTCGAAGGGACGGACCACTCCGGCGATGTCCTGGCCCTGCTCGTGACCCTTGCCCGCGACGAGCACGGTGTCCCCGGGCCGGGCGCGGGCGACGGCGGCGGCGATGGCGGCGGCCCGGTCCTCGAAGACCTGGACCTCGCCACGCTCGTGTACTGGCACGGACGCCGCGCCCTCGAGCATGGTTGCGAGGATCGCGAGGGGGTCTTCGGAGCGGGGGTTGTCGGAGGTCAGTACGGCGGTGTCGGCGAGCCGGGCCGCGGCGGCGCCCATCGGCGCGCGCTTGGTCCTGTCCCGGTCCCCGCCGCAGCCGAGCACGACGTGCAGCTTCCCCTCGGTGACCTTGCGCAGGGCGCGCAGCACGGACTCGACGGCGTCGGTCTTGTGGGCGTAGTCGACGACCGCGAGATACGGCTGTCCGGCGTCCACGCGCTCCAGGCGGCCCGGCACACCCGGCACGGCGGCGACGCCGTCGGCGGCGGCCTGCGCGTCGAGGCCGGCCTCGGCGAGGGCGACGATCGCGGCGAGGGTGTTGGCCACGTTGAAGGGGCCCGGCAGCGGCGACCTGGCGGCGATCCGGTCGCCCTTGGGGCCGATCACGGTGAACGTCGAGTCCATCGGGCCGACCTGGACGTCCTCGGCGCGCCAGTCGGCGTCGGGGTGGCCCTCGGCGGAGAAGGTGACGACCGGGACGGTGGCCTCCTTGGCCAGCCTGCGCCCGTGCTCGTCGTCGACGTTGACCACGCCGAGCCTGCTGCGTTTCGGCGTGAACAACTGCGCCTTGGCCTGGAAGTAGTCCTCCATGCCGGAGTGGAACTCCATGTGCTCCGGGCTGAGGTTGGTGAAGACCGCGATGTCGAAGACGCAGCCGTCGACCCGGCCGAGGACCAGCGCGTGGCTGGAGACCTCCATGGCGACCGCCTCGACGCCGCGTTCGCGCATGACGGCGAACAGGGCCTGCAGGTCGGTGGCCTCCGGGGTGGTGCGCTCGGACTTGATGCGCTCCTCGCCGATGCGCATCTCCACCGTGCCGATCAGCCCGGTGGCACGGACGGACTTCAGGCCGCCCTCGACGAGGTAGGCGGTGGTGGTCTTCCCGGAGGTGCCGGTGATGCCGATCTGGAGCAGATCGCTGCCCGGGTCGCCGTAGATCGTGGCCGCCAGCTGTCCCATCCGCGCGCGCGGGTCGTCCACGACCAGAACCGGAAGCCCGGTCGCGGCGGCCCGCTCGGCCCCTGTCGGGTCGGTCAGCACGGCGACCGCGCCGAGGCCGGCGGCCTGGGTGACGAAGTCGGCGCCGTGCAGACGGGCGCCCGGGAGCGCGGCGTACAGATCGCCGGGGCGGACGGCACGGGAGTCGTGGGTGATGCCCGTGACCTCCGCGGCGCTCTGCGGACTCTGCGGCGTGTCGGCACCCAGCTGATCGGCGAGCTCCGCGAGGGGTGTCGCGGAGCCCTGAACCGGCCTGGGCGGTCCCGGATATGTCACGGGTGCGCCCTTCTGGGTGGTTTGGGACTGATCAGCGTGTGGCACGGCGGTGAGCGTACCGGGCGCACCCACTTGCGGGCGAAGTGAGGGCGAGGAGGAGACGTGGTTCCCGGCGTCGGGGGTGAGCATGGTCACGGAGCGTTCCTGACTGGTTGCGCTGATCAGGGGGTGAAGGTGACGGGCAGATTCGCGGCCTTCGCCCCCGTGGGCGGGACCTGGAGGGTCTTCAGGGCGAACTCCATCACCTGCTTGTAGATGGGGCCGCAGATCTGGCCGCCGAAGTAGCTGCCCTTGGTGGCGTTCTGGATGGCGCAGTAGACGGTGACACGGGGGTTGTCGGCGGGTGCGAATCCGGCGAACGACGACGTGTATCCGTGGTACTTGCCGGTGGCCGGATCGACTCGGTTGGCCGTGCCGGTCTTGCCCGCGACCCGGTAGCCGGGGATGCGGGCCTTGGTGCCGGTGCCTTCCACATCGTCCACGACCGACTCCAGCATCCGGGCCAGGGTTTTGGCCGTCTTCGCGCTGACGACCCGTGTCTGCCCGGGCTTCGAGGCGGGTGTGAAGCGCCCGTCGGGGCCCTGTGTGCCGCGCACGAGCGTGGGCTCCACGCGGATGCCGCCGTTGGCGATGGTCGAGTAGACGGACGCCGCCTGCATCGCGTTGATGGACACGCCCTGGCCGAAAGGAATCGTGTACTGCTGCGAAGTCGACCATGAGGCGGGCGTGGCGAGGATGCCCTTGGTCTCGCCGGGGAGGCCGAGCCCCGAGTAGCTGCCGAGGCCGAACTTGCGCAAGTACGAGTAGAGGACCTGGTTGGCCTGCGCCTGTGTCCTGCCGAGCTGGCCGGTCGCCAGGATCGTGCCGATGTTGCTGGACTTGGCCAGCACGCCGTTGAGCGTCAGGTTCCAGGTCGGGTGGTCGATGTCGTCCTTGAAGAGCCGGTCACCGCGGTGCAGCCGGTTGGGCACGACGACATGCGTCATCGGGGTCGCGGCGTTCTCCTCGAGCACGGCGGCCATCGACATGATCTTGGCTGTGGAGCCGGGCTCGTAGGCGTCCTCGACGGCCCAGTTGTGCAGGGCGCCCGGATCGGCTTCGGAGAGATCGTTCGGGTCGAAGCCGGGCGAGTTGGCCATGGCGAGGATCTCGCCGGTCCGGGTGTCCTGCACTATCACATAGCCGCGGTCCGCCCTGGACTTCCTGACCTGCTCGGTGATCGCGTTCTGGGCCGCCCACTGGATGTCGCGGTCGATGGTGAGCTCGACGTCGCTGCCCGGCACGGCGGGTGTCTCGGCCGAGCCCGCGGTCGGGACCTGGCGGCCGCCGGACTGGGCGTAGCGGATCTTGCCGTCCTTGCCGGCGAGCACGCTGTTGAGCTGCTGCTCGATGCCGCCGCCGCCCTTGCCGTCGTAGTTGACCCAGCCCAGTATCCCGGCGGCGAGGTCGCCGTTCGGATAGACGCGCTTGCTGCTGGCGACCGCGAAGACACCCGCCAGCACGTTGACGGTGGACGGGTCGCTCTCCGCCTTGGTGGCCAGCGCGTTCTTCAGGTCCTTGATCTGCTTCCAGACCTGCGGGGTCCGGCGGCCGGCGAGCTTGACGTACAGGCCCTTGGTCCTGAGCTTCCTGGTCAGGGTCTCCTGTTCCTGGTCGAGGATCGGTGCGAGGAGCGCGGCCGCCTGCTCCGGCCCGTCGTCGATCTTCAGCTGCTTGCGGCTGAACAGCGTGGGGTCGGCGGTGATGTCGTAGGCGTCCAGGCTGGCCGCGAGGGCCACGCCGTTGCGGTCGGTGATTCCGCCGCGCTCGGCGGCCAGGGTGTAGCCGACATAGCGGTTCCTCTCCGCCTTGGCGGCGTAGGTGCTCGCGTCGACGGCCTGCACCTGGAGCAGGCGCACGACGAAGGCGATCAGCACCAGGGTCAGCGCGAGGCCGACCAGGCGCAGCCGTGGGCGGGGACTGCCCAGCCGGATGACGCGGGCGGCCGGGGACCGGGGCCCCGTGGGGCGGCGGGCCGGGCGGGCGCCGGGTCCCGGGCGCGGCCGGCTGCCGGGCCGGGCGGGCCGTGCGGGTCCGGGCACCCGGCGGCGCGGCGGTTCCCTGTCGGACACTTCCGTCACCTGCCGGGGGTCGTGGTGGTGGAGGGCCGGCCCGACGCCGCGCCGGCGCCGACGGCGGGCAGTCCGCTGTCGCCCTCGCCCGGCGTCGGGGAAGCGGCCGGGACCGCGGGCGTGGCCGTCGTGGCGGGCGACCGGGTGGCAGCCGCCTCCGGCGCGAGGGCGAGGGGATCGAGCACGGAGGGCTTGCGGCCGCCGGCGGCGGCCGGGCTGGGCACGCCCTTGACGGTGCCGTCGGGGCCGAGGAAGGCGGGGTCGCCGCCGGGCACCATGCCGAGCTCACGGGCACGGCGCTGGAGGGCGTCCGGGGCGGAGTAGGCGTCGATGTCCCGTTGCAGGGCCTGTTCCTCGTCGGTGAGGTTCTTGGTCTCCCGCTTGAGGTCGTCGAGTTGGAACGCTCCTTCGCTGAGGGCCGAGTTCAGCACCAGGAGTCCGATGAGACCGCCGCCGAGCAGGAGCACGACGAGGAGGACGAAGGGCGTACGGGCGGCCTGCCCCTGCCCCGCCGGGAAGAGCCGCGCGAGCCGGGCGGCCCGGCCCCTCAGTTCGGGTTTCCTACCCACGCACCCTCCCGTGAGTCCGGTTTCCGGACCCCTGCGCCTGCCTCACTCGACGTCCTCCCTGATGCGCTGGGCGCCCCGCAGTCGCGCCGGTGCCGCGCGCCGGTTCTCGGCGACCTCTTCCTCGGTGGGAAGTTCGGCACCGCGCGTGAGCAGCTTGAGCCGCGGCTGATAGCGCTCGGGGACGACCGGCAGCCCGGGTGGCGCGGTGGTGGCGGCACCGGCCGCGAACACCTGCTTGACCAGCCGGTCCTCCAGCGAGTGGTACGACAGGACGGCGATCCGGCCGCCCACATCGAGCGCCTTCACCGCGGCCGGGATCGCCCGCTCCAGCACGGAGAGCTCGCCGTTGACCTCGATACGCAGGGCCTGGAAGGTGCGTTTGGCCGGGTTGCCGCCGGTGCGCTTGGCGGCCTGCGGCAGCGCGTCCCTGATCAGCTCCACCAGCCGCGCGCTGTTGCTGAACGGCTCCTTCTCGCGCTCGCGCACGATGGCGGCGACGATCCGCTTGGCCTGCTTCTCCTCGCCGTACGCACGCAGGATCCTGACGAGCTCGCCGGCCGGGTAGGTGTTGAGGACCTCGGCGGCGCTGATGCCGCTCGTCTGGTCCATGCGCATGTCGAGGGGGGCGTCCTGGGCGTAGGCGAAGCCGCGGTCGGCCTCGTCGAGCTGCATGGACGAGACGCCGAGGTCGAAGAGGACGCCCTGCACGCGCGGGATGCCGAGCCGGTGGAGCACCCCGGGCAGCTCGTCGTACACGGCGTGCACGAGGTCGACCCGCTCGCCGAAGGGGGCGAGCCGCTCCCCGGACAGGCGCAGGGCCTCCTTGTCGCGGTCGAGGGCGACGAGCCGGGCCTCGGGGAACTGCGTGAGCAGAGCCTCGCTGTGACCGCCGAGGCCGAGGGTGCAGTCGACGACCACCGCTCCCGGCCGCTGAAGGGCGGGGGCCAACAGGTCCAGGCACCGCTGGAGCATCACCGGGACGTGTCGACTCTGGCTCAAGGGGCCCTCTCAGGTCCGGCGCGGCCGCACGCACCGCCGGGTCCCCGCCCGCTCGTGAAGGGGAGGCCTGCCGGCGCCGGAAGCGTCAGCCGACCGGGAGCGGGAGGAGGCCGAGCCATACGTACGCGCCGCGCACGTGGGGAGATCCCTGGAGGAATCGCCAGGGTCTCCGGAAGAAGCAGTCCAGCAGGGAGACCTCGTCTCCCGCTCCGCGTCACTTTAGTCCACCGTGTGTCCCGGTCAATCAACCAGCCTGCGCGTCGCGAGCGCCGCTGCGCGCGAAGGTGTGGATCATGCCGCTTCACTCACATGGAGTGACGCAGATCGGCCTTGTGGGTTAACTCACAACAAGGGTCAATGACGTTCTTTGTCCCCTCTCACAGCAGGCCAGGGTCGGACGTGACCAGTACGGTCATAGCTATGACGACTTCTGCATCGGTTCCCGCTGGGCCCGGAGGCGCCATATCCGCCGGCGGCACTGTCACCGACCGCCTCGTCGAGGCCAACGAGCGGTACGCCGCCGAATTCACCGACCCGGGGATGGACGCGCATCCCATACTGCAGGTCGCCGTCGTGGCCTGCATGGACGCCCGTCTGGACCTGCACGCCGCGCTCGGCCTCGAGCTCGGCGACTGCCACACCATCCGCAACGCGGGCGGCGTGGTCACCGACGACGTGATCCGCTCGCTGACCATCAGCCAGCGCGCGCTCGGCACGCGCAGCGTCGTCCTCATCCATCACACGGGCTGCGGCCTGGAGTCCCTCACCGAGGACTTCCGGCATGACCTGGAGATGGAGGTCGGCCAGCGTCCGGCGTGGGCGGTGGAGGCCTTCCGGGACGTCGAGCAGGACGTACGGCAGTCCATGCAGCGGGTGCGCACCTCGCCGTTCCTGCTGCACACCGACGATGTGCGGGGTTTTGTCTTCGACGTGAAGGCGGGTCTGCTGCGCGAGATCGATCCCGCCTGACCGTCCGGACAGTCGGCCCACTCCGAAACTTTTCACCGCCACGAGGCCCCAAATAGCCGTAAGACCGACATATCGCGGACAGTTGTCCACAGGCGAGTGACACGAATCGGTAACGGCAGCAAGAATGCGGGGTGTGGCGTCACGCGGAACTTTCCATGCGTGGTGTCCGTGTTTCGGGGTGGGCCGGTTTCGCACATCAGCGCGTCGGCCCGGAAAGAACGGGCCGAGGAGGGCCGGGTGACGACCTATGACGATCGAGCGAGCCTCACTGATCTGACCGCTGTGGTCGAGCGGGTGCGCAGTTCAGTGGAGGGCGTGATCGAGGGGAAGCCCGAGGTCGTACAGCTCTCGCTGACCGTACTTCTCGCCGAGGGCCATCTTCTGATCGAGGATGTCCCCGGCGTGGGCAAGACGATGCTGGCCAAGGCGCTGGCGCGGTCCATCGACTGCTCGGTGCGCCGCATCCAGTTCACCCCGGATCTGCTGCCCTCGGACATCACCGGTGTGTCCATCTGGGACCAGCAGCGCCGGGACTTCGAGTTCAAACCGGGAGCGATCTTCGCGCAGATCGTGATCGGCGACGAGATCAACCGCGCCTCGCCCAAGACCCAGTCCGCGCTGCTGGAGTCGATGGAGGAGCGCCAGGTCACCATCGACGGGCAGACCTATGAGCTGCCCAGCCCCTTCATGGTGGTGGCCACGCAGAACCCGGTGGAGATGGAGGGCACCTATCCGCTGCCGGAGGCCCAGCGCGACCGCTTCATGGCCCGTGTCTCCATCGGCTACCCGAGCGCCGACGCCGAACTCCAGATGCTGGACGTCCACGGCGGGGTCAACCCCCTCGACGACCTCCAGCCGGTGGCCCACGCGCACGAGATCCTGAAGCTGATCGACGCCGTCCGCGGCGTCCACGTAGCCGAAACGGTCCGGCGGTACGCGGTCGACCTGGTCGCCGCCACCCGCACCCACCCCGACCTCAGACTCGGTGCCTCCCCGCGCGCCACGCTGCACCTGCTGCGCGCGGCCAAGGCGGCCGCGGCCCTCAGCGGCCGCGAGTTCGCGCTGCCGGACGATGTGCAGGCGCTCGCCGTGGCCGTCCTGGCCCACCGTCTGCTGCCGACCGCGCAGGCCCAGCTGAACCGGCGTACCGCCGAGCAGGTCGTGCAGGAGATCCTCCAGCGCATCCCGGTTCCGGCGAATCCCCAGCCCCAGCAGGGCGGCTTCGGCGGCCTGGGCCGCGGCGCCACGGCATACGGCCAGCAGCCGCCGCGGAGGCTGTGATGACCACCGCGGGGACGGGTCAGGCGGAGTCCGACCGGGGCGACAAGGGCGGAGTGCGCACGGCACTGGCCGGTCTGACCACCCGCGGCCGCTCCTTCTTCGCCGCCGGCATAGCGGCGGCGATCTGCGCCTATGTGCTCGGGCAGAGCGACCTGCTCCGGGTGGGACTGCTGCTCGCGGTGCTGCCCCTGGTGTGCGCCACGGTGCTCTACCGCACCCGCTACCGGGTCGCCGGCAGCCGCAGGCTCTCCCCCGGGCGTGTGCCCGCCGGCAGCGAGGCCCGCGTCCATCTGCGGATGGACAACGTCTCACGGCTGCCCACCGGCCTGCTGATGCTCCAGGACCGGGTGCCGTACGTCCTCGGCCCCCGCCCCCGCTTCGTGCTCGACCGGGTGGAGCCGGGCGGCCGCCGCGAGGTGTCCTACCGGGTCCGCTCCGACCTGCGCGGCCGCTATCCGCTGGGCCCGCTCCAGCTGCGTCTGTCCGACCCCTTCGGCATGTGCGAACTGACCAGGTCCTTCTCCACGTACGACACCCTGACGGTGATCCCGCGCGTGGAGGAGCTCCCACCGGTGCGGCTGAGCGGCGAGGCCAAGGGGTACGGCGACGGGCGGCAGCGTTCGCTCGCCCTGGCCGGCGAGGACGACGTGATCCCGCGCGGGTACCGCTACGGCGACGACCTTCGCCGGGTCCACTGGCGCTCCACCGCGCGCTACGGCGAGCTGATGGTGCGCCGCGAGGAACAGCCGCAGCGCTCCCGCTGCACGGTGCTCCTGGACACCCGGGGCATCGCCTTCCGGGGCGCGGGCCCCGACTCGGCCTTCGAGTGGGCCGTGTCGGGCGCCGCCTCCGCCCTGGTCCACATGCTCGAACGGGGCTTTTCCGTGCGGCTGTTGACCGACACCGGCAACTCCGTGCCCGGCGAGGGCGCCGACGGCTTCGCGGGCGCGAGCCAGGAGACGGCGGACGCGGCCGGGCTGATGATGGACACCCTCGCGGTGATCGACCACTCGGACGGCACGGGTCTGTCCCGGGCGTACGACGTGCTGCGCGGCGGGAACGAGGGGCTGTTGCTGGCGTTCTTCGGGAACCTCGACGAGGAGGAGGCGGCGGTCGTCGCGAAGATGCGTCAGCGCAGCGGGGGCGCGGTCGCCTTCCTGCTGGACAGCGAGGACTGGGTGCGGGAACCGGCCGAGGCCGCCGGTGCGCTGGACAGAAGCGGGGAGCGGCTGCGGATGCTGCGGGAGGCGGGCTGGACGGCCCTGAGCGTGCCGCGGGGTGCGTCGCTGGGCGAGATGTGGCGTCAGGCGGACCGGGAGCGCACCGGCATCGGCGCGACGAGCGGTGCGGGCGTCGCGAGCGGTGCGGGCGTCGCGGGCAAGGGGGGTGAGAGGGCATGAGCGGACGGGCACGACTGGCGCTGTTCGCCTGGGCGGCCACGCTGATGACCGCGTGCTCCCTGCTGCCGCTGGTCGACCCGGCCACCTGGATCCTTCAGGCGGCCTTCCTGCTCGGCATCCAGACCTGCGTCGGCGCGGCGACCCGGCGGATCCCGCTGGCCCGGCCGCTGACCCTGGCGGCCCAGGCCCTCGTCACGCTGGTCATGCTGACCCTGTTGTTCGCCCGCGAGCAGGCCCTCGCCGGGCTGGTCCCCGGCCCGGACGCCTTCCGCCACTTCGCCGACCTGCTGCGGGCCGGGGCCGACGACATCGCGCGGTACGCGATCCCGGCACCGCTGACCTCCGAGGGCATCCGGCTGATGCTCGTCGGCGGCGTGCTGCTGATAGGTCTGGCGGTGGACACGCTCGCGGTGACCTTCCGCAGCGCGGCCCCCGCCGGACTGCCCCTGCTGGCGCTGTACTCGGTTGCCGCCGGGCTGTCCGACGGCGCCGGCGAGTGGGTGTGGTTCCTGATCGCGGCGGCCGGCTATCTGATGCTGCTCCTGGCCGAGGGCCGGGACCGGCTCTCGCAGTGGGGGCGCGTGTTCGGCGGCGGACCCCGTGCTCCGGGCCTGGAGTCCGGCCCGGCGGTGGCGCCGGTCCGCACCGGGCGGCGCATCGGCGCGGTCGCGCTGGGCCTCGCCCTGGTGGTGCCGCTCGCGCTGCCGTCGATGCAGGGCGGACTTCTGGACGGCACCGGGACAGGCGTGGGTTCCGGGGACGGGAGCGGCGGCACGATCTCCGCGGTGAACCCGCTGGTGTCACTGCGCGACAGTCTCAACGTGGACGACGACCGCCAGGTCATGTCCCTGAGGACCAGCACCACCGACCTGTCGGACCTGTATCTGCGGATCGTCTCCCTGGACGACTTCGACGGCACCACCTGGAAGCCCTCCAAGCGGCACATCGTCTCCGTGCCCGACGAGTTCCCCGCACCGACCGGCCTCGCCCCCGACACCAAGCGCGCGGAGATCGAGACCACCGTCTCGGCGGCGAACTGGTACGCCCAGGACTGGCTTCCGATGCCGTACCCGCCGAGCGGTGTGAAGATCAAGGGCAAGTGGCGCTACGAACCCGTGGGCATGACCCTGGTCGGCGACCACGGCCAGAACACCCGCGGGGCGACGTACGAGGTGAAGAGCCTGGACGTGCAGCCGACGGCGGAGCAGCTCGCCTCGGCACCGCGGCCGCCGACCGCACTGGAGCGTGACTACACGAAGCTGCCGGACTCGCTGCCGGCGGTGGTGGCGGCGACCGCCCGCGAGGTCACGGCGAGCGCCGCGAACCCCTATGAGCGGGCGGTCGCGCTCCAGGACTACTTCTCCGTGAACGGCGGCTTCGAGTACGACACCCGGGTGCAGGTCGGCAGCGGCTCCGGGGCGATAGCCCGCTTCCTGAAGGACAAGCAGGGCTTCTGTGTCCACTTCTCCTTCGCGATGGCGGCCATGGCCCGCTCCCTGGGCATACCGGCCCGGGTCGCGGTGGGCTTCGCGCCCGGTTCCCCGCAGGCCGACGGTTCGGTGTCGGTGATGCTGAAGGACGCCCACGCCTGGCCCGAGCTGTACTTCGAGGGAGTCGGCTGGACCCGCTTCGAGCCGACCCCGAACCGCGGCTCGGTGCCCTCGTACACCGTGCCCGACGCGACCGGCAACTCCCTGCCCGATGTGGCGCGGCCGTCCACGGGGACGTCCACCGCGCCGTCCACCGAGCCCTCGGCGAGCGAGAGCTGCTCGGCGCAGCAGAAGAAGCTCGAGGCGTGCACGAGCGAGTCCCCCGCGGCGGCACTGGCCAACGACGACGACGGCCCGAGGTGGTGGGCCTATCTGGCCTGGGCCCTCGGCGGGCTCGCCCTTCTGGCGCTGCCGCTGTCGCCGGCGCTGCTGCGGTTGCGCACCCGGGCCGTACGCCTGGGCGGGCACGGCCGCTCCGAGGCGGGCGCGGCGCTGCACACCCTGGCGGTCTGGCAGGAGCTGACGGACTCGGCATGGGATGTCGGGATCCTGCCGGACGAATCGCAGACCCCGCGCAAGGCGGCCGCACGGATCATCCGGCTCGGGCATCTCGACCCCGCCGCCGCGGCCTCGGTGCACCGGGTGGCCGACGCCGTGGAGCAGGTCCTCTACGCCCCACGGCCGCGCCCGGTGGCGGGGCTCGCGGACGACGTCCGCCGGGCGGTCGTCGCGCTGCGGGCCACGGTCAGCCGGGGGACGATGCTGCGCGCGGTGCTGGCCCCGCGTTCAACCGTCCGGGTGGCGTGGGCGGTGTCGGAGTGGTGGACCGGCGTCAAGGCGCGGGTCTCCGCGGCCAGGCCTGCCGTGCGCAAGCCGTCCGGCCAGCAGAGCTGAACCCCGCGGGGTTCGGAGGCCTGCGCACAACGTGGCATGCGTGAGGGGTGACCACCCGGCGGGTGGTCACCCCTCACTGTCGTTTCCGAGAGCCGGCCGACTGGCTAATGGCCGCCCTGTTCGTCACGGCGACGCTGCCAGCGCTGCTCGATCCGGTCCATCACGGAGCGCCGCTGGCGTCCTTGACGGCGGGCCTGCGAGGGACCGCCGGCGGGCTGTTCACCCGGCTTGGGGGCCTTGCGCCAGCCGGTCACGGCGAGTACCGCACAGCCCAGCATGACGAGGAAGCCCACCACGCTGAGCCAGACCTGCTTGGCGACCATACCGGCCATGAGGAGCGCGATACCTACGAGGAAGCCGGCGACCGCCTGGTAGACCCGCCGCCGGGTGTACGTACGCAGCCCGCTTCCCTCAAGCGCCGACGCGAACTTGGGATCTTCGGCGTACAGCGCTCGCTCCATCTGCTCGAGCATGCGCTGCTCGTGCTCCGAGAGCGGCACGGAGTCCTCCTCATCGTGCAGTCGCCGGGGCGGCGACCCGGGGGGTCCCTTCAGGATAGGCAGGGAATCGACCCCGTGAAACCCGCCCCTCTACGCCAATTGGCCAACCGGAACCCGCCATGGACGCACCGGCTCGCTGAGGCTTCCATTCCCCAGCGGCCGACCCGTCATGCCGGGCGGTCTCCCTCGATCATACGGCGCACGGCGGCCGATCGGGGGGCCTGTGGCGTACTCCATGCGCAGCCGCGCCGCTGATCAGGCGTGCGCCCCCCGGTGGCGCGCCCTCCGGCCGGCCGGGCGCCGGCGGGCCGCTCAGGCTCAGGTCGTCCCCGGTGTCTCGCCGAGCACATGAAGCTGCGTGGCCACGGAGTGGAAAGCGGGGAGTTCGGCCGCGGCCTCCTCCAGCTTCAGCAGGGCGTCCAGGGCCCCGGGCTCGGTGTCCACGAGCACGCCCGGGACGAGGTCGGCGAAGACCCGCACGCCGTGCACGGCGCCCACGGCGAGACCCGCGCCCTCGACCAGCTCGGTGAGCTGCTCGGCGGTGAAACGGCGCGGCACCGGGTCGCCGCTGCCCCAGCGGCCGTTCGGGTCGTCGAGCGCCTGCCTGGCCTCCTTGAAGTGGCCGGCCAGGGCCCGCGCGAGCACGGCACCGCCGAGTCCGGCGGCGAGCAGGCTGAGGACTCCCTCGGACCGCAGGGCGGCCACCGCGTTGCGGACGCCCTCGGCCGGGTCGTCCACGTACTCCAGGACGCCATGGCACAGCACCACGTCGTAGCCGCCGCGCTCGACCACGTCGAAGAGGCCGTGGGCGTCGCCCTGGACGCCCTGCACCCGGTCGGCGACCCCGGCCTCGGCGGCGCGGCGCTCCAGGGCGAACAGCGCGTTCGGACTCGGGTCGACGACGGTGACACGGTGGCCGAGGCGGGCGAGCGGCACCGCGAAGTTGCCGCTGCCGCCTCCGGTGTCGAGAACGTCCAGCACCTGACGCCCCGTGGCCTTGACCCGGCGGTCGAGGGCGTCCTGCAGGACCTCCCAGACCACGGCGGTACGGAGAGAAGCGCGGGGGCGCAACGGGTCCGACACGGCAGTTGACTCCTCGGCGCGGCACCGCCTGTGCACGGCGGAGCGATCGGGGCGCCTCCCGGCCCTTGGTAAGGGAAAGGAGGGCATCAGGCGTCCCCCCACCCTATTGCCTCCGCCGCCCCGCCCGGTCACTGCGGTGCCGTGCTCGGGCGCCCCCGGTCAGCCCGCGTCCGGCATGCCGCGGTCCGGTGCGCCTCCGTCCGGATCGTCGGGGTCCTGGCGCGGCTGCGGCAGGACCGGCTGGAGCACCAGCATCCGCTCGACCAGGCGGAGGAACATCGCCACGTCGCGTATCAGGTCGTCGGCGTCCCGGCGGCTGGCCGCGCCCCGGATGCCGGCCTCGGCCCGGGCGCGGCGCCGGGCCCCGGAGGCGAACAGCGCGCTCCACTCGGTGAGTTCGGGCGCGATCTCGGGGAGCACTTCCCAGGCGCTCCTGATGCGGGCCCGGCGTCGCACGGCGGGTTCCGGGCGGCCTCGCGCGGCGAGGACGGCGGCCGCGGTGCGCAGGGCGGCGAGGTGGGCGGTCGCATAGCGCTCGTTCGGTGTTTCCAGGACGGCTGCCTCGTCGAGGCCGGCGCGGGCCTGGGCCAGCAGGTCGAGGGCGGCGGGCGGGGCCGTCGTGCGGCGGAGCACGGGGTGCACATCGCTCGCGGGGCCGGTCAGTGAGGGGGCAGGGCCGGTGGCGCGGCGCCGGCTTGCGGCGGCTGCGTGATAGCTGGCCATGACGAACCTCCTGTCGTCTGTGTGACGGCACGCCCTGATACGGGCTGCCGTATGTGCCCATCGTGGGGTATGGCACTGACAATCCGTTCTGACCTGCGCTTTTGCTTCGATCGCAAGTTCGGGCTAGTTTTTGCACTGACCAGTCAGTTCAAAAACAGTCGGCTCGACTGCACTCGACTTCAGGGGGGAGCTGTGGGAGCTGTGGGCGGAATCGGTGTCACAGCCGAGGACTTCGGGCTCAAGGGCCCGCGCGGCTGGGCCTTCCGCGGGATCACCGTCGACGCGGAGCCCGGTTCGCTGATCGCGGTCCAGGGACCGTCCGGCTCCGGCCGTACGTGTCTGCTGCTCGCGCTCACCGGGCGGATGAAGGCCACGGAGGGGGCGGCGACCGTGGGCGGGGTACGGCTGCCGAAGCACCTGACGGCGGTGCGCCGGGTCAGCGCCCTGGCCCACGTGGCCGGCGTCACCGACCTCGACCCGGCCCTCACCGTCGGCGAGCACCTGTACGAGAGGGCGCTGCTTCAGCGCCGTTTCGGCGACTCGCTGCGCGGTCTGCTGCGGCCGCGTGCCGAGCGGGCGAACGAGGCGCGGCTTCGCATCTCCACCGCGCTCGCCGCGGCGGGGCTCGACCCGAAGACCCTGCCCAAGGGCTCCCGGACCGCCGTACGCGACCTGGAGCGGCTGGAGGCGCTGCGGCTGTCCATCGCCCTGGCGCTGATCGGGCGGCCACGGCTGCTCGGCGTCGACGACACGGATCTGAAGCTGTCCGACGCCGAACGGGCCGAGGTGTGGGCCCTGCTCAGGTCCCTCGCCGAGGCCGGGACCACGGTCGTGGCGGTGTGCAGCGAGGCACCCGAGGACGCGATCACGGTGGCCACCCACCAGCAGCCCGACGAACCCAGGAAGACCGAGGAAACGGAGGAGAAGGCCGATGCGCTCGCCGAAACTGGCCGCTCTTGAACTGCGGCGCTTCGGCAGGGGGAAACTGCCGCGTGCCGCCCTGGTCGCGCTGCTGGTGCTGCCCCTGCTGTACGGCGCCCTGTACCTGTGGTCGTTCTGGGATCCCTACGGCCGCCTCGACCGCATCCCCGTGGCCCTCGTCAACGACGACAAGGGGGCGAGTGCCGACGGGAAGAGGATCACGGCGGGCGACGACATCACCGAGGGGCTGCGCGACAGCAAGACCTTCGAGTGGCACGAGGTGAGCGCCGAGGAGGCACGCGCGGGCGTGGAGGACGGCACGTACTACCTGTCGCTGACCATGCCGGCCGGTTTCAGCGAGCGGATCGCCTCCAGTTCGGGCGACGACCCCGAGACGGGCGCGCTCCAGGTGCGGACGAACGACGCGAACAACTACGTCGTCGGGCAGATCTCCCGCACGGTGTTCAGCGAGGTGCGGACGGCCGCCTCCACGAAGACCTCACGGTCCTTCCTGGACCGGATCTTCATCTCGTTCTCCGACATCCACGGCGCCACCGTGAAGGCCGCGAACGGGGCCGACCGTCTGGAGGGCGGCACGAAGAAGGCGGAGAAGGGCTCCAAGGACCTCGCCGACGGCCTGAAGGACGCCAAGGACGGCAGCGGCAGGCTGTCCAAGGGGCTGACGCAGCTCACCACGGGCGCCGGCGATCTGGAGGACGGCTCACGGCAGGTCGCCGAGGGCACGCAGCGGCTCGCGGACAAGGTCAACGGGATCGCGGAGAAGGCCGGCCCCTTCCTGAAGGACAACGAGCAGACGATCGGCGACACGGCCCAGCTCGTCGCCGACTCGGCCAAGGCGGTCCGCCACAACCTCGACACCTTGGTGAAGACCGCCCCGGCCGCCGCCAAGGGCGCCCACGCCGCGGCCGACACGCTGGACGAGGTCTACCGGGCGCGCTGCGAGAGCGCCGTGCTGCCGGATCCCGCCTGCACCGACCTGAAGAAGGCCAGGCAGGCCGCCCAGGACGTGGCGAGGATCGCCGACGACGTCAACGCACTGATCGCCGACCAGCACGGCACCCTGAAGAAGCTCGACGACAACCTCGCCACCCTCCAGAAGCAGTCCCAGGCGCTCGCCGACCGCGCGCCCCGCCTCTCCGAGGACCTCGACGACGCCGTATCGAAGGTCAACAAGCTGAACGAGGGCGCCGGGAAGGTTGCCGCGGGCGCGAAGACGCTGCACTCGGGGCTCGGTACCGCCGGCACCGGCGCGGCGGACCTGGACACCGGCGTGGGCCGCCTGAAGACGGGCGCGGAGGACCTGAGCGGGGGCATGTACAAGCTCGTCGACGGCTCCGGGAAGCTCTCGGACGGACTGCACGACGGCGCACAGCAGATCCCCGACTACGGCAAGCAGGACCGTGACCGGCGCACCGAGGTCATGGCCGACCCGGTCCAGCTCGTCTCCAGGGACCTGCACAAGGCGCCCAACTACGGCACCGGGTTCGCCCCGTACTTCATCCCACTGTCGCTGTGGGTGGGCGCGATGGTGGCGTACATGCTGATCGCGCCGATGAACCGGCGTGCCCTGGCCGCGGGCGCCTCGTCCTGGCGGATCGCCCTGGCGGGCTGGCTGCCGGTGGTGGCGATCGGCGTGCTCCAGACGGCGGCCCTCATGGCGGTGCTGCACTGGGCGATCGGCCTGGAGATGGCCCGGGCGGCCGGCACGGTGGGCTTCCTGTTCCTGGTGTCGGCGTGCTTCGCGGCGATCGTGCAGTGGCTGAACGCGCGCTTCGGAGCGGCGGGGCGGATCCTCGTCCTCGCCCTGCTGATGCTCCAGCTGACCTCGGCGGGCGGCACCTACCCCGTGCAGACCAGTCCGGGCTTCTTCAATGCGATCCACCCCTTCCTGCCGATGAGCTACATCGTCGAGGCCCTTCGACGCCTGATCACGGGCGGCGGCACCGGGCCGGTGTGGCAGGCCTGCGCCGTGCTGGCGGTCTTCACCGCGGGGGCTCTCGCGCTGACCGCGCTGTCGGCCCGCCGCCGGCAGGTGTGGACGTTCGACCGGCTGCACCCGGAGCTGAGCCTGTGACCCCGCCCCGGACCCTGCCTCCCGTGCCCTCTCCCAGGTCTATTCCTGTGACAATCGGGGCCATGGACAGCAGCAGCACCCGGTCGGGCGGCAGAACCCGCCGCGAGGCCACCCGGCAGAAGCTCTACGAGGCAGCCGTGACGCTCATCGCCGAGCAGGGCTTCTCCGCCACCACGGTCGACGAGATCGCCGAGCGGGCCGGAGTCGCGAAGGGCACCGTCTACTACAACTTCGCGAGCAAGTCCGTCCTCTTCGAGGAGCTGCTGCGGCACGGCGTGGGCCTGCTCACGGCCTCCCTGCGCGAGGCCGCCGAGCAGACCGCCCGGGACGGCGGCAGCAAGGTGGACGCCCTGGACGCGATGATCCGCGCGGGACTCGGCTTCATCGCCCGCTACCCGGCCTTCACCCAGCTGTACGTGGCCGAGCTGTGGCGCACCAACCGGGCATGGCAGTCCACGCTCATGGTGGTCCGGCGGGAGGTCGTCGCCGCGATCGAGGACGTGCTGCGCGACGGTGTGGCCAGCGGCGAGTTCAGCGACGAGATCGATGTCCAGCTGACCGCGGCCGCGCTGGTCGGGATGGTCCTGGTGGCCGCCCTGGACTGGCAGTCCTTCCAGCCGGAACGCTCGCTGGACGATGTGCACGCGGCCCTGTCCCGGCTGCTCCAGGGGCGGGTGAGCGGGCGCGGGTAGCCGCAGGCGCCCACACGAAAGCGCCGGTCCGATGTGGCCGCGTCCCCCGCGGGCCGCCTCGAACCGGCGCCTCCTCGTGCTCCCCCGTTTCCCCCGTTGGGCCCCCGTTCGGTCGTTCCCCCGGGCCCCCGTGCCTCGCTCCCGCCGGCACCGGCCGGCGGAAGGAGCGGAGCCGGGGCCGCTCCGTTCCGGCGCCCCGTGTCGCCGGTGCCGGAGCCGTGCCCTTCTCCGTGTCTCCACTCTCTCGTTCGCGCAGGTCGACCCCCATCCGCGCGCGTACTCAACTCACTCACTAGGTACGGGTACTCAGACCTCCGCACTCACCCCCACGACGTTCCTGGGCCCTCTCGCCCCTCTCCCCCGGCCCGGCTGTCGGTGGCGGCCGATAAAGTCCCAGGCATGGCACGGATTGCGGTGATCGGCGCCGGGATGGGCGCGATGGCGGCCGCCGCCCGGCTGGCCGTCGCGGGCCACCGGGTGGTGGTGTACGAGCACACGGAGACATACGGCGGAGGGGTGCGTCGCCACGAGCGCGACGGTTTCTGCTTCGACACGGGCCCCGGACTGCTGACCCTGCCCGCGGTCTACCGCGATCTGTTCCTCAAGACCGGCAAGGAGCCGCTGGAGGACCGCGTGGACCTGGTCCAGGTCGACCCCTCGTCGCGGCATCTCTTCGCCGACGGGAGCGAGGTGTCGCTGCCGAACGCCTCGCGCGCGGGCGTGGTCGCCGCCCTGGACGAGGCGCTCGGGGCGGGGACCGGACAGCGCTGGGGCGACTTCCTGGTCCGGGCCCGTGAGGCCTGGGACCGCACCCGCAGACCGCTCCTGGAGGAGCCTCTGTGGCCGAACTGGTCCGTGCTCGCCGAGCGCGAGCCCTACCCGGCGGTCCCCCACAAGCGTGTGCTGCGCACCCGCCGGGCCGGCACGCTCGCCGAGGTCGGTGCCTGGGAGCTGCGCGACCCCCGGCTGGCGGCCCTTCTGGAGAGCCACGCGCTCGCGTACGGACTCGACCCGCGTGAGACCCCGGCGAGCGCGGCCGTGCTGCCGTACATGGAGCACGCCTTCGGCACCTGGTATGTGCGCGGCGGGCTGCGCGAGTTGGCACGCGCGGTGTACGAACGGTGCCTGGCCCGCCGGGTCGAGTTCGTCTTCGGTGCCGAGGTGGTGCGGATCCTGGAGAAGGACGGCAGGGCGGCGGGCGTGGAGCTCCGCGACGGGACGGTGGCCGAGGCGGATCATGTGGTGGCGGGAGTGGACCACCACCGGCTGGGCGTCATGACCGAGCACCGGCTGTACGGCGAGGGTGACGTGCGGCCCGACCCCCGGCAGTGGGCGCGTCCCGGGCGGCTCACCGTGCTGCTGGCACTGCGCGGACCGCGCGAGCCCGGCGCGGTCCACCGCACCGTGGTGCACGCCCCCGACCGCACGGCCGAGCTGGACTTCCTCAGCCGCCGCTCCGGCAGGCCGGCGTTGCCCACGGTGACGGTGCTGCGGCCGGACGACCCCGCGCTGCGCCCCGACGAGGACCACGAGTCCGTGGTCGTGTCCGCCGTACTGCCGTCGGACGAGGAACGGGGTGAGGACGACACCGCCGAGCGGTTTACGGACCTGGTCGTCCAGGCTGCCGAGACCGCTCTGCCCGGCCTGCGCGGGCGCCTGCTGTGGAGCGAGGTGCGCACTCCCGGTCACGCCGATGCCGAGACGGGCGCGGCACTCGGAGGCATACCCGCCCCCGCTCTCGCTGCCGGCGGCGGCCGCTTCCTCCACCCGGCGAACACCACCCCGCTGCCGGGGCTGTACCGGGTCGGCGGCTGGTCGCACCCCGGCGGGGGTCTTCCGCACGCCGGCATGTCGGGCGCGCTGGTCGCCGGGCTGATCGTGGAGGGGCCGGAGTTCAGAGGCTCGCAGTGAGTTCAGGACCGGGCCGCTGAACCGCCGGGCTCAGAAACGGTACTGCTCGCCGAACCCGTTGCCCTGAGCCCGTCCGTCGCCGCCCTGATAGGGGTACGACTGCTCCGGCGGGAGTTCGCCGCCGTACTGGTCGTCGGTGTTGCGCTGCTGCGGCACCCACACACCGCCGGCCGGGGTCTCGCCGCCGTACGTCCCGGTGCCGTACTGGTCCTGGCCGTAGCCCTGTTGGCCGTACTGCTGACCGCCGTAGGAGGTGTCGTACCCGGCCCCGCCGTAGGTCTGGGTGCCGATGTACGGGTCGGAGTAGGCCGCGTACTGCTGCTGGCCGGTCGTGCCGTAGCCGTACTGCTGCTGGTCGTAGCCGGAGTACTCGTAGGAATACGTCGGGTCGGGGCCCTGGGCGGCCGTCGCGTACTGGTCCTGGGACTGCCCGGCGGCGGCGTAGGCGGAGTCGCTGTATATGCCGTACGAGCCGGTGTCGTCCGGCATGGGCTGCGGTGTGTACGCGGCGGTGGTCTCGGCGGGGGGCGCGGGTGTGAACACGTCGTCGCGCTCGTACTCGTCGTCCAGGCCGTAATCGGCCGTGTCGCGGCGGTACTTGCCCTCGAAGCCGTCGTCCGCCGCCTCGAGGTCGGAGACCTCCAGCGTCGGGTCCTGGTGCTCGGCCCTGCCGCGGCGCCGCTTGGTGCTGCCGTCGGCGCCCGGGCGGCTGACCGCCCAGCCTGCCGCGAAGCCACGGCGGAACGACAGCGTGACGTAGGTCTGGCCGACCGCGAAGGCGGCGGCGCCCAGTCCGATGACGATCACCGACGGGATCAGCACGCCGAGCACGACGCCGACGAAGCCGACGAAGGCGAGCAGCCGCCAGCGCAGTCGCGCCTTGTACTGCAGCAGCACCTCGCCCAGCAGCCACAGCGCGACGATGCCGAACGCGATGTAGAGGACCGTCCAGCCCATGTACGCCCCTCTCCCAGTGGCCGCTACGCAGTGTGTCGTAAACCGGTGCGGCCGGTCTAGGCCTGCGGTGGGTGGTGCAGGCCCAGGTTTTCGTAGATTTCCAGCGTCGCCGTGGAGTTGTTGAGCGTGATGAAGTGCAGTCCGGGGACTCCCTCGGCCAGCAGCCGCGCGCAGAACTCCGTGGCGAATGCGATGCCAATGGAGCGTACAGCGGCCGGATCGTCTTTCGCTGTGAGGATCCGCTCTTTCAGGGCCGCGGGGATCATGGCATTGCTGAGCTGCGGCAGCCGCTCCAGCATCTTCACGCTGGTCACGGGCATGACCTCGGGGATGACGGGAGTCACACAACCGGCCGCGACGACTCGGTCACGCAGTCGCAGATAGGACTCCGGCTGGAAGAACATCTGCGTGATGGCGTAGTCGGCGCCGGCGCGGCACTTGTCGACGAAGTGCGTGACGTCGGTGTCCCAGTCGGCGGAGCGCGGGTGCATCTCGGGGAAGGCCGCGACGCCGACGCAGAAGTCGCCCGACTCCTTGATGAGCTGGACGAGTTCGGCGGCATAGGTCAGGCCCCGCGGATGCGGTACCCAGTCGCCCATGGGGTCGCCGGGCGGGTCGCCGCGCACGGCCAGCATGTTACGGATCCCGGCGTCGGCGTACTGGCCGATGATGTTGCGCAGCTCCGCGACGGAGTGGTTGACCGCGGTGAGGTGGGCGACCGGGGTGAGTGTGGTGTCGGCGGCGATCTGTTCGGTCGCCCGCACGGTGCCCGCGCGGGTGGAACCGCCGGCTCCATAGGTCACGGAGACAAAGCTGGGGGCCACCGCCTCGACCCTGCGCAGCGCGTTCCACAGGTTGCGCTCGCCCTTCTCCGTCTTGGGGGCCCAGAACTCGAAGGAATACGTCGTCGTGCCTGCGGCGAGCATGTCGCGCACGGTGCGTGCGCGGTCTGTCCTGGTCGATGCGGTTCCGAGGGCCATACCCGCAGGTTAGTCAGGGGGAGGCGGTCCCCCAACCAGATCCGGGAATTTTGCCTGTTTTATCGGCTTCTTGTCCACCCTTCGGACACTCGGCGGACACTCAGGCTCGCCCACACGAGGGGCGCCGGACCCCGGTGCCCCGCTACACGTGCCGCAACCGCTTGGCGAGCTCGCCCGCCGCCGCGCCCGGGTCGTCCGCCTCGGTGATCGCCCGGACGACCACGACCCGGCGGGCGCCCGCCGCGAGCACCTCGTCGAGATTGCCCAGGTCGATACCGCCGATGGCGAACCAGGGGCGGTCGGTGCCGAGGGCGGCCGTGTACCGGACCAGGCCGAGGCCGGGGGCGTGGCGGCCGGGTTTGGTGGGGGTCGGCCAGCACGGGCCCGTGCAGAAGTAGTCCACCCCCTCCTGGACGGCCGCCGCGGCCGCCTCCGGCTCGGCGTGGGTGGAGCGGCCGATCAGGATGTCGTCGCCGAGGATCGCGCGGGCCGCGGGGACCGGGAGGTCGCCCTGTCCGAGGTGCAGGACGTCGGCACCGGCGGCGTGGGCGACGTCCGCGCGGTCGTTGACCGCGAGGAGCTTGCCGTGGCGGGCGCAGGCGTCGGCGAAGATCTCAAGGTGCTCCAGCTCCTCGGCCGCCTCCATGCCCTTGTCGCGCAGCTGCACGATGTCGACCCCGCCGGCCAGGACGGCGTCCAGGAACTCGGCGAGGTCGCCCTGGCGTCTGCGGGCGTCCGTGCAGAGGTAGACGCGGGCGTCGGCGAGGCGGTCGCGTGCGGTGGCGGTGTCGGGCATGCGGGTGGTCCCCCGGTCTCGGTGGTGTACGGGCCGCGGCCAGCCGTGACCGCGGCCATGGCCGGCCGCGGCCCGTACGCAGGGTGGCTGTTCAGGTCAGACGGCGAGCGCCTGGGCCCGGCGCTTCACCTCCGTGCCGCGATTCTCGCTCAGCGCTTGTGCGGGGGTGCCGGGCAGGCTCTCGTCGGGGGTGAAGAGCCACTCCAGCATCTCTTCGTCGGTGAAGCCGTCGTCCCTCAGCAGCGTCAGGGTCCCGGACAGGCCCTTGACGACCTTGTCCCCGTCGATGAAGGCGGCGGGGACGTGCAGTGCGCGGTTCTCACCACGGCGTACGGCGATGAGCTGGCCCTCCTTGACCAGCTGCCGCACACGTGTCACCTCGACATCGAGCATTTCCGCGATGTCGGGGAGGGTGAGCCAGGCGGGGACGAGAGCATCGGTCTTTGCGTCAATCTCGGTCACGGCATCAAGCGTGCCATCCCGGACTGACAGTCGGAAGGCAGGCCCGCCCGACCTGCGGCTTCGCACCCCTCCGGCCTCGCGCGCACCAGGGCCGCGGGCCTACGCCGTCGCCGCCTTCAAAGGCCTCGCCGGGTCGCCCAGCAGCGCCGGGTCCATGCGCGTGCCCGCCTCGATCAGCCGCCGTCCCTGGGCCAGATCACGGGGGCGGCCCACCGCCAGCAGGGCGACCAGGCGGCCCTCACGGAGCCAGCACACCGTCCAGGCCGGACCGGCGGGATCGCCCCGCCACACGGTCGTGTCGGCCGACTCGTGATGACCGGCGTACTGGACGAAACGGCCGAACTGCTCGGACCAGAAGTACGGGACCGGGTCGTAGACCCCGGGGGTCTCGCCGATGATGTTCGCGGCCACGGTGCGCGGGCCCTGCAGGGCGTTGTCCCAGTGGTGGACCAGCAGCCGCTCGCCGTACCGCCCCGAGGGGAAGGAGGCGCAGTCGCCGACCGCGTAGACGTCCGGCACGGAGGTGCGCAGATGGTCGTCGGCCACCACGTCGCCGCGCGGCCCGAGCTCGACGCCGGAGCCCGTGAGCCAGTCCGTGGCGGGGCGGGCGCCGATGCCGACCACGACGGCCCCCGCGGGCAGCCGCGAGCCGTCGTCGAGGACGACCGCGCCGGCCTCGACGCGCTCCACGCGCGCGTGGGTGCGCAGGACCACACCGCTGTCGGCGTACCAGGCGGTCATCGGAGCGGCCACCTCGGCGGGCAGCGCGCCCGCGAGCGGCCGGTCGGCGGCCTCGACGACCGTCACCGAGCAGCCCGCCTCACGCGCGGCCGTGGCGAACTCGGCGCCGATCCAGCCCGCGCCGACGACCACGATGTCGTGCTGCCGGGCGAGCACCGGGCGCAGCCGTTCGGCGTCGTCCAGGGTGCGCAGCAGATGCACACCGGGCACGCCCTCCACGCCCGGCAGCCGGATCGGTTCGGCACCGCTGGCGAGGACCAGCACGTCGTACGGCTCGGGCCCCTCGGCGGTGTCCAGCTCGTGGTCGTAGGGGCGGACGCCCAGCACCTCGCTGCCCAGCCGCAGTTCGATGCCGAGTGCCTCGAAGTCGACGTCGAAGGCGGAGCCCTCGGCCTTGCCGAGCAGCACGGCCTTGGACAGCGGCGGCCGGTCGTAAGGCTGGTGGGGCTCCGCGCCGATCAGGGTCACGGCGCCCTGGAAACCCTGCTCCCGCAGGGCCACCGCGGTCTGCACGCCGGCCATGCCCGCGCCCACGACGACCACGCGCCGCGGCCGTGACGTGCCGGATTCCTGCGTCTGCTCGCTCACCTGATCACCATAGACAACTGACAATCAGTCAGTCACCGGCCGTGCTCACTCAGTGACCTGCTCCACAACGCTCGTCCCGCTGCCGGGCCGCGACTCCCACTCCCAGGTCTCCTCCAGCCGCACCCGCCCGTCCGGCAGTTCCACGACCGTCGACACACAGTGCCCGCAGGCCGTCGTCCCGTCCCGCCCGAGCTGCACGTACCGGAAGTCCAGCCGGTCTCCCGACCGGGTACCCACCAGATGCCCGCGCACCACGTCCCCGCCCGTGTACTGCGCCCAGATCTCGCCGTCCTTCTCGTGGTACGTGAAGCGGGTCCGCGGACCCACCTGGCCCGGGGCCTGATCGGCGACCGGGGCGAGGACGAGGCCGTCGAGCGAGCGGGGCATCGCGGGAGGCTCCCTTACAGAGGCGTGGAACCAGGGGCTAGGGTGGCCACCGTAGAGCACTCGCGGGAGCCCGGACGCACCGGGCTGAGAGGGAGGCTGGCGGCCTCCGACCGTACGAACCTGATCCGGGTCATGCCGGCGAAGGGAGGGGCTGGACGCCCATGTCGTCTCCACGTACCTCAGACGTCCTCGTCATCGGGGGCGGAATCATCGGCCTGGTCACGGCCTGGCGGGCCGCGCAGCGCGGGCTCGCCACGGCCGTGGTCGACCCGGAACCGGGCGGCGGGGCCGCGCAGGTGGCGGCCGGCATGCTGGCCGCCGTCACGGAACTGCACTACGGCGAGCAGACCCTCCTGGGCCTCAACCTCGCCTCGGCCCGTCGCTATCCGGAGTTCGTGGCCGAGCTCACCGAGGTCACCGGCCAGGACGTCGGGCACCGCCAGTGCGGCACGCTCGCCGTCGCGCTGGACGCCGACGACCGCGCCCATCTGCGCGAACTGCACACGCTGCACCGGCAGTCGGGGCTCGACTCGCAGTGGCTGTCCGGGCGGGAGTGCCGGCGCCTGGAGCCGATGCTGGCACCGGGCGTGCGCGGGGGGCTGCTGGCCTGCGACGACCACCAGATCGACCCGCGGCGGCTGGCAGGCGCCCTGGTGACCGCGTGCGAGCGGGCGGGCGTGGTCTTCCACCGGGTCTGGGCCGAGCGGCTGTCCGTCGTGGGGGACCGGGCGGCGGGTGTCGTCACCCGCGACGGCGAGACCCTGGGCGCGGCCCAGGTGGTCCTGGCGGGCGGCAGCCTCAGCGGGCGCCTCGCGGGCGTTCCGGACGACGTTGTGCCACCGGTACGGCCCGTGAAGGGGCAGGTGGTGCGGCTGAGCGTGCCGAAGCCGTACGCCCCGTTCCTGAGCCGGACCGTGCGGGCCATGGTGCGCGGCAGCCATGTCTACATGGTGGCGCGGGAGAACGGTGAGCTGGTGATCGGCGCGACCAGCGAGGAGCAGGGCTGGGACACCACGGTGACCGCGGGCGGGGTGTACGAGCTGCTGCGCGACGCGCACGAACTGGTGCCGGGCATCACCGAACTGCCCCTGACCGAGACACAGGCCGGACTGCGCCCCGGCTCCCCCGACAACGCTCCGCTGCTCGGCCCCACCGAACTGCCGGGACTGCTGCTGGCCACCGGGCATTTCCGCAACGGCGTGCTGCTCACTCCGGTCACCGGCGACGCCCTGGCGCACGCCCTGACCACGGGTGAACTCCCGGACGAGGCCCGCGCCTTCACGCCCCGGCGCTTCGCCGCCGCCCTGACGGAGCGGCCCGCGCTCACGGAGCAGCCCGTATGAACATCTCCGTCAACGGGGAGCGCCGGGAGATCGCACCGGGCACGGCGCTCGACACGCTCGTGCGCTCCCTGACCGCGGCGCCCTCCGGTGTGGCCGCCGCGCTCAACGAAACCGTCGTCCCGCGCGCGCAGTGGTCCGCCACGCCCCTGGCCGAGGGAGACCGCGTCGAAGTCCTCACGGCCGTCCAAGGAGGCTGACCCATGGCCGACGATCCCTTTGTCCTCGGCGGTACGACGTTCACGTCCCGTCTGATCATGGGAACCGGCGGTGCGCCCAGCCTGGATGTGCTGGAGCGCGCGCTCGTGGCTTCCGGGACGGAGCTGACGACGGTCGCGATGCGCCGCATCGACCCTTCGGTGCAGGGCTCCGTGCTGTCGGTGCTGGAGCGGCTGGGCATCCGGGTGCTGCCCAACACGGCGGGCTGCTTCACCGCCGGCGAGGCGGTGCTGACGGCCCGGCTGGCGCGGGAGGCGCTGGGCACGGAGCTGGTCAAGCTGGAGGTCATCGCCGACGAACGCACTCTGCTGCCGGACCCGGTCGAGCTGCTGGAGGCCGCCGAGACGCTGGTCGACGACGGGTTCACCGTGCTGCCGTACACGAACGACGACCCTGTGCTGGCACGGAAGCTTCAGGACGTCGGGTGTGCAGCGATCATGCCGCTGGGCTCGCCGATCGGATCGGGGCTGGGCATCCGCAATCCGCACAACTTCCAGCTGATCGTGGAACACGCGCGCGTACCGGTGATCCTGGACGCCGGAGCCGGTACGGCGTCGGATGTGACGCTGGCCATGGAGCTGGGGTGCGCGGGGGTGATGCTCGCCTCGGCGGTGACACGGGCTCAGGAGCCGGTGCTGATGGCCGCGGCCATGCGCAGCGGGGTGGAAGCGGGGCGACTCGCCCGGCTTGCGGGGCGGATTCCGCGGCGTCACTTCGCCGAGGCGTCCTCCCCGTCCGAGGGCCTGGCACGACTGGATCCCGAACGCCCGGCGTTCTAGAGGCTGTCGGCGAAGCGGCCCTGGTCGCGCAAGAGTCACAGGTCTGCTGCATTCCGTCCCCGGATCGGCGGAATCGGGGGTCCTGTCGGCGGCGGCTCGTACACTCACCTGCGTGGATACGACCCTTCAGGACCCCCTCGTCGGGCAGGTGCTCGACGGCCGTTATCGCGTCGACGCACGGATCGCGGTCGGCGGGATGGCCACGGTCTACCGGGCCCTGGACACCCGGCTGGACCGCGTGCTCGCGCTGAAGGTGATGCACCCCACACTCGCGGCCGACGGCTCCTTCGTCGAGCGGTTCATCCGCGAGGCCAAGTCCGTGGCCCGGCTCGCGCACCCCAACGTGGTTCAGGTCTTCGACCAGGGCACCGACGGGGCGTACGTCTATCTCGCCATGGAGTACGTCGCGGGCTGCACCCTGCGCGACGTGCTGCGCGAGCGCGGGGCGCTGCAGCCGCGCGCCGCCCTGGACATCCTGGAGCCGGTGCTGGCCGCGCTCGGCGCCGCGCACCGCGCCGGGTTCGTGCACCGGGACATGAAGCCCGAGAACGTGCTGATCGGGGACGACGGACGGGTCAAGGTCGCCGACTTCGGGCTCGTCCGGTCCGTGGACACCGTGACCAGCACCACCGGAGCCGTCCTCGGCACCGTCTCGTATCTCGCGCCCGAGCAGATCGAGAACGGCACCGCCGACCCCCGGGTGGATGTGTACGCGTGCGGCGTCGTCCTGTACGAGATGCTGACCGGCGAGAAGCCGCACGACGGCGACTCCCCCGCGGTGGTGCTCTACAAGCACCTCCACGAGGACGTGCCGCCGCCCTCGGCCGCCGTGCCGGGGCTGGCGTACGAGCTGGACGAGCTGGTCGCCTCCGCGACCGCGCGCACCCCCGGTGTCCGTCCGCAGGACGCGGTGGCGCTGCTCGCCCAGGCGCGGGACGCGCGGGGCCGGCTCGGCGGGGAGCAGCTGGACGCGATGCCGCCGCAGGCGATCACCGCGGCGCACGACATCGCCGAGGACCGTACGAGCGTGATCCCGCGTTCGCTGACGGTGCCGCGGCTGCTGCCGGTCAACCCGGTCAACGAGGACGAGCCCGTGGACGGGTTCAACCGGACCAGCCGGCTGGAGACTCCCCCGCCGCTGCCCCCGCGCCGCGGCCCGCTGCCCCGCCGCGGTCTGTTCACGGTGGTCGCCGCCGTCCTGCTGGTGTTCGGTGTGGGCGCGGGCGTCTGGTACATCAACGCCGGCCAGTTCACCCGGGTCCCGACCGTGCTGGGTCAGACCGAGGCGCAGGCGACGGCGCGGCTGGAGGCGGCCGGGCTGGAGGCCGGCAGGTCGAAGCAGGCGTACAGCGACACCGTCAAGCGCGGCTCGGTGATCAGCACGGACCCGGCACCGGGCAGCCGCATCCGGGACAACGACTCGGTGACGCTGACCGTCTCCCGCGGACCGGAGACGGTGAAGGTGCCCGAACTGAACGGTCTGCGCCTGGACAAGGCGAAGGCGCGGCTCAAGAACGAGGGGCTGGAGCCGGGCATGGTGACCCTGGCGTTCAGCGACGATGTCATCAGGGGCTTGGTGATCAGCACCGCCCCCGAGGCGGGGACCACCCGGCACGCGGGGTCGGCGATCGCCCTCGTGGTCAGCAAGGGCTCCCCGGTGGACGTCCCCGACGTCACCGGTGAGGACCTTCAGGACGCGCAGGCGGAGCTGGAGGAGGCCGGCCTGAAGGTGAAGGTCGCCGCCGAGCAGGTCAACTCCGAGTTCGACGCGGGCAAGGTCGCCCAGCAGACACCGGCCGACGGCAGCCAGGCTGCCGACGGCGACACGGTGACGCTGACGCTGTCCAAGGGACCGGAGATGGTCGAGGTCCCGGACGTGGTCGGCGACAGCGTCGGCGACGCGAGGGAGGCGCTGGAGGGCGCCGGCTTCGAGGTGGACGAGGACCGCGGTCTGCTGGGGCTGTTCGGCGACACTGTCAAGAGCCAGTCCGTGGAGGGCGGGGACACGGCCCCGAAGGGATCGACGATCACCATCGAGATCCGGTGAGGGGACACGCCGCGCCGCGTGACACCCTGAACGGGTGAAGAGCCAGCACCCCGGTCCCTCCCGCAACCCGGTCGGCAGTCATGTCCCCGTGGCCGGCGGACTGCACTCCGTCGGTATCGCCTACGCCCACGACCTCAAGGCCGAGACCGTGCAGGTCTTCGTCGCGAACCCGCGCGGCTGGGCCACGCCCGCCGGGAACCCGCGGCAGGACGAGGAGTTCCGTGCGGTCTGCGAGGCCGAGTCGATCCCGGCGTATGTGCATGCCCCGTATCTGATCAACTTCGGCTCGCACACCGAGGCGACGGTGGAGAACTCGGTCCGGTCGCTGCGGCACTCGCTGCGGCGCGGGCGCGAGATCGGGGCGCTGGGCGTGGTCGTGCACACCGGCAGCGCGACCGGCGGCCGGGACCGGTCCGTGGCCCTGAGGCAGGTACGGGAGCGCATGCTGCCGCTGCTGGACGAACTCACCCGGGACGACGACCCTTGTCTGCTCCTGGAGTCGACCGCCGGGCAGGGTGCGTCGCTCTGCTCGCGGACCTGGGACTTCGGGCCGTACTTCGAGGCGCTGGACGCCCATCCGAAGCTGGGCGTATGCCTGGACACCTGTCACATCTTCGCGGCCGGGCACGATCTGACCGGGCCGAGCGGGATGCACGGGACGCTGGACCTGCTGGTGGAAACGGTCGGCGAGGGACGGCTGAAGCTGATCCACGCCAATGACTCCCAGGACGTGGTCGGCGCGCGCAGGGACCGGCACGAGAACATCGGCGCGGGCCATATCGGCGAGGACCCGTTCCGGGCGCTGATGACCCACCCCGCCACGGAGGGCGTTCCGCTGATCATCGAGACGCCCGGTGGAAAGGAGGGGCACGCGGCGGACGTGGAACGGCTGAAGAAGCTGCGGGACGGATAGCCCCGCGAACAATCCGATGCATGGAGGAATACCCCTGGGGGGTATACGGTTCCTGGTGATGGACGCAGGAACCGTCACCTGGCTTTGGGGGCACCCATGCAGCACGAGACGCACACGCAGCACGTTCAGCGCCACGAGGGATACGCGGGACACGAGGGGCACGCGGGGCACACAGGACACGCGGGGCGCCCCGCCAGCTGGGCCATGGCCGTCCAGGCCACCCTGCACTGCCTCACCGGGTGTGCCATCGGCGAGGTGCTCGGCATGGTGATCGGCACGGCACTCGGCTGGGGCAACACGCCCACGCTGGTCCTGGCGATCACGCTCGCCTTCTTCTTCGGCTACGCGCTCACCCTGCGCGGGGTGCTGAAGGCCGGCGTCGGCCTGCGCGGCGCCATCCGTGTGGCCCTGGCCGCGGACACCCTGTCCATCGCCGTGATGGAACTGATCGACAACGGCGTGATCGCGCTGTGGCCCGGCGCGATGGACGCGGAGCTGGGCGACGTGCTGTTCTGGGGCGCGCTGGCGATCTCGCTCGCGGCGGCCTTCCTGGTCACCACCCCGGTCAACAAGTGGATGATCGGCCGCGGCAAGGGGCACGCGGTGGTGCACCAGTACCACCACTGAGCTGCGCGGACACCGGGATCAGAACTCGGGGCCGTCCCCGGGTTCTTCCTGGTAGGAGTAGCGCTGCTCCTTCCACGGGTCGCCGATGTTGTGGTAGCCGCGCTCCTCCCAGAAGCCGCGGCGGTCGGCGGTCATGTACTCCACGCCGCGGACCCACTTGGGACCCTTCCAGGCGTACAGATGGGGAACGACCAGACGGAGCGGGAAACCGTGCTCCGCGGTCAGCAGCTCGCCGTCCTTGTGGGTGGCGAAGATCGTGCGCTCGGAGGCGAAGTCCGACAGGCGCAGATTCGAGCTGAAGCCGTACTCCGCCCATACCATCACATGGGTGACACCGGGTGCGGGCGGGGCGGTCTGAAGGATCGTACGAGCCGGAATACCGCCCCATTCGGCGCCGAGCATGCTGAACTTCGTGACGCAGTGCAGATCGGACACGACCGTGGTGTACGGCAGGGTCGTGAACTCCTCATGGGTCCAGCAGTGCTTCTCACCGTCGGCGGTGGCGCCGAAGACCCGGAACTCCCAGCGCTCGGGCCGGAACTTGGGGACCGGACCGTAGTGCGTGACCGGCCAGCCGCGCTGCACGCGCTGCCCCGGCGGGAGCTCGGAGTGTGCTGCTGCTCCTGACTCGCTCTCCACCGACTGACCCATGCCTCCATCCTGACAGACCCGAGGCGGTGCACTGGACCAGCCCCCATGCAATACAGGCAATTCCGACTAAGCCAACACTTACTTACTAAGTGAAGACTTACTGGACGATCTTCATCGCCGGTGGAATCATGCGCTTCATCTGGCAGTTTTCCCCCGCTTGGAAACCCGCTTGGAAAGGAACCCGAACGATGCAGGGCGATCCCGAGGTCATCGAATTCCTCAACGAGCAGCTGACCGCCGAGCTCACCGCGATCAACCAGTACTTTCTGCACGCCAAGATGCAGGAGAACTTCGGCTGGACGAAGCTCGCGAAGTACACGCGACATGAGTCGTTCGACGAGATGAAGCACGCGGAGGTGCTCACCGACCGGATCCTCTTCCTCGAAGGGCTGCCGAACTACCAGCGGCTTTTTCATGTGCGGGTGGGCCAGACCGTCCAGGAGATGTTCGAGGCCGACCGGCAGATCGAGGTCGAGGCCATCGACCGGCTCAGGCGCGGTATCGAGGTGATGCGCACCAAGGGTGACATCACGTCCGCGAACATCTTCGAGTCGATTCTCGCGGACGAGGAGCACCACATCGACTATCTGGACACCCAGCTGGAACTGCTGGAGAAGCTCGGCGAGGCGCTCTACATCGCCCAGCTGATCGAGCAGCCGGACAGCTGACCCGCTCTAGGCCGCCTCGTCCAGCTCGCCGAGAACCGGCTTGCCCTGGTCCGCCAGTTCGCGGCGGGGGCACTCGCCCCGGCCGAGCAGCGCCTGGATACGGCGGACGCACGATCCGCAGTCCGTGCCCGCCTTGCAGGCCGAGGCGATCTGGCGAGGCGTGCAGGCCCCGCCCTCCGCATGCTGCTTCACCTGCTGCTCGGTGATGCCGAAGCAACTGCAGATGTACATGCGGTTCACCTCCCGGCGGGATCGAAAAGTGGTGCCGTCCCCATGATCGGTGAGGCTAACCTAACCTTACCCGGCACCCAGCTGTCGCAAAAGTGGAGTGGGGGGGGGGGGGGGGGGGTGGGGCGCCCCCCCCCCCCATAGGTAAAAGTGGGGCAGACCCCCCAAGGGG
>NZ_VZRB01000011.1:0-39052 GCF_008806595.1 Streptomyces luteolifulvus | reverse complement strand
AAATACCCTTCCCCGCCACCCTGCTTTCCAAATTTTGTGGGGGGGCGCGGATCGTATGTGATCCGCGCCCCACTCCACGTATGTAACAGGTGCGCATGCACCAGGAGTGCTACTGGTCCCGGTACATCTCCGCGACGAGGAACGCCAGGTCGAGGGACTGGCTGCGGTTCAGACGCGGGTCGCAGGCCGTCTCGTAGCGCTGGTGCAGATCGTCGACGAAGATCTCGTCGCCGCCGCCCACGCACTCGGTGACGTCGTCGCCGGTGAGCTCCACATGGATGCCGCCCGGGTGGGTGCCCAGGCTCTTGTGGACCTCGAAGAAGCCCTTGACCTCGTCGAGCACATCGTCGAAGCGGCGGGTCTTGTGGCCGGAGGCGGCCTCGAAGGTGTTGCCGTGCATCGGGTCGGTCACCCAGGCCACCACCGCGCCGGACGCCGTGACCTTCTCGACCAGCTCGGGGAGCTTGTCGCGAATCTTGTCGGCGCCCATACGGACGATGAAGGTGAGGCGGCCCGGCTCACGCTCCGGGTCGAGGCGGTCGATGTACTGCAGCGCCTCCTCGGCCGTGGTGGTCGGGCCGAGCTTGATGCCGATCGGGTTGCGGATCTTCGAGGCGAACTCGATGTGCGCGTGGTCCAGCTGCCGGGTGCGCTCACCGACCCACACCATGTGGCCGGAGACGTCGTACAGATGACCGGTACGGGAGTCGACCCTGGTCAGCGCGGACTCGTAGTCGAGCAGCAGCGCCTCGTGGGAGGCGTAGAACTCGACGGTCTTGAACTCCTCCGGGTCGGCCCCGCAGGCGTGCATGAAGTGGAGGGCGTTGTCGATCTCACGGGCGAGCTGTTCGTAGCGCTGGCCTGACGGGGACGACTTCACGAAGTCCTGGTTCCACGCGTGCACCTGGCGCAGATCGGCGTAACCGCCGGTGGTGAAGGCGCGCACCAGGTTCAGCGTGGAGGCGGACGCGTGGTACATGCGCTTCAGACGCTCGGGGTCCGGGACGCGGGCGGCCTCGGTGAAGTCGAAGCCGTTGACGGAGTCGCCCCGGTAGGTCGGGAGCGTCACGCCGTCGCGGGTCTCGGTCGGCTTGGAACGCGGCTTGGAGTACTGGCCGGCGATCCGGCCGACCTTCACCACGGGTACGGACGCGGCGTACGTCAGCACGGCGCCCATCTGCAGCAGGGTCTTGAGCTTGTTGCGGATGTGGTCGGCGGACACCGCGTCGAAGGCCTCGGCGCAGTCGCCGCCCTGGAGGAGGAACGCCTCACCCTTGGCGACGGCCGCCAATCGGGTGCGCAGCTGGTCGCACTCGCCCGCGAAGACGAGTGGCGGATACGACTCGAGGTCGGCGATCACTGCGCGCAGAGCCTCGGTGTCGGGGTACTCGGGCTGCTGCGCCGCGGGCAGATTGTGCCAGGTGTTGCCAGCGGTCGGGCTGGTCTTAGCGGTCACGGTCACGACCTCAACACTACGGGGTCGTGTGGGGCATCCTTCGCCATGCCCAGCAAATGAGACACGGGCTACACGCCTCGGACTTGGGGTAGGGTGCCTGCCATGTTCGCGCACTCGATCCAGAACTGGTGGTGGACCGCTCACCCGGCGGCCCACTGACTGCGCGTACGCAAGACTTCGCGAAGGCCGCCCGAGGGGCGGCCTTCGGCGTTCCCGGGGTCGTTCCTCGCCGACATCGACGCACATCGACGGAAGAGGAACCATGGACTTGGCCCAGCTCCTGCACGACCCCCGCCCCTTCGCCCTGCTCCGCCGCCGCACACCGGGTCACGATCAGGAGCTGGTCGAGGTCTTCGTCGGCCCGGTCGCCGCCTACGACCGCCTCGCCGACCTCCCCGACGAGTGCCTCGCCCTGGTCCCGTTCCGCCAGATCCGCGAGCGCGGCTTCGACGTCCGGGACGACGGCACACCCCTGACGGCGCTGACGCCCGAGGAGTCGTACGGCATCCCGCTCGCCGACGCCCTGGACCGGCTCCCGTCGCACGACGTGCGCGTCGAGGGCGGTGGCTTCGACGTCGGCGACGAGGAGTACGCGGAGATCGTCGGGCGGGTGCTGCGGGAGGAGATCGGGCGTGGCGAGGGCGCGAACTTCGTGATCCGGCGGACGTACGAGGGTGAGCTCCCGGGGTTCGGGCGCGCCGACGCGCTCGCGCTGTTCCGGCGGCTCCTGGAAGGGGAGCGGGGAGCGTACTGGACCTTCGTCGTGCACACCGGCGAGCGGACCCTGGTCGGCGCCAGTCCCGAGGTGCATGTGCGGATGTCCGGCGGCACGGTCGTCATGAACCCGATCAGCGGGACGTACCGCTATCCCGCCGAGGGGCCGTCATCCGAGCACCTGCTCGGCTTCCTCGCCGACGGCAAGGAGATCGAGGAGCTGTCGATGGTCGTCGACGAGGAGCTCAAGATGATGTGCACGGTCGGCGACATGGGCGGGGTCGTCGTCGGGCCGCGGCTGAAGGAGATGGCGCACCTCGCGCACACCGAGTACGAGCTGCGCGGCCGGTCGTCGCTGGATGCTCGGGAGGTGCTGAGGGAGACCATGTTCGCCGCGACCGTCACCGGCTCGCCGGTGCAGAACGCGTGCCGGGTCATCGAGCGGCACGAGGCCGGGGGGCGCGGCTACTACGCCGGAGCGCTGGCGCTCCTGGGCCGGGACTCGGGCGGTGCCCAGACCCTCGACTCCCCCATTCTCATCCGGACCGCCGACATCGACAGGGACGGGGGGCTGCGGGTGCCCGTCGGCGCCACCCTCGTCCGGGGCTCGGACCCGGCGGGCGAGGTCGCGGAGACGCATGCCAAGGCGGCGGGGGTGCTGGCGGCGCTGGGCGTGCGCGCGCGGAGGCCGCGGGAGGAGAGCGTACGGCCGCGGCTGGCCGACGACCCGCGGGTGCGGGCCGCGCTGGACGGGCGACGGGCTTCGCTCGCCCCCTTCTGGCTGCGGATGCAGGAGAGGTCGGGCGCCCTCGAAGGCCACGCCCTGGTCGTCGACGGGGAGGACACCTTCACGGCGATGCTCGCCCATGTCCTGCGTTCCAGCGGCCTGGAGGTGACCGTCCGGCGGTTCGACGTGCCGGGGCTGCGCGAGGCGGTGCTCGCGCACGAGGGGCCGGTCGTCCTCGGTCCGGGGCCGGGTGATCCGGGGGATGTGGCCGACCCCAAGATGCGGTTCCTGCGCGCCCTGACGGCCGAGGTGATCCGGGGGCACCGGCACGGCGTCCTCGGTGTCTGCCTCGGGCACGAGCTGATCGCGGCCGAGCTGGGCCTTCGGATCGTACGGAAGGAGGTTCCGTACCAGGGGGCGCAGACGGAGATCGATCTGTTCGGGCGGCCGGAGACCGTCGGCTTCTACAACAGCTTCGTGGCGCACTGCGACGACGATGCGGCCGCGGAGCTGGCCGCGCACGGCATCGAGGTCAGCCGCAGCGCGAGCGGCGAGGTGCACGCCCTGCGCGGGCCACGTCGTCCCGGAGGCGCGCCCAGGAGCGCAGTCGCCGCGGTCCAGTTCCACCCGGAGTCGGTGCTCACGCTGAACGGCGCCGCGGTCGTCCGGGAACTGGTGGGTCAGCTCCGCGGCACCAGCACGTTCCCGGAGCGGCGGCCGGCCCTGTAGTCGAGGACGTTGCGCACGGTGGCGTCGATGATCTGCCGGACCGCGTCCTCGGTGTAGTACGCCTGGTGGGAGGTGACCAGGACGTTGGGGAAGGTGACGAGGCGGGCCAGGGTGTCGTCCTCGACGGTCTCCAGGGACTTGTCGAGGTAGAAGATGCCGGCCTCCGCCTCGTAGACGTCCAGTCCGACACCCGTGAAGCGGCCCTCGCGCAGTTCCATGACGAGGGCCGCGGTGTCGATCAGGCCGCCGCGGCTGGAGTTCACCAGGATCGCGTCGTCCTTCATCGCCTTCAGGGCTGCGGCGTCGAGCAGATGCTGGGTCTCGGGCATCAGCGGGACATGCAGGGTGATCAGGTCGGACTCGGCGAGGAGCTGCTCCTTGGAGACGTATGTCATGCCGAGTTCCGCACAGGCCGGGTTCTCGGCCACGTCCCAGCCGAGGAGCCTCATGCCGAAGCCGTGGGCGATCCGGCTGAACGCCTCGCCGATCTTTCCGGTGCCGAGGATCCCGGCGGTCCTCCCGTGCATGTCACGGCCCAGCAGGCCGTCGAGGCGGAAGTCGAAGTCGCGGGTGCGGATGGAGGCCCGGACGATCCGGCGGTTGACCGCCATGGCGAGGGTCCAGGCGAACTCGGCGACCGAGTAGGGCGAGTAGGACGAGACCCGGGCGACCGTCATGCCTAGACGTTCGGCGGTCCTGAGGTCGATGTTGTTGAACCCGGTGGAGCGCTGGGCGATCATCCGGGTGCCGCCGGCATCGAGGATCTGCAGGACGCGGGGGCCGAGTTCGGCGTTGACGCTGGTCGAGACGACCTCGTAGCCGGCCGCGATGGGGGCGGTGTCCTCGTTGAGGAAGACATCCAGGCAGCGGACCTCGTGGTCCTGGAAGGCCTGCACGATCAGGGGCTTCTCGTCGGCCTGCACACCGAAGGCGAGAATCTCCACAACCTCTCCCGTTCTGCCGGGCCACGGTCCGAATACGGCGAATATACGGCCCGTGGCCCGGTGCACCGGGCCAGGTGCGGTCAGCCGAAGAACACCCCGACCTCCTCGTACAGCGCGGGATCCACCGTCTTCAGCCTGACCGTCGCGTCGCCGATCGGGACGCGGACGATGTCCGTGCCGCGCAACGCGACCATCTTGCCGAAGTCGCCGTCCCGGACGGCCTCGATGGCGTGCAGCCCGAAGCGGGTGGCGAGCCAGCGGTCGAAGGCGCTCGGGGTGCCGCCCCGCTGGATGTGCCCGAGGACGGTCGTACGGGCCTCCTTGCCGGTGCGCTTCTCGATCTCCTTCGCCAGCCACTCGCCGACGCCGGACAGCCGCACATGTCCGAAGGAGTCCAGCGACTCGTCCTTGAGAACCATGTCCCCGTCCTGCGGCATGGCTCCCTCCGCGACGACCACGATCGGCGCGTACGACGCCTTGAAGCGGGAGGTCACCCAGGCGCACACCTGGTCCACGTCGAAGCGCCGCTCGGGGATCAGGATGACGTTCGCGCCACCGGCCAGGCCCGAGTGGATGGCGATCCAGCCGGCGTGGCGGCCCATCACCTCGCAGACCAGAACCCGCATGTGCGACTCGGCGGTGGTGTGCAGCCGGTCGATCGCCTCCGTCGCGATACCGACCGCCGTGTCGAAACCGAAGGTGTAGTCGGTGGCCGACAGATCGTTGTCGATCGTCTTCGGGACGGCGACGCACGGCACGCCGTACTCGTCGGACAGCCGCGCGGCGACCCCCAGGGTGTCCTCGCCGCCGATCGTGATCAGCGCTTCGATCTCCAGCTTGGCCAGATTCTCCTTGATACGGCGGATGCCGTTGTCCTGCTTGAGCGGATTCGTCCGCGAGGATCCGAGAATGGTGCCGCCACGGGGCAGGATGCCACGCACGGCGGAGATGTCGAGACGGACGGTGTCGCCTTCGAGGGGCCCTCGCCAGCCGTCCCGGAAGCCGACGAAGTCATAGCCGTACTGCTGCACGCCCTTACGCACGATGCCCCGGATGACGGCGTTGAGCCCGGGGCAGTCGCCGCCTCCGGTGAGTACTCCGACCCGCATGGAAATATCCCTTCGCCGCGGTTGCCTGCTGGGGTTCACGCTAGTAGTGATCCAGGTCACTCAGGAGGGCGCGGGAACGGCAATTCCGGTGAATCGTCAGATGGTTGGTTTACGCGTCGTCAAGCCCCCGCTCGATCGCGTAGCGCACCAGCTCCACACGGTTGTGCAATTGCAGCTTCCCGAGGGTGTTCTGCACATGGTTCTGGACCGTGCGATGGGAGATGACCAGGC
Source organism: Streptomyces luteolifulvus (assembly GCF_008806595.1). GTDB lineage: Bacteria > Actinomycetota > Actinomycetes > Streptomycetales > Streptomycetaceae > Streptomyces > Streptomyces luteolifulvus. Next base: position 33,142 of record NZ_VZRB01000011.1, on the reverse strand, counting down.
GTTCGGCGATCTGCTTGTAGCTCAGGCCCTTGGCGACCAGCCGCAGCACCTCGGTCTCCCGGTCGGTGAGCTGCGGGGCGCCCGGCTGGTCGGTGTCCGGGGCGGGCGCGGGCTCGGAGGCGAGGCGGCGGTACTCGCCGAGCACCAGACCCGCGAGGCCGGGCGTGAAGACGGGGTCGCCGACCGCCGTGCGGCGCACCGCGTCGAGCAGCTCCTCGGTCGAGGCCGACTTCAGCAGATAACCCGTGGCACCCGACTTCACGGCCTCCAGTACGTCGGCGTGCTCACCGCTCGCCGACAGCACCAGCACGCGCAGCGCCGGGTTGGCGCCGACGAGTTCCTTGCAGACCTGGACCCCCGGCTTCGCGGGCAGATTGAGGTCGAGCACGAGGACGTCCGGAGCGGCCGCCCTGGCGCGGCGCACGGCCTGGTCGCCGTCACCGGCGGTGGCGACCACCTCGAAGCCCGACTCGGCCAGGTCGCGGGCGACGGCGTCGCGCCACATGGGGTGGTCGTCGACCACCATGACCTTGATCGGGTCCTGCCGGCCGCCGGTGTCCGTCATCGCTGCTCCGCCTTCCCCCGTGAAACCTTCGTGTCCTTCGGTACCTTCAGCTCGACCTCCGTCCCCTGGCCGGGCACCGAGATCAGATCGGCGCTGCCGCCCAGATCGCGCAGCCGGCCCCGGATCGACAGGGCAACGCCCATGCGGCCCTCGCCCTCCGCCTGCGCGAGCCGCCCCTCGGGGATGCCGGGTCCGTCGTCCCGTACGGTCACGATCACGGAGTCGGGCTCGTCCTCGACCAGGATCCACGCGCGCGCGTGCTCCCCGGCATGTCTGCGGACATTGTCCAGAGCGGCCCCGACGGCCGCGGCCAACTCCCGCGCGGCGACCGGCGGCAGCGGCACGGGAGCACCGGGCTCGGCGAGGCTGACCCTCGCGGCGGCGTGCGGGGCGAGCAGGATGCGCAGATCGACCGGCCCGTCGTCGTCCGGTTCCTCCACGGTCCGTACGACGGCCCCCTCGGACGCGTCCTCCGAGGCCCGGGAGACGGGCACGAGACCGCCGGAGACCAGCGTGCGCAGCGCCACCTCCTGCTCACCGGCCATCCGGCCCAGCTCGGCCGCCTCGCCGCCGATGACGGCGCCGCGCCTCTGCACCATGGCCAGCACCTGAAGGACGCTGTCGTGGATGTCGCGGGCGAGCCGCTCGCGTTCACGGGTCGCGGCCTCGATCTCCAGGGCACGGGCGAGGGTGCGCTCGGAGGCGCGGGCGACCTCGACGACGTATCCGATGGCGATGGAGGCGACCCAGACGAGGACCACGTTGTGGATGGTGTCGCGGGCCGGGGTGCCGCGCTCGACGAGGTTGGCGACGGCGACGAGCGTGGAGGCGAGGGCCGCCCAGCGCCAGCCGCCCTTGATGGCGAAGGCCAGGACCGAGCCCGCGGTCCAGATCGACGGCAGCGTCGGACCGCCCTCCTGGATCCGCTCGTGCGCGTCGGCGACCGGCGTGAGCATGATGCCGGTGAGGGCGATGGTCAGGTCGACGGCGAGGAAGCGCTTGGTGCAGCTCGCCGCGTTCGCGACCCTCGGCAGGGTGGCCAGCGTCCAGACGAACAGGACGCAGTAGTAGGTGACGGCGACCCAGGGCCGGGCGAACCGGTCGTAGGCGGTGGCGAAGAGGCCGACCGCGTACAGCATCGTGAGCACCCGGTAGCCGCTGAGCGCACGCCACAACGGCTGCTCGACGGACATGCGCATGACGCGCTCGCGCCTGGCCATTCCCCCCACCGCCCCCACCTCCGAGCCCCGGGCCGCCCTGTCTAGGACGCGGACGTGTCCTTGTCCGCCCGGTCCGTCTTGTCCTTCTCGGCCTGCGCGAGTGCGGCCTTCGCCGCCTTCTGCTCCGCCTTCTCCGCTTCCTTCCCGGCCTTCGCCGCCTCCGCGATCTGCCGCTTGGCGGCGGCCGCGTACATGTCGACGTACTCCTGGCCGGAGAGCTTCATGATTTCGTACATGACCTCGTCGGTCACCGCCCGGAGCACGAACCGGTCGTGCTCCATGCCCTGGTAGCGGCTGAAGTCCAGCGGCTTGCCGATGCGTATGCCGGGCCTCATCAGCTTCGGCACGACCTTGCCGGGCGGCTGGATCTTTTCCGTGTCGATCATGGCGACCGGTATGACCGGCGCGCCGGTGGCCAGCGCCACGCGCGCGAGGCCGCCCGGTTTGCCGCGGTAGAGCCGGCCGTCGGGCGACCGGGTGCCCTCGGGGTAGATCCCGAACAGCTCCCCGCGCTCCAGCACCTCTACACCGCTCCTGATCGCGGCCTCACCCGCGCCGCGCGCACCGGAGCGGTCCACCGGGAGCTGGCCGACACCCTTGAAGAAGGCGGCCGTCAGCCGGCCCTTCACCCCGGGCGTGGTGAAGTACTCGGCCTTCGCGATGAAGGTCACCTTGCGGTCGAGGACCGCCGGCAGGAAGAACGAGTCCGAGAAGGAGAGGTGGTTGCTCGCCAGGATCGCGGCACCCTCGGCGGGTACGTTCTCCAGGCCTTCCACCCAGGGTCTGAAGGCGAGCTTCAGCGGCCCCCCGATGGATACCTTCATCGCGCCGTACAACAACCGAGTGCCTCCTGTATCTGTAGATCAGACCTTAACCCGGCTCTCCGTCAAAGGCCCCGACGACCCTGGTCGGTGTCAGTGCGGTCGCGTACGGTGAACCACACCTGGACTTGTTCACGCCCCTCCGATGGACAGGAGACCCGAAGGTGCCGGTGCTCCCCGGAGCCGAGCCGTTCCGCCACGAGGGCGGGGAGGCAGGCGTCCTCCTCTGCCACGGCTTCACCGGCTCGCCCCAGTCGCTGCGCCCCTGGGCGGAGCATCTCGCCGGGCGCGGGCTGTCCGTCTCGCTGCCGCTGCTGCCCGGGCACGGCACGCGCTGGGAGGACATGCAGCTCACCGGCTGGCAGGACTGGTACGCGGAGGTGGACCGCGAGCTGCGCCTGCTGGGCGAGCGCTGCGAGAAGGTGTTCGTGGCCGGCCTGTCGATGGGTGCCGCGCTGGCGCTCCGCCTCGCGGCCAAGCACGGCGACGCGGTCGGCGGGATCATCGCCGTCAACCCCGCCAACAAGGTGCACGGCGCGACCGCGCACGCCCTTCCGGTGGTCCGTCACTTCGTCCCGACGACGAAGGGCATCGTGAGCGACATCGCGAAGGAGGGCGTCACGGAGCTGGGGTACGACAGGGTGCCGCTGCACGCGGCGCACTCCCTGCGTCTGTTCTTCCGGCTGGTGGACGGCGAGCTGCCGCAGGTCACCCAGCCGCTGCTGCTCCTGCACAGCCCGCAGGACCATGTGGTGCCGCCGGCCGACTCCGAGCGGGTCCTCGGCCGGGTCTCCTCGACGGACGTGACGGAGATCCTGCTGGAACACAGCTACCACGTCGCGACGTTGGACCATGACGCGGAGCGGATCTTCGAGGAGAGCTTCGCGTTCATCGACCGGCTCGCACCCGGTGCCGGCAAGGAGACATCGGGCGCGGGTCAGACACGCAGGCAGGAAGGGACGGCCACAGGTGGCTGAGCACGACTCCGACCGCGAGGACCGCGAGCCGGACGAGAAGGGCGTCCCCATCGACGAGGCGGCCGCCTGGGCCGCGATCGTCGCCGGGTACGGCGCGGAGCCGCCGGACCCGCCGGGCGCCAAGCCCTTCAAGTCGGTCGAGGACCTGGCGCTGCCGGAGCCGGAGCCCCACGACGAGAAGCCGAAGGACGAGAAGGACGAGAGGGACGAGAACGGCGAGAAGGGCGAGATCGACGCGGGGAAGGAGAAGCAGGCGGAGAAGCCCGCGGGTCCGCTGGGCGGCTCCATCTCCTTCGCGCCCGGCGTCGGCCCGCGCGACTACACCGTCCCGGAGCCGTCCGAGGAGGACTTCGACGAGGACGACGAGGGCCACTTCGTACCCCCGGAGCCGCCGCCGCTGCCGGCCGCCGACACGACCGCGAAGTTCGCCTGGCTCGCGGTGATCGGCGGGCCGGTCCTGCTGCTGCTCGCGGTCGTGCTCGGCTGGGACATGACCTGGTGGCTCACCACGCTCGGCATCGGCGGCTTCCTGGGCGGCTTCGCCACGCTGGTGATGCGGATGAACCCCGGCGACGACGAGGACGACGATCCGGGGCGTGGAGCTGTTGTCTAGCGCCGTCAGGTCTGGAGTGCGGGAACTCTGAGAGCGGCCAGCACCGGAAAGTGGTCCGTGGCCGCCCTCAGGTCCGCCTCGGTCACCGCGGGGCCGCCATGGGGGTCCCCGTGCTCGAGCAGAGCCGGGAGTGGGGGAGGCACTCCGCAGCCGAGGACCTCGACGCCCTTCGTGGCGAAGATCGCGTCGATGCGCTGGAAGGGGTTGCCCGGCGTCCAGGTGTACTCGCTGCCCCAGGGGGCCGCCGCCCAGCAGTCCTGAAGACCGGCGGCCAGTCTCGTGAACGCGGGGCCGCCGGGGCGCTCGTTGATGTCGCCGCCTGCCACCGCGTGCTCCACGCCCATCCCGGCGAGCCGGTCGAGGAGCATGCCGCCCTGCTCGTACCGCTCGTCCTTCTGGAGGCTCAGATGGCAGCTGAGCACACCGAGCCGGGCGCCGCCGAAGCGGACGACGGCGGTGGCGAAGCCGCGGCGGTGCTGCCCCGGGGTGAGGGGGAGCAGGACGTCCTCCGTGCGTTCGACGGTCGCCCGCAGCGAGCACAGGATCGCCGGGCCCGCGGCCGTGGCTCCGCCGGAGAGGATCACCTGTCCGGACGCGGCCGCGAGGCGGGCCAGTTTCTTGCGCCAGCGGAAGAAGCGGGGGGCTTCCTGGATCAGGACCAGGTCCGGGGTGCAGGCGGTGATCACCCGGGCGAGGGCGGCGGTGTCGTCGCGCAGGGAGCGGATGTTGTAGCTGAGGACGCGGATGACGGCGGAACCGTCGGGTTCCGTGCGGGAGTTGGGGAGCGGGGGCGTCACCATGCCGTCACGATACGTGGTCGGGCGTGGGTTTGGGGCGCCTGATGGCCCGGGGTGATGTGCCCGTTTGCGGCTGCGGGATTGCGGTGGCCCCTCGCGCCCACGCGGTGGAGCCGCACGGCGACACAGCCCCGCGCCCCAGGAGGGGCGCGAAGGCACCGCGCCGTGAACAGGGCCTTACATGATCGGGTCGGGCTCTCGGGCCAGGTCTGCTGCGCCGACCATGCCCGCCTTGTTGCCGAGTTCGGCCGCGATCACATCGGCGACCGGGCGCCAGTTGCCGCCGACCAGCCAGCGCTTGTAGGACTTGCGGATCGGGTCGAGGACCAGTTCGCCCTCGTCGGAGAGGCCGCCGCCGACGATGAAGGCGGAGGGGTCGAAGAGGGAGGCGAGGTCGGCGAGGCCGGCGCCGGCCCAGCGGGCCAGCTCGCGGTAGGAGTCGACGGCGACCGGGTCGCCCTGCCGGGCGGCCATGGAGATGTGCTTGCCCTCGATGCCGTCGGGGGTGCCGTCGCCCAGCCCGAGCAGGACCTCCGCGCTCTCGGGGGTGGCGTTGGCGCGCTGCTTGGCGTATCTGACGAGGGCCCGCCCGGAGGCGTACTGCTCCCAGCAGCCCTGCGAGCCGCAGCCGCACAGCAGGCCGTCCGGGACCATCCGGATGTGGCCGAACTCGGCGGCCACGCCGAAGTGGCCGCGGCGCAGCTTGTTGCCGATGATGATGCCGCCGCCGAGGCCGGTGCCGAGGGTGATGCAGATGACGTTGCGGTGGCCCTTGCCGGCGCCGAACTTGTACTCGCCCCAGGCGGCCGCGTTGGCGTCGTTCTCCACGACGACGGGGAGGCCCACACGGGCCTCCACCTTCTCCTTCAGCGGCTCCTGGCGCCAGTCGATATTGGGGGCGAAGTAGACCGTGGAGCGCTGGCGGTTGACATAGCCGGCGGCACCGATGCCCACGCCGACGATCTCGTGACCGGCGTGCGCACCCTCCACCGCCGAGGCGATGGCGTCCACGATCGCCTCGGGCGTGCCCGGGGTCGGCACCTTGTAGGTCGAGAGGATGTTGCCTTCCTCATCGACCACGCCGGCCGCGATCTTCGTGCCGCCGATGTCGACGCCGATGGTGAGTCCCATGAATCCCTCAGTTTCGGTCGAGCCCCGCTACGGCCCACCGTACCCGAGGCCCCGCCGCCGGTTTCCCGTCGTCCGGTCGGCGGACGGCCCTGCGGCGGCACAGGGATCGGCGCCCTTCAGTCCAAGTCGATGCGCTCTCCGGGACCGGCGTCGTCGCCCCCGTCGCCGAGATCGCGCGGGTCCTTCTCCTCGGTCGTCCACCGTCGTTCCTGGGCCTGGACCGCGGAGCGGTAGGCGGCGAGGAGTTCGTTGCCGGCCGCCGCGAGGTGGTCGAAGACGTCCGGGTTGCGTTCGATGACGGGCTCGACGGCGGCCTTGGCCTGCTGGACCACCTGCTTGACCACCTGCTGGGCGGCGGGTCCGGCGACCGCGCCGAGCAGCGGGGACTGGATCGAGGACAGCTTGTCGGTGACGGCGTCGACGAGCTTGCGCAGTTCCTCGGCGGCCGAGCCGGGCGGCGGCCCGTACTGCTCGCGGCGGCGGGCCTTCTCCTCCGCGAGATCCTCGGCACACGCCGTCGCCCAGGCGTCGGCGTCGGTCGCCCGTACCTCGTCGGCCGCCGGGTCCTCGGGGGCGTCGGACGGGGGGAGCTCTTCGCTCATGACGGACTCCTGACTACGGTTCGTCTCTACGACGTTACCCGAACGGGAGTGCACGGTTCACTGCGTCCGGGGCCAGAGGTCAGGGTCCGGCGTGAACCGGACGCGCAGCTCGCCCCCCTTCAGTCCGGCCCCGTCGACGGTGCAGCGGCGCAGGGCGGACGGCAGGGGCACGATACGGCGGAACGGCCCTGCCGTGACGACGAGTTCGTCGCCGCGCCGGACGAGGTCCAGCTCGTCCCTTGTCGCCCCGGGCAGCGGGATGTGCCAGACCAGCACACCGTCCTCGGCGAGCCGGTCGGTGACCGGCCACTCGATGGTGGAGGCGGTGCCGTTGACCCCGGGCACGCGGAGCGCGGCGAGGTCGTCGCTGCCGCGCGGGTCCCGGCCGAGATGGGGGACATTCCGGACGTCGTACGACTCCTGCCACTCGTCCAGGGCCTTGCGCTGCTGGGCGTGAGGCCCGGCGAGCCAGCTGTCCGCCACGGGTTCCGGCAGCACACGGTTCGCGACCAGCCGATCGGGGCGCAGACCGCGCAGGGCGAGGGCGAGCGTGGCGGTGCGGACGGCGTCGGTGCCGGCCGGGCCGGGTTCGGCGACCAGCCGTACGACCGTGTCGCGGTCGGCGAGGACAGCCTGCACGGCGGCGAGTTCCAGGTCCCAGCGAGCGGCCGTCTCGTACAGCCATTCCGCGGGCATGGGGACGCCGGCGAGGCGGCCGAGGACCGGGCGCAGGGCGCGGGCCGCCTGCCGCTCGGGCGGGAGCAGCCTGCGCAGATAACGGCGCAGTTCCTCGGGCAGGGCGAGCAGTGCGAGGGCCTCGTGGGTGGGCGGGAGGTCGACGACCAGGAGGTCATGGCTCTCGGCGAGGGCTGCGTCGCGCAGGGCGCGCAGCAGGGCGAGCTCCTCGGCGCCGGGGAGGGGGGTGAGTTCCTCGGGGTCGAGGCGGCGGGCGCCGAGGAGTTCGAAGGCGGAGGCCGCGCGGGCCTGGAACGCGGTGAGGTCCTCGCGGAACCCCTCGGTCGCGTCCGGGCGCCAGGTCGTGAGGTGGGGCGCGATCTCCTGCGGGGCCGGGCCGGTCCCGGTGCCCAGGGCGGCGCCGAGGGTGTCGGTGCGGTCGGCGCTGAGGACGAGGGTGCGGGTGCCCTCGCGGGCGGCGGTGAGCGCGGTGGCGGCCGCCAGTGTCGTACGGCCGCTGCCGCCCGGGCCCGTGATCAGGATGGTGCGCATGAGGGTGAACGGTAACCGAGGCAGGGGTCCAGGCTCGTTGCCGAACGACTGCCGACAGCGGCAACCGGATCGGCTAGGAGCCCGACTCCACCCTCTTCTTCAGTCCCGCCAGCGCCCGGTCGATGATGACCTTCTCCGCCTTGCGCTTGATCATGCCCAGCATCGGGATCTTGACGTCCACCGTCAGCTGGTACGTCACCTCGGTCGAGCCGGCGCCGGCCGGCTTGAGAATGTACGAGCCGTCGAGGGAGCGCAGCATCTGGGACTTGACCAGGGTCCAGGAGACCTCGTGATCGCCGGTCCAGGTGTAGCCGAGGGTCTGGTCGTCCTTGATGGCGCCGGCGTCCATGACCAGGCGGACCTGCTCGGCACGGCCGTGCTCGTCGGTCTTGAGGACCTCGGCCTCCTTCACCTCGCCGGTCCAGTCCGGGTAGCGGGCGAAGTCGGCGATCACCGCCATGACGTCGGCCGGTGCCGCCTCGATCGTGATGCTCGAGCTGGTGTGTTCCGCCATCGCCGTGGCTCCTCCAGATGCGGGCCGGTACTGAGGTCGTCCTACGCACGTGTGTGCAGCGTGAAGGCTACCGCGCACGGGCCGCCCGGCTTCACCCCCACCTGGGGTCTCTCACCATTCCAGCGCCCACGGCTGCCCGGACCCGGCGAAGTGACCGACGTTGACGCACTCGGTCGCCCCGATCCGCATCCGCCGCACCAGCGGCTGGTGGACATGGCCGAACAGCGCGTACCGGGGCCGGGTGCGGCGGATCGCGTCCAGCAGGGCCCGGCTTCCGCGTTCGAAGCGGCGGGCGACCGTGTCGTAGACCAGCTCGGGCACCTCCGGCGGGATGTGCGTGCACAGCACGTCCACCTCCCCCACGGCCTCGATCTTCGCGGCGTACTCCTCGTCGCTGATCTCGTACGGGGTGCGCATGGGCGTCCTCAGGCCGCCGCCCACGAAGCCGAAGACCCAGCCGCCGATCTCGGCCCGCTCCCCGTCGAGCACGGTCGTGCCGGGCCGGGCGTACTCACCCCACAGTGTCGGCATGTCGACATTGCCGTATGTCGCGTACGTCGGTGCGGGGAACGCGGCGAACAGCTCGGCGTACTGGCGTCGCACGGCCTTCTCGATCGCGACCGCCCGGTCGGCGCCGATGCCCGCCCACAGCCGGGCGCCGAACTCCCGCGCCTCCTCGTAGCGGCGGGCGGTGCGCAGTGCGACGATGCGGTCGGTGTTCTCGACGCCGAACAGGTCGGGGAAGATGCCGCGCGAGTGGTCGGCGTAGTCCAGGAAGAGGACGAGGTCACCCAGGCAGATCAGGGCGTCGGCGCCCTCTCCGGCGCGGGCCAGGTCGCGGGCGTTGCCGTGCACATCGCTGACCACATGGACCCGCGTCCTGCGGTTGCCGCCTGGTGTGGATGCCATGGCGATCAAGGGTAAGCGTGTGCGGCATACGTGAACAGTGGCGGTCGACCCGAGGCTACTGGCCAGTCAGTTAGTCCGCGGGGCACCGGTGGACTACTGTGCGCGAAGGAACACCCTTCTGTGTGACGCAGGGAACATCTCGCCGGGAACCCCTGTCGAAAAAGCCATACCGGCGGGTAACGTCCGGGCAGTCCAGTCGTGCTCAGGATTTCAACTTCTGAATCCCTGAGCACCTGACCGAGCCTTGGACCGCACCGTCGCATCGCACAACGTCGTGGCGCCGGCGCCCTATGAGGAGCAGCAGTCTTGCGCGAGTTCAGCCTTCCGGCTTTGTACGAGGTCCCTTCGGACGGCAATCTCACCGACATCGTCCGCAGAAACGCCGCGCAGCATCCCGATGTCGCCGTCATCGCCCGCAAGGTGGGCGGTGTCTGGCACGACGTGACCGCCACCGCGTTCCTCGCGGAGGTACACGCCGCCGCCAAGGGCCTCATCGCCTCCGGCGTCCAGCCGGGCGACCGCGTGGGTCTGATGTCCCGTACCCGCTACGAGTGGACGCTGCTCGACTTCGCGATCTGGTGCGCGGGCGCGATCACGGTTCCGGTGTACGAGACCAGCTCGCCGGAGCAGGTCGAGTGGATCCTCTCCGACTCGGGCGCCACCGCCTGCATCGTGGAGCTGGACGGCCATGCGGCCGCCGTCGACGCGGTGCGCGACCGGCTGCCCGCCCTCAAGCACGTCTGGCAGATCGAGGCCAGCGGGATCGAGGAGCTGGACCGGCTCGGCAAGGACATCAGCGACGCCACCGTCGAGGAGCGCAGCTCGATCGCCAAGGCGGACGACCCGGCGACGATCGTCTACACCTCCGGCACCACCGGCCGGCCCAAGGGCTGTGTGCTGACCCACCGCAGCTTCTTCGCCGAGTGCGGGAACATCGTGGAGCGTCTGCGGCCGCTGTTCCGTACCGGCGAGTGCTCCGTCCTGCTCTTCCTGCCGCTCGCGCATGTCTTCGGGCGGCTCGTGCAGATCGCGCCGATGATGGCGCCGATCAAGCTGGGCAATGTGCCGGACATCAAGAACCTCACCGACGAGCTGGCCGCGTACCGGCCGACGCTGATCCTGGGCGTGCCGCGCGTCTTCGAGAAGGTCTACAACTCGGCGCGCGCCAAGGCGCAGGCCGACGGCAAGGGCAAGATCTTCGACAAGGCGGCCGACACGGCGATCGCCTACAGCAAGGCCCTGGACACGCCCTCGGGCCCGTCCTTCGGTCTGAAGATCAAGCACAAGACGTTCGACAAGCTCGTCTACAGCAAGCTGCGCGCGGTGCTCGGCGGCCGGGGCGAGTACGCCATCTCCGGCGGCGCCCCGCTGGGCGAGCGCCTCGGCCACTTCTTCCGCGGTATCGGCTTCACGGTCCTGGAGGGCTACGGCCTGACCGAGTCCTGTGCCGCCACCGCCTTCAACCCCTGGGACCGGCAGAAGATCGGCACGGTCGGCCAGCCGCTGCCCGGCTCGGTGGTGCGGATCGCGGACGACGGCGAGGTGCTGCTGCACGGGGAACACCTGTTCAAGGGCTACTGGAACAACGAGGCGGCTACCGCGGAGGCGCTGGCCGACGGCTGGTTCCACACCGGTGACATCGGCACCCTCGACGAGGACGGCTACCTGAGGATCACCGGCCGCAAGAAGGAGATCATCGTCACCGCGGGCGGCAAGAACGTCGCCCCGGCCGTGATCGAGGACCGCATCCGGGCGCACGCCCTGGTCGCGGAGTGCATGGTGGTGGGCGACGGGCGGCCGTTCGTGGGCGCGCTGATCACCGTCGACGAGGAGTTCCTGGGCCGCTGGGCCGCCGAGCACGGCAAGCCACAGGGCTCCACCGCGGCGTCGCTGCACGCGGACCCCGACCTGCTGGCCGCGATCCAGTCGGCGGTCGACGACGGCAACGCCGCGGTGTCGAAGGCGGAATCGGTGCGGAAGTTCCGCATTCTGTCCTCCCAGTTCTCGGAGGAGTCGGGCCACCTGACGCCGTCCCTGAAGCTCAAGCGCAACGTGGTGGCGAAGGACTACGCGAACGAGATCGAGGCGATCTACCAGAAGTAGCCCCCCTCGCTCCTGCGACGGCTCATGGCGCGGTGTCCTCGACGAGGACCCGCGCCATCGTCCGTTCGGCGAGCGCGGTGATCGTCACGAACGGGTTCACCCCGATCGACCCCGGCACGAGCGAGCCGTCGGTGACGTACAGCTTCGGATATCCCTTCACCCTCCCGTAGTCGTCGGTCGCCTTGCCCAGCACACAGCCGCCCAGCGGGTGGTAGGTGAAGTCGTCGGCGAAGGCCTTGCTCGACGAGCCGAACAGGTCGTAGCGGTAGATGGTGGCGTTCGCCAGGTTGATCCGGTCGAACAGCTTCTTGGCCATCGCGACGGAGACGGCGCTCTGGGCCGCCGTCCAGCCGAGCCCGACCTTGTCCGTTCCCGCGTCGTACGAGAACGACGCCCGTTGCGGGTTCTTGGTGATCGCCAGATAGAGGCTGACCCAGTGCTCCAGGCCGGTGGGCAGCGGAGCGATCTCGGCGAAGACCGGATTGGCGGTGTTGGCCCAGTCGTCGATGCCCATGACGGGCATGGTCGACTGGTTGGCGCCGACCGTGTCCCACAGATGGTTGGCGCGGCCCAGCATCACGTTGCCGTTGGTTCCCCAGCCGGTGCCGACGCTCGCGTCGAGGGCGGGCAGCGTGCCCGTCTCCCGTGCGCGGACGAGGAGTTCGGTGGTGCCGATGCTGCCGCCGGCGAGGAAGAGGTACGTACAGCCGTACTCCTTGGTCTCGACGACCGTGCCGGTGGTGTCGATGCGGTCGGCGGTCAGGACGTACGTCCCGTCGGCGGCCCGGTGGACCGCCCTGACCCGCTCCATGGTGTTGATGGTGACGTTCCCGGTGCCGAGCGCGGAGGCGAGGTAGGTCTTGTCGAGGCTGCGCTTGCCGTGGTTGTTGCCGTAGATCACCTCCTGCCCGAGCGCCGATCTGGTCGCCGTGCCGGCCGCCTCGCGCTGCATGTAGCCGAAGTCGTAGACGTTCGGCACGAAGGTGGTCCGCAGGCCGGTCCGCTGTGCGTGCTTGCGGGAGATGCGGGTGAACCGGTACCACTCCGTGGACTCGAACCAGGCGGGGTCGACGGTGTTGACACCGAGCATGGAACGGGCGCGCGGGAAGTAGGTTCCGTACATCTCACCGGCGTCCACGGTCGGGAACTGCTCGCTGAAGTACGACGGGAGCGGGGTGACCGCCATCCCGCCGTTGACCAGCGAGCCGCCGCCCACGCCGCGGCCCACGTACACGGACATGTCGGCGAAGTGCACGCGGTCCAGGACTCCCGGATAAGGGCTGATGTCCTTGTTGACGACGTCCAGCCACAGGAAGGTGGACAGCGGGGCCTCGGTGCGGGTGCGGAACCACATGGAGCGCTGGTCCGGGGCGGCCGTGGAGCAGAAGACCTTGCCGTCGGAGCCGGGGGTGTTCCACAGGCGGCCCATCTCCAGGACGAGGGTGCGGATGCCGGCCTGGCCGAGGCGGAGGGCGGCCACGGCGCCGCCGTAGCCGGAGCCGATCACGATGGCGGGGGCGTTGTCGACGGGTTCGGGTTCTACGGCGGAGGCGGACTGGAGACCGATGCGGGTGAGGCCTGCCGTGGCGGCGGTCTGGAGGGCGAGCATGCCTAGGATTTGACGTCTTGTCAGCTGACGCTGCATCAGTTTTACTGTCATGTGCGCAGCATGAGCGGATTTTCCGGTTCCGCCTAGGGGCTTCGCCTTTATTTGGGGCGCCATCTGGGGTGCCGGGTGCCCGCCGGCGGGCGACTGCGGGTTGTGTGTGGCTTGTCGCGCCGTTCCCCGCGCCCCTGAAAGGGGCGCTGCCCTAGAGGAGTTCCTTCAAGTGCTCGGCCAGGATGTCCCAGCGCCATTTCTCCTCGACCCAGGCTCGGCCCCGTTCGCCCATCCTCTGGCGTAGTTCGGGGTCGGCGAGGAGGGTGGTGATGCGGTCGGCCGTGTCCGTGGGGGAGCCGCCGGGGACGACCCAGCCGGTTTCGCCGTCCAGTACGGCGTCGGGGGCGCCGCCCGAGTCTCCGGCGACCACGGGCAGTCCGGTCGCGGAGGCCTCCAGGTACACGATGCCGAGGCCCTCGACATCGAGGCCGCCCCGGCGGGTCCGGCACGGCATCGCGAACACGTCGCCGGCGCCGTAGTGCGCGGGCAGTTCGGACCAGGGCACCGCCCCGGTGAAGCGCACCGAGCCGGCGACCCCGGTCTCCTGCGCGAGCCCGCGCAGGTCCTTCTCGTACGGCCCGCCGCCCACGATCAGCAGGACGGCCTCCGGCTCCGCGGCCAGGATCCGCGGCATGGCCAGGATCAGCGTGTCCTGCCCCTTGCGCGGCACCAGCCGGGAGACGCAGACGACCACCGGCCGGTCGGTCAGCCCCAGCCGCGCCCGGATCTCGTCGCCCCCCGAGCCGGGGTGGAAGGTCTTCTCGTCGACGCCCGGCGGCAGCTGCACCATCCGCGCGGCCGCGTCCGGGGTCAGCGCGGCCGCGATCCGCGAGCGCGTGTACTCGCCGAGGTAGGTGATCGTGTCCGTGGACTCCCCGATCCGGCGCAGCAGCTGACGCGCGGCGGGCAGCTGCGCCCAGCCGGCCTCATGGCCGTGGGTCGTGGCCACCAGCCGCTCGGCGCCCGCCCTGCGCAGCGCCGGGGCCATCAGCCCGAGCGGCGCGGCCGCCCCGAACCACACCGAGGTGCACCCGTGCTCGCGCAGCAGCCCGACGGCCCGCCGGGTGACCCCGGGCGTCGGCAGCAGCATCGTCGTACGGTCGCGTACGACGGTGAAGGGCTGCTCGGCGTCGAAGGCGGCGGTCGCCTCGGTCCCCTCCCGGCCGCGCTTCCAGGTCGAGGCGTAGACGACGAGCCGCCCGGGGTCGAGCCGCAGCGCCATGTTGTGCAGGAACGCCTGGATGCCGCCCGGCCGGGGCGGGAAGTCGTTGGTGACGATCAGGGTCTTGTGCATCGCCGCCGACCCTACCGAAACCGGCTGCTCACAGCCGCGGCCGGCCGCCTTATGGCACGCTCACAGCAGGGCGCGACATCATGTTCTCCTCAACGCGGAACGCGGACGGGCAGGGATCACGTGAAGACGACGGGCGGCACGTGGCGGTCACTGGTGTGGCTGCCGGCGACCTGGGCCGCGACCAGGCTGTCGCTGCTCCTTTTCGTGTTCAAGGTGTACGTCTTCCCGGGCCCGGACGTCACCAGCGACGTCTCCGTCATCTACCAGGGCTGGTACGACGTACTGCGCACCGGCACCTTCCCGCTCGACGACGTGACCTGGCAGTACCCGCCCGCCGCGGCGCTCCCGGTCCTCTCCCCCGGGCTGCTGCCCTTCCTGGAGTACGCACAGGCCTTCTTCGTCCTCGCCTTCGTCGCCGACCTCGCGGCCCTGTCGCTGCTGCTGTACGCGGGCCGGCGCCCCGGCAGGACGCTGCGCGGGGCCTGGGTGTGGGTGGCGGGCGTGCCGCTGCTCGGCCCGACCGTCTACGCCCGCTACGACGTGATGGTCACCGCGGTGGCGGTCGCGGCGCTGCTCGCGGCCGGCCGGCATCCCCGGACGGCGGGCGCGCTGGCGGGCTTCGGGGCGATGCTGAAGGTGTGGCCGGTGCTGCTGCTCGTCGCGGCGCGCAGGCGGGGCCCCTGGGTGGCGGCGGGGGCGACGGCCGTCGCGGTGGCGGCACTGTTCGCGATCGCCATGCCCGGTGCCTTCGCCTTTCTGACCTTCCAGCGTGACCGGGGCACCGAGGTGGAGTCGCTGGGCTCCCTGGTCTTCCATGTGGCCCGGCACCACGGCTGGGACGGAGAGGTGCTGCTCAACTACGGCTCGGTGGAATTCCTCGGCCCGTATGTGAACGTCGTGAGCGCGGGCGCGCTGTGTCTGACCGGCGTCGCCTTCGGCTGGCTGCTGCTGTGGCGGCTGACGGCCACCCGGTTCCGGGCGCACACGGCCGCCGACGCGGCGTTCGTGGCGGTGCTGATGTTCACGACCACCAGCCGGGTGATCAGCCCGCAGTACCTGGTGTGGCTGGTCGGGCTGGCGGCGGTCTGTCTGTGCTTCCGGGGCAGCCGCATGGGGCTGCCGGCCGCTCTGGTCCTGCTGGCGTGCTTCGTGACGGTGCTGGAGTTCCCGATCTGGTTCGCGGACGTCGTCCAGAGCACCCCACGCGGCATCGCCCTCCTGTTCGTCCGCAACGGCCTCCTGGTCCTCGCCTCGGTCCTCGGCGCCCGCGCGCTGTGGCGCTCCACGGTGCCCGAGCCCGAGCCCGCCCCCTTCCCGGCTCAGGCCGCCCGCGCCGACGAGACCCCCGTCTCCTCCTGATCCGGTCAGGACATCCGGGCCCGCAGATAGTCGCGCCACTGGCGGGTGAACTCCTCCGGGGTCGTGTCGAGGACCCTGCGCATGGCGTCCTCGACCGCGCCGGGACGCTGTCCGTGTGCGCCCACCGCTCGGTAGAAGTCGGCGAGGCGGTCCTCGCCCCACTGGTCCGCGACGAGGCGGCAGGCCATCCAGCCGCCCTCGTAGGCCCGGGCCAGCTTGCCGGCGTCTGAGGTGAAGCCGAAGTCCTTGTCGTCCGGGAGTGCCATCGGCACCTCGCCGTCGGACACCGCTCGCGACAGTTCCGGGGCGGCCTCGGCCGGTGTGCGGTCGGTGGCGCGGTAGCCGATCCAGTCGGCGTAGCCCTCGGACAGCCACAGCGGGGTGGCGGCGCTCGTGGCGGTGCGGGTGGCGACATGGGTGGTCTCGTGGGTGAGCACGACCTGCTTGCCGACGGCGCCGAGAACGCCGTACGCCTCGGGATTGACGATGATCCGGTCCGCGGGTGTCTGTGCGGCGCCCGTCTCGCCGGTGGTGACCGCGGCGATCCCGCGATAGGAGGAGGCGGGCGAACCGAGCAGCCCGGCCATCCCCTCAAGGGACCTCGGTACGAGCACCACCACGTGCCGGCTCCACTGGGTGCCCCACACCCCGGACACCGCCGGCACCGCGCGGTCCGCCAGATCCGCGAACCGGTGCAGCGCCTCGCCGGACTGCCCGACTCCCAGCACCAGGCTGTGCTCGCCCCGTACGACGGTCACCTCGCCCTGGTCCCACAGCTGCTGGGGGGTGTTCGCGGCGGGCCGCTCGGCGTCGACGTACCACCGTCCGTCCTCGTCCCGGCTCAGGTCGAGGGTGCGGCCGACGGCGACGGGGGCCTGGTCGTAGCCCTGGACGCGGTAGTCGAGTTCGACGTCGGCGGTGGCCCCGGAACCGGTGCGGTGCACGGCGGTGACCCGGTAGGACCAGGACGCGAGCGGCACCGCGCCGAGGTTGGCGAACCAGCTCAGCGCGCCCGTGGTGAGGAAGGCCGCCCGGTCGCGGTCGAGGATCGCGGTCGCCCGCCGGTCCAGGACCCGCTGTACGTCGGCCACGGCGCTGTCGGTCGCGGGCCGGCCCCCGCAGGCCACGAGGGAGACCAGCAGCAGACACAGCGCCGCGACGAGTCGCGCTCTCGACGCCCGCCCAGGACCAGCCATTTCCCGATCGTACGGCGGCCCGGGCTCCAGGTCAGACCCTCGTGACCGACGAGATCGGCATCATGCCGACCGGGTCGTAGCGCACCGGGGCGCCCGGGTAGGGCGCGTGGATGACCTGGCCGTTGCCCATGTACATCCCGACATGGCTGGCGTCCGACCGGTAGGTGACCAGGTCTCCCGGCCTGGCCTGGGAGAGCGGAACCTGCCGGCCGGCGTTTCGCTGGGCCTGCGAGGTGCGCGGCAGGGAGACGCCGGCCTGGGCGTAGGACCACTGCATCAGGCCGGAGCAGTCGAAGCCGGAGGGCCCGGCCGCACCCCAGATGTAGGGCTTGCCGAGCGCGGAGCGGGCGGCGGCCACGGCTGCGGCGGCGCGGGCAGAGGAGGGGGCGGCGTCCCCGAGGCCGGGCATGTCCGCCCGGCCGGAGCGGGAGGCCCGGTCGAAGGCGGCGCGCTCCGCGGACGGCAGGGAGTTGAGCAACCGGCGGGCCTCGGCGAGCTTCTGCTCGACGGTCCGTTTGTGGGCGGCGGCGGCCCTGCGGCTCTTCTCCAGTTCGGCGAGCTTGCCGGCCGCTTCCGTGCGCTCCTGCGTGAGGTGGCGCATGGCTTCCTGGAGGTCCTTCAGCTCGCCGGCCTGGTGGACGGTGATCCGGTCGAGGGCGGCTGCCTTGTCGAGGTAGTCGGCCGGGCCGTCGGAGAACAGCAGCGCGAGGGTGGGGTCGATGCCGCCGGAGCGGTACTGGGCGCCGGCGAGCGAACCGAGCTCCGCCCGCTGGACGTTGATCCGCTCCTGCTGCCGGGCGATGTGGTCCTGTGCGTCACGCACCTGCCCGCGCAGTGAATCGGCGCGCTCGTCTGCCTTGTTGTACGCCTCGGTGGCCCGCTCGGCCTCCTCGTAGAGGCGGTCCACCTCGGCGCGGGTGTCGTCGTGCGGCGCGGCGGCCGCCGGCACGGCACCGAGGGCCGCGGCTGCGGCGGACAGGGCGCACAGGGCGGCACTGGCGCCCCGGTCGAACCCGGACGGTACAAGGCGTCGATGGGACCCCACGGGAAGCCGCACTCCTTCCGCTGGCGGACACGGACTGCTCCCCCGGCGTACGGACCGGGGTCCGTGTCGAGGGAAACGCGGCAGACAGTAGCCCCGTGACCGGGCTGTCACCAACGACCCCGGCCGGTGCGCAACACGATGCCCCGCCTCTGACGCAGGTCATCGGCGGGGTGGGGGTCAGCGCGAGTTTCGGCGATTCGCCCGTTCGGGGGCACTCAACCCCCGGAGGCGACGAGGGATTCCGTCAGATGCGGACGCCGAACTGGAACGGCATGTTGTTGATCGACTCGTAGCGGACGACCGTGCCGGTGCGCGGGGCGTGCAGGATCTGGCCGTTGCCGGCGTAGAAGCCGACGTGGTGCAGGTCGCCGTAGAAGAGGACGAGGTCGCCGACCTGGAGGGCGCTCTGCGAGTAGATCCGCGTGCCGGCGCTTGCCTGCGCCTGCGAGGTGCGGGGGATGGTGACGCCGGCTTGGGCGTAGGCCCAGGAGGTCAGGCCGGAGCAGTCGAAGGAGGACGGGCCGGAGGCGCCGTAGACGTAGGGGGAGCCGATCTTGCTCTGGGCGGCCTGGAAGGCGGCGGCGGCACGGCTGGAGGCGGAGGTGTCGTTGCCGAGTTCGACCCGCTCGCTGGCGGAGCGGCTGGCGCGGGCCTCCTCTTCGGCGAGCGCTGCCTTCTCCGCGGCCGTGAGGGTGTTGAGCAGCCTCTGCGCCTCGGCGAGCTTGCCCTGGACTTCCTTCTTCTTCTTGCCCAGTTCGGCTCGGGTGGAGGCGAGGTCCTTGAGCTTTGCGGAGGCCTCGGAGCGCTGCTGGGCGAGTTCGCGCTGTTTGTCCTGAATCTTCTTCAGGGCCTCGACCTGCTGGCTGCTCAACTGGTCGAGCGTGGAGGCCTTGTCGAGGTAGTCGTCCGGGTCGGAGGAGAGGAAGAGCTGGAGGGAGGAGTCGATGGAGCCGGTGCGGTACTGGGCGGCGGCTGCCAGGCCTATCCCGTCGCGCAGCTCGTTGAGCTCTTCCTGGCCGCGGGCGACGTTGTCCTGGATGGTGGAGATCTCCTTCTGGAGCTTCTCCTGCTTCTCCCTGGCCCCGTTGAACTTCTCGGTGGCGTGCTCCGCCTGCTCGTAGAGTGCGTCGACCTTCGCCTTGACCTCGTCCTTGCTCGGCTTCTCGCTCGGCGCGGCGTTGGCCGCGTTGGCGCTGAAGGCCACGGCGGCAGCGGCGGCGGTGGTGAGCACGGTCACACGAGTGCGGCTCGGCTGCTTGGGTCGACGGTGGGACGCCACGAAGGCGAGCTCCTTCTTCCTCCAGCCGCCTACCGACACGCCGGCGGGCGGTGTTCCTCCACCGTCACTCCCAATGAGTGATCACCCGAGTGGAGGTTCGAGGCCAGACCCTAGTGACCTCCCTGTGATCAGTTCAAATCCTCACGCGAAAAATGTTGGTGCCGCCGCGCATTCTTTGCACTCAACTCACGTGCAGTGATACGCGACTGACCCTACGTGGCGTGAAGGTTTCGCCAATTCGGGCATTCAGTTCGTACGTTGCCGTTGGGGCGTACGCGACTCAAGGGACCAACAGTGCAGTTGGCCGGACGGGTCTAGGCGCGCGAAAAACGCTTGAGAAGCACCGCCGAGGCGACCGGCCGCGCGCCCGCGCGGGCGACCCCGT
The DNA here is from genome assembly GCF_008806595.1 of Streptomyces luteolifulvus. Classification (GTDB taxonomy): domain Bacteria; phylum Actinomycetota; class Actinomycetes; order Streptomycetales; family Streptomycetaceae; genus Streptomyces; species Streptomyces luteolifulvus. Next base: position 13,445 of record NZ_VZRB01000011.1, on the reverse strand, counting down.
CGGCGACCTCACGGTCGGTCGAGGCGACGATGACCGGACGGCCCGGCGGCTCCGCGCGCACCAGCTGGCGGATCAACTCGTCCGCCGTGACGCCGGCCTTGGAGAACAGCACCCGCACCCCGCGCGGCGGCGCCAGCAGCACCGGCGCGGCCAGCTCGGCCCCGTCGAAGACACAGGTCACCTCGGCCCCGGTCTGCGCGGCGAGCTGCGAGAGCTGCCCGAGCAGCCTCAACCGCTGCTTCTCCAGCGGCATCTGGGGATAGCCGGTCTTGGTGACGTTGTAGCCGTCGACGACCAGATGCGCCTGCGGCAGCGCGAGCAACTGGTCGAGAATCGCCGGGTCGTTCTCGGACAAAGCACGCGCGGCGATGTCCTTCGGCGTCATTCGTCCCGGTTCGACCGCATCGACGGTCTCCGCCGGACGGACGGACACGGGAGGCAACGCCAGCTCCCGCCGCAGCCCCTGGGCCGCGTCGAGCACCGTGTCGAGCAGCAGCCGTACCCGCATGTCCTCGACGCTGCGCCCCTCGCGCGCCGCCCTGCGGGTGGCCTCCAGGGCGGCTTCCGCCTCGCCGAGCCGTGCCTTCAGCCGCCGTGTCTCGCTCTCGGCGGCGGACACCTGTGCCTGCCCCTCGGCGCGTGCCGCCTCGATCTCGCCCTGGATCTTGCGCAGGGCGGCCTCGCCACGCTTGACGTCGCTGACCGCCGCGCGCAGCTTGCGGTGCAGCGAGTCGGCTTCCTTCCTGGCCGAATCCAGCTCCGCGCGCAGCCGCTCGGTGTCGACCCGGGTCTGCTCACGGGCCTGGGCCAGCTCCTCGCGCAGCCGCTCCAGTTCGGCCCGGCTCTCCTCGTCGGCGCGTTCGGCGTCCGCCCGCTGGGCCTCCTCGCCCGCCGCGGTCACCAGCTTCACCCAGCCCGTGGGACGCAGCACATAGGCCGCGGCCGCCACATCGAGCGGATCCGCGGCCGGTGGCGGCGCACCGGAGTCGAGCGCACCGGCCAGCTCCGGCTGGGCGTCTCTGAACTTCTCCCCGATGCGCTGCCGGAACAGCGGATCGGTCTCCAGCGCGGCCGCCATCGCGTTGCCCGCGAACTTGGCCCGCCGGTTCGGAGCGAAACGGGCGTACTGCCGCAGCTGCGCGGGCAGTTCGCCGAGCGTCAGCCCGCCGAAACCGTCCGAGACGATCTGTACGACCCTGCGGCGCACACCGTCGGGCAGCGGACGGTCGAGCACCTCAGCGGCGCCGTCGCCCGGCCCCCCGCCTGCGGTCTCCACCATCCGTCACCCCAATTGCCTGTGCGGGGCCCGCTCCCGTCAGGAGCCGGCGCCCGGCCTGTCCACGAGTTCCACCTGGTCCACCGCGTTGCACCAGCGGCAGCGCACCGACTCGATGGTCTCACTGACCACCTCGCGCTCCTCGACCTTGGACTCTCCGGCCAGGTCGAGATGGACGTACTCGACGACCTTCGACGAGCGCGTCACGTCGAAGCGGGTGAGGTTGCCGCAGAGGGTGCAGCGCCACCGTGTGGTGGCGGTCGGCAGGGGAACCGTCATCGTGACTGTGCTCTTTCCTTCTAGGCTTTCCATTGTCAGCGACGCGCCGGGCTCCCCGGCGCGTATGGCTCGTGCGTGTGGCTCGTAACCCTACGGCCTGGCAGGGACCCGCCGCCCGTTCGTCCACGGCGGCGAGGCGCTCTGTGCGGTTCGGTCACATTACGTCCTGCTCTGGTGCGTCATGCTCTGTGTTCGTGATCAGCAACTGGAGCGCACCGCTTGTCTGGGCCCGGTTCGCCGGCAGGGTGGCCGGGAAGGTCCGGCGGCCGGCCGCGCCAGTGACGTACGGACTGATCGCCGTGTGCTGCCTGATCTTCGTGACCGGCCCGGCAGCGGGCCTCAGTCCGGACTACGGCACCGGCGACGGGCTGCTCGCCGCACAGCGGGCCTATTTCCACCGCTGGGGCGTGGTCCCGGCCGAACTCTTCGAGGGCTCCGCCCGGGCCGCGCTCACGCCCGCGACGGCCCTGTTCGTCCACGGCAGCTGGGTGCACCTGCTCGGCAACATGCTCTTCCTCTACGTCTTCGGCGGGCTGACCGAGGAACGCATGGGCCGCGTCCAGTTCCTCCTGTTCTACCTCGGCTGCGGCTGTCTGGCCCTGCTGGGCTACGCGGCCGCGAACTCGGACTCGGCACAGTCCCTGGTCGGGGCCTCCGGGGCGATCTCCGCGGTCCTCGGCGCGTGTCTGTACCTGTTCCCCGGGGCGCGGGTGACCAGTCTTCTGCCGTTCCTGTTCTTTGTGCCGCTGCGTTTCCCCGCGTGGGTGGTGCTGCCCTTCTGGGCGGTCCTGCAATGGCTTGCGGCGGGACGGACGGCGCAGGGGCCGGGGGTGGCGTATCTGGCCCACCTGGTCGGGTTCTCGGCGGGCTTCCTCTACGCCTGGGGACGGTTCGGGCGTACGACTAGAGTGAAGTCCGCCCCAGCTCCGGCTCCCGAGGGAGAGAACCAGCCGTGATCACCGCGATCGTCCTCATCAAGACCAGCGTGGACCGGATTCCCGAGATCGCGGAGCAGGTCGCTTCGCTGGACAGCGTGAGTGAAGTGTTCTCCGTGACCGGGACCTATGACCTGATCGCCATGGTGCGGGTGCGGGAGCACGAGGAGCTGGCGGAGGTCATTCCCGGGAGCATCAGCAAGATTCCCGGGGTGGAGGCCACTGATACGCATGTTGCGTTTCGGACGTATTCGCAGCATGACCTCGAGGCGGCGTTTGCGATCGGGCTGGATTCCTGATCGTTTGAACGCCGCCCACTGATCTGCGGGGCGCGGATCATGTCCGACTGTGGGCCGTCTGTGGCTCGTCGCGCCCACGCGGCGGAGCCGCACAGCGACACAGCCCCGCACCCCTGGGGGCCGCCCCCGAGGCCGGTTGATCAGACGGCCGGGACGCAGCGGCCCTCTTCAGTCCTGTACTGCCACTTCGCGCCGTTCGCGACCAGTTCCTTCACCGCGGTCACGAAGCGTTCGACGTGTTCGTCGGGGGTGCCCGCGCCGAAGCTCACGCGGATGGCGTTGAGGGACTTCTCGCCGGGGGTCGCCTCGGGGGCGCCGCACTCGCCCTGGGCCTGGGGGGACGTGCCGAGCAGGGTGCGGAGCAGGGGGTGGGCGCAGAAGAGGCCGTCGCGGACGCCGATGCCGTACTCGGCGGAGAGGGCGGCGGCGAAGTGGGAGCTGTTCCAGCCCTCGACGACGAAGGAGATCACGCCGACGCGGGGGGCGTCGTCGCCGAAGAGCGAGAGGACGCGGACCTCGGGGACCTCGGCGAGGCCTTCGCGGACCTTGGCGATCAGGTGCTGCTCGCGGGCGACCAGGGTGTCGAAACCGGCCTCGGTGAGGGCCTTGCAGGCGGAGGCGATGGAATAGGCGCCGATGACGTTGGGCGAGCCGGCTTCGTGACGGGCGCTGGTGTCGTTCCAGTCGACGTCCACTCCCCCGTCCTCGCGTCGGCTGACCCTGCGGCTGGCACCGCCGCCCGCGAGGTACGGCTCGGCCGCGCGCAGCCAGTCGGCGCGGCCGGCCAGGACACCGGAACCGAACGGGGCGTACAGCTTGTGGCCGGAGAAGGCGACCCAGTCGACGTCGAGCTCGCGGACGGACACCGGGTGGTGCGGGGCCAGCTGGGCGGCGTCCAGGACGATCCGGGCCCCGTGGGCGTGCGCGGCCGCCGCAAGCTCCCGTACGGGCCACAGCTCGCCGGTGACGTTGGAGGCGCCGGTGACGCAGACCAGGGCCGGGCCCTGCGGATCGCGCTCGGCGAGGGCGCGCTCCAGGGTCTGAACGGCCCGGCCGGGGGTGCGCGGGGCGTCGAGGTAGGTGACGCGGGCGTCCTTCCACGGCAGCAGCGAGGCGTGGTGCTCGGTCTCGAAGACGAAGACCTGACAGCCGGCGGGCAGGGCCTGGGCCAGCAGGTTGAGGGAGTCCGTCGTGGAGCGGGTGAAGATCAGCTGGTCGTCGGGGCGGCAGTCGAGGAACCCGGCAACCGTCCTGCGGGCGTTCTCGAAGAGTTCGGTGGACAGCTGGGAGAGGTAGCCGGCACCTCGGTGGACGCTGCCGTAGTACGGGGCGTACGCGGCCACGTCGTCCCAGACCCGCTGGAGGGCGGGCGCGCTGGCCGCGTAGTCGAGCGCGGCGTAGGTGACTTCGCCGCCCGTGACGAGCGGGACGGTGACATCGCGGCCCAGAACGGGCAGCGGGGTACAAACGGTCTGGGCGGCGGCAGCGGTGGAGACGGACATGGCTGAACTCCCGTGGAAGGCAGGCGGAATCACCACGCGAGCGCGCATGGCTCAAGCGTGGGAAAAGGTGGAAAGAGGATGCGGAAACGGGGCACTGCGGCCCCAGGGGCCTCGGCCCCACGGGCCTCGCGGCCCTAGCGCATTCGCTTGCTCACGGAAGGCTCCCTCGACGACCAGGACCCCTGGTGTTTCGCGAGGGGTCCGCGCTTGCCGTAGACCTCGCTGCCTACGGCCTGGTCCTCACCCGGGGCACCCCGCCACGGACGGAGGGTTGCCGGACAGTCGGCCGGGGCCTGATGACTGTCGCTCATGACCTGGTACAGCATCTTGCCACACGATCTTCGACGCGCAAGGCGCAGTCCGGATCCTGGACTGCGCCTTGCGTCACACCGCGTGGGGTGTTCAGGCGTTGCTGAGCGCCACCCAGCGCTCCAGCGTCCGCTTCGCCGCGCCGGAGTCGATCGCCTCCGCGGCCTTGTCCATGCCGGCCCGGATCCGGTCCGTGAGGGGTCCGTCGCCCGGCTCCAGCGCCACCAGCGCCGCCGCCGAGTTGAGCAGGACCGCGTCCCGTACCGGACCGGTCTCGCCGTTCAGCAGGCGGCGGGCGACATCGGCGTTGTACGACGCGTCCGCGCCGCGCAGCGCCTCCACCGGCACCAGCTCCAGGCCGACGTCCCGCGGGTCGAAGGTCTCCTCGGTGACCTTGCCGTCGCGGACGGTCCACACCCGGGAAGTGGACGTCGTCGTCAGCTCGTCGAGGCCGTCGTCGCCGCGGAACACCAGGGAGGAGTTGCCGCGTTCGGCGAAGACGCCGGCCACGATCGGCGCCATGCGCAGATCGGCCACGCCGACCGCCTGTGCCTTCACCTTCGCCGGGTTGGTCAGCGGGCCGAGGAAGTTGAAGGTCGTCCGGATGCCCAACTGCCCGCGCGCGGCCGCCACATGACGCAGCGCCGGATGGAACTTCACCGCGAAGCAGAAGGTGATGCCGGCCTCCTCGGCGACCTCCGCCACCCGCTGCGGGGTCAGCTCCAGATTGACGCCGAGCTTCTCCAGGACGTCCGAGGCGCCCGACGCCGACGACGCCGCCCGGTTGCCGTGCTTGACGACCTTCGCGCCCGTACCGGCGACGACGATCGAGGACATCGTGGAGATGTTCACCGTCTTCGCGCCGTCGCCGCCGGTGCCGACGATGTCGACGGTGGCGCCCGGCACCTCGATCACGTTCGCGTGCTCGTACATCGTGCGGACGAGCCCGGCGATCTCGTCGACGGTCTCGCCCTTGGCCCGCAGCGCCACGGCGAACCCGGCGATCTGCGCGTCCGTCGCCTCGCCGCGCATGATCAGGTCCATCGCCCAGGCGGTGTCGTCCGCGGCGAGGTCCCGGCCCTCCAGCAGACCGTTCAGCAGCAGGGGCCAGGAACGGCCCGCCGCGGTGTCGCCTCCAGCGGGGGTCACAGCGCTCATAAGCCGCTCCTGGGTCGGTCCCGTACACCGGGACGCGGGTCTCAACAGGACCACCCTATCCAGCCCCGGGCATGGCGAAGGGCCCCCGTCCGAAGACCGGACGGGGGCCCTTCAACCGTGGCGTGGCGTGCGCAGCGATCAGTGGTGGCCGTGGCCGCTCGTGATCTCCTTGTACTCCTCGACGGTGGGCTTCGGGATCTGGGACTCCTCGCCGAAGTACGCCTCGCTGAGCTTGGCGCGCAGCCTCTCGGAGCCCTTCACCTTGCGCTCGACGCCGTTCTCGTCGACCGTCGGGCCGATCGCCAGCGGCTCGTACTGCTCGTGCGCGGTGAGCGTGTGCAGTGCGTCCTGGCTGAGCGGCTCGTGGACCTCGATGAACTCACCGTGCGGCAGGCGCTTGATGATGCCCGACTCACGGCCGTGCAGCACCTTCTCCTTGTCGCGGCGCTGGAGGCCGAGGCAGATGCGCTTGGTGATGACGAACGCGAGGACCGGGCCGACGAAGAACGCGATCCGGACGAACCAGGTGATGGAGTTGATCGACAGATGGAAGTGGGTGGCCCAGAGGTCGTTTCCACCACCGATCAGCAGCACCATGTACAGGGTGATCCACGCGACACCGAAGGCCGTACGCGTCGGCGCGTTGCGCGGACGGTCCAGGATGTGGTGCTCGCGCCGGTCGCCGGTGACCCAGGACTCGATGAACGGGTAGACCGCGATCGCGACCAGGACCAGCGGGAAGATCACCAGCGGGATGAACACGCCCAGGACGAGCGTGTGGCCCCAGAAGTTGATCTCCCAGCCCGGCATGACACGGATCAGGCCCTCGGAGAAGCCCATGTACCAGTCGGGCTGGGCGCCGGTGGACACCTGGTCCGGACGGTAGGGGCCGATGGCCCAGATCGGGTTGATCTGCGCGATCGCGGAGATGGCCGCGATGACACCGAAGACCAGGAAGAAGAAGCCTCCGGCCTTGGCCATGTAGACCGGCAGCAGCGGCATGCCGACGACGTTGTTGTTGGTCTTTCCGGGGCCCGCGAACTGCGTGTGCTTGTGGTAGAAGACCAGGATCAGGTGCGCCACCACGAGGCCGAGCATGATGCCCGGCAGCAGCAGGATGTGGACCGAGTAGAAGCGGGCCACGAAGTCGCCGCCCGGGAACTCGCCGCCGAAGAGGAAGAACGACAGGTACGTGCCGACGATCGGCACGGACAGGATCGCCCCCTCCATGAAGCGGACACCGGTGCCGGAGAGCAGGTCGTCCGGGAGCGAGTAACCGGTGAAGCCGGTGAACATGCCGAGGACGAACAGCAGGAAGCCGAACAGCCAGTTGACCTCACGCGGCTTGCGGAACGCGCCGGTGAAGAACACGCGCATCATGTGCACGAACATGCCGGCGAGGAAGACCAGCGCCGCCCAGTGGTGGATCTGCCGGATCAGCAGACCACCGCGCACATCGAAGGAGATGTGCATGGTCGAGTTGAACGCCTCGGACATCAGCTGTCCCTGCAGCGGGACGTAACTGCCGTGGTACTCCACCTCGTTCATCGACGGGTGGAAGAACAGCGTCAGATACACACCCGTGAGGATGATGATGATGAAGCTGTAGAGGCAGACCTCACCCAACATGAACGACCAGTGGTCGGGGAAGATCTTGCGCATGTTGGCCTTGGCCAGGGAGTAGATCCCGAGCCTGCCGTCCGCCCAGTCGGCGACGCGCTCGCCGGCCGGCGCTTTGCCGCGCCGTGCCTCGGTGGTCTGGTTCGTGCTCATCCGCGCTCCCAGAAGGCAGGACCGACGGGCTCTGCGAAGTCGCCGAGCGCCTCGAGATAGCCCTCGTCGTTCACGCCGATGCGCAGCTGCGGCAGGGCGTGACCGGCGGGACCGAAGATCACCCGGGCACCGTCGGAGAGGTCGAAGGTGGACTGGTGGCAGGGGCACAGCACGTGGTGCGTCTGCTGCTCGTACAGGGAGATCGGGCAGCCCACGTGGGTGCAGATCTTCGAGTAGGCCACGATGCCCTCGTGGGACCACTCGAGTTCCTGCTTGTCCTTGATGTTCTCCGGCTGGATCCGGACGATCAACAGGGCCGCCTTGGCGATCTCGGTCTGGAAGTCCTCGTCGTGCTCCTCCAGGCCTTCGGGCTTGGCGAAGGTGAGGGAGCCGACCGCCACGTCCGAGGGACGCAGCGGCTCGTTGGTGTTCATGTTGACGAGCAGCTTGCCCTTGGACCACAGGGTGTGGCGGAGCTTGTCGCCGGGCAGCGGGCCGAGGTCGCGCAGCAGGATGACGCCGGAGAGCGGGAACAGGGCCAGCGCGCCGAACATCGTGTTGCGGATCAGCTTGCGGCGGCCGAGCGCGGACTCCTTGGCACCCTGCTTGAAGTCGGCCATGACCTTGGTCTTGACCTCGGGGGGCGCCTCGATCGGGTGACGCTCGTCGGCGATCTCCAGATCGGACATCAGGGTGCGGGCCCAGTGGACCGCGCCCGCGCCGATCGTGAAGAGGGCGATACCGAGGGTCATGCCCAGCGCGAAGTTCATCGCGCTGATGTGCCCGATCGGCCAGATGTAGACCGACTCGTCGGCCGGGATCGCCACGTACGAGGCGATGAAGCCGACGGTCGCCAGCATCGACACCGTGAACAGCAGGGCGACGCTGCGCTCGGACCGCTTGGCGGCCCGCTCGTCGACGTCCTGGATCCGGTGCTCGTGGGGCGGCAGGCCCGGGTCGGCGAACGGGTTCTTCTCGTCCGCGACGCCGACCGCGCCGTGCGTGTCCTGCTCAGCGGGCAGGTTCTCTTCTGGAATGTCTTGGCTACTCATGACTTCTTGGCCTTTGCGGTCCGAGCGGCGACCCAGACGGCGACCGCGATCAGAGCGCCGAGTCCGAAGACCCAACCGAACAGGCCCTCGCTGACCGGACCGAGTCCGCCCAGGTTGAGACCGCCGGGGCTGACGGTGTCGTCGCCGTTGACCGCGTTCAGGTACGCGATGATGTCCTTCTTGTTCTGCTCCGACAGCGTGGTGTCGGGGAAGGAAGGCATGTTCTGCGGGCCGGTCTGCATGGCCTCGTAGATGTGCTTCGGGTCGACTCCTTCGAGGCTCGGCGCGTACTTGCCGTGCGTCAGCGCGCCGCCCTCGCCGGTGAAGTTGTGGCACTCCGCGCAGTTCGTGCGGAACAGGTCGCCGCCCTTGGCGATGTCGGCGCCCTCGGGGCCGTACTCCGCCTCGGTCGGAACGGACGGACCGGCACCCAGCGACGCGATGTACGCCGCCAGCTGGTCGATCTCGGCCTGCGAGTAGATGTTCTTCTTCTTCGGCACCTGCGCGCCGGGCTGCTGGGCCGGCATACGACCGGTACCGACCTGGAAGTCTACGGCCGCGGCGCCCACGCCGACCAGGCTCGGGCCGTCGGAGCTGCCCTGACCGTCGGTGCCGTGGCAGGTGGCGCAGCCGACCTCGTAGAGCTTCTTGCCCTCCTCGATGGTGAGGGACTGGGCGGTTTCATCGGCCTGCGCCTTGCTCGCGGGTGCGAACGCGGCGTACAGCCCCCCGGTGCATGCCAGCGCGAGGAGTAGGACGACAAGCGCCGCCAATGGGTGGCGTCGTCGTGCGGAGAGCTTTTTCACGGATTACCCCGGTGTCAGGATCTTCTGCGTCGATGCTTCTGGATGTGCGGGAGCTGGCCCGGCTACTTGATCATGTAGATCGTGGCGAAGAGGCCGATCCAGACGACGTCGACGAAGTGCCAGTAGTAGGACACGACGATCGCGGCGGTCGCCTGCTCGTGGGTGAACCTCCTGGCCGCGTAGGTGCGTCCGAGCACCAGCAGGAAGGCGATGAGGCCGCCCGTCACGTGCAGGCCGTGGAAGCCGGTGGTCAGGTAGAAGACCGAGCCGTACGGGCCGGAGGAGAGTGAGAGCCCGTCGTGCTTGACGAGCTCCGTGTACTCGAAGACCTGACCGCCGATGAAGATCGCACCCATGATGAAGGTGACGATGAACCAGCCCCGGAGCTTCTTCACATCACCGCGCTCGGCGGCGAACACGCCGAGCTGGCAGGTGAGGGAGGAGAGCACCAGGATCGTGGTGTTCGTCGCCGAGAACGGGAAGTTCAGGCTGTCCGCCATGTCCTTCCAGTACTCGGGCCCGGTCACCGATCGCAGGGTGAAGTACATCGCGAAGAGGGCCGCGAAGAACATCAGCTCGGAACTCAGCCAGATGATGGTTCCGACGCTGGTGAGGTTCGGCCGGTTGACCGACGGGTGCGCGTGCCCGGTATCTACTGTCGTTGCTGTCGCCACGACCGACATTATGTCGGTCGCTTATCCCGCCCTCACCCCGGGGGGTGCCGTTCGGCGGGTTCATACCGTGTGGAGTGCCCGGATGGCCCATGGACGAAGTGTTCGAACAGGTGTTGACCAGGGGCTGAAGGGAGTAGCATCCGCCGCATCGGTTCTGTGCGTACGACGCTGACGTCCCGGAGGAAACATGCAGCCGACCGCCACGGTGCTGGTCTACAGCGACGACTCCAACACCCGCGAGCAGGTGCGGCTGGCGACCGGGCGCAGGCCCGCTCCCGACGCCCCCCTCGTGGAGTTCGTGGAGTGCGCGACTCCGGCAGCGGTGCTGCGCGAGTTGGACAAGGGGGGCATCGATGTCGCCGTCCTGGACGGCGAGGCGGTGCCGATGGGTGGAATGGGTGTGTGCCGGCAGATCAAGGACGAGGTGTTCGACTGTCCGCCGGTGCTGTTGCTGATCGGGCGGCCTCAGGATGCGTGGCTGGCCACGTGGAGTCGGGCGGATGCGGCGGTGACGCTGCCGGTGGAGCCGGTGGAGTTCGCGTCCGCACTGGCTTCCTTGCTGCGGCGGAAGAATCTTCAGAGCGCGTAGGGGCTCGCTGCGTTCGGCGACCCGGCTGCTGCGGGTGCGTTGTGGCTGGTCACGCCCACGCGGCGGAGCCGCCTGTCGATACAGCCCCGCGCCCCTGAGGTGCGCTGCCCCCGAGGTCGGCCTCAGACGCTCTGCGGCCTCAGTCTTGCCTGGTCCGCCGGGCTCGGACCGTCCGGTGTGCCGGCGATCAGTGCGCTTCCCTCGCGCCACTTCGGCCACTCCAGGTTCCAGTCGCCGAAGCCGTTGCCGAACGGTGCCATCATGTCGCCGCCCGAGTTGACGACCTGGACGACGTCGCCCTCGCGGACCGTGTTGAAGAACCACTCCGCGTTGCCGGTGCTCATGCCGGTGCAGCCGTGGCTGACGTTGGCGTACCCCTGGGAGCCCACCGACCAGGGTGCCGCGTGGACGTACTCGCCGCTCCAGGTGACGCGGGTTGCCCAGTAGACGGGCAGGTCGTACGACTCCGAGGAGCCCTCGGCGATGCCGACCGTGCTGCTGCGCATACGTACGAAGGACTCCTTGCCCAGGACGACCTTGACGCCGTTGCGGGTGTCGAAGCCGGGTTTGCCCGTGGTGACGGGGATCTGCTTGATCGCCTCGTCGTTCTTGTAGACCGTCATGGAGTGCGCCGCGGCGTCCGTGACGGCGATGACGCGGTCGCCCGTGGTGAGCTTGAGGGGCTTGGCCTTGCCGCCCCAGAGGCGGTCGTTGATCCTGACGCCGTCCAGGTCGCTGCGCACGTCGATGGTGGCGCGGGCGGGCCAGTACTCCTTGGGACGGTAGTGGATCGTCTTGTCGTCCACCCAGTGCCAGGCACCCGCCACGGCGGGTGTGGATTCGACCCTGAGGGACCTCTCGACTATCGCGCGCTGGTCCTTGTCCTTGACGGCCCGGTTCAGCTCGGCGGTGACGGGCTGGCCGACACCGTACTCGCCGGCCTTCGGCCCGAACTTCACGGTCAGGCGCTTCTTGGTCGTGGGCCTGCTGGTGTCGAAGGCGAAGACCTTGCGGCCGGGCGCGCCGTCCTCGTCCTCCGTGCTCACGCGGACGGTGTAGTGGGCGTCCGCGGCGAGCGGCGAGGTGCTGTGCCAGCGGCCGCCGTCGGCGGAGAGCTCACCGGTGACGTACCGGCCGCTCGCGTCGACGGCCGTGACGTCCGTGATGCGCCCGTCCGAGTCCTCGGCGGTGATCTCCAGGGGTGTGTCCGGGTCGGCCTTCTTCCCGTCGCCCGACGGGCCGTTGAAGGCGATCTGGTCGGCGGCGTCGTAGGGCCGCTCGGCGAGCGGGTTGCCGTCCGAGCCGCAGGCGTTGACGCCCGCGATGAGGGCGGTCACCAGCAGCGTGCAGCCGACGACGGTACGGGGACGGGGGCGTCTGGGGCGGGGTGTCTGGCTCATGGCTTCACGCTAGGAAGCCACGTCAAGGGCGGCGCGCTGGGCGACACGAACGAGGGACGGGTATTGCGGCAAAAGCAGGAGCCCGGACGCTCCTGACGGAGTGTCCGGGCTCCAGAGAGCTCAGCGTGTGCTACTGGGTGCGGTTCTCACCGCGGTAGTACTCGAAGACCCAGCCCCACAGACCGATCATGATCAGCGGCGCCGAGAAGTACAGCAGCCACCAGCCGATCGCGATCGCCAGGAAGGCGAGAGCACCACCGAACGCCAGCGAGAGCGGCTGCCAGCTGTGCGGGCTGAAGAACCCGACCTCGCCGGCGTCGTCCGCGACGTCCGCCTCCTTGTTGTCCTGGGCACCCGCGTCGACCCGCTTGGCCGTGAAGCCCAGGTAGAAGCCGATCATGATGCTCAGGCCGAAGGCCAGGAAGAGGGCCGTCGTGCCGGCGGGCTCCTTCGACCACACGCCATAGACGATGGCCATGGCGAGCATGAAGACGCTCAGCCACATGAACATCCTGCCCTGGATCCTCACTTGCCGGCCTCCTTGCCGCCGTTGCCGGCCAGCGCCTTACCGCCGTGCGGCGCATTCTCCAGCTCGTCGATGGCGGCGATCTCGGGGTGGTGCAGGTCGAACGCCGGGGATTCGCTGCGGATCCGCGGCAGGGTGAGGAAGTTGTGCCGCGGCGGCGGGCAGGAGGTCGCCCACTCCAGGGAGCGGCCGTAGCCCCACGGGTCGTCGACGCCCACCGGCTTGCCGTACTTGGCCGTCTTCCACACGTTGTAGAGGAACGGCAGGATCGACAGGCCGAGCAGGAACGAGCTGATCGTCGAGATCGTGTTCAGGGTGGTGAAGCCGTCGGCGGCGAGGTAGTCCGCGTAACGACGCGGCATGCCCTCGGCACCCAGCCAGTGCTGGACCAGGAAGGTGCCGTGGAAGCCGATGAACAGCGTCCAGAAGGTGATCTTGCCGAGGCGCTCGTCGAGCATCTTGCCGGTGAACTTCGGCCACCAGAAGTGGAAGCCGGAGAACATCGCGAAGACGACGGTGCCGAAGACGACGTAGTGGAAGTGCGCCACCACGAAGTACGAGTCCGAGATGTGGAAGTCCATCGGCGGCGAGGCCAGGATGACACCGGTCAGACCACCGAACGTGAAGGTGACCAGGAAGCCGGTCGCCCACAGCATCGGGGTCTCGAAACTCAGGGACCCCTTCCACATCGTTCCGATCCAGTTGAAGAACTTCACGCCGGTCGGTACGGCGATGAGGAACGTCATGAAGGAGAAGAACGGCAGCAGCACTCCGCCGGTGACGTACATGTGGTGCGCCCACACCGTCACGGACAGACCCGCGATCGCGATGGTCGCCGCGATCAGGCCCATGTAGCCGAACATCGGC
>NZ_VZRB01000105.1 GCF_008806595.1 Streptomyces luteolifulvus | reverse complement strand
CACAGCCGCGGCGATACGTTCCACCAGACCCTCGATCCGTACGAGGCAGTCCCGCACCTCTTCGGGGTGGGCACCCAGGGGATCCTCGATGTCGTCCTCGCCCGGACGGACCCGCTCGCTGCCACGCCGGGCGGCGGCTCCCCGGACGAGGGCCTTGAAGCGCGCGGCCGGATCCGCCACGCCCGAGGCGTCCTCCGCCCGCACCAGCCGGGCGAACTCGGACAGGGTGAAGGCGCGGGTCAGCGCCCATACGGGGGACAGCCGCACAGCGGCCTCGCGATGCTCCGTCGCGGCCCCCAGCACCAGATCGGAGTTCTCGACCAGATCCTTCGTCAGCCGCCGCGAACTCGTCCCCGAGGCGTCCGCGCCGCGTTCGAGGAGGAAGGACGCCGCCGTGGCCGCGATGGGCGTACCCGTGAGGGCCCGTGTGCCCGCACTGCTCAGCCGGATCACCGGCCGGGCATCGAGCAGCCGCTGCCTGAGCAGCCACTCGGCAAGGGGGGAGCGATAGAGGTTGCCGGTGCACACGACGAGCACATGAAACCCGGGTGCACACGTGCCGGGCGGCGCGGAGGGTGAGGGCCCGAGACTCTGGAGCATGCCGCCAGTATTCACGCGCGGGGTCCGCCGGACGGGGAGACGCACGTCCGCCGGGGCCATTCGGGTCAGTGCTCGCCGGATGGTTGGGGACCGCGGGTTCTGACGGGGCGGCCGGGGTGCAGGCCGCCGCGGCGATCAACGCGGACCTGGTGGTTGAGGACACCGATGC
>NZ_VZRB01000104.1 GCF_008806595.1 Streptomyces luteolifulvus | reverse complement strand
AGAACTCCTAACAAAGTGGCCCTGGAATGTGGGTGGTTGTGGGGTTGTTGACTGGTACATGAGGAAGGGTCAGCAGCTTCCGTGGATCGTGCAGGATGAGTTGTGGGTGCGGATCGAGCCGTTGCTGCCGGTCGTGCCGCGCCGGCCGGATCACCCCGGCCGCAAGCGTCTGGATGACCGGAAGGTCCTGTCCGGGATCCTGTTTGTGCTCTACACCGGCATCCCGTGGGAGTTCTTGCCCCAGGAGCTGGGCTTCGGCTCGGGGATGACCTGCTGGCGACGCCTGCGGGACTGGAACGACGCGGGAGTCTGGCAGCGTCTGCACGAGTCGCTGTTGGCCGAGTTGCACGCCGCTGGTGCGCTGGACTGGTCCAGGGCGGTGATCGACGGCTCCCATGTCCGGGCCCTGAAGGGCGGCCCAAAACCGGACCGAGCCCGGTCGACCGTGCCCGAACAGGCTCGAAGCACCATCTGATCACCGAAGCGCACGGCATTCCGCTGGCGGTGTCACTGACCGGCGGGAACCGCAATGACGTCACCCAGCTCATGCCCTTGATCGAGGCCGTCCCGCCGGTGCGGGGCCGACGCGGACGGCCCCGCCGACGGCCGGACACCATTTACGCCGACCGCGGCTACGACCACGACAAGTACCGCAAGCAGGTCCGGGCCGTCGGAATCACCCCGGTCATCGCGCGGCGCGGCACTGAACACGGATCGGGGCTGGGCGTGCACCGGTGGGTGGTTGAGCAGAGCTTCGCGCTGCTGCACTGGTTCCGCCGGTTACGCACCCGCTGGGAGATCCGCGACGACATCCACGAAGCCTTCCTCAGCCTGGCCTGCGCAATCATCTGCTGGCGACGACTGAAGAACCTCTCACTTTGTTAGGAGTTCT
>NZ_VZRB01000103.1 GCF_008806595.1 Streptomyces luteolifulvus | reverse complement strand
GTGTAAGAGGTCCTAACAGAAGTGGTTGATCATGTGACTGTTGACTTGTCCGCTCGTTGGTGTGGTCGTGGGGAAGAGACAGTCGCGGCCGTGGATCGTGTCGGACGAACTATGGGCGCTGGTCGAGCCGTTGCTGCCCGAGCCGGGTCCGAAGCTGGTGGAGGGGCGGCCGAGGGTGCCGGATCGGCAGGCGTTGTGCGGGATCCTGTTCGTGCTGCACACCGGCATCCAGTGGGAGTACCTGCCGCAGGAGCTGGGCTTCGGTTCGGGCATGACCTGCTGGCGGCGGCTGGCCGCGTGGAACGAGGCCGGGGTGTGGGACCAGCTGCATGTGCTGCTGCTGAAGAAGCTGCGGTCCGCCAAGCAGCTGGACTGGTCGAGGGCGGTGATCGACTCCTCCCACGTGCGGGCCGCTCGGCGGGGCCCAAAAGCGGGCCCAGCCCGGTCGACCGCGCACGGCCGGGCAGCAAGCACCACGTCATCACCGACGCCCAGGGCATCCCGCTCGCGGTGTCGCTGACCGGCGGCAACCGCAACGACGTCACCCAACTCCTGCCCCTGCTCGACAAGATCCCCGCCGTCGCCGGGACCGTAGGCCGGCCCCGACACCGGCCCGACGCGCTGCTCGCCGACCGCGGCTACGACCACAACAAGTACCGGCGCCTGCTGTGGGCCCGGGCATCCGCCCGGTCATCGCCGAACGAGGCCAGCCCCACGGCTCCGGCCTGGGCATCTTCCGGTATGTCGTCGAACGCACCATCGCCTGGCTGCACGGCTTCCGCCGCCTGCGCATCCGTTGGGAACGACGCGACGACATTCACGAGGCATTCCTCGGCCTCGCCACCTGCCTCATCACCTACAGACACGTCCAACGCCTTTGTTAGGACCTCTAAG
>NZ_VZRB01000102.1 GCF_008806595.1 Streptomyces luteolifulvus | reverse complement strand
AGAGGTCGCGCAGATAGGCGTGTACTACTCATGGACGGCGGTGCGGGCGTTCGTCCCAGCGGTGGGTGGTCCATGCCTGGCGGATCAGGCTACGTACGGTGATGATCGTGTCGGCGAGGTCGAAGAAGGCGTCGATGACGGTGGCCCGGCGCTCGTAGCAGCGGGCGAGGCGGTGGAAGGCGTTCTGCCAGGCGTGCGTGCGCTCCACGTGCCACCTCTGACTCGCCTGGATCGGCGCCTTCTCGCCTTTGTGCGCGATCCGGCCGTGCAGGCCGCGTTCGTCGAGCAGGGTGCGGGTCTTGTCGGAGTCGTAGCCGGCGTCCAGGTGGACGGTGATGTCGTCGGGTAACGGTCCGAGGTTGTCCAGGCGGTCCAGGGTCGGGGCGAGCAGCGGGGAGTCGTGGCGGTTGGCTCCGGCCAGGACGCGGCCCAGTGGAATGCCGTAACCGTCCGTCATGCCGGAGCGTTTCAGGCCCTGTTTGCCGCGGTCGACCGGGGAGCGCCCGGCCACCTCGCCGCCGCCGGGGGCTTTGGTGATCGAGCCGTCGACGGCGATCTGGTCGAGGACGAGGCCGACGATCCGGTCGTAGGACTCCAGCGCGATCTGCTTGAGCCTGGCGAAGACGCCGAGCCGGATCCACTCGTCGCGACGGTTGCGGATCGTGGTGGCCGAGCAGGTCGTGTCGGCGATCGCCTGGTAGGAGCAGCCGAAGCGCAGCAGTTGCAGCATCTTGTCGAAGACGATCCGGTCTCTGATGCGTGGGCGGTGGCAGCCCAGCGGATGGTCCGGGTGGTACTCCGGCCGCTCGGGCAGCAGGGCCACGAATTGGCCCCAGAGCGGTTCGGTCAGCCATGATGGCAGCACAGGCACAGGTCTCCCCGGTGATCACAGAGCGTCGCAACTCCATGATCACCAGGACCTGTGCCTGTCTTGCTGCCGGGGTACCAGCACCGCGCCTATCTGCGCGACCTCT
>NZ_VZRB01000101.1 GCF_008806595.1 Streptomyces luteolifulvus | reverse complement strand
CGGAGGTCTACCGCTGCTGGTCGACTCCTGAGAGTCACCGGACGCATCGCGACATCGAGGCCGAGCACCGCGCGATCATGGAGGCCACCGTCGGCCGCGACGCCGACCTCGCGGTCAGTCTCAGCGAGCGGCACATCCGGCTCACCACCGAGCTGCTGATCGTCAGTCAGCAGACGCCCGAGTCCGCCTGACGGGGTCAGGCGCTCGCATGGCGCGGGCGATGGCCAGGCTCGCGGTGCGGATCGCGACCCGGTTGGGGATCTGGGTGCCGTCCTCGCCCGGTGATACGAGAGAGAGCGCACCCAGCGCCGCCCCTCGGCGATCGAGGATCGGCGCCGCCACCGTGGAGATGAAGGCAGGCCCGCTCGACAACGGGTTCGGGGCGGAGAGCGCGCACACGCCTTCCGATCGCGTCATCGCGAGGAGTTGCCGCAGCCGGACCGGGTCGGCGGCGCGGGCCAGGCACGGGTCTCGCACATCGTCCGGCGCGTACGCCAGCAGGGCCACGCCGATACCGGTCTCCTCGAGGGGGATCCGGCCTCCCACGCGGTACTTGACCGCCGTCGCATCCGTGGCGGAGAGCCGCTCGACGAGCACACCCTCGTCCCCCTCCCTCACCGCCAGCAGGATGTGCTGACGGGTGACGTGGTGCAGGTCCTCCATCACCGGCAACGCCGCCGCACGCAGACCATGACCACGCGGGGCAAGCGACGCGATCTCGAGCAGCTGGAGTCCGACCACGAACTCCCCGTCGTCGCGGCGTTCCAATGCCCCCAGGCGCAGGAGCTGGTTGGCGATCCGCAGCGCGGTGCTCTTCGGGAGGCCTGCTCGGACGGCAAGCGTCTGCAAGGGCAGGCTCTCGCCGTCCGACGTGAACGCCCGCAGCAGCCGGAACGCCCGGTCCAGGATCGGCTCCCCGACAGGCGGCCGGCCGGAGGGACGCCCGGAATATTGCGTGCCACTCATCGAAATGCCCCCTGCATGCCGGCC
>NZ_VZRB01000100.1 GCF_008806595.1 Streptomyces luteolifulvus | reverse complement strand
CTAGGGCCTGTGTGATGTCGTGATCAATCTTGCCGATCCGGGTCCGTCTGGAAGGCGGATCCGGTAGGAAGAAGACCGTGACGCGCAGGCAACTCACCGACGAACAGTGGAAGTTGATCGAGCCGTTCCTTCCGATAGGCGAGTACGGCCCGTACCCCGAGCGGCTGAGGGATCAGTTCGAGGGGGTGATCTGGCGGTTCAGGACCGGCGCCCAGTGGCGTGAGATGCCGGGCGAGTTCGGGCCCTGGCCGACCGTCTACGGACGCTTCCGGGTCTGGCGGAACGCCGGTGTTTTCACCGCCCTGCTGGAGGGCCTGATCGCCGAAGCCGCCCGCCAGGGCAAGACGGACTTGTCCCTGGTCAGCGTGGACTCCACGACCGTCCGTGCTCACCACGACGCCGCCGGGATGATCGTCGGCAAGGACGTCATGGAGGCTCTCGAGGAAGCCGCCGCCGAGCAGGAAGAGGCCCGGCAAAAAGGGGTGGCGAGGCGGAACAGAACGGGCGGGACGGAGGAAAGGAGCTTGAGCGTGCCGAACGCCGACGCGTCCGCCGCAGACGCAGGCTCCGGCTGAAGGAAGCCCTGCTCGGAAGGTCCCGCGGCGGATTGACCAGCAAGATTCACCTCGCTGCCGACCGCAAGCGCCGCCCTCTGTCGTTCGTCCTGACAGCCGGGCAGGCCGCGGACAGCCCTCAGTTCGTCCCCGTGCTGAAGAAGATCCGCGTCCGTCTGCCGGTCGGTCGACCCCGCACCCGGCCGGGCGCGGTCGCCGCGGACAAGGCGTACTCGTCCCGCGCCAACCGCTCCCACCTGCGCAAACGCGGCATCAGAGCGGTCATCCCGGAGAAGAAGGACCAGGTGGCCAACCGCAGGAAGAAGGGCAGCCGGGGCGGCCGTCCCGTCGCTTTCGACACCGGTCTTTACCGTGATCGCAACACTGTCGAGCGACTGATCAACCGGCTGAAGGACTGGCGCGGCATCGCCACACGCTTCGACAAGACGCCCGAGAGCTACCTCGCCGGCCTCGAACTCCGCGCCTCGATGATCTGGCTCGGAGATCTCCTGCAAGCAGCCGATTGATCACGACTCCAGACAGGCCCTAG
>NZ_VZRB01000010.1 GCF_008806595.1 Streptomyces luteolifulvus | reverse complement strand
CCGTCCGTGTTCTGCAGCGCATTCTCGCCCTCACTGCCGCCATCTGGCACAACGACCAGAGCGGGCAACCGATCCACCGCTCACTGATCGCCTACGATCACTGACCCCTTGGAATAGATCATCTAGGCGGCGTCAGTCGTCGCCGTCGAGGAGGGCATCGACGGGGAGCTCGAGCGCGACGCCGACCGACTCCGGGACCGGCACAGTCTCGCGTCAGAACGCATCCGACGGCACGTACGTCCCCCAGACCTCGCGCAGCGCGTTGCACACCTCGCCCACCGTCGCCCGCGCCCGCAGCGCCTCCTTCATCGGGTACAGGACGTTGTCCTCGCCCCCGGCGGCCTTCTTCAGGGCCGCCAGGGCGGAGTCCACCGCCCGCTGGTCCCGCTCCGCGCGCAGCTTCGCCAGCCGTTCCGCCTGCTGGGCCTCGATCGCCGGGTCGACGCGCAGCGGCTCGTACGGCTCCTCCTCATCGAGCTGGAAGCGGTTGACGCCGACCACGACCCGCTCGCCGGAGTCGGTCTCCTGGGCGATCCGGTACGCGCTGCGCTCGATCTCCTTCTTCTGGAAGCCGTGCTCGATCGCCGCGACCGCACCGCCGAGATCCTCGACCCTGCCCATCAGCTCCAGCGCCGCCGCCTCCACGTCGTCGGTCATCTTCTCGATGACGTACGAGCCCGCGAAGGGGTCCACCGTCGCCGTCACGTCCGTCTCGTGGGCCAGCACCTGCTGGGTGCGCAGCGCCAGACGCGCGCTCTTGTCCGTGGGCAGCGCGATCGCCTCGTCGAAGGAGTTGGTGTGCAGCGACTGCGTGCCGCCGAGCACCGCCGCCAGGCCCTGGACCGCGACCCGGACCAGGTTCACCTCCGGCTGCTGGGCGGTCAGTTGGACACCGGCCGTCTGCGTATGGAAGCGCAGCATCCACGACTTGGGGCTCTTCGCGCCGAACTCCTCCTTCATCACCCGTGCCCAGATCCGGCGGGCGGCACGGAACTTGGCGACCTCCTCCAGGATCGTCGTACGGGCCACGAAGAAGAAGGACAGGCGCGGGGCGAAATCGTCGACGTCCATGCCCGCCGCCACGGCCGTGCGGACGTATTCGACGCCGTCCGCCAGCGTGAACGCGATCTCCTGAGCGGGCGAGGCGCCGGCCTCGGCCATGTGGTAGCCGGAGATCGAGATGGTGTTCCACTGGGGGATCTCGGCCCGGCAGTACTTGAAGATGTCCGCGATCAGACGCAGGGACGGCTTGGGCGGGAAGATGTACGTCCCGCGGGCGATGTACTCCTTCAGCACGTCGTTCTGGATCGTGCCGGTCAGCCGGTCGGCGCTCACCCCCTGCTCCTCGGCCACCAGCTGGTACAGGAGCAGCAGCAGCGCGGCCGGGGCGTTGATCGTCATCGACGTCGAGACCTGGTCCAGCGGGATGCCGCCGAACAGCACCCGCATGTCGTCGACGGAGTCGATCGCGACGCCCACCTTGCCGACCTCGCCGTGCGCGAGCGGGGCGTCGGAGTCGTGGCCCATCTGGGTGGGCAGGTCGAAGGCGACGGACAGTCCGGTCGTGCCATGGGCGATCAGCTGCCGGTAGCGGGCGTTGGACTCCGCGGCGGTGCCGAAGCCGGCGTACTGGCGCATCGTCCAGGGGCGGCCGGTGTACATGGACGGGTACACGCCGCGCGTGAAGGGGTAGGCCCCCGGCTCGCCCAGCTTCTCGGCCGGGTCCCAGTCCCGCAGGTCATCCGGCCCGTAGACCGGCTCGATGGGCAGTCCGGACTCCGACTCACGCGCCATGGTGTGCTGCCTCCCGGAGAGCAGTGACTCTGTCACCACAATGCCGCGCCGTTCGCAACCAGTCATCCGCGGGGAACATCTCAGATGACACGACACCAGTGGGGGGTGCACATCGGTGAGACGACGGGGGGCAGAGGTGCGTACAACGGGCATGAGGAAGACGGCTGCCGTCCTGGTGGCGCTGGTGGCGGTGAGCGCCTGTACGGTCCGGACCGCGGACGGCGAGCGGCAGTCGCCGGTGCACATAGACGTTCCCGGCAGGCCCGCCACCACCTCCCCGGCCGACGACAGGCCGAGCCCGGCGAGGACGACCCGGGCGGCGGTCCCCGCGGTCCTGTGGTCCCGCGGCGACACCGGCCGGGACGTGCGTGAGCTCCAGGCCCGGCTGCGCCAGGTCGCCTGGCTCTTCGACGGGCCGACCGGGACGTACGACGATCTGACGGAGCGGGCGGTCAGGGGCTTCCAGGGCAAGCGGGGGCTGCCGCAGACGGGCAGGACGGACACCGTCACCTGGCGGCGGTTGCTGAGGATGACACATGAACCGGGCAAGTGGGACCTGTACCTGATGGGCGGACAGCCGGCCGGTGCGCCCGACCCGCGCTGTCTGACCGGCCGCGTGTTGTGCATCGACAAGTCCAGCCGCACCCTGCGCTGGATGATCGGCGGACGGACCGTCTCGACGATGTCGGTGCGCTTCGGCTCGCAGTACACGCCCACCCGCGAGGGCGTGTTCCAGGTCTACTGGAAGTCCCGCCACCATGTCTCGACGCTGTACGACTCGCCGATGCCGTACGCGATGTTCTTCAGCGGCGGCCAGGCCGTGCACTACTCGTACGACTTCGCGGCCCGCGGATACGCCGGCGCCTCGCACGGCTGCGTCAACGTACGGGACGAGGCGGCGATCGCGGCGCTGTACGCGCAGGTGAGGAACGGCGACAAGGTCGTCGTGTACGGGTGAGGCCCGAAGGCGAGAGGTATGGGGCGCGGGCGGGACCGGGGGAACGTGTCCCGCCCGCGCCAGGTGCACGGAGCCGCAGGTACGGGGGGAACCCCGGCTCTGTGCGACGGCCGATGACCAGTCGGCTCATCCATTACTGCGTCGCCGCCGCCAAAAACGTCACACCCACCGCCGAAAAAATTCGACGAGCTGAAAATCCGCAGGTCACAGGGCGCTGTACGACGGGGTCGGGGTCGCGCTCGGGGAGGCGGGCGACGGCTGCGGCGGGGGCGGCACGGCGGAGGTCGCGGTGTCGGCGCCGGCGGTGTCGCCCGCGCCGTCACCGGAGCGGTCGCGGTCCTTGCCCCGGTCGTGGTCCCTGCCTCGGTCGCGCTCGTTGCCGCGGCCGGGAGCCAGGTGGCGGCCGTGACCGCCGTGGCCGCGCCGGGCCTCGCCGTGGCCGCCGCGGTTGCCGCCCTGGCCCTCGCCCTCGTCCCTGCCCTGGTCCGAGCCCCGGCCCGATCCGTCGTCGCTCCTGCGACCGCCGTCCCTGCCGTCCTGGTCCG
This sequence comes from Streptomyces luteolifulvus, assembly GCF_008806595.1. GTDB lineage: Bacteria > Actinomycetota > Actinomycetes > Streptomycetales > Streptomycetaceae > Streptomyces > Streptomyces luteolifulvus. Next base: position 252,643 of record NZ_VZRB01000010.1, on the reverse strand, counting down.
CGGAGCCCTCGCCGCCGGCGGCCAGCACGCCCTGGCAGTACCTCCACACACGCGCCGAGCCGCCCGCCACGCCCTCCAGGGCGCGCCGGCGCTGGGTGGTCAGCAGCTTGCCGTCGCGCACGTCGCGGCAGGCCGCGGCGGCTGCCCGCCGCCGGTCGGCCCGGTCCATCGAGGGGTCCTTGGAGGGGCCGGAACCGGTGGCGGGGCCCGTGTCCTGGCCGCCCCGGGCCGTGTCGCGGTGCGAGCCCTGGCCGGGGGCGGCGGAGGTGGTGCCGTCGGGGGTGGGTTCGCCGCCGAGGGGGTCCGGCGCGGGCGAGATGTGCGGTCCGGGCGGTGTCACGGCCGCCGAGACGGAGGCGGCGGGGCCCGGTCCGGTGTCGTCGAACGGCGTAGGCAGGGCTCCGGTTCCGGCCGCGACCGCGACCCCGCCGACCATGCCGGCGGCCAGCGCGGCGGCCAGCCCGAGGCGCAGGGGGCGGCCCCAGCGGGGGCGCCGGGCACGCCGGTCCGGGCCGCCGATCCGGACGAGCCCGGCGTCGGTGACCTGAGTGTCCGCGCGGTGGCCGGCGGGTTGTTCACCGGAGCGAACCTCGCGCTCCTCGCGTCCCTCCCGTGCCGAGCGCGCCGTGCGGAACGCGGCCAGCGCGGCTGCCTCGCCGGGGAGTTCCGTGCTGCTGAGCGGCGGCTCCGCGCTCAGCTCGCCCAGTGTCTTGGCGAGCCGTTGGGCCTCGTCGAGGGCGGCGGCTTCGACAGCGTTGTCGAGTGGCTCCCCGCGCAGCAGTCGCTCCGCCGTTTCGCGGTCCAGCCAGCTGTACTGCTCGTCGGCCATCACATGTCCTTCTGCGTCCGCGAACGCATATGCGTCACACTCGCGGACGTCACCGCGCGGCCGCGCGGTCCTCGCTGGGACGGCAGGGCGTCGAGCCTGCCGGCGGATTCCGGATCCTCGCCGAGGAGTTCGGCGAGCCGCTTCAGACCGCGGTGCGCGGCCGTGCGCACGGCACCGGGTCGCTTGCCCAGGGTCTCGGCGGCGGTCTTGGCGTCGAGGCCCACCACCACGCGCAGGACGACGGCTTCGGCCTGGTCCTGCGGCAGCCGGGCGATGAGGGAGAGCGTGCTGTCGGTGGCCAGGGCTTCCATGGCCTCGCCGGCCGTGTCGGACTCGGCGGCCTTGCCGGTCAGCTCGGTCTCGTCGCCGCCGATGGCGGGGCGGCGGCCGCGCATGCGTATGTGGTCCAGCGCGCGGTTGCGGGCGATGCGGGCCGCCCAGCCGCGGAACCGGTCCGCGTCCCCGCTGAACCGCTCCAGGTCCCGGGCTATCTGGAGCCAGGCCTCGGACGTCACGTCCTCGGCGTCGGGATCGCCGACCAGCGTCCGTACGTATCCGAGCAACCGCGGGTGCACCGCGCGGTACACAGTCCGGAACGCGGTCTCGTCCCCGTCCTGTGCCGCAAGCACCGCGGCGGTCAGCTCCGCGTCGTCCCCCAGCACGTGGTTCCTCAGTCGATGGTCGCGCGTCTTCCGCGCCCGGCGCGAAAGGCACGTTACGGCCTGAAACCGCTGTTCGTCCATGTCCGTAGAACATGCAACTGACCCGTGACGCGGTGAGGTGTGACAGAAAACGCCATCTTGGCGCTGTAGAGAGTACGGGCCGCCGCGCGGCTCGTGCCGCGCGACGGCCGGGGCCTCTCCTGTGGGGGGTGGCGGCTCCGGCCGTTGCCTCGGCTCGCAACTCGGTTGCGGTGGAAGCCAGTTGACGCAGAAGCCGGTCGCCGCAGAACTCACTGCCCTCGAGGCGGATCACCGCAGAACCCGGCCCCCGAGGAGCCGGTCGCCGAAGAATCCGGTTACCTGTTCTTCCCCTGGGGCGTGTCGGACTTCTCAGTCCCCGCACCCGAGTTGTTCCCCTGGCCGGCGTTCGAGGTGTTCTCTCCGCCCGTGCCCGAGTTGTTCTCCTGATCCGGGTTGTTCGTCTTCGCCGGCTTGGTCGGCCTGCTGTCGGCGGTCGCCGCCGCCGTCGCCTTCGCCAGCAGGTCGGCGCAGTACGCGGGCACGTTCCGCTCGCCGCCCGCGGCCGTGACCAGCCGCTGCCAGGCCGTCGAACCGAGAGCCTGGCCCCGCTCCTTGACCTGCTCGTACGCACGGCAGTGGGCCTCGGCGTCCTTGGCGGTGTCCGGGCGCTCCTTGGCCTCGGAGCCCGCGGACGTCGCGGCGGGACCGGCCTCCGGGCGGCCGGCGGCGCTCTCCGCAGGCCCTTCGGCGGAATCGCGGGAGTCGGTGTACGAGCCGATTGCCGCGACCGCCACACCGCCCAGGGTGAGGCTCGCGAGGAACAGGGAGAACGTGACCTTCATCGACCGCACCACCCGGCGCTGCTCACGGGGCCGCCAGTCGTCCCGGCGCCGGGTGCGCGCCCGGTGCGCTCCCGCGTCCCGGGCGGTCCGGAAAGCGTTCACCGCGCGCTGTTCGGCCTCGGTGTCCTGGCCGTCCACACGCATCGCCGCGACGAGCAGCGCCTCGATCTCCAGGGCGTCGCCGGGGTGCGCACGCCGACGGCCGGACTCTCCGCCGCTTAGCCGTTCACCCATGCCGTGTCCGTCCCTGTCCGATCTCGTCCGGCCTGTATGGCCCGTATGGCCTGTGCTGCCTGTCCCACCAGTACGACGGATCGTGGCCGTCGCCCGTTCATGTCGACTCCCCCAGCGTCCGGGGAGCCTCATCCGTCACACCTTCCCTGCCCAGCTGCTGCGCCAGCCGCTTCAGACCGCGGTACGCGGCCGTCCGCACGGCACCCGGCCGCTTGCCCAGAACTCGCGCGGCCGCGGGGCCGTCGAGGCCGACGACGACCCGCAGCAGGACGGCCTCGGCCTGGTCCCGCGGCAGCCCGCGCACCAGGGCGAGGGCGGCCTCGGTGGAGAGTGACTCCAAGGCCTGGTCGTGCGTGCTGTGCGGACCGGGCAGATCCAGTACGTCCTGCTCCAGCGTCGCCGCCCGCGGGCGCACCCGCTGCCGGCGCAGATGGTCCAGCGCCCGGTGCCGGGCGATGGTCGCGCTCCAGCCCCGGAACCCGGCCCCGTCGCCCTTGAACCGGCCGAGATCCCGGGCGATCTCCAGCCAGGCGTCCGACGCGACGTCCTCCGCGTCGTCACCGACCAGCCCGCGCAGATACCCGAGCAGTCCGGGCTGCACCAGCCGATAGGCGACCGCGAAGGCCGTTTCGTCACCTTCCTGGGCCTGCGCGACCGCCGCGCCCAGTTCCCCGTCGAAGACCTGCGCGCGCCGGGATTCACCTGCCTGACCCAAGAACTGTCCTTGTCCGTACCGGTTCGTGGCGGTTCCGCTCATCGGGACACGGCCGCCCTTGCCCCCGTCCCCCACGATCAACAGCGCTTGCGCTCACAGAAGTGTCACAGTCCCCACGTGGCACCCACGCCAGCCGCTCTTCGCGCCCGCCCGGGGAGGGTGAGGTAGAAGGTGTGCAGGGAGTCCTCGGGGACGCCCGAGGCGAAGCGGTTGTGGATCTTGCCGAGCGGGTTCCAGACCCGGCCGTCCGGCATCCGTACCCCGACCGGCTGCCCGAAGAAGGCCTGCTGCTCGGCGTCGAAGTCCACCCACACGGCGCCGGCCCGGCGCACGAGCACCTCACCGACGTACGCACCGAGCCCGAAGAGCGTGCCGTGCACATGCTCCGGCTGTGCGCCGCCCTTGCGCAGGCCGTCGATCAGGAAGTCGACGACGCGCAGGCTGGCCACGGAGTAGTCGAGCGGGAGCCGGTTGCGGGCGGTGACGCGGGTCACGAACGCGTTCGCATGCGCCCTCATCCGGCCCGCGGACCGCACCCGTTCATCGACTCCGCCCATGGAACCAACCCTCCGCGCGACTGCGGGAGCCCGATGCGGTCTCCCCCGTCAACCCAGCGGATCTCGTCCCGGAAACATCACCGGTCACTTCAGGCACGTCACGCCGCACGCTCTCATGCGCCCGCGGCGCTCGTCGCGTCCCGGCACAGCAGCCGCAGCGACCCGTTCGCGTCGAAGCAGCGGCGGGCCTCCTCGATGGGGTCCCACAGACGGCCGTCGGGTGTGCGGACCACATGGTCGCCGCCCTTCGACGACCACTCGGCGCCGGTCTGACGGACGATCACCTCACCGGCGTACGCCCCGAGACCGCGCAGCACCCGCTCCACGGCGGCGTACGGCGCGCCCTCCCGCCGGATGTCCTCGATCGTCCGGTCGACGCGCCACAGGCTCTGCGCCGAGTAGTCGAGGCGCAGCCGCGCCCCCTCGCGCAGGGCGGCCACGGCGTCCGCCGCCCACCGCACCGGCTTCGCCGCGCCATGCGGTCTGCTCTCCTGCCGTGCCGTCACAAGGTCCGCTGTCACAAAGTCCGCTGTCACATAGGGGAGAGCGAGGTCACCGGCGGTTTCGTCACTCGGATCCGGCGGCTTTCCGCAACCGGCGCAGTACCGCCCCGGCTCCACCGCACGACTGACACAGGACCCGCCCGGACAGCGGGGTTTGGAGGCCGAGTGACGCTTCGGCCCTCCCGTGCGCTCCTACCTCTGATGAGCATGTACTTCCATTTGCGCGCGGTGCCTCCCGGCGAACTGCGCGACGACGTGCCCTGGCTGGAGCGGCTCTTCCAGGACGAGTGGGAGACCGTACGGGAAAGGATCGGACGCCACCGCGAGGAGGTGCTGGACAGGCAGTACCTCGACCAGGAGCTGCTGTACGCCGGTTCGGCCCCGCACGAGGGGGAGGACGGGCCGTGGGCCCAGGTCGTGCTCGGCGGCCGCCACGTGTACCACCCCACGCAGGGGCTCCCGCCGTTCCTGCTGCTCACCGCGGCGGAGACACGGCAGGTCGCCGCCTTCCTCACCGCCACGGACTTCGCGGCGCTGTGGCACGCGGGCCGCGACGGACTGCTGCCCCGGTACGGCGTTGCCGACGCGGAGCCGCAGACACGCGCCGTGTTCGCGGGCGCGCACCGCGACCTGACCGCGTTCTACGCGCAGACCGCCCGCTACGGGGACTCGGTGGTGAAGTGGCTGGTGCTGTGAGCCCACCGCGGCCGGTGCGATGAGCCGTGCCGGAGTGCCGCGGGGCTCAGCGCCGGCCCCGTGCCCGCCGGGACACCACCGCGCGCAGCACGCGCCGTCCCTCGGTCGACACCTCCATCGCCGCGCGCAGCCCGCCCGCGCCATGGCCGGCGAGCAGCTCCAGCACGGCGACCTGGCGGCGCAGTTCGGCGGCGACGAGGGGTGACATGCCCTCCGTACGGCCCTCGCGGCGCGCGTCGACGGTGGACTCCCCGTCCTCCAGGGGGTCGAGCATCCGGTGGATCTGCAGCGCGGCGACGGAGCACGCGTCGGCCCACACCCGCACCTCGGCGGCGGACCGGTCTGCCGGAGCGGCGGCCAGCATCCGGCGGGCCAGCTCGGCGGCCGCGTCCTCGGCCTCGTCGTGACCGGCCAGCTTGTCCCTCGCCTGTTCCAGCCGCTCGCCCCAGTCACCGGCGTCGCTCTCGGCGAGGCTCGTCCACAGCGGCCGCAGGATCTCGTCGTCACCGCCGAGCAGCGGCACACAACGATCCAAACAAGCCAGCCCGCTGGCGGCCAGTCCGCGTTCGTCGGCCTGAGCTATCAGCTCCACCAGGCTCATCCACGCCTCCCTCTGCGGGCCCCCTGCGGGTCCTCTGCGGGACTCTACCGGGCGCCTTCCTTACGGAGCCCGCACTTCCCCTTACTGCGTGCGACGGCTCCCGAGTGTCACAGGGCACCGGGCCTGGTCGTATGGAAGACAACGTTTTCAGCCAAAGCGCGGCTGTGGTGGGCGGGGATCACGACGGCCCGCGCCCGCCTCCCGTTTCAGCCCAGCCGGTCCGCCAGCGCCTTGAACTGCGCCCATGACAGATCCGGCCTCCCCCGGTCCCACAGCTTCTGGACCGTCGCCCTCAGCGGCATCCGGATGCCCGCGGCGACCTGGTTCTGGGTCTGTGAGTTCGCGAGGTCGCACCACACGGCGAAGGAGCCGCCGAGGATCTGGGGGTCGTACTTCGCGGGCACCGGCTGGGTGCCGCGCACGACCAGCGGGGTCCACTGCTCGTAGATCCGCTGCCCGGTCGGGTAGACGAAGGTCAGCGGCTCGCCGAGGACGTAGTACAGGAACTCGTCGTTGTAGTTGATCAGCTTGCGGCCCGTGCTCAGATACTCGACCGGCAGCCGCGCGCCGATCTCCTTGCCGGTCCAGTAGGCGACCCGGAGATCTCCGGCGGCCTTGACGGACGTATCGCGGAAGAAGCCGTCGTTCCAGGCCCGCATGGTGCGACCCTGGGCGCGGATCGTGTCGGCCCGGTCGTTGAGCCAGCCGGTCGTCAGGTCCGCGACGCCCGCATCGGAGCCGTAGGCCTCCCTGGCCGCGGCGGCGAGCTGGGGATAGGACGCCTCCGGGTCGGACACCACGAGCGCCTGGTACTCGTCGCCGCCGAGGTGCCACTGGCTGCCGGGGAAGAGCTCGGCGTACTCCTCCAGCAGGTCGTCGACGATCGCCGCGGACTCGTCCTTGGAGATGTCGATCGCACCGCGCGTCGGCACACCCTGCACGTTGCGCAGCTGGAGGTCGGGATGGGCGGCGATGACGGCGCCGAGGTGGCCGGGCGAGTCGATCTCCGGCACGACGGTGATGTGCCGGCTCGCCGCGAGATCGACGATCCTGCGCACCTCCGCCTTGGTGAGACGGTCCCTGGACACGATCTCCGGATGCGAGTCGGACTCGATACGGAAGCCCTGGTCGTCGGAGAAGTGCAGCCCGAGCTGGTTGAACTTCAGATCGCCGAGCTCACGGACCCGGTCCTCGATCCACGCCGCCGTGAAGTGCTTGCGGGCGATGTCCAGCATGAGCCCGCGCACCGGTTTGGCCGGCTCGTCGCGCACCACGCCCTCCGGCGCCGTACCGCCGCCGTGCACCTCCTGCTTGAGGGTGCGGGTGCCATAGAAGACGCCGGCGTCCGCGGGCCCGCTGATGGTCACCCGCCCGCCGCGGACGGTCATGGTGTACGACTCCGGGTCCGCGCCCTCGTCGTCGTTCAGCGCCAGCCGTACGTCCCCGGCGCGCACGTCCGTCTTCTCGCCCGCGTACGTCAGGCCGAGCTCCCCGGCGATCAGCCGCCCCTCGTCCACGAGCTCCGCGTCGTCCACCACGACCCGGTGGCCGCCCGCCGGACGCCAGCCCGGGCCGCGTGCGGCGGTGTGGGAGCGCACGGCGGGGATGGTGCGCGGGGCCCGCGACAGCGGGTACGAGCGGGTGGGCGTCGGAGTCGGGGCCTTGGCCCGCGCGGCGGGGGAAGAGGCCGCGGACCTGCTGTCCGAGGGCCGCAGCGCCGACCCCGCCGGCCCGCTGTCGTCAGCGGAGGCCCACATGCCGACGCCGACACCGGCCGCGACGGTCACCGCGAACGCCGTGGCGACCACGACCCGCGTCCGCATTGCCTGCCGCGCCTTCTTCGCCGGCGCCCGGCGCCTGTGCTGACTCACCCAGCCAACCTACGACTCGACGACCGGCGGCATCGTCCACCACACGTGCCGAAACTCTCCCGTACGGGTGAAACCCGGGTATCCCTCGGACAGGTCATGAACACCCTCGATAATCTGATGCCACACCTCTCACACCTTCCCCTGCCGAAACACACGTGACGCCCACACACCCTCCCGGCCGAGTGGCCATACCCGCGCTCCCCAAGCAGAGTCCCACCCCACCGTCCCGGACCAGGCTGGAGGGATTCAACTCCGCATCCCCCGCCGAGGCGCACCACACCCTCCTCACCTGCCTCAACAGCCTCCGCTGGGCCCGCCGCATCGCCGCCCACCGCCCCTACCCCGACCTGGACTCCCTCCTCGCGGCCGCGGACGAGGCGGCGTACGACCTGACGGCGGGGGATCTGACGGAGGCGCTGGCGGGCGAGTCACTGCCACCGCTGCCGGACGACGTGTACGGAGCGGCACATACGGCACTGAGTGCAGCGCATGCGGCATACGAGACCCGCTTCGGACATGCGTTCGTCATCTATGTGGGTGACACGCCGGCCAACGAGACCCTGGACCGCACCCTCGAAGCCATCCGGTCACGATTGACAAACGATCCGGAAGAAGAACGGGTCGTAGCGGCAGAACAACTCCGCCGCCTGGCAAGGGGACGTCTGATGGGGATGCTCAGGGGCGCGGGGAACTGCGCGACGTAGCCGCCCGTTTTAAGCCGTCCGTACCCCTTTGCATGCCAGTTTGATCACACAGCCAGGCCCGACGTAAGCGCCGCAGGCAACCGTCGCTACGATGCTGGGGGCCGGTGGACCGTACCCGGCCGGGCCCGACCGACAGCACAAGCCGGCGCGCCCCAATCCCCGCTCCCGGAGGAACTTCCGTGCCGGCTGGAACGCTGTACCGCGGCCGGGAAGGAATGTGGTCCTGGGTGGCTCACCGAGTCACCGGCGTCCTCATCTTCTTCTTCCTGTTCGTTCACGTGCTGGACACCGCTCTCGTCCGTGTCTCTCCCGAGGACTACGACAACGTCGTAGCCACGTACAAGACGCCGATCGTCGCCGTGCTGGAGTACGGCCTCGTCGCCGCCATCCTCTTCCACGCGCTCAACGGTCTTCGCGTCATCGCCGTCGACTTCTGGTCGAAGGGCCCGCGCTACCAGAAGCAGATGCTCTGGACCGTGGTCGGCGTCTGGATCGTGCTGATGGCGGGAGCGGTCTACCCCGTTCTCGGCCACGCCGCTCGTGAAGTGTTCGGGAGCTGACGCGTATGTCCACCACTGAAACCCCCGCTCCCGGCATCGGCCCCGTCGAGGGCGAGTCCCTCTACACCGTCGACAACCCGGCACCCCTCATCGAGGCCCCGCGCCAGCGCACCAAGAAGACCCCGAAGTCCACCCGGGGCAACTTCGAGATGGCCGCCTGGCTCTTCATGCGCCTGTCCGGCATCGTGCTGGTCGTGCTCGTCATCGGGCACCTGCTGATCCAGCTCGTCCTGGACGGCGGCGTCTCCAAGATCGGCTTCGCCTTCGTGGCCGGCCGCTGGGCCTCCCCGTTCTGGCAGGTATGGGACCTGCTGATGCTGTGGCTCGCCATGCTGCACGGCGCCAACGGCCTGCGTACCGTCATCAACGACTACGCGGAGCGCGCGGACACACGGCTGTGGCTGAAGGGCCTGCTGTACACCGCCACGGTGTTCACCATCCTGCTGGGCACGCTGGTGATCTTCACCTTCGACCCGAACATCCGCTAGGCACGGGGCTGAGGTAATCACTCATGAAGATCCACAAGTACGACACCGTCATCGTCGGCGCCGGAGGCGCCGGTATGCGCGCCGCCATCGAGTCGACGAAGCGCAGCCGCACCGCCGTGCTGACCAAGCTCTACCCCACCCGCTCCCACACGGGCGCCGCGCAGGGCGGCATGGCCGCCGCGCTGGCCAACGTGGAGGAGGACAACTGGGAGTGGCACACCTTCGACACGATCAAGGGCGGTGACTACCTGGTCGACCAGGACGCCGCCGAGATCCTGGCGAAGGAGGCCATCGACTCCGTCCTCGACCTGGAGAAGATGGGCCTGCCGTTCAACCGCACCCCGAACGGCACCATCGACCAGCGCCGCTTCGGCGGTCACAGCCGCAACCACGGCGAGGCCCCGGTCCGCCGCTCCTGCTACGCGGCCGACCGCACCGGTCACATGATCCTCCAGACGCTGTACCAGAACTGCGTGAAGGAGGGCGTGGAGTTCTTCAACGAGTTCTACGTCCTCGACCAGCTGATCACCGAGGTCGACGGCGTCCAGAAGTCCGCCGGTGTGGTGGCCTACGAGCTGGCGACCGGCGAGATCCACGTCTTCCAGGCGAAGGCCGTGATCTACGCGTCCGGCGGCTGCGGCAAGTTCTTCAAGGTGACGTCGAACGCGCACACGCTGACCGGTGACGGCCAGGCGGCGGTCTACCGGCGTGGCCTGCCGCTGGAGGACATGGAGTTCTTCCAGTTCCACCCGACCGGCATCTGGCGCATGGGCATCCTCCTGACGGAGGGCGCCCGTGGTGAGGGCGGCATCCTCCGCAACAAGGACGGCGAGCGCTTCATGGAGAAGTACGCGCCGGTCATGAAGGACCTCGCGTCCCGTGACGTCGTGTCCCGCTCCATCTACACGGAGATCCGCGAGGGCCGTGGCTGCGGCCCCGAGGGCGACCACGTCTACCTGGACCTGACGCACCTTCCGCCGGAGCAGCTGGACGCCAAGCTCCCGGACATCACCGAGTTCGCGCGCACCTACCTGGGCATCGAGCCGTACACCGACCCGATCCCGATCCAGCCCACCGCGCACTACGCGATGGGCGGCATCCCGACCAACGTCGAGGGTGAGGTCCTGGCGGACAACACGACGGTCGTCCCCGGTCTGTACGCGGCCGGCGAGGTGGCCTGCGTGTCGGTCCACGGCGCCAACCGCCTCGGCACCAACTCGCTGCTGGACATCAACGTGTTCGGCCGCAGGGCGGGCATCGCGGCGGCGGAGTACAGCCAGAAGGCGGACTTCGTCGACCTCCCCGAGAACCCGGCGCAGTTCGTGATCGACGAGGTGGAGCAGCTGCGCACGTCCACCGGCACCGAGCGGGTGGCGACCCTGCGCAAGGAGCTGCAGGAGACCATGGACGCCAACGTCATGGTGTTCCGCACGGAGCAGACGATCAAGACGGCGGTGGAGAAGATCGCCGAGCTGCGCGCCCGCTACAAGAACGTGGCGATCCAGGACAAGGGCAAGCGGTTCAACACGGACCTGCTGGAGGCCATCGAGCTGGGCAACCTGCTGGAGCTGGCCGAGGTCATGGCGGTGTCGGCCCTCGCCCGCAAGGAGTCCCGCGGCGGTCACCACCGCGAGGACTACCCGAACCGCGACGACGTCAACTTCATGCGCCACACCATGGCGTACCGCGAGGTGGGCGACGACGGCACCGAGTCCGTCCGTCTCGACTACAAGCCGGTCGTCCAGACCCGCTACCAGCCGATGGAGCGTAAGTACTGATGGCAACCCCTGTTCTGGACAAGGTGGAGGCGGAGGCCGCGGAGTCCCCGTACATCACGGTCACGTTCCGGATCCGCCGCTTCAACCCGGAAGTCTCCGCGGACGCCGTGTGGGAAGACTTCCACCTGGAGATCGACCCGAAGGAGCGCGTCCTCGACGGCCTCCACAAGATCAAGTGGGACCTGGACGGCACGCTGACCTTCCGCCGCTCCTGCGCCCACGGCATCTGCGGCTCCGACGCGATGCGGATCAACGGCAAGAACCGCCTCGCCTGCAAGACGCTGATCAAGGACATCAACCCCGAGAAGCCGATCACGGTGGAGCCCATCAAGGGCCTCACGGTGCTGAAGGACCTCGTGGTCGACATGGAGCCGTTCTTCCAGGCGTACCGCGACGTCATGCCCTTCCTCATCACGAAGGACACGAACGAGCCGACGCGCGAACGCCTTCAGTCCTCGGAGGACCGCGAACGCTTCGACGACACGACCAAGTGCATCCTGTGCGCGGCGTGTACGTCGTCCTGCCCGGTCTTCTGGAACGACGGCCAGTACTTCGGCCCGGCGGCCATCGTCAACGCACACCGCTTCATCTTCGACTCGCGCGACGAGGCGGCCGAGCAGCGCCTGGAGATCCTCAACGACCGCGACGGCGTATGGCGCTGCCGCACGACGTTCAACTGCACGGACGCCTGCCCGCGCGGCATCGAGGTGACGAAGGCGATCGCAGAGGTGAAGAAGGCGCTGATTACGCGCCGGTACTGAGCTTCTCGCAGATTCTCGTACGGTGCCGTGGGCCCCGTCTTCCGGTTGCGTACCGGGAGCGGGGCCCAGGTCGTTGACGTGCTGCCCATCCACCCCGATCGAGTGAACCGGAAGGTCATCCAGGCCATCCAGGCCATCGTCGACGAAGGCCCGGACCTCGGACGCCCGCTGGTGGACCGGATCAAAGGTTCCGCTCCGCACAACCTTAAGGAATTGCGTCCCGGCTCGACCGGGAGCAGCGAGATCCGCATTCTGTTCGTCTTCAACTCGTCTTCGACCCGGAGCGCAGTGCGGTCCTGCTCGTGGCGGGTGACAAGCGCTGACGTTGCCGTCAACTACTGCCGTCAAACACCCCGAGGCCCTCCCGAGAACTCGGGAGGGCCTCGGGCAATGGTTACGAGAATTCCGCCAACCATTCCCAGCCGCCGGGCCGAGAACGCAACCGGCTGAATCCCTGTTCGAGACAGTCACTCAGGCTGGAAGACTCAGCGCGAATGAATCCCTGCTCGCCCAGTCCTGGACCCGACATCACCAAAGTCCAGGGCTCACCACCTTCCGCCATCCTCTCGTCGTCCACCTTGAGGATCACGGTGACGCCTGAGCGGCCCAATCTGTCCATGAGCTGCTCGATATCCATCCCTTGTCCCATCAATAGCCTCTCAGGGCTGCCGAGATGTCGCTGACGTCGTGCAGCTGACCTTTACCAACCCTATCGATGACGCTTCGAAGGTCGGCAGAGGTTGGGCCACTCGTGACGCGGTTCCGACGCATCAGCTCTTCCACGACAGCTTGGGCAGTGCGCTTGTTTCCATTGTTGAACATGTGGCTTCCGGTAATATCGCGAATTACGATGGCCGACTTGTCCAAGAAGCTGTTGTAACGGCTGGCGTTAGCCATGGTGTTCGCCGGTGAACCGCTGAGCAGGGTTTCACCACCGAAACCGCGGTTGATATCGGTGATCTCGTGACTATTGCCGTCGCTACTGCCGTCAGGAGTCGGGCGGCGGTGCTGGTGCCATTTCTCGCTCCGCCGGTCACCGCGGAATTTGTCGGGCCACCGTGTATGCGGTGGGGCCAGTAAGCCCTGTCCCTGTGCCGTCGAGCATGTCCAGGACCTCGAAGCCGGCGCCCTCCGCGTAGCGTTCGAGCTCCTGGGGGAACAGGACACGCCTGCGGATCTCGTCTCGGGCCTCGTCGCCCGAGGGAAGCATCCAGTGCCGGTGCATGGTGTTGATCTGGGTCCGCAGGTCCCACGTGTGGCGGATGGTGACGGTCGCGGATCCCGTCGGGGTGTCGACCGCGGCGGTGGTTGGCTCGGTCCGGGTGATCGGGGCGACGGGGGAACACAGCACGAGCAGCGCGCCCGGCCGGGCATGGGCCGCGAAAGTGGCGAAGACCTGGCCGATGTCGTTGTTGTCGTGCACGTAGGCGAGGCTGTTGCCCATGCAGGTCACCACGTCCATGCGGCTGCCAAGTCGTGCGGTGCGCATGTCGCCGGTGCAGATGTCCAGCGCGGGTCGGGCCTGGTGGGCGTAGTCGACCAGGCCGGGCTGGAGGTCCACGCCGATGCACTCGAAGTGCTGGGCCAGGATCTCCAGGTCCCGGCCGGTACCGCATCCGAAGTCGACCAGGGTCCGGGCGTCCGGCCGGTGGAGCTCGATCAGGGTCTGGCACATTCCGGCGCTCGTGCTGTCGGACTGGATCACGTCGTAGAGTGCCGGATCGCGGTACAGGAGGTTGGTGGCTTCCACGTGCTCGGCTTCCGTGTCGGGGCTGGTCACATGAGGCTTCGCAGCCCGACCTCCAGGGCGAGGACATCGCACAACAGATCGGGGACGACCGGCGCAGAATCGGCGTTCCTCCGCGCCTGGGCGAGAGCCTTGCCGTCAACGTAGCCCAGGTCCACCAGGATGGACTCCTTCAGCATGTCGTCCAAGACCGGCAAGCCGTAAGACCGCAGACCCTTCTCCAGGACGGCCAGGAAGTTCTCCGGTTCGGTCGGCGCGGCCACCCAATCTGGCAGCCCGGCCCGTCTGATCCGTTCGCGGAACAGCGCCTTGCCGTGCTTGTGCTCATGCGGTAGCTGCTCCATGAACCGCACGATCCGCGGGTGCGCGAGCGGGCTCACCGGCCAGATTCCGGCCCGGAGGAATCCGGGGTTGTGCATCCCGAACGCCATCAGGGTCGGTACGGGCAGTACCGGGATGGGCGCCAGATGCTCGTTAACCTCGGCGAGCGCTTGGGCTGCCTTGGCTCCGAGCCACGGTACGGGTTTGGGCGTCGGCAGTTCGGCCTGTGTCCTGGAGTGGTGGGCGTTGATCTCGTCCCCGCCGCTGCCCGTGAACATGACCTCGCACCGCCGGGCGGCTGCCTGCTCGCGTACGACGTCGAAGGCTTCCTGGTAGAAGGCTCCCGCCGGATCGTGCTGCCTGCGCAGGGCGCGTACGCCTCCGGGGCAGAAGGGTGGGTACTGCAGGGCGGGGGTGGCCGTGTCCCGGAAGCCGCAGTGCTCCGCAAGGGCCCGGCGCCGCTCGCTCTGTTGCCTGCCGGTGCTTCCTCCCACCAGCAGGCCGAAGCTGTGCACTTCGGGGTAGTGGGCGGCCTTCACGGCCAAGGCGACGTTCCCGGAGTCCGCCCCGCCTGACAGCTCAACGCCCAGGCATCCGGTTGCCGTCGGCGTCTGGCGAATCACGTCGGTCAGCAACTCGTCCAGAGCGGCGAGTGGATCGACGCCGGGCCGCAGCGTACGTGGTTCAAGTACGTGTTCGGCGGGCTCGGGGTCGGTCATGCTGAGTCCGTGAGGGGTGAGTGTGGCCGCTGCCCGTTCAGTGAGGCGGTAGACGCCTTCGAAGAGCGTCTCGGACGTGTAGCGGTGCTGCCGCGTCAGCGTGCGGGCGACGACGCGCGCCACCAGACGGTCAGCTCGCAGATGCGATCGCAGCAATGTCAGGTCCCACGAAGCGTGCAGTTCGCCGGCCTTCTCTGTCAGATAGAGCGGGGCAGTACCGAAGACACCCGCCGACAGGCGGGCTTGTCCGGGCTCCATGGTGAGTGCGACGAAGTCGGGCTCGTCCCGCTTGCACTCCTTCACGCGGACCCGTACGCGCGGCGCTTGGTCGTCGTTGACCTCCATGACCACAGTGGACACCTTGGCGGGCTCGATCCAGCTCTCGCCGTTGATCCAACGGCCGTCATGTGATCTCCACTTGGGATCTTGGAGATCTGCCAGGCACAGACGCATCGACAGCATGTAGTCCCCTTCCGATGTCGTGCGGCGGGGCGGGGCCGCGAACGACCCCACCCCGCCTGACGTCAGCCCTGGATCACTTGCTGCAGTGATCGCCGTTGTTGTCGCCGCCGCCCGGCATCTTGTCGAGCAGCGCGGTCCTCGATGGCCGGGACGCCGGTGATCAGGTCTCCGGTGAACAGCTCGTCCACGTTCATCGCTTCTCCCTTACGGTTTTTCAGTGGACTCCGCGGCGGACGCTGCGGAGTTGGACCCGTCTGACTGTCGGACCCTTGCGAAGAAGGCAGCCGGGCGGGGTGCCCACCGCTTCCGGCGGCGGGCCCTCCCTCGTCGCAGGTGGGGAGCCTGGATGCGTGACGGGGTGGAGTCAGGTGGGTGTGGATGCGGCGGCCACGCCGAAGACGAAGTCCGACCGATCCCGAGATGGTGATGATCAGGAGCGGTCCGGCGTAGCGGCCGACGACTGCGGCCAGCCGATTCACAGCCGCTCTCGACGGCTGCGCTCGTTGACCTCGCGTACTGCGGCGCTCAGCCTCGCCGCCCCGTCCTCAGGCGTGGCACTGCGGTGCTGCGGGCAGCGGCACGGCGAGAAGCGATTTGACCCCGTTGGCAGGTCCGCGCCCTCGTAGGTGTCGATCCTCAACACCCCGTCCGTGCACCGCTCCTCAGTCAGCCGGGCCAGACGGGCCCGCGCTTCGCTTCTCATCCCTCAGCCCTTCAGACGACAGCTACGGCGAGGACTCGCCGTTCCCTGCTGTCTCTACGCAACCGCACGACCACACTCAGCGGTACCGTGGCCGCAGCGTCAGGACTTGAAAGCCTTGAAAGTTCGCAAGAACACGGGGAGTTGAGGGCATGGCCAAGCGTGAACCGAACGCGGCGCTCGGGCGCATGCTCTCCGAGAGCCGTTGGACTCACCGCCAGTTCGCGCGGGCTGTGAACCGCGTCGGCACGGAGACCGGAATCCCTCTGCGCTACGACGAGTCGGCGGTGAGCCACTGGCTCAGCGGCACCGTCCCCCGCGGTGCGGTGCGCGCATGCATCCTCGAAGCCCTCTCCCGCCGCCTCGGCCGCCCCGTCACCCATACCGAGGCCGGGCTGCCCGTTCCACGCGATCGTTCCTCCGCGGCTGCGGATACCGTGGAAGGGGTGCTCGACCTGGGGAGGCTGGATATGGACCCGTCCCGCCGCAGCGTCCTGGGTGTCGGCCTGTTCTCCGTGGCCGTCACCATTCCCGGCTGGCCTGATGTGGTCGGGCGTGCCGATGCCATTGAATCCGGCCGCACGAGTCGCATCGGCATGAACGAAGTGAACATGGTCGTCGCCATGACCGAGCGTGTCTCAGAACTGGACGACGAGTTCGGCGGCCGTCACGCACGTCCCATGGCGGCCTCGTTCATGGTCAACACCGTGGCCTCCTACCTGCGCGCCGACGCACCCGAGGACGTACGCAAGGCGATGCTGTCCGCCGCCTCGGACCTGCTCTACCTGACCGGCTACATGGCCGTGGACGAAGGGCTGCACGGTCTCGCGCAGCGCTACTACGTCAAGGCTCTGGAACTGGCGGGCGCGGCCGAGGACCACCTGACCTACTGCACCACCCTGCGAGGGATGAGCGTCCAGGCGATTGACCTCCGCCACGGAGCAAAGGCCTCGGAACTGGCCGATGCCGCTGCCGCCGCCTCCCCAAAAGCGGGGCCCCGTATGCGCGCCTTCCTCGCCGGCCAGCAGGCCCATGCCGCCGCACAGACGGGCGACCGTTCGGGCGCGCTGCGCTACATCCGCGAGGCCGAGGCAGCCATGGACCGCGCCGAGTCACGCGGAAAGGCCTTCGGCTCCTACGACCCCTCTTCGCTCAACTACCACGTCAGCCAGGTGCGTTACGAACTTGGTGACAAGGCCGGAGCCGTCGACGCCATGCAGCAAGCGGACCGGCTCCGCCCCAGCGTCTACCAGCGCACGCGAGTACACCGTCGTGGCCTGTTGGCAGAGCGGCAGTTGGAACTCGGCCACCTGGAAGCGGCCTGCGCCACCTGGCACCAGGCCCTCGACGACTACCCCAAGGTGCAGTCCGACCGCGCCGACGACCGCGTGAAGGCCATGTTCGCTCTCTTGCGCCCTCATCTGAGGAACTCGGCGGCCCGCGACCTCTACGACCGAGCACGGACGATCGCGCCAGCATCGCTGGTCACCTGATCCCGTCACGCCTCCAAGCTCAGCCACAGAAAGTCAGCCACGACGGCGGGTGCGCCGAGCAGCGATCCGCCTTTCCGGCTCCGCCTGGAAGAACCGTGACATCGCCCTCGCTCAGGACGTCTCGGGCGACGCCGTGGCCGACATCGTCTACCGCAGCGACGTGACCGGACGCCTGCTCCTGCGCAAGGGCATCGCCGCCGGCGGTGGTGGGACCGACCTGAACTCGCTGGCGTCGGCCGCGAACTCCGCAGGCGGCGCGGAGACCGAGTACGCCTCCTCGGGCTGGCTCAGCAGTAGCGTCCCGCTTCTGATGGGCACGCCCGACGCCAACGGCGACTCCGTCCCCGACGTGTGGGCCGTGAAGTCCGACGGATCCGTGCGGTTCTATGCAGGCGGCAAGACCGTGTTGTCGGGATCCGGCACGGAGATCGTCAAACCGTCGAGCAGTTGGCTGACGAGGATCGCCATCGGGTGAGACAGGCTGGACACGGGTGGGCCCCGCTTCCTTCGGAGGCGGGGCCCAGGCGTGTCCGCGGCCGACGGCCGGTCCTCACCGGGCCGACGTGACATACGCCTCGCCCCCTCCCCCACCCACACACATTGAACGCGTTCAAAAACAGGTCTACAGTCATCCCTGTCAGCGTTTTGAACGCGTTCAAGAAGGGTGGGGGCATGGACCGCACGGTCATCGCCTACGTCATCTATCTGCTGGTCAGCATCGCGCTGACCGTCTGGGTGGCCCGGACGCTCAGCCGCAACGGGCGGATCTTTCTCTCCGACGTCCTGCGTGGGAACGAGAAGCTCGCCGACGCCGTCAACCACCTCCTGGTGGTCGGGTTCTATCTCGTCAACCTCGGCTTCGTCGCGCTGTATCTGAGCGATGACGGGACCATCGACGACACGCGCGGGATCTTCGAGGCCCTGTCGACCAAGGTCGGCGTCGTGCTCCTGGTGCTCGGCATCATGCACCTGGGCAACGTGTACGTGCTCAACCGGATCCGGCGGCGCGGGGCCATGGAGCGGGAGCAGGTGCCGCCCGTCGCACCGCAGGACTGGGTCGGGGCGTGAGCATCGTGACGCCCCCTGGAGGCCGGGGCACCGCGCGTGTCGCGGCCGTCCCGGTCCGCCGGCTGACCGTTCTGTACGACGCCGAGTGCTCCCTGTGCACCTTCCTGCGCGACTGGCTCGTACGGCAGCCGCAGCTGGTGCCGCTGGAGCTGGTGCCGGCCGGGTCGCAGGAGGCCCGGCGGCGTCTTCCCGGGCTCGACCACCGGGCGACCCTCGACGACATCACCGTCGTAGGTGACGCGGGGCAGGTGTACCGGGGTACCGCCGCCTGGATCGTCGTCCTGTGGGCCCTGCGCGAGCAGCGGCCGCTGGCCCACCGGCTGAGCACCCCGTCCGGGGCCCGGCTCGCCAAGGGGGCCACGCTGGCCGCCGCGAAGTGGCGCGGGGCACAGTGGGGCGGGAAGGTGTACCGCCGGGCCGACGGATGGTCGTACGACCCCGGCCGGGGCTGGACCTACAGCGCGCCGGGCTGTGACGGCGGGGCCTGCCCCACTGGTTAGGCTCTTCGCGTGTCCGCGAACAACGACGGCCCCGGCGAGGGCGGTCCCCCCAGCAAGTCCGAGCACACCCGTGCGCTGATCCTGGAGACGGCGATGCGGCTGTTCCAGGAACGGGGCTACGAGAAGACGACGATGCGGGCCATCGCCAAGGAGGCCGGGGTCTCCGTCGGCAACGCGTACTACTACTTCGCCGGCAAGGAACACCTGATCCAGTTCTTCTACGACCGGATCGCCGCCGAGCACCAGGAGGCGGTCCGGGAGGTCCTGGGCCGGGAGACCGATCTGGAGGCGCGGCTCGCGGGCGTGCTGAAGGCGTGGCTGGACATCGCCACGCCGTACCACGAGTTCGCGGTGCAGTTCTTCAAGACCGCAGCCGACCCCGACAGTCCGCTCAGCCCGTTCTCCCCGGAATCGGAGCACGCGCGCATGGAGGCCATCAGCGTCCACCGGCAGGTGCTGGCCGGCGCGACGAAGACCAAGGTTCCGGAGGAACTGCGGGACGTACTGCCAGAGCTGATGTGGCTCTCCCAGATGGGGCTCGTCCTGTACTGGATCTTCGACCGGACGGAGGGGCGGGAACGCAGCTACCGGCTCGCCGAGCGAGGCGCCCGGCTCACCGCGCGGGGCGTCGCGCTGTCCCGGTTCCGGGTGCTGCGGCCGCTCGTACGGGAGGTGCACGAGCTGTTCACGGACTTCCTGCCGGGGATGACGAAGGCGCTGCCGGATCCGGCGGTCAAGGGGCGGGGCGAGTGATCACTTTCGGGTGAAGCGGCTCGAACGGGACACCTGGCGTCCTCCCTGCCTACGATGATGCTCTCGACACCAGCCCACAGGAGGCACGTGATGTCCGCAGCATCCGTCGAGCGGCCCCATGGAGACCGTCCGCTGATCGCGGAAGCCGGCCGGCTCATGGACCGCAATCCGGGCTACCGAGTCGAGATCATCGGAGGCAAGCTCCTCGTGTCCCCGCCCCCGGACGGCCCGCATGCCGTAGTCCTGACCGAGCTGATGGTGCCCTTCCTGTCCGCCGGACTCCACGGGGCCGAGTCACTGGTGGTCCAGGGCATTGGCCTATGGCTGCCGACCGGCACCGAGGACTACGCCATCCCCGACCTCTCCCTGGTCGACGCCGATTACGAGGAACACTACGTCGAGAACAATTGCTACGAGCCCGCTTGCTTCCGTCTGGTCCTGGAGGTCACCTCCAGCAACTGGAAGGCCGATCTGCGAGACAAGGTGAAGGCGTACGCGAGTGCGAAACTCCCGGTCTATGTGATCGTCGACCGGAAGTACCAGCGCCTGCACGTGCTCACCGACCCCGCCGGGGACGACTACGAGAACCACCGCCCGTACTCCCCCGGCGAGATCGCCACCCTGCCCGGCTCCATCGGCGCCGAGGTCACCCTCGACGTCGGCCAGATCATCAAGGCCGGGCAGACGAACGCTAATTGACCGCGTCCACCTCCCCCTCCACCAGCTCCACGTCGTACACCAGCGGCCCGTCCGTCACGGTCACGTGCCGCGCGCGCGAGCCGTACGACTCCTCCGATATCGCGACGAGATACCTCCCCGGTGCCGGCACCGAGACGATGTACGAACCGTCCGCCAGCGATGTCACCCGGTCCAGCTGACGTCCGCCGTTCGACAGCAGAGTGACCGCCGCGCCCGCCACCGGCTCCCCGTCGGCCGTGCGGACGAAACCGTGGACGGCCGAGGCGCCGCCCTCCACACCAGGCTCCTCCACAGACTCCTCCTTCGGTTCCACCGCCAGATGCGGCAGCCGCTTGTCCAGCCAGCCCGGCAGCCACCAGTTGGAGTTGCCGAGCAGATGCATCGCCGCCGGCACCAGAGCCGTCCGCAGGACGAACGCGTCGAGGGCCACCGCGGCCGCGAGGCCGACTCCCGCCATCGCCGCGCCGGAGTCGCCGCTGAGGACGAACGCCAGGAAGACGCAGACCATGATGAGGGCCGCGGAGTTGATCACGCGGCTGGTCTCGGCCAGGCCGACCCGTACCGCGCGCGCGTTGTCCTTGGTGTGCACCCACTCCTCGTGCATCCGGCTGACCAGGAAGACCTGGTAGTCCATCGAGAGGCCGAAGAGCAGCGACAGCATGATGACCGGCAGGAAGGCGTTGATCGGGCCCTCCTTGCCGAGGCCGAGCAGGTCGAGTCCCCAGCCCCACTGGAAGATCGCCACGAGGACGCCGAAGGAGGCCGCCGCCGCGATCAGGTTCATCACCGCGGCCGTCAGCGGCACCACCAGGGAGCGGAAGGCGACCAGCAGGAGCAGGAAGCCGAGGCCGATGATCGTCGCGATGAACAGCGGGAGACGGTCGCCCGTGACGGACGCGAAGTCCTTGGAGACCGCGGTCACTCCGCCGACATGGGCCTCGGCCCCGGCCCGCGGGATCACCTCGTCCCGGAGGGTGTCGATGAGCCGGTCCGTCTCCACGGACTGCGGTGATGTGGTCGGCACGACCTGGATGACCGTCACGCCCTCGGCGGGCGGCAGCGGGGCGACCCGGGCGACGCCCGCGGTGTCCTGGATGCCCTTGACCAGCGTGGCGGTGTCCCCGCCGTCCGTGACCACCTGGAGCGGGCCGTTGAAGCCGGGCCCGAAGCCCTCGGCGAGCAGGTCGTACGCCTTCCTGGTGGTCGTCGCGGCGTCGTCGTTGCCCTGGTCGGTGGCGCCGAGGCGCAGCGACAGGACCGGCAGCGCGAGTACGGCCATGGCGACCACGGCGAGCGCGGCGATCCGGCGCGGACGCTTCTGCACGCCGGCCGACCAGCGTGCGGCGAGACCGCTCGCCCGCTCCGGCTCCGGCCCCCTCGCGGCGAGCCTGCGCCGCTGCCGGCGGCTGAGCACCCGGGTGCCGAGGAGGCCGAGCAGCGCCGGGAGCAGGGTGACGGCGGCCAGCACGCTCAGCACCACGGTCAGCGAGGTGCCGATGACCACCCCGTCCAGGAAGCGCAGGTTCGTCACCAGCATCCCGGCGAGCGCGATGCACACCGTGCCCCCCGCGAACAGCACCGCCCGGCCGGAGGTGTTGAGGGCGGTCACCGCCGACTCCTCAGGGTCCACGCCCCGCAGGATGCCGCGCCGGTGCCGGGTGACGATGAACAGGGCGTAGTCGATGCCGACGCCGAGGCCGATCAGGGTGGCCAGCAGCGGCGCCAGATCGGGGATGTCGGTGACATGGCTGAGCAGCTGGGTGGAGAACATGCCGGTACCGACGCCGAAGATCGCCACTCCGATGGGCAGGAGCATCGCGAAGAGCGAACCGAAGGCCAGGAACAGCACGACGGCCGCCGCCACGATCCCGACCATCTCGGCGAGGCCGGTGGGCGGCTCCTGCACCCGCTGGATCGCCTGTCCGCCCAACTCGACCTGAAGGCCGTCGCGTTCGGCGTCCTGCGCGGTGTCGACGACGTCCTGGACGAGTTCCTTGGGGACGGCGTTCGCCTGGTCGGCGAAGGTGATCTGGGCGTACGCGATCCGCCCGTCACGGCTGATCTGGGCCGCTCCCTGGTCGCCCGCGTAGGGGCTGGTGACTCCGCCGACGCCCTTCATCCCGGCGATCTCGTCGAGCGCGGGCTGGATCCGGGACCGTACCGCCCGGTCCCGTACCGTCCCTTCGTCCACCTTCCACACCACTGTGTCGGTGTCGCCCGCGCTGTCCGGGAACGCCTTCTCCATCAGGTCGTACGCCCGCTTGGAGTCCGTGTTCGGCAGGGAGAAGACGTTCGCGTAGTCCGTGCCCGCCGTCGAGGCCGAAAAGCCCAGGCCGAACAGTGCCCCCACCCACAGCAACAGGACCACCAGCCGGTGCCGATAGCACCACCGAGCCAATGCCGTCACGCTCAACAGCTCCTCAGTCGATCGGTTGGTCCCCCAGGTCCTGGGCAACAGCATCGGCGGCGCCGCGCGCGCGTGGACACAGCTCGCGCGGGACTCTCAAGGAACTCCAAAGCGGGGGACCCGCCCGGCTGTCAGTGGCCCGGCCGATACTGGGGGCATGACGAAGGCTCCCGGCACCGTGCTGGTCGTGGAGGACGAACCGAGCATCGCGGACGTCCTCGCCATCGCCCTGCGCTACCACCGTTTCGAGGTCATGACCGCGGGCACCGTCCGCGAGGCACTCGCGCTCGCGGGACGCACCCGGCCCGACGCGGCGCTGCTGGACGTCATGCTCCCGGACGGCGACGGGCGGGCGCTGGGCCGCCAACTGCGCGCCGAGCGGCCCGATCTGGCGCTGGTGTTCCTGACCGCACGCGACGCGCCGGCCGAGATCGTCGGCGCGCTCGGCTTCGGCGACGACTACATCACCAAGCCGTTCAACATCGACGAGGTCGTCGCCCGGATCACGGCGGTCCTGCGCCGCACGCGCCCCGCGGACGTCCTCCCGCAGCGCCCGCCGCTGCGCTACGGCGATCTGGAGCTGGACGAGACGACGTACTCGGTGCACCGCGCGGGCCGCACAGTCGAGCTCACCCCCACCGAGTACGCCCTGCTGCGGTTCCTCGTGCGCAACGGCGGCCGGATCATTCCCAAGGAGCAACTCCTGCGCCATGTCTGGCAGTACGAGCACACACCGCCCGAGTCGACCGTCGTCGAGACGTACATCAGCTATCTGCGGCGCAAGCTCGACACACTCGGCCCACCGGTGATCACCACCCGGCGCGGTGTGGGATACGGGCTGGCATGAGGTTCCCCAAGGGCCACCGGGTCCCGGCGCTCCGACGGCCGCGCGGCACCCGCGGTGTCCACTCGCTGCGCGGCAAGCTGACCCTGGCGAACGTCGCGCTGCTGGCCCTCGGCATCGTCGCCGCGACCTGCGTCAGCGTGATGGGCATGCGGTACTACCTGCTCGACCAGATCGACGCGGAGATGATCAAGACGCGGGAGTCGCTGACCAGTTCGCGGATCACGCTGCGGCAGATCGACTCCCTCAGCGTGCTGGGCTTCGTCCATGAGCGGCTCGTCCCGCAGGAGACGGACCAGGAGTCCGCGCCGGACTCGATCTTCGCCGCCCTCGACAGCCGGGGAGAGCCCGTCGGCATCCTCGGCTTCGAACCGACCGAGGCCCAGCGGTCCCTGGCGGACGCGACCGGCGACCCGCGCGCACTGGCCTCGGACCCCGAGCCGCACGACATCACGGTGCAGGGTGCCTCCTACCGCGCCACGGGGACCCGCCTCGCCGACGGCACCTACATCCTGCTGGCCAGTTCTGCCGACCCGCTGCACAAGGGCGTCGGCAAGGCCGTGAAGCTCGACCTCACCATCGGCACGCTGCTGCTCGCGCTGCTGGCCTGTCTGACGATGTTCAGCGTCCGGCGCCGGATGCGGCCCCTGGAGGACATGGTGGAGACCTCGTCGGCGATCGCCGAGGGGGATCTGACGCGCCGGGTGCCCTCCAGCCACCATCCGACGCAGGAGGTCGAGCAGCTGCGGCTCGCCCTCAACTCCATGCTCCACCAGGTGGAGTCGGCGTACCGCACGCGCGAGCACAGCGCGGCCCAGCTGCGCCGCTTCGTCGCCGACGCCTCGCACGAACTGCGCACCCCGCTGTCCGCGATACGCGGCTACCTCCAGCTGTACGACAAGGGGATGCTGAGCGACCCGGCCGAGCGCAAACGCGCCTGGGAGCGGGTGCTGGCGGAGACGGACCGCATGGGGCGGCTGGTCGACGAGCTGCTCACCCTGGCCCGGCTCGATCAGCAGCCCGAACTGCGGTTCCGGAACGTCGACGTGAGCCGGCTGGTGCGGGAGGCGGCCGAGGATCTGCGGGTGCAGCAGCCCGAGCGGCCCGTCGCCCTCGGCGCCGACGGCTCCCTGCTGGTGCGCGCCGACGAGTCGGGACTGCGGCAGGTGCTCGGCAATCTGCTGGGCAACGTCCGCACCCACACGCCCGCCGAGGTGCCGGTGCGGCTGGGCGTGGAGCGCGAGGACGGGGTCGTACGGCTGTGTGTCGCGGACGAGGGGCCGGGGCTCTGCCCGGAGGACGCGGCCCGCATCTTCGACCGGTTCTTCCGGGCCGGCGGGGGCGCGGGCAGCGGCCTGGGCATGGCGATCGTGCAGGGGGTTGTTCAGGCGCACGGCGGCGAGGTGGCGGTGCGCACGGCACCCGGCGAAGGGCTGGCGGTGACGGTCACGCTGCCGGCCGGATCCGCTTCGTGAGCCGGCTGTACGGCTCAGGAGTCGGCCGGCACCAGGGCCCACACGGTCTGTCCGTGCCGGCCCCGGCTCCAGACGCCCCAGGCCGCGGCGACGTTCTCCACGAGGTGCAGGCCCCGGCCGGACTCCGCCCACGCGCCGACCGGGCGCAGCCGGGGCTCCAGCCGGCCCTCGTCAGACACCTCGATCAGGCAGGAGCCGTCGGCCAGCGCGGTCACGGCCACCTCGAACTCCCGCTCCAGAAGCGGCCCGTGGCGCACGACATTGGTCGCCAGCTCGGACACGAGCAGCACCGCGTCGTGGAGCGCCGGATCATCCGGGCCGTGCCCCCAGTCGGCGAGATGGTCCCGCACCCGGCACCGGGCGAGACCGACGGACGCCGGATGCCGGGGCAGCCGGAAGGAGTTGCGTCTCACCACATGTGCTCCTCACCCCACGCACACCTCCGTCACATGGTGAAGCGCAGAGCGGCCGCCCGGTGCCACTCGGGCGAATATCACACCGCGGGCCGGGTCAGATCCTGGTGAGGCGCCAGAGCCTGAAGACTCCGGTGCCGTCCGACAGATACTGGCCGCCGCCGACGTCCTCGCCGGCGACGACGTACTCCTTCGCCTGCCACAGCGGGATGACCGGCACGTCCTGGGCGATGGTCGACTGGAGTTCGCGGAAGTCCTCGGTGGCCTCGCCGCGGTCGGCGTACTGCCGGCTCGTCCGGATCAGATGGTCGACGGCCTTCCTGCTGTAGCCGGTGTTCATGGTGCCGCCGCTGCCGACCAGCGGGGAGCCGAAGGTGTCCGGGTCGGGATAGTCGGCCACCCAGCCGACGCCGTACGCGTCCAGCTTTCCGGTCGCCCACTGCTTCTGGAAGTCGGACCACGCGTAGCCCTTGACCGTCACCTTGAACAGTCCGGCCGTCTCCAGTTCCCGCTTCAGCTCCGCGGCCTCCTCGGCGGCGGCGCCGCGGCCGGTGGCGTAGCCGTAGGTGAAGCGGACCGGCAGTGTGACGCCGGCCTCGGTGAGCAGCCGCTTCGCCTTCCCGGCGTCCTGCGTCGGGTAGGTGTCGAAGAACGAGGTCGTGTGCCCGGTGATGCCGGTCGGGATCAGCGAGTAGAGCGGGTCGACGGTTCCGTCGTACACCTTGGCGGCCAGCTGCTCGCGGTTGATGAGCCAGGCCATGGCCCGGCGGACCCTGGTGTCGTGCAGCGGGGAGTTCGCTCGGGTGTTGAGGTAGAGGTTGCGGGTCTCGGCGCTGTCCGACTCGGAGACGCGCTGGCCCGGGTCGCTCGTGTTCAGCCCGGCGAGGACCTCGGGCGGCAGGGTGCGGGTGGCGACGTCGACCTGCCGGTCCTTCCAGGCGGCGTTCAGCCTGTCCGCGTCCGCGTAGTAGCGCAGTTCGACGGGCCGGCCGGTGTTCTTGACGGCGCCCCGGTAGCGCGTGTTGGGCGCGAGGACCGCGTTGTCGTCCTTCGTGTACGACGTCAGCACATACGGTCCGGTGCCGTCCGCTCCGGTGCCGTTGCGCAGGCCGTCCGCGGGGTACTTGGTGCGGTCGACGATGGAGCCGGCGCCGGTGGCCACCTTGAACGGGAAGGTGGCGTCCGACGAGGACAGATGGAAGGTGACCTTCCGGCCCTCGGCGCCGACCGACCGGAGGGTGTCCAGCAGCGGGGCGGGGCCGACATCGGAGTTGATCCTCTTGACCCGGTCGAAGGAGTACTTCACGTCCTCTGCGGTCACCGCGCGGCCGCCGGGGAAGGTGAGTCCCGCGCGTAAGGTGCAGCTGTAGGTGCGCAGGTCACTGCCCGCGAAGGCACACCTTTCGGCCGCGTCGGGCACGGGTTCGGCGCCGCCCGGCTCGAAGGTCAGCAGTGACTGGAAGACATTGCTGAACAGTGCCCATGATCCGGCGTCGTACGCGCCGGCCGGGTCGAGCGACGTGACGGAGTCCGTCGTACCGACCCTGATCCTGCCCGAAGTGCCCTCTGCCGGCAGCAGCTGCCAGGCACCGACTCCCGCGATCGCCAGCACGGCAAGCGTCGCGAGAATCCGTATGCGAACCGATCGCATCGGCCGGCCCTCCCCAAGCCCCTAGAGGCCCCAGTGCCCATGCCACTCCCCTAAGCGGCGGGACTCAGCCAAACACAGCTGTTTGACGTGGGGAAAGGGAGTTTGGGGAGTTGACAGACTTCTTACCGCAAGGGTTTTCCATCGTGTTTCACAGTGTTCTCAATGGAGTTGTCAGCGCGAGATCATGGCGGGAGAAAGCGCCGCCATGCCCGGCGCTCACGCCTGCTTCGACGCCAGTCGGATCACCGTGATGTCGGAGGGCGCCCCCACGCGCGTGGGCGGTCCCCAGGCGCCCGCTCCTCGCGTGACGTACAGCTGGGTGTCGCCGTGGCGCTCCAGGCCGGCCAGGGTCGGGTTCGCGGCCGCCGCGACGAAGTTGCCCGGCCACAGCTGCCCGCCGTGGGTGTGGCCGGAGAGCTGGAGGTCGACGCCGTGGTCGACCGCCTCGTCGATCTGCACCGGCTGGTGGGCGAGGAGCACGCACGCGCGTGCCGTGTCCCGGTCCCCGAGGGCCCGGGCGAAGTCGGGGCCCCGGCCCTCGCTCTCGCCCGCCACGTCGTTGACGCCGGCGAGGTCGAAGTGGGCCAGTTCGGTACGGGCGTTCTCCAGCGGGCGCAGGCCCAGCCGCCGTACCTCCTCGATCCACTGCTCGGCGCCGGAGAAGTACTCGTGGTTGCCGGTGACGAAGAAGCTTCCGTGACGCGCCCTCAGCTGCGCCAGGGGCGCCGCCGCCGGACCCAGGTCCTTCACACTGCCGTCGACCAGGTCGCCGACGACCGCGATGAGGTCGGGCTGGGTCGCGTTGATCGTGTCGACGACCTTCTGCGCGAAGCCGCGGCCGAGGACCGGGCCCAGATGGATGTCGCTGACCACGGCGATCCGGTAGCCGTGCGCCGCGCGCGGGAGCTTGGCCAGCGGGACGGTGACCCGCTTCACCCGCGGTCCGCGCAGCACGCCGTACGTGCCGTAGCCGACCGCTGCGACGGCCCCGGCGGCCGCGGCACCCGCGACGACGCGGGAGACGAAGAGGCGGCGGGAGGGGGCGGCGACGAGGCGGGACGGCTCGGTCTCCCGCGGCTCCTCGGGCGGTGCCCCCGGCGGGCCGGGCTCCGCGTGCGGTGCGGCGGCTGCGGCCGGCTCCCGGGTGGGTACGGCGGTGATGTCCGGCTCCGGGTCGGGGACGGCGGCGGCCGACTCCGGATTCGGGCAGGTGGCCAGGGCTGAGTCCGGATTCGGTACAGCCGCCACGGCCCGCTCCGCATGGGGCACGGCGACGACGGCCGGCTCCCGATGCGGTGCGTCGGCCGCGGCCGGCTCCGCATTCGGTACGGCGGCAACGGCCGGCGCCCGCCGCGCGGCCCGCCGCTCCAGGAAGCGTCGCAGCAGCGGTCGTACGACCTCTCCGGCCACCACCCCCAGCAGCAGGTAGATCGACAGCGCCAGCCACAGGAACCCCGGCCAGGCCAGCACCTGCTGGAGCCAGAACGGCGCGCCCATGCGTTCCGCCACAAGGGCTCCGAAGGCCAGCGCCCAGCCGCCCGCGACGACCGCCGCGCCCGCACGGCGGACCCAGCCCGGGCCGCGGGTCGTGTCGCGGAACAGGCGGCGCCACAGGTACCAGTTGCCCGCGACCAGAACACCCAGCGCGAGCAGTACGAAGACGAGGACCACTGAGCGGTGTCTCCCTGTCGGTTGCGTCGATGGTGGCGGCTGCCGGCTATGACATCCGGCGCAGTGCGCGCAGTGCGCGCAACCCGATGGCCCCGATGACCGTCCCCAATACGAAGGAGACGACGGCCAGCAGCAGGTGCACCCAGAAGTACGCGGTCGGGTCGCCGGCGTCGTCGAAGGCGAGCCCGCTGCCGTCCTTGACGAGGTTCTTGACGAAAGTGATCCAGATGACCCAGCTCCACACCCCGAAGGCGAGCAGGAACCAGGAGACGGGGCGGCTGAGCTTCATACCCCCAGTATCTCCGCCGGGTGTCCGGTTCCATGGCCGGGGTGGGAGGGGAGTGACGACTTCACATCCGACGCCATGTACGTTCTCGATCGTGCCCGCACCCAAAAAGACCGCCAGGCGATCTCGGCTGGTCGCTTCCGCTGTCCTGTCGTCCATGTCGTCGCTCGTTCTGACCGCCGGGCCCGCGTTCGCGGCTCCGAGCCCGACCACGAGCCCGTCGGCCACTCCCCCGGCGAAGATGTCGGCCGTGGGCGGCGCCCGCCTCGGACAGCCCGGAACGCAGGTCAACCTCGCGAGCGGGGTCCCCGTACTGCCGAAGGGCCTGACCGCGCGGTCGTGGATCGTCTCCGACGCAGAGTCCGGTGAGGTGCTCGCCGCACACAACGCGCACTGGCGGCTGCCACCGGCGAGCACGCTGA
Organism: Streptomyces luteolifulvus; assembly: GCF_008806595.1. Classification (GTDB taxonomy): domain Bacteria; phylum Actinomycetota; class Actinomycetes; order Streptomycetales; family Streptomycetaceae; genus Streptomyces; species Streptomyces luteolifulvus. The sequence continues at coordinate 223,190 of NZ_VZRB01000010.1, read as the reverse complement.
AGATGCTGTTCGCGGACACCGTCCTGCCGAAGTTCCAGAAGACCGAGAAGCACAAGGTCACCCCCGCCGATCTGGCCGGCATCGGGGCCGGCTCCAGCATGGTCGGGATAAAGGAGAAGGAGTCCTACACGGTCCACGACCTGTGGCTCGGGGTCTTCCTGCGCTCCGGCAACGACGCGGTACACGTCCTGTCCGCGATGAACGGCGGCGTCGGCAGCACCGTCAAGGAGATGAACGAGCACGCCGAGGAGCTCCAGGCCCTCGACACGCACGTGATCAGCCCCGACGGCTACGACGCGCCGGGGCAGGTCTCCTCCGCGTACGACCTGACGCTCTTCGCCCGCTCCGGACTGCAGAAGAAGGACTTCCGCGAGTACTGCTCGACGGTCAGCGCGAAGTTCCCGGGCGAGACGAGGAAAAAGAAGGGCAAGTCGGTCCGCGGGTCCTTCGAGATCCAGAACACCAACCGGCTGCTGACCGGCGACTCCGACATCTCCGTGTACCAGGGCATCGCGGGCGTCAAGAACGGCAACACCACCAACGCGGGCGCCACCTTCACCGGGGTCGCCGAACGGAGCGGCAAGGTGCTGCTGGTCACGGTCATGAACCCGGAGCAGGGCGAGCACAACGAGGTCTACAAGGAGACCGCCAAGCTCTTCGACTGGGGCTTCAAGGCGGCCGGGAAGGTCCAGCCGGTGGGTCAGCTCGTGCCGCCGAAGAGCGCCGCGCAGTCGAGCGCACAGCCCGGAGCGAAGCCCTCCGGGGAGGCGGGCGGCGGGGCCGGGAACTCCGAGAAGCCGGTGGCGAGCGCCTCGGCCGAGGGCGGCTCCGGCGGCATGGGCATCGCGCTCGCGATCACCGGCGGGCTGCTGGTGCTGCTCGCGGCCGGCGCGTTCCTGGTCAACCGCCGCTGGCCGCTGCCTGATCTGGTACGTCGTCGCCGCTGACGCCCCTGCCCTGCCCTCCGTCCTCGCTCTCCTGGCTCTCCTCGCGCTCCTCGACCTCCTCGCTCTCCTCGCTCTGCGTCGCCGTCCAGGCGGCGCAGAACAGCACCAGCTTCGCGGTGAAGTTGATCCACAGCAGCAGGGCCACGGGGACGCCGAACGCGCCGTACATGCTCCTCGTGGCCACGCCCTGCATATAGCCGCTCAGCAACAGCTTCAGCAGTTCGAAGCCGACCGCGCCGGTCAGGGCGGCCACCATCAGCCGGCGGCGCTTCGGTTCGACGCCGGGCAGCAGCGTGAGGACGTACAGGAGCAGCAGGAAGTCGGCGAGTACGGCGACGGAGAACGCGGCGATCCGCAGCAGGATGCCGCCCCAGCCGCCCTCGTCGATCCCGAGCTGCCGGGTGATCCAGCCGACCATGGCGGAGGCGACGGTGGAAATCACGATGGTGAGGAGCACGGCACCGCCGAGTCCGACGAGGATGCCCAGGTCCTTCGCCTTGCGCAGGACGGGGTTCTCCTCGTCGTCGGGCAGCTCCCACACGGCCCTCAGACACTCGCGCATCGAGCCGGCCCAGCTGATGCCGGTGAACAGCAGGGCGGCGCCCGCGATGAGGCCGACGGTGCCCGCGTTCTGGACCAGACCGTCGATGTTCAGCTGCTCGGAGATGCCGGGCACCTGTTCGGCGATTTTGTCCTCCAGCTGGTTCTGCTGCCGGGTGCTGAGTGTGGCGGCGGCGATCGCGGCCGCCAGGGTGAGCAGCGGGAAGAGCGCGATGAAGCTGATGAACGTCATCGCGGCGGCCAGCCGGGTCCACTTCACCCGGTCCAGCCGGGCGTACGACAGCCACGCGTGCGTGGCGGCCAGGCGCGTCACCAGCGGCCCGATGACGGGGAGCTTTTTCAGCCAGTCCATGATCCGACTCTGCCCTCGTCGTGACGGAACACCCTGTTCGGGTGCCCCCGATGTTCGAGTGCTTCTGATGTACGAGTGCCCCGAAAGCGCCCGTACCTCGGGGTTCTCGTGGTCGAGGTCCAGTCATATTGAGCGACATCCCATTAATCGCCCATTTCGGGTAGCGAGCGGAAGTTTCACAACTAATCGCTGATATAGGGGCAATACGGAACGATACGGTCGTCGAGATGTCTGCACCCGGACCCGCCGGCACCCACCGCTCACCGCTAGGAGCTGTCGTGAAGGACGCCTTCGGCCTCCCCCAGTCCCTGCTCGTCCTCGGCGGTACGTCCGAGATCGCGCTGGCCACCGCGCGACGCCTCATCGCCCGCCGCACCCGCACGGTATGGCTGGCGGGGCGCCCCTCGACCGCCATGGAGTCGGCCGCTGCACATCTGCGCGCGCTGGGCGCCGACGTGCACACCGTCGCCTTCGACGCGCTCGACCCCGAGTCGCACGAGACCGTGCTCGACAAGGTCTTCGCGGAAGGCGAGATCGACATGGTGCTGCTCGCCTTCGGCATCCTCGGCGACCAGGCGCACGACGAACGCGAGCCGGTGAACGCGGTGCGCGTCGCCCGGACCAACTACATCGGCGCGGTGTCCGCGGGCCTGGTCAGCGCGCGGGCCCTGCAGACCCAGGGCCACGGCACGCTGGTCGTCCTCTCCTCGGTCGCCGGCGAACGGGCCCGCCGCTCCGACTTCATCTACGGCTCCAGCAAGGCCGGCCTGGACGTCTTCGCCCAGGGCCTCGGTGACGCGCTGTACGGCACGGGCGCACACGTCATGGTCGTACGCCCCGGCTTCGTCCACTCGAGAATGACCGCGGGCCGGGAGGCGACCCCCCTGTCCACCACCCCCGAGGCCGTCGCCACGGCCATCGAACTGGGCCTGCGCCGAGGCTCGGAAACAGTGTGGGTACCGGGCCTGCTCCGGGTGCTGATGTCGGCGCTGCGGCACGTTCCGCGAGCGGTGTTCAGGCGCCTGCCGATCTAGGGTGTCAGGCCGGCCCCGGGGACCCGTCACTCATCGCAGGGGAATCGAGCCCCGGTCGACGTGGCCCGCCTGAGGTGGGACCACCGAGCTGCCGAACGCGTACTCGCGCAGCTTGCGCCAGATGCCGTCGGGGCCCTGTTCGTAGAGGGCGAAACCGGTGCACGACCACTGGGCCTCGTAGTCGGCGAGCTCCGTGAACGCGCGGTCCATCGCCTCGTCGTCGATGCCGTGCGCCACGGTGACATGGGGGTGGTACGGGAACTGCAGTTCGCGTGCCACGGGGCCGGAGGCGTCGCGGACCTGCTTCTGCAGCCAGGTGCAGCCTTCAGCGCCCTCGAGGACCCGCACGTAGACGACCGGCGACAGCGGCCGGAATGTTCCGGTGCCGGACAGTCGCATGGGGAAGGGCCGGCCGGCCGCGGCGACCTCGGTGAGATACGCCTCGACGGCCGCCAGCTCGCCGGCCTCGATCTCTGTCGGCGGCAGCAGGGTGATGTGCGTGGGGATGCCGTGAGCCGCGGCGTCACCGAAGCCCGCGCGCAGCTGTTGGAGCAGGCTGCCGTGAGGCTCCGGGACCGCGATCGACACGCCGATCGTTACGGTCCCCACGTCGTCTCCTGTCGTCGTGACGGATTTGTTCTCAGCCGTCCGGCTATCGACTGTACGGCCACGCCCGGGGTTGCGGGCAGGCGCAACCGGAGTGATGTGCAGCGCTCTGTCCATCAGTACGTGCGGGCGCGTGTGCGGCTCAGTGCTTCGCGGGCAGGAAGCCGACTCGGTCGTAGGCGTGCGCCAGCGTTTCCGCGGCGACGGCGCGCGCCTTCTCCGCTCCCTTGGCGAGGATCGAGTCCAGCGTCTCGGGGTCGTCCAGATACTGCTGGGTCCGCTCCCGGAACGGCGTCACGAACTCGACCATGACCTCGGCGAGATCCGTCTTGAGCGCGCCGTACATCTTGCCCTCGTAGTCCGTCTCCAGCTCGGCGATCGGCTTGCCGGTGAGGGTGGAGTAGATGGTGAGCAGATTGCTGACGCCCGGCTTGGCCTCCGGGTCGAACCGGATGACGGTGTCCGTGTCGGTGACCGCGCTCTTGACCTTCTTCGCGGTGGCCTTCGGATCGTCGAGGAGGTTGATGAGGCCCTTCGGCGTGGACGCCGACTTGCTCATCTTGATCGACGGGTCCTGGAGGTCGTAGATCTTCGCCGTCTCCTTGAGGATGTACGGCTTGGGGCTCGTGAAGGTCTGTCCGAAGCGGCCGTTGAAGCGCTCGGCGAGGTCACGGGTGAGCTCGATGTGCTGACGCTGGTCCTCGCCCACCGGGACCTCGTTGGCCTGGTAGAGCAGGATGTCCGCGACCTGGAGGATCGGATACGTGAACAGGCCGACAGAGGCGCGGTCGGCGCCCTGCTTGGCGGACTTGTCCTTGAACTGGGTCATACGGGACGCCTCGCCGAAGCCGGTCAGGCAGTTCATGATCCAGGCGAGCTGGGCGTGCTCGGGGACATGGCTCTGGACGAAGAGCGTGCAGCGCTCCGGGTCGAGGCCGGCCGCGAGGAGCTGGGCGGCTGCCAGACGCGTGTTCGCGCGCAGCTCCGCCGGGTCCTGCGGGACCGTGATCGCGTGCAGGTCGACGACCATGTAGAACGCGTCGTGGGTCTCCTGCAGCGCCACCCACTGGCGGACGGCGCCGAGGTAGTTGCCGAGGTGGAACGAGCCCGCGGTGGGCTGGATTCCGGAGAGCACGCGAGGTCGGTCAGAGGCCATGCTCACCATTCTCTCAGGTCTCGGGGGGCGGTCCGGAACGGGCCCGAAACAGGTGGGAACCGATTCGTCTCCGGCGGTGTAACAAGAGTGTGAGGACGCGGGAGGGGGGCCGCATCGTCGATGAGGCCGTGGTGATCGCACGCGTACGCGCCGGAGAGCCGGAGGCGTATGCCGAGCTGGTGCGGGCCCACACCGGCATCGCGCTGCGGGCGGCCGCGGCACTTGGCGCGGGTGCGGACGCGGAGGACGTGGTGCAGCAGGCCTTCGTCAAGGCCTACTGCTCGCTGGGGCGATTCCGGGACGGCGCGGCGTTCAAGCCGTGGCTGCTCGCGATCGTCGCCAATGAGACGAGAAACACAGTGCGCACGGCGGCGCGGCAGCGCACGCTCGCGGGCCGCGAGGCGGCGTTCGTGGAGGCGGAGCCGCTGATACCGGAGTCGGCCGATCCGGCGGTCGCGACACTCGAGACCGAGCGCCGCGCGGCACTGCTGGCGGCCCTGGAGAAGCTGAGCGAGGAGCACCGTCTGGTCGTCACCTACCGCTATCTGCTGGAGATGGACGAGCCGGAGACGGCCCAGGCGCTGGGCTGGCCCCGGGGCACGGTGAAGTCCCGGCTCAACCGCGCGCTGCGCAGGCTGGGCCGGCTGCTGCCGGATTTTCAGCCTCGGGAAGGGGGTGACGAGCGTGAGTGACGGGCGGGAGGAGTACGGCGGTGAGGGCGCGGGTGCCGGGGAGGGCGCCGACCGCACAGTGCCGGGCGGCCGTGGCGGCGGGCGAACTCGCGAGGGTGCCTCCCGGCTGCCGGAGGAGCTGCGGGCGCTCGGGCGTTGCCTGGATGTGCCGGGGGCGGCCGGGCCCGAGTCGATGGTGGAGCGGGTGCTGGAGCGGATACTCGCCGAGCAGTTGCCGCCCCCGGTGGCCGAGCCACCGGGGGCCGGTGAGCGGCTGCGGGCGCTGCGGCGCTGGTCGCGGGCGCGGTGGCGTTCCCTGACGGCGGCGCTGTGCGGTCTGCTCACGGTCCTCGCGCTCACCCCGCCGGTGCGGGCGGCGGTCGTGGACTGGTTCGGCTTCGGCGGGGTCGAGGTGCGCCACGACCCGTCGGCGGTGCCGTCGCCGGGGGCCGAGGTGCCCGGCTGCGGGCACGCGGTCCCACGTGCCGAGGCCGCGCGGAGGGCCGGGTTCGAGCCGCTGGTGCCGGGGGCGCTCGGGGCCCCGGACGCGGTGACGGTGGCCGTCGAACCGCAGGGCCGCTTCCTGGTGAGCCTGTGCTGGCGCGAGCAGGGGCGCACGATCCGGCTGGACGAGTATCCGGCCCGCCTGGACATCGGCTTCGCCAAGTCCGTGCCCGACCCATGGGAGTGGATCTCGCTGAGTGCCGACGCCTCGGGCGGTGGGGGGCGGGACGTGGCTCTGTGGTTCCCTCGGCCGCATGTGCTGAGTTTCTGGCTGGTGGATGCCGACGGCGACCACTTCACCCGTAGGGAGCGGACGGCCGGGCCGACGCTGCTGTGGACCCACGCGGCCGCCGGCGGCGCGGACCTGACGCTCCGGCTGGAGGGCGTGGCCTCGCGCGGGCGTGCGGTGGAGATCGCCAAGTCCCTGGACGCCAAGGCTCCGAAATAGTGCGTGCCGGGGTGGGAACCTCGGCGGGCCGGGCGGTGTACCAGAAGTGACACGGAAACCGACCGGCTGGGGGATGGGATGCACAGGTGGAGGGACAGGGTTCGTGAACTGGCGGTACTGACAGGGGCGTTGGCGGGGACGCTCGTGCTGATGCTGTGGGGCGCGTCGTCGGCTTCGGCGGGCGGGCCCACCAGTGTGCTGGTGACCTCGCCGTCGAGCGGGAAGGCCTCCGCGCTGTATGTCTCCGACCGGCGTTACGGCGAGCTGTGGAACCTGCTGGGCGAAGCGGGCGGGGGCACGCCGGGGAAGCCTCCGGAGGCCGATCTGGCCCCTGCGCGTCAGATCAATGTCACATGGATGGCGCACGACATATCGCCGTGGCGGATGGACCAGGTCTATGTCGTCGAGTCCAGGCCTCAGGCCGTGTGGATCCACACGGCGGCAGAGGCACCCGAGAACATGAACGGCTACTGGCACCGTGCCATGCACCCCGCCCAGCTGCGAGCCCTGTTCAAATCCTTGGGCGTGACGGGCAAGGTCTCGGGCGACGGTGATACGGGGATCGTCCCGGCTCCCCGGCAGCCGGATTCGGCGGAAACCGCGGGCCACGGGACCGACTGGTGGTGGGCGCTGCCGGGCGCGGCGGCCGGAGCCGTGCTGGCGCTGGTCCTGCGGCCGCTCGCGCTACGGGTCCCGGTGGGAGACGGATGGGGGCGGATGCGAGAGCCCGGCCCTCGGCAGGAGCTGCGTGACGTGTGAGACCGCCTCGCGGCGGCCGGCACGGAAAACCGGACCGCCGCGAGCCACTGGTCAGAGCATCGCCCGCGAACGAGCGAGGGATGTGTCAGCCGAGGTCGATCTCCGGGTACAGCGGGAAGCCGGACACGAGGTCGGTGGCGCGGCGGGAGATCTCGTCCGCGATCTTCGGGTCGAGGATGTGCTGGGCCTTGGAGGGGGCGCCCTTGCTGGTGGTGCCGGCCTCCGTGGTGGTCAGGACGCGGTCGATGAGGCCCGCGACCTCGTCCATCTCGGCGGTGCCGAGGCCGCGCGTGGTCAGCGCCGGGGTGCCGATGCGGATGCCGGAGGTGTACCAGGCGCCGTTGGGGTCGGCGGGGATGGCGTTGCGGTTGGTGACGATGCCGGATTCGAGGAGAGCGGCCTCGGCCTGGCGGCCGGTGAGGCTGTAGGAGGAGGCGACGTCGATCAGGTTGAGGTGGTTGTCGGTGCCGCCGGTGACAAGCGTGGCGCCACGGCGCATCAGGCCTTCGGCGAGGGCGCGGGAGTTGTCGACGATGCGCTGGGCGTAGTCGCGGAAGGAGTCCTGGCGGGCCTCCGCGAAGGCGACCGCCTTGGCGGCCATGACGTGCGGGAGCGGGCCGCCGAGGACCATCGGGCAGCCGCGGTCCACCTGGTCCTTGAGGGAGTCGTCGCACAGGACCATGCCGCCGCGGGGGCCGCGCAGCGACTTGTGGGTGGTGGTGGTGACGATCTGGGCGTGCGGGACGGGGTCGAAGTCGCCGGTGAGGACCTTGCCGGCGACGAGACCCGCGAAGTGGGCCATGTCGACCATGAGCGTGGCACCGACCTCGTCGGCGATCTCGCGCATGATGCGGAAGTTCACGAGACGGGGGTAGGCGGAGTAGCCGGCGACGATGATGAGCGGCTTGAACTCGCGGGCGCTGGCGCGCAGGGCCTCGTAGTCGAGAAGGCCGGTGGCGGGGTCGGTGCCGTAGGAGCGCTGGTCGAACATCTTGCCGGAGATGTTCGGGCGGAAGCCGTGGGTGAGGTGGCCGCCGGCGTCCAGGGACATGCCGAGCATGCGCTGGTTGCCGAAGGCCTGACGGAGCTCGGCCCAGTCGGCGTCGGAGAGGTCGTTGACCTGGCGGACGCCGGCCTTCTCCAGGGCGGGGGTCTCCACTCGCTGGGCGAGGACGGACCAGAAGGCGACGAGGTTGGCGTCGATGCCGGAGTGCGGCTGGACGTAGGCGTGGCGGGCGCCGAAGAGCTCCTTGGCATGCTCGGCGGCGAGGGACTCGACGGTGTCGACATTGCGGCAGCCGGCGTAGAAGCGGCGGCCGATGGTGCCCTCGGCGTACTTGTCGCTGAACCAGTTGCCCATCGCCAGGAGGGTGGCCGGGGAGGCGTAGTTCTCGGAGGCGATCAGCTTGAGCATCTCGCGCTGGTCGGCGACCTCCTGGCCGATGGCGTCGGCCACGCGCGGCTCGACGGCGCGGATCACATCGAGGGCGGCACGAAAGGCGGTGGACTCGTGGGAGAGGGGCGCAGCGTTGTCAGGCATGAGGGACCTCCGGACGTGGCGTTCGGCGTTCACGGTACGGCCCAGGCGCACGGCACACATTCCAGCTCGGGCCGCTCCCCGATGGTCGGTCCCATCCCAGCGCGCCAGTCACGGCCCTGCGGTCAGCCTACCGGGCGCGCCGGACGGGCAAGGTCCCTCGTCCACCATGCGAGCGACGATAGGAACGGGGTCGTCCTCACCTCTCGGCACCTCAGGGAGAGACCGTGACCGCTACGGAGACACTCATCGCCGCGGCCGACGCGCACAGTGCGCACAACTATCACCCCCTGCCGGTCGTCGTGGCGACGGCGGACGGGGCGTGGATGACGGATGTGGAAGGGCGGCGGTATCTGGATCTGCTGGCCGGATATTCGGCGCTCAACTTCGGGCACCGCAACCGGCGCATCGTCGAGGCGGCGAAGGCGCAGCTGGAGCGGGTGACCCTGACGTCGCGGGCCTTTCATCACGACCGGTTCGCAGCGTTCTGCACCGAGCTCGCCGCGCTGTGCGGGATGGAGACGGTGCTGCCGATGAACACGGGCGCGGAGGCGGTGGAGACCGCGGTGAAGACGGCCCGGAAGTGGGGGTACCGGGTCAAGGGCGTGCCCGCGGAGATGGCGAAGATCGTGGTCGCCACCAACAACTTCCACGGCCGTACGACGACGATCATCAGCTTCTCCACCGACCCGGACTCGCGAGCGGACTTCGGGCCCTACACACCGGGCTTCGAGATCGTGCCCTACGGGGATCTGACGGCGATGCGGGCGGCGCTCACCGAGAACACGGTGGCGGTGCTCCTGGAACCGATCCAGGGCGAGGCGGGGGTGCTGGTGCCGCCCGCCGGCTATCTGCCGGCGGTGCGGGAGCTGACGCGGGAGCGGAACGTGCTGTTCGTGGCGGACGAGATCCAGTCGGGGCTGGGGCGGACGGGGCGTACCTTCGCGTGCGAGCACGAAGGAGTGGTGCCCGACATGTATGTGCTCGGGAAGGCGCTCGGGGGCGGGATCGTGCCCGTTTCGGCGGTGGTGTCCTCGGCGGAGGTGCTGGGGGTGTTCCGGCCCGGGGAGCACGGGTCGACGTTCGGCGGGAATCCGCTGGCCTGTGCGGTGGCGCTGGAGGTGATCGCGATGCTGCGGACGGGCGAGTTCCAGGCGCGGGCGGCGGAGCTCGGCGAGCATCTGCACCGGGAGCTGCGGGAGTTGGCCGCCAAGGGGAGGCTGTCGGCGGTGCGCGGGCGGGGGCTGTGGGCGGGGGTGGATGTCGCCCGGGCGTACGGGACGGGGCGGGAGGTCTCCGAGAAGCTGATGGACCGGGGAGTACTGGTGAAGGACAGCCACGGGCCCACGATCCGGATCGCGCCGCCGCTGGTGATCGGGAAGGAGGACCTGGACTGGGGGCTCGCGCAGCTGCGGGGCGTGCTCGGGGTGTGACCTGCCCCGGCCGTGCGGCAGCCGGCCCGACGCCTCGGGTGCCGGTGGCCGGACTGTGCGTGCTCCGCACCGGGCCTGGAAGATCAGGTGGCCTGGAGGATCACGTGGCCTGGAGGATCACATGCGGCAGGAAGCGTGCGTACTCGTCCGTGATCAGGCCGGTCGACTCCCGGATGCCGAGGCCCGCCGACTCGTCCTCGACGACCCATGCGCCGAGGACGACACGGTTGCCGTCGAAGTCGGGCAGGGGCGCCAACTCCTGGTAGCAGCAGGCCTCTTCGCGGACGACGGGAGGAGAGCCGGGCTCGTGCACGGTCACACCGGCACCCTCGCGGCCCAGCAGCGGCTTGGCCACATATCCGGTCGTGCCGGCCAGGTCCCGAGGGCCGTCGAGGTGAGCGGGGAGGAGGTTGGGGTGGCCGGGGTAGAGCTCCCACAGGATCGCCAGCAGGGCCTTGTTGCTGAGCAGCATCTTCCAGGCGGGCTCGATCCACAGGGTGCTGCCGGTGCCGCCGCCGTTGTCGAGGGTGTCGAGGACATGGCCGGCGAAGCGGTCGGTGGTCAGCCATTCCCAGGGGTAGAGCTTGAAGCAGCTGCGGAGAAAGCGGAGTTGCTGGTCGACGAAGCGGCCGGAGAGCGGGTCCCAGCCGATGTCCTCCATGGCGACCCAGCCGGTATCGAGGCCGGCCTGTTCCGCGGTCTCCTTGAGATAGGCGACCGTCATCAGGTCCTCGCCGAGTTCGTCGGCCGTGGAGTGGGCAAAGTAGAGGGGGCTGCCGGGCGGGAGCAGGGCGGACTGCTTCTTCCAGGCGGCGACGAGACGCTCGTGGAGGGAGTTCCACTGGTCGGCGCCGGGGAAGCGTTCCTCCATCCAGAACCACTGCGGTGAGGCGGCCTCGACCAGTGAGGTGGGGGTGTCGGCGTTGTACTCCAGGAGCTTGGCCGGGCCGGTGCCGTCGTAGCGCGGGTCGAAGCGGCCGTAGACGGAGGGGAGTTCGGTGCGGCGGTGCCAGGCCTCGGTGACCGCGGCCGCCACCCGCGGGTCGGTGATGCCGAGGTCGCCGAAGCGGTCCGCGGAGACGATGTGCTCGGCCGCCGTCAGGCACATACGGTGCAGTTCCTCGACGGTCTCCTCCAGCGCCTCGACCTCGGGGAGGGTGAAGACGTAGTAGGCGCTCTCGTCCCAGTAGGGGCGCAGCGAGTCGTCGGGGTGGCGGGTGAGGGGGTAGACGAGCCCCTGCTCCTCGACGGTCTGCTGCCAGCCGGGGCGGGGCTCGACGGTGCGGCGTTCCATGGCGTCCGTGTACTCAGCCGCCGCCGCTGCCGGAGCCGGAGCAGCCGAATCCGCCCCGGTCGACGGCCTCGCTGCGGCTGAAGGTGCCGGAGTCGGCGTAGCTGCCGGTGACATCGGCGTCGTAGTACCAGGCGGCGTTCCCGCTCCTGGTGGTGCCGGTGCTCTTGCGGCCCTTGGCGGACGCCGGGGTGCCGGACGAGGCGGACTTGCAGTTCCGGTCGGCGACGATCTTGTAGCCGGTGAGGGGGTCGTAGCTGTCGCGGTCCACGCAGCGGCGGTCGGGTTCCGAGCCGCACGAGGTCAGGGCCGCCGCGATGACTCCCATGCCGCCGAGCACGACCGTGCTCGACCGCAGCCGTCGACGTGTTTCCGCCATGTCCGCTTCTCCCCCGTGACCTCAGTCGCCGTCCGTTGTCCGGCGGTCAGCCTAGAGATCGGTGAGAACCGCTGTGCGGGCACCCCGTCCGTCACCTCTGCCCCTAGAGTCACTTTGTGCTCTTTGGAATGGTGTGCGCGCTTGGTGCCGCGCTCTGCTTCGGTACGGCGACGGTGTTGCAGGCGATGGCGGCGCGGGCGGCGGCCGCGGAGGGACCCGCCACGGGGCCCGCCAAAGAGGCGACGCTGCTGCTGCGGGCGTTGCGGCAGTGGCGGTTTCTCGCGGGGCTCGCGCTGGACGGGCTGGGGTTCCTGCTGCAGATCGCCGCGCTCAGATCGATCCCGATCTACACGGTGGGGGCGGCGCTCGCGTCGAGTCTCGCCGTGACCGCGGTGGTCGCGGCACGGCTGCTGAAGGTGCGGCTGAGCGGGGGCGAGTGGGCCGCGGTGGGGGTGGTGTGTGCCGGGCTCGCGATGCTGGGGCTGGCGTCCGGGACGGAGGGGGACCGGGGCGGGTCGGCCGCGTTGGAGTGGGCGATGCTCGGGACGGCGGTGGCCGTGCTGGTGCTCGGGCTCGCGGGCGGGCGGCTGCCCGGGCGGGCGCGGGCCCTGGTGCTCGGGCTGGGGGCCGGGTTCGGGTTCGGTGTGGTGGAGGTGGCGGTGCGGCTGATCGACTCGCTCGCGCCCTCGGCCCTGGTGGCCAACCCGGCGACGTATGCGCTGCTGCTGGGCGGCGGGGCCGCGTTCCTGCTGCTCACCTCGGCCCTGCAGCGCGGGTCGGTGGCGACGGCCACCGCCGGCATGGTGATCGGGGAGACGATCGGGCCCGCGGCGGTGGGCGTGGTGTGGCTGGGCGACGGTACCCGGGAGGGGCTCGCCTGGCTGGCCGTGCTGGGTTTCCTGGTCGGCGTGGCGGGGGCACTGGCCCTGGCGCGGTTCGGTGAGGCGCCGGCCGAGGGGACGTGACGGCCGTACGGCATCGGAAGCCGAAGGTCGCGGGCGCCGCCTCGTCCCGCCGTTCGGCGCGGCGTGAACAGCGGGTGGCGGACGCGGCAGCGGCCGCGGCGGTCGCGGACTTCCCGCCCGCCGGCCGCCGGGTCACCATCCGTCGCCGGCCGGGACGCCGGTCCACGACCGGGCATCCACGCCGACAGCCCCGCGTGGATTCGCTGGTTCGGCCGCCTGGACGGCGAGGGCCCCTCGCCCACCGAACCCGGTGAACTCGGTGAACTCGGTGAACTCGGGGCCACTCGCGTCACGTTCGGTCAGGACAGCCACGCCTTCCACGTGGACTCATGGCTGTCCACCCACTTCTTCGCCGCCTGCTGAGGCGTCAGTTTCTGGTCGGCGATCATCAAGGAGACCTCGTTCTGGTCCTCGGTCGTCCACCTGAACTTCTTCAGCAGGGACGCCGCCTTCCCGCCGCTCCTCGCGAAGTCCGCGTTGAGGAACTTCTGGAGCGGCGTGTGCGGGTAGGCGCAGGCGACCTTCTCGGGGTCGGCGTCGCAGCCCTCCTTGTACGGCGGCAGCTTCACCTCGGTCAGGGGGACCTTCTTGAACAGCCACTGGGGTGCGTACCAGTACGTCAGGAAGGGCTTCTGCTCCTTGGCGAACTGCTTGATCTGGGTGATCTGCGCGGCCTCCGAACCGGCGAACACGACCTGGTAGTCCAGCTTCAGGTTCTCCACCAGCGCCTTGTCATTGGTGATGTAGGACGGCGAGCCGTCCATCAGCTGGCCCTTGCCGCCGCTCTCGGCGGTCCGGAACTGCGACGCGTACGTGTTGAGGTTCTTCCAGTCGGTGACGTCGGGGTGCTGCTCGGCGAAGTACGTCGGCACGTACCAGCCGATGTGCCCGGTGACCCCGAGGTCCCCGCCGCGCGCGATCGTCTTCTTGTCGTCGACGTACTGCTTCTCCTGGTCGGGGTGGCCCCAGTCCTCCATGATCGCGTCGACGCGGCCCTGGCTGAGCGCGTCCCAGGCCGGGATCTCGTCGACCTGGACGGTGTCGACGCGGTAGCCGAGCTTGTGCTCAAGGAGATACTGGGCCACCGCGACGTTCGACTGCGCGCCCACCCAGGACTGCACCGACAGGGTCACGGTCTTCGCGCCCCGGGCGTTCGCGAACGGCGAGGCCTGCTGGGTCATGTCGGCGGCGCCGCAGCCGGTCAGAAGCAGCAGAGCCGCGCCGGCGGCCACGGCAGTGGTCGTACGAAGTCGCATGTCACGCTCCCTTCTTCGCGCGGCGTTCCGTCGGCTGTGTCACCCGGTCGAGCATCAGGCCGAGGCAGACGATCGCGGCACCGGCCACCAGACCGGTCGCGAGGTCGCCCTGGGCGAGGCCGAAGACTGCGTCGTAGCCGAGCGCGCCTCCGCCGACCAGACCGCCGATGATGACGACGGCGAGGACGAGGACCACGCCCTGGTTGACGGCGAGCAGCAACGACCGCCGGGCGAGCGGCAGTTGGATCTGGCGCAGCTGCTGGCCGCTGGTCGCGCCGAGCGAGCGGGCCGACTCCAGGGCCGCCGGGTCGACCTGGCGCAGTCCCTGCGCGGTGATACGGACGACGGCGGGCAGGGCGTAGACCACGGCCGCGGCGACGGCGGGCGCGCGGCCGACGCCGAACAGGGCGACGACCGGGATCAGATACACGAACTGCGGCATCGTCTGGAAGACGTCCAGGACGGGACGCAGGGCCCGTTCGAAGCGGTCGCTGCGCGCCGCGGCGACACCGGTCACGAAGCCCAGGACCAGGGTCACGGCGACGGCCGCGAGCACCTGGGACAGCGTGTCCAGAGACGGCTCCCACACGCCGAGCACACCGATCGCGGCCATGGCGAGGACGGCGGTCAGCGCGGTGCGCCAGGTCCCGATCAGCCAGGCGAGGGCGGCGACGACGAGCAGCACGGACCACCAGGGCAGCCACTGGAGGCCGTCCCGGAGGGGGTCCAGCACCCAGGTGGTGAAGCGGCCGGCCCAGTCGGCGGTGCCGCCCACATAGGGGACGCCCGAGTACAGGTGCGCGGTCATCCAGTCGACGGCGCGGTTGACCGGGTCGGCGATGGTCAGGGTCCAGGCCTCGGGCCAGTCGAGCCGGTCCGTCAGCCGCCCGGCGAGGGCGAGGGCGACGACGGCGGCCACGGCGACGACGAGTTCGTAGGGCCGGCGGGCGGGCATGTCCGCGGACTGCCCGAGCCGCTCCCCCGCGGCGCCGGTCACCCGGTCCAGTACGACGGCGAGGAGCACGATCGGAATGCCGGCGGCGAGCGCCGCGCCCACGTCGACCGAGGCGAGCGCCTGGTAGACGCGGTCACCGAGGCCGCCCGCGCCGATCACGGAGGCGATGACGGCCATGGACAGCGCCATCATGATCGTCTGGTTGACGCCGAGGAGGAGTTCCTTGCGGGCCAGCGGGATGCGGGCGGTGAGCAGGCGCTGGCGGGCGGTGGCACCCATCGACGCGACCGCCTCCAGGACACCCTTGTCGGCGCCGCGCAGGCCGAGCGCGGTGAGGCGGGCCATGGGCGGGGCGGCGTAGACGACGGTGGCGAGGACGGCCGCGGGCACGCCGATACCGAAGACCAGCACGACGGGCAGCAGATACGCGAAGGCGGGCAGCACCTGCATGGTGTCCAGGACGGGACGCAGTGCCCGGTCCATACGGCCGGACAGGCCCGCCGCCAGGCCCAGCAGGGCGCCCACGACGACCGAGGCGAGGACGGCGACGACCATCAGGGCGAGCGTCTGCATCGTCGGCACCCACATGCCGAGCAGCCCGCAGGCCAGGAACGCGGCCGCCGTGCCGAGCGCGAGCCGCGGGCCCGCGACCCGCCAGGCGACGAGCCCGGCGAACGCGGTGACGCCCGCCCAGCCCCCGGCGAGGAGGACGAGATAGACGGCGCGCACGGACAGGACGACGCCGTTGCTGATGTGGCCGAGGAAGTACAGGAACAGGGGGTGGCTGTCCCGGTTGTCGATGATCCAGTCGCTCGTCCTCGTCAGCGGCTCGGAGACGTCGACGGTGAGCGCCGCGGGCCAGTCGCCGCCGGCCCAGCGGGCGTTCGCCAGCGGCACGAGGACCGCGGCGGCCAGGGCGAGCAGCAGCAGCTTGCGGACGGCCTGGTGTCCAAGGACGCCGGGCAGGGCGATACGGGGAGCGGATGCGCTGATCGTCGCCATCAGACCGCCTCCTTGCGGAGCTCCGTTCCGGCCACGACGTCGAGGAGCCGTTCATGGTCGACGACCCCCAGACACCGGCCGTCCTCCACGACACAGGCGGGCTTGCGGCTGCGCGCGACCTCCTTGATCGCGTCGGCGACCACCGCGTCGGCGGCGAGGCCGCCGGGATGCTCGGGGCCGCCGCAGTCCCCGGGGAGCATGGCCGTACGGACCGTCATGACCTGCTCGCGCGGAACGTCCCGGACGAACTCGCGGACGTAGTCGTCCGCGGGCGAGCCCACGATCTCCTCCGGCGTGCCGAGCTGCACGATCCGGCCGTCCCGCATCAGGGCGATCCGGTCGCCGAGCTTCAGGGCCTCGCTCAGGTCGTGGGTGATGAAGACCATCGTGCGGCCCTCCTCGCGGTGCAGCCGGACGACCTCGTCCTGCATGTCACGCCGGATCAGCGGGTCGAGCGCGCTGAACGGCTCGTCGAACAGCAGGACTTCGGGATCGACGGCAAGGGCGCGGGCCAGACCGACCCGCTGCTGCTGGCCGCCGGACAGCTGGCCCGGACGGCGCTGCTCCATGCCCTCCAGGCCGACCTTGGCGACGACCTCGGCGGCCTTCTCCCGGCGCTCGCGCCTGCCCACGCCCTGGACCTCCAGGCCGTATGCCACGTTGTCGAGGACCGTGCGGTGCGGCAGCAGGCCGAAGTGCTGGAAGACCATCGCGGCGCGGTGACGGCGCAGTTCGCGCAGCCGGGACCGGTTCATGGCGCGGACGTCCTCGCCGTCGATGGCGATCGTGCCGGCCGTCGGTTCGATCAGCCGGGTCAGACAGCGCGCCAGCGTGGACTTGCCGGAGCCGGACAGGCCCATGACGACGAAGACCTCGCCCTTGCGCACATCGAAGCCGACATCACGGACGGCGGCCGTGCAGCCGGTGCGGGCGCGCAGTTCGTCGGGGGTGAGGGCGGCGAGCTCCGGGTCGGCGGGGATCCGCTCGGCCTTCGGGCCGAAGACCTTCCAGAGCCCCTCCACGGAGAAGACGGGAGCGGTCATCACGCACCACCTCCCAGCAGTTCGGCGGCTTTCTCGCCGACCATCAGCACCCCCACCATCGGGTTCACGGCGGTCATGGCCGGGAAGACGGAGGCGTCGGCGATCCGGATGCCCTCCAGGCCGCGGATGCGCAACTCGGGGTCGACGACGGCCAGTTCGTCGTCGGCGGCACCCATACGGCAGGTGCCCGCCGGGTGGTAGACGGTGTGCGCAGCCCTGCGGGCGTACTCGCCGAGCTCCTCGTCGCCGGTGATCTGCGGGCCGGGGGCCACCTCGCGCTTGAGCCAGCCCGCAAGCGGTTCGGTCTTCGCTATCTCACGGGCTAGGCGGATGCCGTCGACCAGGGTGCGGCCGTCGTAGTCGTCCTCGTCGGTGAAGTAGCGGAAGTCCAGGGCGGGCTTGACCGACGGGTCGGCGCTGGTCAGATACAGCCGGCCACGGCTCTTCGGTCTGGGGATGTTGGGCGTCATCGAGACTCCGTACGGCGGCCGTTCATGGCCCAGGCGCTCCGGGTTGTCCATGAACGGGATCTGGTAGAAGTGGAACATCAGGTCGGGGCCCGTGTGTCCGGGATCGCGGCGCACGAACAGGCCCGCGTCGGAGTCCATCGCGGAGTTCTCCGGAAGAGGGCCGTGCGTCTCCCAGACGATCACCGACTCGGGGTGGTCGAGCAGGTTCTCGCCGACGCCCGGCAGATCGTGCGTGACGGGGATGCCGAGTGCCTCCAGGTCCGCCTTCGGACCGATGCCGGAGTGCAGCAGCAGCCGGGGCGAGTCCACGGCGCCCGCGCAGAGCAGGACCTCGCTGCGAGCCCGTACGAACAGTTCCTCGCCGTCCTTGGTGCGGACGTGCACGCCCTCGGCGCGGGTGCCGTCCAGCTCCAGCCGGTACGCCCAGGTCTCCAGGTAGAGGCGGAGGTTGGGGCGCTCGTCCAGCACCGGGTGCAGATACGCCACCGACGCCGACGAGCGCTTGTTGCTCTCCGGGTGGTAGGCGAGGTCGAAGAAGCCGGCTCCCTCGGTGAACGGCTTGCTGTTGAAGCCCTCGACGCGCGGGACGCCGAGCGCCTGCTGCGCCGCGTCGACGAAGTCGCGGGCGATGGGGTTCCGGTCCTTCTCGTCGACCGGGACGATGTTGTTCAGCAGCCGCGCGTAGTACGCCTCCATCGGCACCGCGCCCCAGCCCTTGGCGCCGGCCGCCTCCCACTCGTCCCAGTCGGACGGCAGCGGCTTGAACGCGATCAGGGTGTTGTGGCTGGAGCAGCCGCCCAGCACCCGGGCGCGGCTGTGCCGGATGTGCGAGTTGCCGCGTGGCTGCTCGGTGATCGGGTAGTCGTAGTCGAGGTCGCCGCCGAGCAGGCCCAGCCAGCGGCGCAGGGTCAGCACGTCGTCGCGGCCGACGTCGCTGGGGCCGCCCTCGATGACGGCGACGGTGACGTCCGGGTTCTCGCTCAGCCGGGAGGCGATGACGGAGCCCGCGGTGCCGCCGCCGATGACTACGTAGTCGTAGACGTGAGGGGTGTCGGACATGGGGTACTTGCTCCAGGGGGTCTGCACGGGGATCGAGGAAGCAGGGGCGCGGCGGACTCAGCCGGCGAACCAGCGCACCGGTTTCGGCGCGAGGTTCTGGTAGACGTGCTTGGTCTCGCGGTACTCGGCGAGTCCGGAGGGGCCGAGTTCGCGGCCCACCCCGCTCCTGCCGAAGCCGCCCCACTCCGC
Source organism: Streptomyces luteolifulvus (assembly GCF_008806595.1). GTDB lineage: Bacteria > Actinomycetota > Actinomycetes > Streptomycetales > Streptomycetaceae > Streptomyces > Streptomyces luteolifulvus. The sequence goes on along the minus strand of NZ_VZRB01000010.1, from coordinate 204,573 downwards.
CTGCGGGAGGTAGGGGTGGAAGTCGTTGATCCACACGGTGCCGTGGCGCAGTCGGCCCGCCACCCGCCGGGCGCGGCCGGCGTCGGCGGTCCAGACGGCGCCCGCGAGGCCGTACTCGGTGTCGTTGGCGAGGGCGACCGCCTCGTCCTCGGTGCGGAAGGTCTCGACGGTGAGGACCGGCCCGAACACCTCCTCCCGCACGACCCGCATCTCGCGGTGGCATGCGTCGAGGACGGTCGGCTGGTAGAACCAGCCGGTGGCGGGCCGCTCGGCCGACGGCTCGGGCCGCTTCCCGCCGCAGCGCAGCACCGCGCCCTCGGCGCGCGCGGAGGCGACATACGCCTCGACCTTGGCGCGCTGCTGCTCGGAGACCAGCGGGCCGCACTCCACGCCGTCCGCCGTGCCGCGCCCGAGGCGGATCTTCTGGGCCCGGCGGGCGAGTTCGGCGACGAAGCGTTCCCTGACCGGTTCCTCGACGAGGAGGCGGGCGCCGGCCGAGCAGACCTGGCCGCTGTGGATGAAGGCCGCGTTGAGGGCCTGGTCGACGGCCGTGTCGAAGCCCTCGTCGGTGGCGCAGGCGTCGGCGAAGACGACATTGGGGTTCTTGCCGCCGAGTTCGAGGGCGACCTTCTTGACGGTCGGGGCGGCGGCCTGCGCCACCTTCGTCCCGCTGACCAGGCCGCCGGTGAACGAGACGAGGTCGACGTCGGGGTGCTCCGCGAGCCGGGCGCCGACCGAATGGCCCGGCCCGGTGACGATGTTGGCGACCCCGGCGGGCAGACCCGCCTCCACCAGCAGGTCGATGAGGGCGATCGTGGTCAGCGGGGTGATCTCGCTCGGCTTGACGACGAAGGTGTTGCCGGCCGCGAGCGCCGGGGCGATCTTCCAACTGGCCTGGAGAAGGGGGTAGTTCCAGGGCGTGATCAGCGCGCACACCCCGACGGGTTCATGGACGACGACACTGTGGATGTCGGGCGAGCCCGCGTCGACGACCCGGCCGGGGGCCTCGCCGGCGACCAGGTCGGCGAAGTAGCGGAAGGCGTCGGCGACGCAGTCGATGTCGACGCGGCCCTCCTCCAGGGTCTTGCCCGCGTCGCGGCTCTCCAGGAGGCCGAGCTTCTCGCGGTCGCGGGCGAGGAGGGCGGAGACGCGGCGCAGCAGGGCGGCACGTTCGGCGGCGGGGGTGCGCGGCCAGTCGCCCGCGTCGAAGGCGTGCCGGGCGGCGGCGACCGCCAGGTCGGTGTCCTTCTCGTCACCCTCCGCGACCACGGCGAAGGGCAGCGCGTCTGCGGGGTCGAGGATCTCCCGCGTGGCGCCGGAGACCGCTTCGCGCCAGTCCCCTCCCGCGTGGATCGTCCGGTGCGCCTGGGAATGCACTCTGTCCGCCATGATCGGTTTTGCCTTCCGTTCCTGTTCGGTACCCCTGCGTCACATCTGTGTCACTCTCAGGGACCGGGTGCGCCTGCCCATCGCGTTCGATTGCATGCGCAATCCATGAGCGAAAGTGCGCTGTGTCACTGAACATGCGGGCATATCGGGCGAACCGTACGCTGATTGGTGATCCGCACCACGGAGGTGACGCCATGGCCGGAAGGACACTGACCTGCGCGGCGGCGAGCGCGGCCCTTCTCCTCGGCTCGGCGGCCCTCGCCTCGACGGCAGCGGCGGACAACGGCGACGATCTCACCGCCCAGCAGCTGGCCCAGCAGGCGAAGGACAACCTGCTCAAGGCCAAGTCGGTCCACCTGAAGCTGATCGACCACAGTGCCGGCACGGCGACCAGCAAGAGGCAGCCGACGGCGATGGACCTCTCCCTGGACCAGGCCGGCAACTGCGTCGGCAATCTGAAGATGGGCGCGAACGGCGGCAGCGTGGAGATCGTCAAACAGGGCGACGAGGTGTGGATGAAGCCCGACACCGCGTTCTGGAAGTCGCAGGTGCCCGGCGCGCAGGGCGGCGCGGTGGCCGAGCTGTTCAAGGACCGCTACATCCACGGCTCCACGCAGGACGCCTTGCTGAAGGGCATGGCCGACACCTGCGACCTGAGATCCTTCCAGCAGGACATCGCCACCGACACCAGCAGCGACAAGGCCCTGACGAAGGGCGAGGAGACGACCGTCGACGACACGAAGGTGATCCCGCTGAACGGCACGGAGGACGGCAAGGCGGCGGTCCTGTACGTCACCTCGGACTCGCCGCACCGTGTGGTCCGGGCCACGCAGAAGGGCGGCGGGACCGACCTGGCGCTGGCCTTCTCGGACTACGACAAGCCGGTCCCCACGCAGACGCCCCCGGCGGACGAGTCGGTGGACGTCGGAAAGCTCCAGGAGGAGCTGCAGAGCCTGTGAATCGGTGCGGGTGATGCGGATACGTCAGTGCGGGTGACGCGGGTGATGCGGGTACGTCAGTCCAGCGCGGCCGGGTCGCACCCGCCGAGGGGCGGGCAGAACCAGTCCAACGCCGTGGTGAGCAGCTCCAGTTCGTCGTCGCGGCCGTCCGAGTCCGGGCCGTACGCGGCGATGGCGTAGATGTTGCCGTCGGCGGCCACGAAACGCTCGTCGTAGACGTGCCAGGTGCCGACGTCGGGTTCGCCCTTGATGGAGTCGGCGAGGTACTCCAGCCGTGAGCCGGTGAATCCGCCGTCGTCGAGGTTCTGCAGGTCCAGTTCCTCGAAGCCCTGCGGCTTGGGGGTCTCGTCGGACAGGTACAGCTCGAAGGAGGCGTCCGGCGAGTCCTCCGCGACCTGGTACACCTGCAGCCGGTGCTCACCGGCGGCGTCGCGGTAGTTGACCACGGCGATGCCGAACTGGGAGTTCACCGTGGACCGCGTCCACCCTTCGGGGATCGCGATCCGGAAGCCCTCCTCGTCCTCGTACGACTCGTAGCCCGCGGGGAGTACGGGGGTGGAGAGGGAGGGCGAGGGCGTGGTCGCCGTGGGCTCCGTGGGCGACTCGGTGACCCCCGACTGCTGGGAGAGGCCGGGAGTCGGGGACCCGCTCGACGCGACCTGCCGACGGCCCTTGCCGTCGTCTCCGCCATCGACCACGAGGGTCAACACCAGACTGACGGCGACCCCGACGGCGGCGGCCCCGACCAACACGGACCAGACGAGCCGCCGGCTCATCCCCCCGCCCGGCTGCCCGCCCCCGGGCATCTCGGCCGGAGGCCAGGCCCCGCCTGTCCCTGTCGGCCCCGAAACCTCCGTCGGAGACCAGCCCCCGCCTCCGCCCGGGGTCTCCGACGCCTCCGTCGGCAACCAGGCGACATCACCGCCGGCCGGGGTCCCGGCCCCACCCGGTCCACCGGACCCCGGCCACCCGGCCGGTGCCGGCGGCACGGAGGGCACCTCGGCGGACGGAGCCGGGGCCGGTGTACCCGCACTGGGGGGATCGACGGGAGCGGCCGCCCCGGCGGGCGCATCAGGCACCGTCGGCGAACCGTCGCCGGGGGCCCCGTCGGTCGGCGAACCGACGTCCGGGGCGCGGTCAGCCGGCGACCCGACGCCCGAGGCACCCTCGACCGGAGACCCGGCGCCGGGCGCCCCCTGCGTCGTCCACTCCGGTGTGAAGTCCGGGCGGGGTGGGGGTGGTGGGGTGGCTGGGGGGCTGCCTGGGGTGGCGTCGTCCTCCCAGCGTTGGGTCTCCTCGTTCCAGTGCCGCGCTCCCCCGCTCATCACATCCCCAGCAGTCCGGCCACGGCCCCGGCCGAGGCAAGGACGCTCAGGAGGGCCTGGGAGTCGGTGAGCAGCTCCCGCAGGCGCTCCCGGCGAGTCGGCGCGGCCTGGCCGGTACGGGTGATCTCGTCCTCCGTCTCGGCGAGCGCCGCGTCCAGCGCGGCCGTCTGCTCGCTGCTGCGCACCCGCGCCAGGTCCGCTCGCAGCTCGCGCACCGCCTTCAGCAGCTCCTCGGCGGCCTCGTCCCGCTGCGGGGCCGTGCCGTGGTGGCTCTCGGCCCGCGCGTGGCTGCCGATGGCGAACGTGCTGTGCGAGACGTCGCCGATGCTGACGTTCGGCTCATCCGTGGCCATCGGTGTCGGATCCCTTCTGCGGCGCGGCGCCGCCGGTCGTGGAGGAGGCGGAGGCGTGCGACCCGACGGCGAAGGTGCTGCCCTCGATCCGGCCGATGTTCACATCCCCGTTGCTGATGTTGACGATCTTCTGAACGAACTCGCCCGTCTTGTAACCGGATTCGGCCAGCGCGGTCCGCACCCCGTTCGCGACCCGGTCCTGCACGCTCTTGAGGTAGCGGGCGACGTCCATCTCCTGGAACAGGGACCCGGTGGGCACCGAGCCCAGTTCCCGCACCGACACGGACGGACCGTCGGGCAGCGCGCCCGCGTATCCGCCGGTCAGCAGCCGCCAGACGTACCCCAGTCCCTTGCCCAGTGTGATCACGGACCGGACCGCGGAGCTGGGGACCAGCGCGGCGGCGAAGGCCCCCTTGCCGAGCACGTTGTTGTGGCGGAAGCGGTGCGCGGTGCGGTCGGCGTTCTTGAAGTCCTCGCGCACGGGCGTCAGCACATGCGGGGCGACCTCCAGCATCAGCATGCGGCCCTGGGTGTGGATGCGCACGAAGACCGTGACGACCAGTTCCTCCTCCCAGCCGCCGACGCGGATGCGCAGGAAGTGCCGCCGCTTCTCTGCGCCCTCCTCCACGGCACGCGCCCGGTGCTCCTCGAAGCCCTGCGCGTGGTACGGCGCCTCCTCACGCCGCCGCAGCCCCTCGGCCGGCAGGAACACGCACTCGTCGATCTCCAGCCGGCGCAGCCGGTCGCGCCCGAGCTGACCGGCGTACTCGGCGGGCAGCCGCAGCTGCTCTATCAACGGCCGGATCTTCTCCAGGACCATGCGGTTGCCGATCGGCTGCTGCTTCTTCATCTCCTCGGGCCGCAGCTCCACGGCGAGGACCCAGGTCTCATACGCCGCGCCGGCGCCGCAGAACGGGCGTGCCTCGTGGTACATGATCAGCGGCGCGTGCTGTTCGAGCCGGATTCGGTTCTTCAGCCGCTGGAACCGCTCTCCCGTGGCCTGTTCGGCGGGGTCGCCGGCGGCGTCCGGGAAGCGCTGCGGGGACAGTTCGGCGGCCAGGACCCGGGCGAACTGGCCGCGCTGGGCGGCGATGCACAGCGCGATCAGCGCGAACATGACGAGGGTGACCCAGGCCTGCCAGGGCCTGATCACGTCGCTGAGGCTGTCGCCGGACGGGAACAGCAGGTCACTCGCGCTCGCCGAGTCGGTGAAGCCGTCGCCGTACAGGCCGGAGTCGTACGAGTCGTAGGACGAGCCGTAGGACGAGTCGTAGGTGGAGTCGTACGAGGAGCTGTCGTCCGAGCCGCCGAACGCGACGATCACCGTGAAGACCAGCAGCGCCGCGAACATGATGCGGCCCCACCAGCGCAGCAGGAAGGCGGGCACACGCCGGTACAGGGGCTGTGCGCCGCGGCCCCTGATCCAGGACGCGACCGCGAGATACAGGCTGGGCAACACGAAGAGGGCCAGCATCCCCCCGGTCAGCGCCGAGCCGAACACCCACAGACCCAGGATCGCCCCGGCCCACATGAGTTCCTGGCGCCGGGCGCGCAGGGCGTGCGCGAGGACACGGGCCGCGTCGAAGCCCAGCGAGGGCGCGACGATCCGCTGTTCGTTGAGGTGGAGTTCCTCGATGACCCGGTCGCGGTATGCGGAGTCGAGATAGGTGCCCGCACATAACAGCCGGGTCGCCTCGCTGGCGTGCGGCGGCGTGTGCGGCGGTGTCGGTGGTGCGTCGGTACCGGCCGGTGTGGCCGGCTGCGGTTGTTGAGGCACGTAGGCGGTGCTCACGCTACTCCCCCGATGCGTGGAAAGACCTTTGTCAGACGTTCCGTTGACAAACCATCAGCATAGAGTGACCGATGGGAACGGGGAAAGCGGAATATCAGCGGGCCGGTCGAACCGCCACACATCCCTCACGTGCACCGTCGGCCCGCCGGGCAGAAGGAGGCCGGCGCGGTGGCGAGGGGTTCGCGCACCAGGGTGGGGGCCGGCCGCTCGGGGCCGCTGGAGCGGATCGCGTACAGCCTGCCGCCGGCTGTGCGGAAGCGGTGGTCGACGACCTGGCGCGGGCCCTTGTCCTCGTCGTCGTAGCGGTAGGCGAGCTCGGACCAGCCGGCGTCGGAGGTGCGGTCCAGCACCCGGTAGCCGGCCTGGCGCACGAAGCCGTAGCCGGGGTCGTTCTCGGCCAGGTCCAGGGACCGGGCCGGGGTGTCCTCGGCGAGTTCGAAGATCTGGAGTTGCCTGCCGTCGGCGGGGGCGTCGTAGGAGACCACCGGCGCCAGTTGTCCCTGCTTCTGTCTGCGGGTCCAGCCCTCGGGAACGTCGATCGAATAGCCGACGGGGTCCTGGGCCCGGCGGTAGCCGGCGGCGGGGGCCGGCGAGCGCGACGGGGTCGTGGGCGGGGCGGTGGCGGAGGTGGTGACCGTGACGCCCGTCGCCGGGGTGGCGCCGGTGCCGGTGGCGGTGTCCCGGATGAGGAACCAGACGCCGGTGCCGGCGCCGCCCCGAGAGCGACGGTGAGGGCGATCGCGGCGAGTGCGCGGCCGGCTCCGCTCCGGCGGGCGCGGGGAGGCGGGTACGCGGGCGTGGCGCCGGCGTCGGTGCCCTGGGTGTCGGTGGGGCTCGTCGACCACGCACTGGGAGGACGAGGCGGTCGACTGCGGCGGAGTGGGCCCGTACGCGGGGGTGACCGGGGGCGGGGGCAGGGTCCCACCGATCTGCGTCTCGGCCGACGCCCAGGGCGGTACGGATCCCGTCTCCCGGGTCCCCCAGGCCGCCTGGCCGCGCTCCTCGCTCGGCTCGTGTTCCGCCCCGGAACCGGAGCTGTGACCGCACCGACCGCCGCCGTTCCAGCCGCTCATCGCGAACCCCCCGAATCACCCCACCGGGTACCGCTTCCGAAGGTACTGGCCGAAAAGGGAACGGGCCCCGTTCCGGCCGAAACCGGAACAGGGCCCGTGCGCGCTACGGAGCCGTGGCGAAGGCTCAAGAGCCGTAGCGAAGGGTCAAGAGTGGTCGCGAAAGCTCAAGAGCCGTCGCGAAGGTTCAGATGAGGCCGAGGGCGCGGACCGCCTCGCGCTCCTCCTCGAGCTCCTTGACGGAGGCGTCGATACGGGCACGGGAGAACTCGTTGATCTCCAGGCCCTGGACGATCTCGTACACGCCGTCCTTGGTGGTGACCGGGAAGGAGGAGATCAGGCCCTCCGGGACGCCGTAGGAACCGTCGGACGGAATGCCCATGGAGGTCCAGTTGCCCTCGGCGGTGCCGTTGACCCAGGTGTGGACGTGGTCGATGGCGGCATTGGCGGCGGAGGCGGCCGACGAGGCGCCACGGGCCTCGATGATCGCGGCACCGCGCTTGGCGACGGTCGGGATGAAGTCCTCGGCCAGCCACTTCTCGTCGTTCACGACCTCGGCGGCGTTCTTGCCGGCGACCGTGGCGTGGAAGATGTCCGGGTACTGGGTGGCGGAGTGGTTGCCCCAGATGGTCAGACGCTTGATGTCGGCGACCGTGGAGCCCGTCTTCTTCGCGAGCTGGGTCAGCGCGCGGTTGTGGTCGAGGCGGGTCATCGCGGTGAAGCGCTCGGCCGGTACGTCCGGGGCGGCGGCCTGGGCGATCAGCGCGTTGGTGTTGGCCGGGTTGCCGACGACGAGGACCTTGATGTCGTCCGCGGCGTGGTCGTTGATGGCCTGGCCCTGCGGCTTGAAGATGCCGCCGTTGGCCTCCAGGAGGTCGCCGCGCTCCATGCCCTTGGTGCGGGGGCGGGCGCCGACGAGCAGGGCCACGTTCGCGCCGTCGAAGGCGACGTTCGGGTCGTCGCTGATGTCGATGCCCTGGAGGAGCGGGAACGCGCAGTCGTCCAGCTCCATGGCCGTGCCCTCGGCCGCCTTCAGCGCGGGGGTGATCTCCAGAAGGCGCAGCCTGACCGGCACGTCCGCGCCGAGCAGCTGGCCGGAGGCGATGCGGAAGAGCAGGGCGTAACCGATCTGGCCGGCCGCGCCGGTGACGGTGACGTTCACGGGAGTGCGGGTCATGGCGTTCTCCGTATGACAGCTGGCGGTGGGGCGTCCCTGCCCCGGTGAGACGTACGAATGATCGATCTCTTGGTATCAAGAGATCCATCCAGCGGTCAGGCTATCGCGCATCCGAGATCTGAGACGGCCGGGTCCCTGTGGCCCGTCCCACAGAGGTACGAAAGGGGACGGCCGCCCGTCCGGGAGAGGGGGACTTGGGCGGCCGTCTCGCGGGGGTACCGATTGCCGGACTCCCGTGGGGGTACCGTTCGCGTGCCCGGGATCGGGGCGGCCAATCCTGTCTTCGTCGATTACTTCGCGTTCCTCGGTGCAGCCCTTCCGATCACTTGGTGCACCCCTTCCGACCCGAGGCCAGCGTCACGCACGCCGTCGCCTCGGCGGCGTCCTTCACGGCCACCATCGGGGTGTACGCGATCGCGTCCCCGGCGGTCGTGATGCTCCCGGTCTGCACGGTTCCGCCGGCCTTCACGCGCACCTCGTCGCCCTGCGCGGCCTGGGTGATACGCCCCCATGCCACCCGGCAGGTCCTGCTGTACCGGACCTCGACCACGGTCGACCCGACGGTCGCGGTCTCGGCCGTGGTCACCAGGTCGCCGCTGCACCCCATGCTCTCGGCGTCCTTGCCGGTGCAGGAGGCTCCGCTGCACTTGACCCCGGGCGGCAGATCGGGGTTCGTGCTCGCGGACGGCGAGGGTGTCCTGGCCGCGGCATCCTCACCCTTCCCGCCGCCGTCCATCAGGAACAGCACGCCGGCGAGGACGATCAGCACACCGAGGACGCCGGCGAGGAACGTCGTCAGCCGCTGTTTGCGGGTCGGCCCGCCGGAGGGCCCGCCGGACGCACCGGCGCCCGAGGACGGCGACGACCGTGACGTCGACGACAACGGCGACGGCGACGGCGACGGCGACGGCGACGGCTGCGAAGGTGCCGGCTGCGCGGACGAAGGCGAAGGCGCCGCCGCCCCGGCAGCCGACGGCCCCCGATACCCGGCCACCCCCCAGGAGTTCCCGCTCTCCCTCCCGCCTCCACCGCCCCCGGCGGAGTCCCGCACCTCGGGTGCCGTCGGCTGCGGAGGCACGGTCGGTGCGACGCCCGCGGGCCCGGCGATCCCGGGTGTCGCGGTCGCGCTGCCGCCCCTGCGGGCTGCCTTGCCTCCCTTGGCACCCTTGCTGCCGGCCGGGGATGCCCCGGACTCCTCCAGCGCGTCACGCGCCGCGGAGATCCGGAACGCCTCCATGGTCAGATCGTGACGCATCTCCGCGCGGCTCCAGGCACGCTCGGCGAGCTCCCACATGGTGGTCAGATGAACGGCATTGGTGCCGGTGACCTCGGCCAGGGCGACGATCGCACCCTTGGGCGCGAGGAGACGGCCGTTGAGATACCGCTCCCAGGACGTCTTGCTGTAGCCCGTGCGGTCGGCCAGCGCGGCGATGCTCAGACCGCTGCGGTCCACCAGCCGGCGCAGCTGGCCCGCGAACTCCTTGACCTGCGGATCGAGTTCGTCGGGCAAGGCCCTCCAACGAGGCATTGCTTCCCCCCTCTTTCCCCCGGTTCCTGCTGACTGTCCCCCGGTTCGGGCTGCTGTCGCCCGGTTTGCTCCGGGTTTGCTCCCCGTCTGCCCGTTCTGGCTACCCACAGGGATGCGCCCGGCCGTGATCCCAGTTCCCGGGAATGGGGCGCACAGGAGCGTGAAACCGCGGGCACGTACGAGCACACGCCCTGGAATATGCACGGGACATCCCGGACCGTCCCGATTTCCTACGCTAGCCCGCCCTGCCCGCCACGGAAACGTTCATCTCACCCAAGAACAACAGCGCCGACGACCCCGACCACCAACAGGACCAGCAGCAGCGCAACCGCGTACAGCAGCAGCCGGCCGCCCGGCAGTCCCAGGGTGCCGCGGCGGGTCTCCTCGGGGGGTGTGTCCCACCACGGGAGGGTGGGGTCGTCCTCGTACTCCTGGTCGCCCTCGGGCCGGTCGGGCGCCGTCGCCGGGCGGGGCCACGCCTGGACCGCCAGTTCCCAGCGCACTCCGTGCCGTTCGGGATCCTCGCCCGCGACCCGGCACAACGCGACGACCGCCTGCCGGGGCGGGGGCTGGGTGCCGTTGAGGTAGCGGTGCCAGGAGGACTTGCTGTACGCGGTCCGCGCGCCGAGGGCCACCAGGCTGAGCCCCGTGCGGTCCTTGAGGAGCCGAAGTTGCTCCACGAAGTGCCGCACCTCCGCCGGAAGATCGTCCGGCAGTGGCTGCCAGGCGCTCATCGGTCACCTCCACGGCGTCAGTCGCGTTGCCCGGTCCCAGCCAAGTGACGACGTCGACAGCGTGATCGGTTCCCTGGCGGGCGTCCCGCGGCCGTGGCAGAGCCCGGACAACGTGGCAGAACGGTCACACGCGTGCCACAGCGCACTGACAGCTGTTGAACAGCTCCCGCACCCTGCACGAGGGTGGATTCCGGCGGCGGTCCGCCCTTCATCGGGGGAGAGGGCGGGCCGCCGCCGTACGCGACCGGTCAGCCGCCGCTGCTGACGGTGAAGTGCAGCGTGTCCTTCAGGAACGGAAGCTGCAGCCACGGGTTGGGCTGCGCCATCAACGCCAGCAGAACGATCGCGATACCGAGCACGCCGTACGTGACGATGTCGGTGAAGCGGGAGCGCACCGCGAGCATGCCGACGTCCGGCAGGATCCAGCGCAGGACACCGCCGGCCAGCAGCGCCGCGCCGATCAGCAGCGTCCCGTAGCGGAACACGTCGAGCGCGGTCAGCAGCAGACCGAGGGCGACCGCGGCCAGCACCACGAGGATCGGCCACTGCCGGGCGGGCGCCGGGGCGTCGCCGGGCGCGGCCCGGCCGCCGCCCTCGGGGCGGGCCGTGTCCCTGGTGAACAGCGGGAAGCGGCGCGTCGTACGCCGCGGGCGCCCCTCGGCGTCGGGCGCGCTGACCGCGTCCTGCACCTCGAAGTCCTCGGTCTCGCCGGGGATGTCCTCAGCCGGCACTGCGCTCCGCCGCCTCGACCACGTTGACGAGCAGCTGCGCCCGTGTCATCGGGCCCACCCCGCCCGGGTTCGGGGAGATCCACCCGGCGACCTCGGCGACGCCGGGGTGGACGTCGCCCACGATCCTGCCCTCGGCGCTGCGCGAGACGCCGACGTCGAGGACGGCCGCGCCCGGCTTCACGTCCTCCGGCCGGACGAGGTGGGCCGAACCGGCGGCCGCGACGATGATGTCGGCGCGCCTGAGGTGGGCGGACAGATCACGCGTCCCGGTGTGGCACTGGGTCACCGTCGCGTTCTCGCTGCGCCGGGTCAGCAGCAGCGGCATCGGCCGGCCGATGGTCACACCACGGCCGACGACCACGACCTCGGCGCCCTTGATCTCCACGCCGTAGCGGCGCAGCAGGGTCAGGACGCCGTTGGGGGTGCAGGGCAGCGGCGCGGGCTCGTTCAGGACCAGCCGCCCCAGGTTCATCGGGTGGAGCCCGTCGGCGTCCTTGTCCGGGTCCATGAGTTCGAGGATGCGGTTCTCGTCGATGCCCCTGGGAAGCGGCAGTTGCACGATGTAACCGGTGCAGGCCGGGTCCCCGTTGAGCTCCCGTACGACCGCCTCGATCTCCTCCTGCGTCGCCGTGGCGGGCAGCTCGCGCTGGATGGAGGCGATGCCGACCTCGGCGCAGTCGCGGTGCTTGCCGGCGACGTACTTCTGGCTTCCGGGGTCGTCCCCGACGAGGATCGTGCCGAGGCCGGGCGTGACTCCCTTCTCCTTCAGCGCCGCCACGCGGGCGGTCAGATCGGACTTGATCGCGGCTGCGGTGGCCTTGCCATCGAGAATCTGGGCGGTCATGGCTCCATCCTCGCCGATGCCGGGGTGCGGCTTCCAATCCGGGGGCCCGCGGGAGGCTCGGCACCGGTCCGCCCGTATCCGCTCATGATCACTGATGTTGCACTTGCACAACACATGGCGATTGCGACTGGACAAGGCTGGACAAGTAAGTAGGTGGTAAAGAACGATGGCCGAAACAGTGCCGCGGGGCAGCTCATCGGGGGGACGAACCGCATCCACGAACCTTCCTCCGTACGGTGCCGCGCGTCGTCCCCGCACCTGGAACAACGGAGGAAAGACAGCCATGAGTTTCGGCGACCCGAACAACCCCTACGGCGCGCCCCAGGGTCAGCAGCCGGGCTACGGCTACCCTCAGCAGCCGCAGGCGCCCGGATACGGCTACCCGCAGGCTCCTCCGGTGCAGGGCTACGGCGGCGGGCCCGTCATGACGACGATGCCCGGCACGGTGAGCGCGGCCCGTGTGATGCTGTGGGTCATCGTCGGCCTGCAGCTCCTCGGCGTGGCCCTGTTCGCCTTCACCGCGGCGAGCGTGAACGCCGCGAAGAACGACGAGCAGCTCAAGGACGACGCCGCCTTCCAGCAGCTCGCCGACTACTCGGCCGGCATGATCTGGGGCCTCACCGTGTTCGCGCTGGCCTGGGCCGTGTTCGCGATCGTGCTGGCGGTGAAGTTCAACTCCGGCGGCAACGGCGTCCGCGTCACGCTGCTGGTGTTCGCCATCATCACCGCGATCCTCGGCCTGTACCCGTTCGTCATCGTGGGCCTGGTCCACACGGTGCTCGCCATCCTGATCGCCGTGTTCGTCGGCAACTCCGCCGGCTCCGCCTGGTTCAACCGCCAGCGCTTCTGAACACGTTCGGGCGACTGAACAGTTCGCGCCATTCCTGGTCCAGGGCCGTGTCTCACCCGTTCGAGGGGGACACGGCCCTGGTGCGTCGCCCTAGTCTGACGTGGGTAGCTGTCAGGCACGGGGAGACGCACCTTGTACAGCATCATCGTGGTACCTCCGCCGACCACGGAGAACGAGCGGCACCGCCCCCAGCACCGGCTTGCCCCGGGCGAACGGCTCACCTTCGGGCGGTCCGCGCGGGACAACGACCTGTGCATCGCGCACGACGGCGTCTCCCGCAAAGCCGGTGAGATCGGCGCGCAGGGCGTCTTCTGGACGCTGAGCAACCTCTGCTCCCACCAGACGTACGTCGTGGAGAACCCGGAGGGCGCGGGCGAGCACATCAAGGTGGGGCCGGGCCGGCTGGACGCGCCCGTGCCGTTCGAGTTCTCGCGGATCGTGCTGCCGGCCGCGGGCGACCTGCTGGCCGTCGAGGTGTGGGCGCCGCGCCACGACTATCTGCGCACCGAGGGCGGCCCCGACGGCGACACCACCGCGCCCGCCTTCTCCGTCGACCGCAGCAAGCGCTACTTCGCGGTCCTGGCCGCCCTGTGCGAGCCCCGGCTGCGCGGCGCCCCGCACGCCCCGCTGCCCACCGTCGACCAGGTGGTCGACCGGCTGCGTCCCGGCTGGCCGGGCGCGTCCCGTACCTCGGTGCAGTGGAACATCGACTACCTGGCCGTGAAGCTGCGTCTCAAGCCCGGTCCGGAGACGGCGGAGTCGGGGCCGCGCCTGAACGGCAAGAAGGAGTCGCTGGTGTCCCTGGCGCTCCGCTTCGACCTGGTCCGGGAGGACGACCTGGTCGTCCTGACGGAACCGTCCGGCCGGATCGCCCGGTGACCGAGCCCTACGCCGTGCCGGTGCCCAAGGGGTACCGGGTCGGCGGCTGGGAGGTGCGCGGGCCGATCGCGACGGGCGCGTTCGGGAGCGTGTACGAGGGCCGGCGCACCGGCGCCGACGAGAGCCTCCCCCGTACGGTGGCCCTGAAGTTCCTGCCCACCGGCACGGGCACCCCGCGGCAGCTGACCCATCTGCGCGAACTCGTCGACCGCGAGATCGAGTTGCACCGCCGGCTCAGACGCCCTCACCTGATCCGGATGTACGAGACCCTCACCGTCGACGACCCCGGCCGCCCCGGCCTCGACGGCGCCACCGTCCTCGTACTGGAGAAGGCGGAAGGCTCGCTGTCCGCGCTGCTCGCAACGCGGCCCCGCCCGGACGGCGGTCCCGTGCTGCTCGCGCAGGTCTGCGAGGGGCTGGCGCAGCTGCACCGGGCGGGCTGGGTGCACGGGGACCTGAAGCCGGCCAACGTGCTGCTGATGAAGGACGGTTCGGCGCGGCTGGCCGACTTCAACATGGCCGCGGAACTGGAGGGCACGCACGCGTACACGCCCGCGTTCTCCACTCCCGACTACACCCCGCCGGAGCTGCTGTGGGCGGAGATCGGCGAGCGCGGCCGCCGGATCCGCCCCTCGGCCGACGTCTGGGCGTTCGGTGTCCTCGCCCATCTCGTCCTCACCGGCTCCTTCCCGCTGCCCGGCGGCACCCCGACCGCCCGCCGTGACGCGGCCGTCGCCTACGCCCGGGGCACGGACGAGCTGCGGCTGTCGCCGGAACTGCCGGACGCGTGGCGGGAGATCGTACGGGGCTGTCTCACGCGTACCTACGCGGACCGCTTCGGTACGGAGGCGCTGCTGCGACGGGTGGAGGCCGCGGCCGGCACGTCCCGCTCGCGGCGGCTGCCCCGTCTGCTCGCCCGCCCTGTCCGCCCCTCGCGCCCCCTGCTGGTTCTCGGCGCGTCGGCGGCGACGGTCGCCGTCGCGGCGCTCGGGTACGGCATCAGCGTCTGGGCGGGCGCGGCCGCGACGGACAACGGCACGGACAACAGAACCACCGCCACCGCCACCACCGCCACCACCGCCACGGCGTACGGCGCCTCCGAACTCCGCACCGACCGGGGCATCCCGTCCGCCTACCGTCTGCTGATCGTGGAAACGGCACACGACTGCGATCAAGGGGACGTCACCCCGCCCCTGATCGCCGCGATGCTGAAGGCCGAGAGCAACTTCGACCCGGATCTCTCCGATCCCGCCAAGGACGAGTACGGCATCGCCCGCTGGACCCCCAGCGTGCTGCGCTGGTGGATGCACGAGGACGGCACGCCCGGGGAGTCCGTCCCCGAACCGCCCTTCCCGCCGGCCGAGTCCATCCCGGCGATGGGCCGCTATCTGTGCTGGATCGCACCGCGACTGGACTCCTCCCTGCCGGGCGACCGCCGGGTGCTGATCGCCGCCGCCTACCGGACGTCGTACGCAAAGGTGAACGACGCGGCCGGTGTTCCCCCGAAGTACCGCGACTACGCCGGCCGCGTCGCCCACTACCTCAAGGAGTACACGCCGCCGGGAAGGAAGTGACCCTGAGAGTTCCGAGGTACCGTCCACGGCCCTGCGCCGCCACCGTGGTGGTGTCCACCAACGGGGGTGGCACAACCGGAGGGACACACCATGAGCATCAAGGGGACACTCGCATCGCTCGGTGCGGCGGCGGTACTCGCCACGGGCGCGGTCGCGCTGACGCCGGCCGGCGCGGCGGCGGCACCGAACGGCTGCTGGGGCAGCGGACCGCACAACTCGCGCTACTGCCACAACTACCAGGGCGGCAACGTGATGATGAACGGCGCGGTCGCCGGCTTCCTGTACGCGGGCGACAACTGGTTCGTCTGCCAGCGGAAGTTCCCCGGCCAGGAGAACCCGCCGGTCGGCAACGCCCGCAACGACTGGTGGCTCTGGACCCAAGCCGACACCAACGTCAGCAACGGCGGCTGGGGCTGGTTCCCCGCCAACAAGATCTCCGGAGGCGTGAACTACGGAGAGATCCCGGGCCTGCGCGTCTGCTGACGGCCTCCCCGGAAAACGACGGCCTCCGGTCCCCTCGGGGGAGGACCGGGGGCCGTCCCTGTTCTCGCCGGTGTCGTGCCGGCTGTCAGTGGAAGAAGTGCCGCGTCCCCGTGAAGTACATCGTGATGCCCGCCTTCTTCGCGGCCTCCACGACCAGTTCGTCACGGACCGAACCGCCGGGCTGGACCACGGCCTTGACGCCGGCCTCGACGAGGATCTCCAGGCCGTCGGGGAAGGGGAAGAACGCGTCGGAGGCGGCGTAGGAACCCTGGGCGCGCTCGGCGCCGGCGCGTTCGACGGCCAGCTTCGCGGAGTCGACCCGGTTGACCTGGCCCATGCCGACGCCGACCGAGGCGCCGTCCTTGGCGAGCAGGATGGCGTTGGACTTGACGGCCCGGCACGCCTTCCAGGCGAAGGACAGCTCGGCCAGTTCGGCCGCGGTGAGCGCCTCGCCCGTCGCGAGCGTCCAGTTGGCCGGGTCGTCGCCCTCGGCCTGGAGGCGGTCGGTCACCTGGAGCAGCGCGCCGCCGTCGATCGCCTTGATCTCGACGGGGTGGGACGGGCCGTTCGGCGCCTTCAGCACCCGGATGTTCTTCTTCTTGGCGAGGGCCTCCAGTGCGCCGTCCTCGTAGTCGGGCGCCACGATGACCTCGGTGAAGATCTCGGCGACCTGCTCGGCCATCTCCTTCGACACCGGACGGTTGACCGCGATGACACCGCCGAACGCTGACAGCGGGTCGCAGGCGTGCGCCTTGCGGTGCGCCTCGGCGACGTCCGCGCCGACGGCGATGCCGCACGGGTTGGCGTGCTTGATGATCGCGACGCACGGCTCGTCGTGGTCGTACGCGGCACGGCGGGCGGCGTCCGTGTCCGTGTAGTTGTTGTACGACATCTCCTTGCCGTGCAGCTGCTCGGCCTGGGCCAGGCCCTCGCCCGCGCCGTCGACGTACAGCGCGGCCGGCTGGTGCGGGTTCTCGCCGTAGCGCAGGGTGCTCTCGCGCTCCCAGGTCGCGCCGAGGAAGTCGGGGAACCGGGACGCGTCGACGGGGGCGTAGGACGAGGCGAACCAGCTCGCCACCGCCACGTCGTACGCGGCCGTGTGCTGGAAGGCCTCCGCGGCGAGCCGCTTGCGGGTGGCGAGGTCGAAGCCGCCGTCGCGGACGGCCGCGAGGACATCGGCGTAACGGGCCGGGCTGGTGACGACCGCCACGGACGGGTGATTCTTGGCTGCGGCGCGCACCATCGAGGGGCCGCCGATGTCGATCTGCTCGACGCACTCGTCGGGCGAGGCGCCCGAGGCGACGGTCTCGCGGAACGGGTAGAGGTTGACGACGACGAGGTCGAACGGCTCGACGCCCAGCTCCTGCAGCTGCTGCCGGTGGTCCTCCAGGCGCAGGTCGGCGAGGATGCCGGCGTGGACCTTGGGGTGCAGGGTCTTGACGCGGCCGTCCAGGCACTCGGGGAAGCCGGTGAGCTCCTCGACCTTGGTGACGGGGACGCCGGCGGCGGCGATACGGCCGGCGGTGGAGCCGGTGG
Organism: Streptomyces luteolifulvus; assembly: GCF_008806595.1. Classification (GTDB taxonomy): domain Bacteria; phylum Actinomycetota; class Actinomycetes; order Streptomycetales; family Streptomycetaceae; genus Streptomyces; species Streptomyces luteolifulvus. Next base: position 187,349 of record NZ_VZRB01000010.1, on the reverse strand, counting down.
AGACGAGTTCCACGCCCGCCTCGTGGAGCCCGCGGGCGAGCTCCTCGAGCCCGGTCTTGTCGTAGACGCTGACGAGCGCCCGGCGAATCGGCCGCTTGTTGCTCTCGGCGGTGGCGGTCACTGGATAACTACCTTTCGTCCCTCAATGCGATAGCCGTTGCGGGCGATCCGCCCCACGACATCGACGAGCAGCCTTCGCTCGACTTCCTTGATGCGCTCGTGCAGAGCGCTCTCGTCGTCCTCGTCCCGGACCTCCACCACGCCCTGGGCGATGATCGGTCCGGTGTCGACGCCGTCGTCGACGAAGTGGACGGTGCAGCCGGTGACCTTGGCGCCGTACGCCAGCGCGTCCCGCACACCGTGGGCTCCCGGGAAACTGGGCAGCAGGGCGGGGTGCGTGTTCACGAACCGCCCGCCGTAGCGGGCCAGGAACTCCTTGCCCACGATCTTCATGAACCCGGCGGAGACGACCAGGTCGGGCTCGTACGCGGCGGTCGCCTCGGTCAGGGCCGCGTCCCACTCCTGACGGGTCGGGTGGTCCTTCACCCTGCACACGAAGGTGGGCAGCCCGGCGCGCTCGGCGCGGGCGAGCCCCTCGATGCCGTCGCGGTCGGCCCCGACGGCCACGATCTCGGCTCCGTAGGCCTCGGTACCGGCGGTCGCGATGGCGTCCAGGAGAGCCTGAAGGTTCGTACCGGATCCGGAGACCAGCACCACAAGGCGCTTGGCCACGGGCTTGGCGGCCACGGCGGGGCCCTTTCTCGGGGAAGCGTTTGTACGGTCGTACGAATGCTTCGCGCCCCCGGATACGGGGAAGTCTACGAAGCAGCCGGCCGCCAGCAACGATACCGGCACCGTGGGGCGGCCCCCACGGGACGGGGGCGTGGCCGGAAGGTAGCGTCTGGGGGGAGAGGGCCCGGGAACGCGGTCGCCGTGCGCTGCGTTCACGAAGTGAGAGCTCACGACGGCTCACGCCAGACACACGACGGCTCACGCCAGGACATTCGTACGCACCACCAGACAGTCGTACTCACCAAGGGGAAGACGCTCACTTGATGCCGGACCGCAGCCTGCGACTTCTCACGCTCCCCCCGCAGTCGGTGCCGGGAGGGCAGCGCGGCGGCATGCTCCTGCGCGAGCGCCCCGCCTCACCGCCGGACGCGCCCTCCGGCAAGAAGAACGGCGACGAGCAGGGCCCGGCCGAGGACGACAACCCGTTCGCGCCGCCCCCCGAGGGCACTCCGGACCGCCCGTGGCAGCCCCGGCACCCGGTCGGCGGCGAGGGCTCCGACGGCGGCTCGCAGGGGCAGCAGGGCCCCCAGGACGGCCACTCCCCGTGGGGCAGCAAATGGAGCGACCAGCAGCCCGGCCGCTCCTCCGGCGGTTTCGGCGAGCGCCCGGGCGGTCCGGGCCCCGGCCCCGAGGGACCCAGTGGCGGCGGCCCCGGCCCCGGCCTGCGCTGGGACCCCACGGACCCCTCCCAGCGCCGTGCGCGCTATGCCCTCCTCAGTGGCATGTGGGCCTTCTTCTTCGCCCTCTTCAGCTGGCCGTACGTGGCGCTGCTGCTCGGCGCCCTGGCCATGTACTGGGGCATCAGCTCCCTGCGCACCAAGCCCCGCAGTCCCGACCCGAACGTCCCGGCGCCCGACCCGAACGCCCGCCCGCAGACCACGGCCGCGGTGAGCGGCCTGGTCACCGCGTCCCTGGCGATCATGCTGGTGGCGGCGGGCTTCGCCGCGAAGATGGTCTACAGCGACTACTACACCTGCACGAGCGACGCCCTCACCAACGAGTCGAAGCAGGCCTGCAACGACCTGCTGCCGAAGGAGCTGCGGGGACTGCTGGGGACGAACAACTGACCGGCTTCACCTCACGAAGCGCCCGGTGACCTGGGCTCGCCCGGCGGGGCGGGCGGGACTTCGGGCGAGACCGGCAGGAAGTCGTAGGGCTCGAAGGTGTCGTCGTACGTGGCCCCGTACCTGTCGTCGTGCCCGTCGAGCAGGTACGAGGCCAGGCTCGGGTCCGTCGTCGGCGAGCCCGGGTCCGTCGGGGCCGGCGCCGGGGTGGCCTGCCGGTCCGAGTCTTTCGTACGGGCCGAGTTCTTCGTACGGGAGAACCATCGCGTACGGCCGAACCATCGCGTACTCCCGAACCATCGGGTACGGGAGAACCACCCGCCCATCGACGGGAGCGACAACCGGAACCAGGACCGCCCGGGCCGCCGGTCCTCGGTCGGCGTCTCCGCCGCCGTTTCCGTCCGCGGCCTGCCGATCGTCGGCACCATCGGCTCCCCGCGCCCCCGCTGTTTCCGGCGGCGCCACCACCGCACCCCCTGGGCCGACGGCACTCCCACCACCGCGGTCCACACCAGCGCCGCCCCTCCCGTCTGCCACCACACAGGTCCGAAGCGGGCGAGCGCGGCGACGCCGAGCGGTCCGCCCGCGAGCGCGGCGAGAGCGGTGGCGCCGGCCGCGCAGAGGAGGGCCGCGAGCCCGGCCGTGGCGGCGGTCCGCCCGGGGGTCCGGCCGTCCCCCGCACGGCCCGTGGACCAGCCCACCGTCAGCCCTGCCGCCAGCGGCACGACCCCCGCGGCCCAGGTCAGCGGCGTCCCGGCGCCGGCGTCCGGAACGGCCGCGAGCAGCGGGAACGGTGGCAGCAGCGGGGCGGGCGCCGAGGACAAGGGCCCCACGACATGGCCGGCGCCGAGCGTGAAGCCCGGTCCGAGGGCGTACGCCATCCCCCACACCGCCGCGTTCGGCGTCAGCGTCAGACACAGCAGCAGGACGGCGAACCGCCCCGACCAGCCCTCGGTCAGCTGGAGCAACGCCTCCCGCGCCGCTCCGCCGTGCCACACCAGCGACGCGGTCACCAGCAGCGTCCCGCCACCGACGAGCACAGCCGTCCCGGCGGCGGCGGCCCGCGCGGCGGTACCGAGGTGCGCCCGGGTGTCCGCGCCGGGGACGAGACGCCGGAGTGCCGCCGGCCGCACGATCAGCACGCTGTCGAGCGCGGTGCCGGGACCGCCGTACGCCGTCCAGACTCCCGTGGCGGCGGCGGTGAGGGCGACCAGCGGTACGCACACCGCCGCCCATCCCCATGAGGGCCGCAGGTCGCCGCCCGAGGCGTAGAGGGCGGCGGCCGTGCCGACGGCGAGGTAGCCGAGGACGACCCCCGCCCATGCCGTGCGGGCGGGGACCTCCGGGCCGTCGTCGTCCTCGCCGCCCCCGTCCGTGGCGTCGCGCGCGGCGCGGTGCAGCAGCCACACCGGCAGCGCGAGCAGCAGCAGCGGGGTGACGCCGACGGGGGAGGGGACACCGGAGAGCGTGTCGGCGCGGACCAGCTCGGCACCGTGCGCCAGCAGCCACAGGGCCGCAGCGACATGCAGCGCGCCGCCGGGCCCGCTGTCGGGATACGGGGAGGTGATCCACAGCATCATCACGAGCACGGCGAACACGCCGAGCCCGAGGCCCGCGGCGAGGGCGCCGCCGAGGAGGCTCGCGGCCAGCCCGGGCAAGCGGTCACGCATCCGGGTGAGCAGGGACGACGACGGCGGTCGGCGGGCGGTCATCTGGATCACGACCGTCATGGTCCCAACGCCACCCGCTTTCTTCGCGCAACAGGCGAACCTCCGATGTGTCGCTCAAGATACTTTTATGTGCTTTTTCGTACGAAGGGGTGCCCTGTGACGCAGAGCCCTGCGACCCCGCTTCCCCCGCCCGAGGAGCGCCGACGCCTGCGTGAGGCAGGGGCGTTGACGCAGGCTCAGGTCGCGGCGAGGGTGGGCGTCACCCGCGGGACGGTCCGCGGGTGGGAGAGCGGCCGGACCAGCCCGCGCGGCCGCAAACGGGAGGCGTACGCAAAGCTGCTGGCCGAATGCGCCGCCCCGGCCGACCGGAAGCTCCCGGCGGAACGGGAAGTGACGGAACACCAGACAGCACACCAGGCAGCACACCAGGCAGAGCGCCAGACAGAACACGAGACAGAACACCAGGAGGAGCAGCCCCCGCTCGGGCCCGAACCGGTGGTGTCCCCGGCCATCCTGACGCCCGCACAGGCCTTCGACGCCCTCTACGCTTTCTGCGCCCCCGCCCTCGTACGGCAGACGTACCTGCTGACCGGACGGCGTGAGCTGGCGCGCGAGTCGGTCGAGCGGGCCTTCCAACTCGCCTGGCAGCGCTGGCCCGAGGTGGCCGTGGACCCCGATCCGGCGGGCTGGGTGCGGGCGTCGGCGTACGAGTACGCCCTCTCCCCCTGGCACCGGTTCCGCCCGCGCTACCGCCATCCCGAACCGCCACCCGCCGACGCCGGTGACCGCGCGCTGATGGACGTACTCCTGACGCTGCCGCCGCCCTACCGGCGCACCCTCGTGCTGTACGACGGGGTGGGCCTCGACCTGCCGGAGACGGCGGCGGAGACGGAGGCGAGCACCCGGGCTGCGGCGAACCGGCTGCTGCACGCGCGCGAGGCCGTCGCCGAGCGGCTGCCGGAGCTGTCCGACCCGGCGGAGCTCCACCGGCGGCTGGCGGAACTGGCCTCGGCGCAGCGGCTGGGTGCGGCCGAGTCGCCCGAGGTCCGCGGTGTCGGGGAACGCCGGGCGCACTTCTGGACCCGCGCGGCCATCGCGTTCACCGTCGCCCTCATCGGCACGACGGCCCTCACGGTGTGGACGGCACCGACGCGCTACGAGCCGCCGGTGGCGCCGGGGGCCGACATCCGGGGCGTGCCGCCGCGGGTGGCGCCGGGACCGCTGTCGCAGGCGGAGGCGGAACTACGGGCGAAACTGCGGAAGGAGACCGTGAGCGGGCCGGTCAGGCTGGTGCCGCAGGCCGGCTGAGCACGGGAAGGGCCGGTGGTGCGGGCCCTTCCCGTGCTACTCAGGCTCGGCTTCGGCTTCAGCCGGCGAGGATCTCGCGGGCCAGCTTGGCGGTCTCGGTCGGCGTCTTGCCGACCTTGACGCCGGCGGCCTCGAGGGCCTCCTTCTTCGCCTGGGCCGTGCCGGAGGAGCCGGAGACGATGGCGCCGGCGTGGCCCATGGTCTTGCCCTCGGGCGCGGTGAAGCCCGCGACGTAGCCGACGACCGGCTTCTTCACGTTCTCCTTGATGAAGGCCGCGGCCCGCTCCTCGGCGTCGCCGCCGATCTCACCGATCATCACGATCAGGTCGGTGTCGGGGTCGGCCTCGAACGCGGCGAGCGCGTCGATGTGCGTCGTGCCGATGACCGGGTCGCCACCGATGCCGACGGCGGAGGAGAAGCCGATGTCACGCAGCTCGTACATCATCTGGTACGTCAGCGTGCCGGACTTCGAGACCAGGCCGATGCGGCCCGGCTTGGTGATGTCGCCCGGGATGATGCCGGCGTTGGACTGACCGGGGCTGATCAGACCCGGGCAGTTCGGGCCGATGATCCGGGTCTTGTTGCCCTGCGCGACGGCGTAGGCGTAGAACGCGGCGGTGTCGTGGACCGCGATGCCCTCGGTGATGACGACCGCGAGCGGGATCTCCGCGTCGATGGCCTCGACGACGGCGGCCTTGGCGAAGGCCGGCGGCACGAAGAGGACGGACACGTTCGCGCCCGTCTTCTCCATCGCCTCGGCGACCGTGCCGAAGACCGGGATCTCGGTGCCGTCGATGTCGACGGAGGTGCCGGCCTTGCGCGGGTTCACGCCACCCACGATGTTCGTGCCGTCACCCAGCATGAGCTTGGTGTGCTTCATGCCCGTGGCACCGGTCATGCCCTGGACGATGACCTTGCTGTCCTTGTTGAGGAAGATAGCCATGGCTGTGGTGTCCCTCGTCCCTTACTTCGCAGCCGCGAGCTCGGCGGCCTTGTCGGCCGCGCCGTCCATGGTGTCCACGCGCTGCACCAGCGGGTGGTTGGCGTCGGAGAGGATCTTGCGACCCAGCTCGGCGTTGTTGCCGTCCAGACGGACGACGAGGGGCTTGGTGACTTCCTCGCCCTTGTCCTTGAGCAGCTGGAGGGCCTGGACGATGCCGTTGGCGACCTCGTCGCAGGCGGTGATGCCACCGAAGACGTTGACGAACACGGACTTGACGTCCGGGTCGCCGAGGATGATCTCCAGGCCGTTCGCCATGACCGCGGCGGAGGCGCCGCCGCCGATGTCGAGGAAGTTGGCGGGCTTGACGCCACCGTGGTTCTCACCGGCGTACGCGACGACGTCCAGGGTGCTCATGACGAGACCCGCGCCGTTGCCGATGATGCCGACCTCGCCGTCGAGCTTGACGTAGTTGAGGTTCTTCTCCTTGGCGGCGGCCTCGAGCGGGTTGGCCGACGCCTTGTCCTGGAGAGCCTCGTGCTCGGGCTGACGGAACTCGGCGTTCTCGTCCAGGGAGACCTTGCCGTCCAGGGCGATGACATCGCCGGAGGCGACCTTGGCCAGCGGGTTGACCTCGACGAGAAGCGCGTCCTCGGCGATGAAGGTCTTCCACAGGGTGACGAGGACGTTCTCGACCTTCTCGGCGACCTCGGCCGGGAAGTTCGCGGCCGCGACGATCTCGCGGGCCTTCTCGGGGGTCACACCCTCGTTGGCGTCGATCGGCGTCTTGGCGACGGCCTCCGGACGGGTGGCCGCCACCTCCTCGATCTCCATGCCGCCCTCGACGGACGCGATGGAGAGGAAGGTGCGGTTGGCACGGTCGAGGAGGAAGGAGACGTAGTACTCCTCCAGGATCTCCGGGGCCGTCTCGGCGATCATGACCTTGTGGACCGTGTGGCCCTTGATGTCCATGCCGAGGATGTCCGTCGCACGGGCGACGGCCTCGTCCGGGGTGGCGGCGAGCTTCACGCCACCGGCCTTGCCACGGCCGCCGACCTTCACCTGGGCCTTGACGACGGACTTGCCACCGAGACGCTCGGTGGCTGCGCGGGCCGCCTCAGGCGTGTCGATGACTTCACCGGCCAGCACCGGTACATCGTGCTTGGCGAAGAGGTCCCTCGCCTGGTACTCGAACAGGTCCACGCGCTTCCGTCCCTATCAGTGATCTCGCGGTTCGTTGGATGCGTGGGCGTGCCGCGAAGGGCAACGTGACGTCCGCCGTCTGTCACAAGGGAGGCGCACACGGTGTCCGAGCGCGCGGCATGTCCGTCTCGCAGGTTATCTCTGCTTGCGGGGGGCCCCTAAATCGCGGGTCACACCTGAGCGGTGATACCTGTCACATGATGCCGGACTCTCTGGCACGGCGTGCCGGAGGTGAACGGCCTCACCGGGCTGGGGTTGACCCGGTGAGGCCCCCTGAGCAGCCCCTTTGGGGGGCGCGGGGCCGGTGATCCCCACCCCAATGGGGACCACCTGACCCCGTCCGCGAGGTTTCGCCCGGACAGGACCGACGGCTTTCGGCCGTCCGGGTCTGCCGCCTCGCGGGGTCTGTCGCGTCGGCGTCGGTCAGATCGCGTACGTGCTGCCGTGGTGCAGGTTCTGCTGGTACGCATGGTGCGCGTGGTGCGTGTAGTGCGCGTTCTGGACGTGCTGCTGTACCGCGTGCTGTGCGTAGCCCGGGGTGACCGACTCGGCGAGGCCCTCGGCGCCGGTCACGGCGTGGCGGGCCAGCGGGCCGCCGGTCGCCTCGACGGTCCCGGCCAGGCTGTGCGCGAAGGGCGCGGCCCGACCGGCGACGCCGTGGGCGAAGGGGCCGACCTCGCCGGCCACCCCGCCCGCGAACGGCTGCACGTCCTCCGCGACGCCGTACGCCAGCGCCGTGGCGCTGCCGCCCACGCCCTGCACGACCGGCCGGACGGTCTCGGTGACGGTCTCGGTGACGGTGTCGACGACCGGCTGGGCGGCGCCGGTGACCCCGTCGGCGAACGGAGGCACCTCTCCGGCGACGCCCTCCGCGAAGGGGACCGCGTGCCCGGCCACGCCGTGCGCGAGCGGCGGTACGGCGCCGACGACACCGCCGCCGAACGGCTGCACCTCGTGCGCCACGCCGTACGCCAGTCCGCTCGCGTCCGCGACGGCCTGCCCGGCGACCGGCTGCACGCCGTGCACGGCGGTGTTCGCGACGGGCGGCAGCGCGGCACCCCTGGCGTCACCGGCGACCTGACCGGCCAGTCCGGTGGCGCAGGGGCCCGCGTCGGCGACGACGGCGTCGGCGTAGCCGGGCACCTCGGCGGCGACACCGGTCGCGTACGCGGGGACGTCCGCGGCGACGCCACCGGCCAACGGCTGTACGCCGTGGGCCGCATCGGCTGCGACGGGCCGGACTCCCTCGACCGCCCCGGCCACGACAGGCCGCGCGCCCTCGGCGGCTCCGACGGCGACCGGCTGGACGTCGGCGGCGACGCCGTACGCCAGCTCGGTCGCGGCGGCGACGGTGCGCGCGGCGGTGTGCGTGGCCGTGTGGTGGAGTCCGGCTGCGGCGCCTGCGGCTACCGGTGTCACGCCGTCCACCGCGCCCGTGGCGACCGGCGTGACGCCGTCCACCGCGCCGGTGGCGACCGGGGTCACCCCGGCCACCGCGTGACCGGCGACGGGCGCGATCCCGGCTGCGGCCCGACCGGCGACCGGCACGACACCCGCGACCGTGTGGCCGGCGACCGGCAGCGCCCCGTCCACCGCGGCGGTCGCCACCGGCGGGACGGCCGCGGCCGACGTCTGCTCTACGACCGGGCCGACCGTGCCCGGCACGCCCGCGACCGTGCCGACGACCTGCTGCTTCACCCCGTCTGCCGTGCCCGTGACGTGGCTCGGTACGGAGGAGACGGAGGCCTCGGCCGCTGTGGTGACTGCGGTGGCCTCGCCCTGGGCGGCGCCGGTCACTCCGGCCGCGGTGCGGCCCGCTCCGGCGACCGTGTGCTGGGCCTTCGTCCGTGCGACGCCGTCGACACCCTGGGCCTGGGTGCGGGCCGCCGACTGGGCGCCCTGGAGCTTCGTCTGCGCGGCGGCGAGTGCCTGCTCCACCTCGGGGGCGAAGGCGGAGAGGGGGCCGAAGAGGTAGTCGATGGCGCCCCGGCCGTCCTGCGGGACGTCCGGCACGGACGGCGCCTGCACCTCGGCGGCGGCCGCCGCGGCATCGCCCTTGGCCTTCTCCACCGCCTTGTCCGCGCGGGCGGCCCGGGCGCCGTGGATGACCTGGGCGGCGCCGGCCTTTGCCTTCGCCTTGGCCATGGCCTTGGCCTTGGCTGCCTCGGCCGCCTGGGTCTTGGCCGCCTGCGGCACCGTGATCTCGGCGTCGACGTAGCGGCGGGCCTGGTCTGCGGTACCGACGGTGTCGGCCGTGGTGTTCATGGCCTTCGAGGTCACGCCGTCGGTGACACCGGAGACGGTGTCCCGCACATCGGAGACGACGCCGTCGACGGTGCCGGTGCCCTCACCGACCGTGTCGGTGAGGGCGGTGGTGTCGGTGCTGTCGGTGCTGTCGGTGAGGGCAGTGGTGTCGGTGGTGGCGTCCGGGGTGGACAGCGAGGAGGCGGGCAGTTCGTCGGCGCCGGCCACGGTGGAACCGAGCGCCCACGCGCCGGTGACACCGGCGGCTATGACGATCGAGCGACGGATGTTCTTGTTCATACGTGCGTCAGATCCTTAGATCCTTGGGTTCCGAAGCTCCTGGGAAGCGTCGAGGCTCCTGGGAGTTCCGGGACTTCGGAAGGCTTGGGGACATTCCGGCGCCGGTTCCGTTCGTGGTCCGGGGAGTTGGGGACCAGTGGAATCGGATACGGCCCCGGCGGGCTTCCGTCCGGACCTGGGAGGGGTGTCCGGACGGTCGGGCAGACCTGTTTCCGCCCCCGCGCGGCAGGTCTACGGCGGGGGAAGCCGGTCGCCCTAAGCGGGGGAAACGGGAATGTCCCGGTGCCTGTCCTGGATCTCGCTCGCCTCGACACCCGCGGCGACACCGGCCGCGAGCCGCAGGGGCGGACGGCGGTTCAGCGTGACGGCGTACGCGTCGCCGTGCCGCGAAGTACCGCCGTCCGTGGCCGGCTTGCCGCCCAGCGCGCCGTCCGGGTCACCGGTGGGCGCTTGTTGCGCGGGGGCACGACTGCCGATGGAGGCGATCCGATGCCGGTCGGCGTGCGACGAGGCAAAGATCGCGGTGGCCCCGATGGCCCCGGTGGCCCCGATGGCTCGGATGGCGGAATGCGGCCCGTGGGCACCACCTTCCGTCTCCTGGCCGCCCGCCGATGAGGCCACCGGCGGCGCGGCCGGCGCCGGCTGCGGCACGGTGACCGGCGCCGGAAGGGTCTGCCCAGGGAGCGTGGGCAGCCCGGGGAGACCCGGGACTGCGGGCAGTTCCGACGTACCCGGAAGGGTCGGCACAGTCGGCAGCGAAGGCAGGGTCGGCAGGCGTGGGCCGTTTGATGGCGTCTTTGCCGATTCCTCGGTCAGCGTCGCGGCCAAGTCCCGGACCGGCTGCACGACGTGGTCCACGGGGAAGTGCACTTCCGGCATGGCCGTGGCCGCCGGGTCATGCACCGCCTGGTCGTGTGCAGCCGGCTCGGCCGGAGGCGTGGGGTCGAGCGGGGGCGCCTCGGCCGGAGGGGCCGGCTCGTGCCGTGCCCTCTCGGACGGCGTGGTCACCAGCCGCCCGACCGGGTTCACCGAACTCCTCGCCAACGACCGGACGTCGTCCGCCGAAGCCGCAGCGGCAGCCGCAGCCGAGGACGTCGAGCTCACCGACGCCACGCCGTCCGCCGCCTGCGCCCGTTCCCCGCAGAAGAACCCGAGGGCGAACAACCCGCCCACCAGCAGCGCCACTTGCAGCGCGCGCCGTCCGGCCGCCGCGCGCATCACGCGGGCAGCGGCAACGGGCAGAGCTGCTGGCCAGGTCAAGAAGGGAGGTCCTCCCGTGCGGCGGAACAGAACGGAGCTGCGTGAGCGAAGCGGCGGCACACCGCTGACGGGCGTCGATCCTCGCACGGGACTCAGGAGGTTGCGCAAGCCCTCCGTTACCGATGGGTAGTCATGTCCGTTTTGCTGGCCGAAGCAAGACGCCACCAGGTCGACAAATCGTCGACAGGCACCCCAGACCCCACACCGCTCACGCGGTGTCCGGTATCGGAAGCGGCCGCTTCTCGATCGCCGCCGCCATCACCTCCGGGAACAGGTCGGGGGTACAGGCGAAAGCCGGCGCACCCAGCGCGGCGAGCGCCGCCGCGTGCTCCCTGTCGTACGCGGGCGCCCCCTCGTCCGACAGCGCGAGCAGCGCCACGAACTGCACTCCCGACGCCTTCATCGCCGCGACCCGCTTGAGCATCTCGTCCCGGATCCCCCCTTCGTAGAGGTCGCTGATCAGCACGACCACCGTCTCCGCGGGCCGGGTGATCTGCGACTGGCAGTACGCGAGCGCCCGGTTGATGTCCGTACCGCCCCCCAGTTGTGTGCCGAAGAGGACGTCGACCGGGTCGTCGAGCTGGTCGGTGAGGTCGACCACGGACGTGTCGAAGACGACGAGCCGTGTGCTGATCGACCGCATGGACGCCAGCACCGCCCCGAACACGGACGCGTACACGACGGACGCCGCCATCGACCCCGACTGGTCGATGCAGAGGACGACCTCCTTCTTCACGGACTGGGACGCCCGCCCGTATCCGATGAGCCGCTCCGGCACGATCGTCCTGTACTCCGGCAGGTAGTGCTTGAGGTTGGCCGCGATCGTGCGGTTCCAGTCGATGTCGTGGTGGCGGGGCCGGTTGATACGGGCACTGCGGTCGAGCGCGCCGGTGAGCGTCGCGCGGGTCCGGGTGGCGAGCCGCTTCTCCAGGTCCTCGACGACCTTGCGTACGACGGCTCTTGCCGTCTCCTTGGTGGTCTCCGGCATCGCCTTGTTGAGGGAGAGCAGTGTGCCGACGAGGTGCACGTCGGCCTCCACCGCCTCCAGCATCTCCGGCTCGAGGAGCAGCGTGGACAGCCCGAGCCGGTCGATGGCGTCGCGCTGCATGACCTGCACGACGGAGGACGGGAAGTACGTGCGGATGTCGCCGAGCCAGCGCGCCACGGACGGCGCCGACGCGCCGAGCCCCGCCGAACGGTCCCGCCCCGTCTGCGGCTTGTCCCCCTTTCCGTAGAGCGCGGCAAGTGTCCCGTCCATCGCGGCGTCCTGCCCGGAGAGCGCGCACCCGGTGCCGTCGGCCGCGTCGCCCCCGAGGACGAGCCGCCAGCGCCGCAGCCGCTCCTGCGCCGGATCCATCGGCACGGTCGTCGTCATCTGCCCGCCTCCGCCAGGTTGTTGTCGTCCTCGGTCGCGTTGTTCCCGGTGCCTTCGTCTCCGTCCAGGCCCAGCAGCAGCCGCAGCACCGGCAGTACGGCGTCCGCGCGGCCGGGGTCGAGGTCGGCTGCGAAGCCGGGTATGCCGGAACCGGCGGTCGTCGCGCTCCCCCGCGCGCCCGGTCCCCGCCGGACCAGCTCGCCCAGGGTCCGGCGCACCCCCGGTTCGTACGCCGAGAAGGTCCGCCGCAGCAGCGGCAGCACATCCGTGAACGCCTCCGCCGGCACGCCGGTCAGCCAGGCGTCGACCAGTCCGAGCAGTCGCTCGTCGTGCACGAGCAGCATCCCGCCGCCGGAGCCGCCGCCCACGAAGCCCTCGATCCACGCGGCCGCGTCCTGCGGCGGCGTCCCCGGCGACAGCACGAGCCCCATCAGCCGCGCCGCCTCGTCGTGCGCCAACTCCCCGTCGTCCAGAAGCAGCCGCACGGCTCGCCCCCGAATGACCCCCGGCACGCTGTCCCGCCCGGACAACACCCGCAGCACGGCGCTCCAACGGCCACGCAGCCGCCGGCCCCGGTGACCCCCTGCACAAGCCCCGCCGGCCGCCCCCGCCTCCCCCTGCCCCGGCGCGGCAGGCGCGGAGACGTCCCCTGCCGGAACATCGCCCAGCAGTCCCACCGCCCCGTGCACCGCGTCCACATGGCGTCGCATCTCGTCGGCCGCGTGGGCGTCGAGCGCGGCGCAGGCCGGGGGCAGGCCGACGAAGATCCGCTCGGCGAGGCCCGCGGCGACCTCTGCCAGGGCCTGGGTGTCCGTGCCGCGTACATCGCCGTAGCGCAGGGAGCGGACCAGGGCCGGCAGGGCTTGGGCAAGGTGGCCGACGTCCGCGTCGAGCGCCGCCCGGTCGGCGAGGACCCTCATCACCACCGGCAGCGCGTCGGGCAGTTCGGCCAGCAGACAGCGCTCGGCCAGCGCGGTGACCTCGGCCAGGGCCTGCGCGGCGACGGCATCGGCTTCCGCCTTGGCGGTCGCCGCGGCCGGCACGGTGGTACCCCACACCCCCGCCTCGGCGACCCGCACGGACAGCTCGGGCTCCCACCGCAGCCGCCACGTCTCCCGGAATGTGCCGGTGCTGCCGCGCGAGGCGACCGGCTCGCCCCAGGCGACGCCGAGCAGCCGCAGCCGGTGCAGCAGCCGGCTGCGCTCGGCGTCGGTCTCCTTGCGCAGGTCGAGCTCCAACTCGCGCTCCAGCGCCTCCGGTTTGAGCCGCAGTCTGCGCTGGACCCGGTCGAGGTCGCGCTGCAAGGGCACCGCGGGCGCGCTCCGCGGCACCTCCCCCAGCACGTCCCCGACCACCAGCCGGTCGTGCACCAGGGCCAGCGGCACGTCCGAGCCGTCGCACATCACCGACCGCACCGCGTCGGTGGTCTCGCTCAGGCCCGGCAGCGGGCGGCCGCGCATCGCGGCGAGCGTCTCGGCCAGCCGCACCGCCTCGATGACATGCGCCGAGGAGACGAGACGGTCCTCGGCCCGCAGCAGCCCGGCCACCTTGGTCATCCACCGCTCGACGGGCCGGTCCGGCACACCGAACAGATGTCCGTACCAGCCCGGCGAGTCGATGCCCGCTCCGTAGCCGCTGACCCTGGAGAGCCTGCGGTGGGTCCACGGCACCCAGGTCATGTCCGCCTTGACCTTGGGCAGGCCCTTCAGCAGCGCCCGGTCGGCGACGACGGTGGTCTTCCTCCGCAGCGCGGGCACGTGCCAGGCCCCGCACACCACCGCCACGCCGTCCCCGAACTCGCGCTGCGCGGCCCGCACCTGGAGCCGCATATGCGCCTCCCGCACGAGATCCCGGTCGTGTCCCCCGCTGCCGTACGTCTCCCGCAGCGCCCCCATGGCCTCCTCGAGCGCACCGAACGGCGCGAACGCGTCCCCGTCGCCCGGTCCCCGGTGCTCGACGACGTCCTCCCACCAGCGCTCGGGGTCGTCGTAGCCGGCGGTCTCGGCGAGCACGGCGAGCGGATCGACCCGGACGGCGAGACGGGTCGCGTGCATGTCGTCGTCCTCGCACACGACCGCGGGTTCGCGGGCGCCGGGCCTCTCGGGCGCGTCGTTCAGCGCTTCCTCCGTGTCCTTTCCCCAGGCCAGCGTGTGCGTGGCCGGGAGATCGATGAAGCGGGCCGGGACGTCGTGTTCCAGGGCCCAGCGGATGGCGACCCATTCCGGGGAGAACTCGGCCAGCGGCCAGAACGCCGAGCGGCCGGGCTCGTCCACGGCGTGGGCGAGGAGGGCGACCGGCGGCCGCATGTCCTCGTCGGCGGCCAGCGGGATCAGGCTGTCGGCCTCGGGCGGACCCTCGATCAGCACGGCCTGCGGCCTGGCCGCGGCCAGCGCCGCGCGCACGGCCCGCGCCGACCCCGGCCCGTGGTGCCGCACGCCGAGCAGCAGCGGTCCCGCACCGGGCCGCCGGCTCCCGGACTCGTCAGCGCCTGTCACGCCGTCCCCCTCTCCCTCCGGGACCAAGTGGAGTCGTCCCCGTTGACATTCCTGCCGTACGTCACGGCCTCGCGGCCGCCCTCCGTGGCACGTCCGCCGCGGAGCCCCCGTCGGCTGTCGTTCACGCGCTCACCTCCCGGCAGGCCCGGTAGAAGTCCGTCCAGCCGTCGCGCTCGCGAACGACCGCCTCCAGGTACTCCTGCCAGACGACGCGGTCGGCCGCCGGGTCGCGCACGACGGCGCCGAGGATGCCCGCGGCGACGTCACCGGCCCGCAGGACTCCGTCGCCGAAGTGGGCGGCCAGGGCGAGGCCGTTGGTGACGACGGAGATGGCCTCGGCGGTCGACAGCGTGCCGCTGGGCGACTTCACCTTCGTACGGCCGTCGGAGGTGACGCCGTCGCGCAGCTCGCGGAAGACGGTCACCACACGCCGGATCTCGTCGATGCCGTCGGGTAGGGCCGGCAGGTCGAGCGAACGCCCGATCTGGTCGACCCGGCGGGAGACGATGTCGACCTCGGCCTCGACGCTCTCCGGCAGCGGCAGCACCACCGTGTTGAAGCGGCGGCGCAGGGCGCTGGAGAGATCGTTGACCCCCCGGTCGCGGTCGTTGGCCGTGGCGATCAGATTGAAGCCGCGGACGGCCTGCACCTCCTGCCCCAGCTCCGGTATCGGCAGCGTCTTCTCCGACAGGATCGTGATGAGTGTGTCCTGCACATCGGCCGGGATACGGGTCAGCTCCTCGACACGGGCCGTCATGCCCTCCGCCATGGCCCGCATGACCGGGCTGGGCACGAGGGCGTCACGGCTCGGGCCGTGCGCGAGCAACTGCGCGTAGTTCCACCCGTACCGGATCGCCTCCTCCGGGGTTCCGGCCGTGCCCTGGACGAGCAGCGTCGAGTCGCCGCTTACCGCCGCGGCCAGATGCTCCGACACCCAGGTCTTCGCCGTGCCGGGGACGCCGAGCAGGAGCAGGGCGCGGTCAGTGGCGAGGGTGGTGACCGCGACCTCGACGATGCGGCGCGGTCCCACGTACTTCGGTGTGATCACGGTGCCGTCGGGCAGGGTGCCGCCGAGCAGATAGGTGGCGACGGCCCACGGCGACAGCTTCCAGCGGGCCGGGCGCGGCCGGTCGTCCTGCGCGGCCAGCGCGGCGAGTTCACCGGCGAAGGCGTCCTCGGCATGCGGCCGCAACGCTTCGGCCGACTCGTTCTCACGTGCTTCCACGGACATGGGATCAACGGACACAGACATGGCTGAGGCCCCCTCCAGCTCGGCCGGTTCGGTCTGGTGTCTACCGTGCACCACGGCACTGACAATGCGTTCTGACCTGCGAAAACGCCCTCGCGAGGGCTGAGCCGGGGTCGATTGTCAGTGGTGGGATCTACCTTCGATGGCATGACTCAGCAGGGGGTGCGCTGGACGGCGGATCAGGTGCTGGCACTGGCGCCTGACGCCGCGTCGCGCAAAGCCGGAAGCAAACTCGGCGCGGCAGGGCCGTGGTCCGAGGCGGGCAGTTCCGACGAGGGGACGGTGTGGGGGCTGTGCAAGGGCAGTGGAAGCAAGCCGTATCAGACGGTCATAGACATCGCGGACGCGGCCGGTCCCGCGTACAAGTGCAGTTGCCCGAGCCGCAAGTTCCCGTGCAAGCACGCGCTCGGACTGCTGCTGCTGTGGGCGGGCGGGGACGGCGCGGTGCCGTCGGCCGAGCCGCCGGAGTGGGCGGAGCAGTGGAGAGCGGGCAGGCGGAAGCGTGCGGAGGAGAAACGCGCGGCGGGGGCGTCCGGTTCCTCCGCCCCGGGTGATCCGGAGGCGGCGCGGCGCAGGGCGCAGCGGCGGGCCGAGCGGATCACCGCCGGGGCGGCGGAGCTGGAGCAGCGGCTGACCGATCTGCTGCGGGGCGGGCTGGCCGGCGCGGAGCAGGCGGGGTACGGGCTGTGGGAGGAGACGGCGGCCCGGATGGTCGACGCGCAGGCTCCCGGACTGGCTGGCCGGGTAAGGGAGTTGGGGGCGATTCCATCCTCCGGTCCCGGTTGGCCGGTGCGCCTGCTGGAGGAGTGCGCGTTGCTGCACCTCCTGGACCAGGGCTGGCTGCGGCGCGAGCGGCTCCCGGACGACCTGGCGGCGACGGTCGGTTCACGCGTCGGCCTGCCCGGCTCGGCGGACGGCCCTCCGCTGCGGGACCGCTGGCTGGTCCTCGCGCAGTACGACACGTCGGACGCACGCCTGACGACCCGTCGGATCTGGCTGTACGGCGCCGAGTCGGACCGTACGGCGCTGCTCCTCTCTTATGGCGCGGCCGGCCGCGCGCCGGAACTCGCGCTGCCGGTGGGGCTGGCCCTGGAGGCCGAGGTGTCCGCCTATCCGGGTGCCGGGCAGCTGCGGGCCGCGCTGGGTGAGCAGTTCGCGCCGCCCGCGCCGGCGGCGATCCGGCCGCGGGGGGTGACGGCGGCCCAGGCGGCGGCGCGCTACGGCGAGGCCCTGCGGGACGACCCGTGGCTGGACTCGGTCCCGGTGACGCTGGACGGCGTCGTACCGACACCGGACGCAGGCTCGTGGCAGCTGGCGGACGCTGATCGCGGCTCGGCGCTGCCACTCACTCCCTCGGCGTGCTCCCGTCCCGGCCTGTGGCGCCTGGTTGCCCTCTCGGGCGGCGCCCCGGTCAAGGTGTTCGGCGAGTGCGGCCACCGTGGCTTCACCCCGCTGGCGGCCTGGCCCGCGGGCGCGGGCGAGGCGGTGCCGCTGTGCTGAACACCGCCCGGCGAACCGCCTTCGGCAGACTCCGCGAACCCCGACGGAAAGGAACCGCATGAACAGGGCCCCCGCTTCAGCGGCTGCGACAGCTGCTGTGGATTCGTCAGATGCGACGGCTTCGGCGGCTTCGGCGGATGCAACGGCTTCGGCGGATTGGGTGAACTCGCCCGCGCCGAGTGCTTGGGAGGAACTCGTCACCGCCGCCCTGCTGGGAACGGAACGGCGCACGCCGCCGGGCCGGGAGGCCCCGGTGGCACTACTGGACGCGGCGGCCGTGGAGACCGTACGACGGCGTGCCGGGCTGCGGGCGGTGCGGGCGGCGGAGCGTCCGCAGCCGGCTCCCGAGGACCCGCGTCCGCCGCTGCCCGCGGCGGCGGCCCGCAGGCTCGCCATGCTGCTGGCCGACCGGCCGGGCACGGGCGGTGGCCGCAGAGGCACGACGCCGGACCTCCTGGAACTGCTCCCGCAGTGGCTGGCGGCCGCGAACGCGCGTGGCTACGCGCCGCCCCCGGAGACGGTACCGGCGTTGCTGGACGCGGCTCGGGGACGTACGGACCTGCGGCCGGCTGCGCTGATGTTCGCGGGGCCGCGCGCCGTGTGGCTCGCCCGGCTGAACCCGGACTGGAGGTTCGCGCTGCGCTCCGCACCCGGCGGTGGCGCGGCACTTCCTCCCGCGCAGGAGCCCGACCGGGTACGGCAGCTGTGGCAGGAGGGGTTGTTCGCCGAACGGGTCGCCCTCCTCGGGGCGATACGCGCCCGTGAGCCCGGCGCCGCGCGCGAGCTGCTCGCGACGACGTGGTCGACGGAGCGGGCCGAGGACCGGCTGATGTTCCTCGACTCGCTGCGCACGGGTCTGGGTCCCGAGGACGAGCCGTTCCTGGAGCAGGCGCTGACCGACCGGAGCCGCAACGTGAGGGCGACGGCGGCGGAGTTGCTGTCGGCGCTGCCGGGATCGGCGCTCGCAGCACGGATGGCGGTGCGTGCCGGGGCGTGCGTGGCCGTCGACCACACACGGGGCACGCCGGTCCTCAGCGTCGAGGCACCGCACCAGTGCGACGCGGCCATGGAGCGGGACGGGGTCGTGGCGAAGGCTCCGGCGGGGCGGGGCGAACGGTCGTGGTGGCTGGGCCAGTTGGTGGAGGCTGCGCCGCTCGGCACCTGGCCCGGGCGGCTCGGCGGACGTACGCCCCGGGAGACAGTGGCGCTGCCGGTGACGGACGACTGGCAGGGGGAGCTCCACGCGGCATGGTGCCGGGCCGCGGTGCGGCAGCGGGACGCCGAGTGGGCCCGCGCGCTTCTGGGGTCACCCTCGGCGCCGGAGGCAGGCGGGCCCGGAGCGGTGTCCCTGGCCGAGCGCGCGAAGCTGCTCGGCACGCTCGACGGTGATGAACGGGCCGAATGGGTGGCCGGGTTCATCGGGACGCACGGTCTGTCGGAGGCGTTTCAGCTGCTGGGGGTGTGCGCGGTGCCGTGGGCTGCGCCGCTCGGGCGGGCTGTCGTGGACGCGCTCAACATCGCTCGGGACGCGGGGAGTTATCCATGGAGTTTCAGTGGAGTGATGGGGCTGGCCGAGCGGTGCCTCGACCCGTCCGAGGCGAGCCGCCTCGACGGGCTGCTCGCGATACCGGACGAGCGGGAGGACGCGTCGCCGGGGGCCGGGGGGTACTGGGCGGAGGCGTTCCAACGGCTCGGCACGACGCTGAGGTTGCGGGCGGCCATGGCAGAGGAACTCGGGGCGCAGTGAAGGCTGGGTCCGGTGCGCCTCGGCCAGGCAGTGCACGGTGCCGCGCCAGAGGCGTGGGACGCACAGCCCGGCGCTACGGGGTGCCGCTCTCTGCGGGACGGGCGCCGCCCCAGCGGCACGACTGCCCGCAGCTGCGTCGCGAGCCCAACGCCGGTCCGCCGCCGGAGGCCTACGCCCCTGCCGGCTGCCGTGCGTTCGCGCGCACCCAGTCCACGATCGACGCCGTGGTCGCACCCGGAGTGAAGATCTCCGCGACGCCCTTCTCCTTCAGCGGAGGGATGTCCGCCTCGGGGATGATGCCGCCGCCGAAGACCAGGATGTCCTCCGCGTCCCGTTCCCGGAGCAGCTCGATCACCGCCGCGAACAGCGTGTTGTGGGCACCGGAGAGGATGGAGAGGCCGATCGCATCGGCGTCCTCCTGGATCGCGGTGTCGACGATCTGCTCGGGGGTCTGGTGAAGCCCCGTGTAGATGACTTCCATCCCGGCGTCACGCAGTGCCCGCGCGATCACCTTCGCACCCCGATCGTGGCCGTCGAGTCCCGGCTTGGCCACCACCACACGGATCGGACCGGCTGCCACACCCATCACTGCCTCCATGAAGCGACTGCGTCCATCCCTACCGACGAGTACCGCGATACCCGAAATCCGGCCAGAGAAGTGAACGAACGTTACCCAAAGCATCCCGCAACCGGCAGTTTCGCGGCGGATACCGAGGGGGAAATCACACGATGGGACACATCGGCAGCGCACTGTTCCGAGTCTCTGCGACACGCGCGACGCAGACGCCTGTGGCACATTGGTCACAGGCGTCTGCGGCACACATGCCACAGCGGGAACACGCGCAACGGGAGCCGCAACGAGGTCGCCGCACCACCGCGCCGCACACCGCGCGACGTGGGGGAGCGGCGATTCGACAAGGGCACGAAGGGCACGCAGGGCAGGTAAGGCACGACAGCGGGGAGCCTCGTAGCCACACCGACAGGGGACCCCGTCACGTCAGTGGCGCACCACCAGCACCACAAGCACCACGCGCCGCGGACCGTACTCACCACCCCACCCGCCCCGACCGCGCATCGTCGATCGCCCTCGGCGCGACTTCCCACGAGGGCACACGGGGGACAGAGCCGTCCCTTTGCGTGCCGACAGGAGGTCGGCCATGAAGGTCACCGGGGCACCGTTGCCCTTTCTTCCGCTCTGCCAGCGCCTTTTCCCCACCAAGCTGGCGGGTCTCTCCCTGGCCCTTCTGAAGGCGACGGCCCTGGAGATCGCGATCCTCGCGGGTCACCTCCTGCTCTACCCCTCCGGCATCATCCAGGAGCGCCGCGCCCCGGCGCCCCCGATCCCCTCACCGGACGGGGCGGCACAGCTGCCCACGGAGGCCAAGCCCCCCGTCGTCCTGCTGCACGGCTTCATCGACAACCGCTCGGTCTTCGTCCTGCTGCGCCGCAGCCTCGCCCAGCACGGCAGGCAGCAGGTCGAGTCGCTCAACTACTCTCCGCTGACCTGCGACATCCGTACCGCGGCAGATCTGCTCGGGCGCCACATAGAGGAGATCTGCGAGCGCACGGGGAGCCGACAGGTCGACATCGTGGGCCACAGCCTCGGCGGGCTGATAGCGCGCTACTACGCCCAGCGCCTGGGCGGTGACCTCCGCGTGAGGACGCTGGTGACGCTCGGTACACCGCACTCCGGCACGAAGGTGGCGCCGCTGGCGAACGCGCACCCCATCGTGCGCCAGATGCGTCCGGGCTCCGAGCTGCTGGAAGAGCTGGCCCTCCCGGCTCCCGGCTGCCGGACGCACTTCGTCAGCTTCTGGAGCGACCTGGACCACCTGATGGACCCGCTGGAGGCCGCCTGCATCGAGCACCCCGACCTGCTGGCGCAGAACGTGCGGGTGAGCGGTGTCGGACACCTCGCCCTGCCCGTCCACCCGGCCGTGGCGACGGGGATACGGCAGGCGCTCGATCTGGCGTGGACCGAAGCCGAGGCGGGCGCCCGCGCGGGCGGTCTGACGGTGGCGTGAGGGCCGCGACCGGTCCAACCTCCGCAGCGGCCGCGACAGCGGCACCAGCCCGGCACCAGTAATCGGGTCGTAACAGACCGTAACGGACCGCCACAGCCGCCTCACCGGCCCCGGACAGCCACCGTCATCGAACAGATTTCGAACATAGAACCAAACTCGCGTCCGCGGTCCCCGAAACACGGCCGAATGCCCGTTTCCTGCTCGCACGAAACCTGACGAAGATTGTCGTGCCCGCGTACCGCCGGGTACAGTCACCGCACTGCTCTGGCAGCCCCTGTTGTCGAGGCGAAAGAGAAGTTGGTGAACGACCGTCACCCGTCGGGGAGCTTGACCACCCCGGCTCCGGCCTCCGACGCCGCCTCGGCACAGTACGCGTCCTACGGCGGACAGGAAGCCCAGTACGGCAGCTTCACCACGCACGGCACGTACGGCACCTACGCCACCGACGGTTTCGGCAACGCCGGTTATGAAACGGGCGGCCACACCACAGCGACCTTCGAGAGCGACCCCCTCTTCGGCAACCTCCCGTCGGCCGGCCACGGCACCGCCTCGTACGACACGACGGCATGGGCCGGCGGCAGCCACCAGTCCCTGAACTACGACGCGTACGCGGCCCAGCACCACGCCGCCTACGACACCGGGGCCTACGACAACACTGCCTGGACCACCGGCCACCAGCAGCTCGGCGGCATTCCGGCGCAGGCCACCGGTCATGACGTGAGCGGCCAGTGGGACGCGAGCGCCTGGCTCCAGCCCGACCAGTCCGCGGGACCGGCCGACCAGACCCAGCACTGGGGCTGGGGCACGCAGGCCTTCGACACCGGTGCCTACGACGCCACGCAGTGGAACACCGACGGCACCACCGGCGAGACGCCGCACACGACGGACGCCTACGGTCAGCACGCCGAGCCCTTCGCACAGCACGCTGAGCCCTTCTCGCAGCACGCCGAGCCCTTCGAGGGGCATGGCGAGCCCTTCGAGCAGCACGAAACGGCCGACTTCGACCAGCAGGCGACCGAGCTCTTCGAGCATGTCCCCGCCGATGAACCCGCTTTCGACGGCGACGAGTTGAGCCGGACCGGTGAGCTGCCCGCCGTGTCCCCGCTCCTCGACGACCAGGAAGAGATCTCACCGGCCCCGGTCGCCCGCGGCGCGGCCCGCTCCCGCCGCCGTCCGCCCCCCAAGCGCTCCGCGCTCCTGACGGTGGCCGTGCCCTCGGTGTGTGTGATGGGTGTCGCGGGCATCGCCGCCGCCTCCGTCGGTACGCTGACCGGCGACGGCAAGGACACCTCCACCACGGCGTCCGACGCGACCGCCGTGAAGCCGTCCGCCGCGAACAACAAGCTGGACAGCCAGCTCGAGAGCCTCTCCGCGGGCGCCGACGACTTCGCCGACCGGGCCAGCCGTACGCAGGAACGTATCGACTTCAAGGCCGAGCAGCTGGCCGAGAAGAAGCGGGCCGCGGCGGAGGCCGCGCGCAAGGAGCGGCTGCGTCCGAAGTATGCGCTGCCGGTCGCCACGCGCGGGCTCAGCGCCTACTACGGCCAGGCCGGCATCAACTGGATGTCCGTGCACACGGGCATCGACTTCCCGGTCTCCTACGGCACGACGGTGATGGCCGCGACCGACGGCACCGTCCGCACGGAGTGGAACAGCGCGTACGGCAACATGATGATCGTGACCGCCAAGGACGGCACGGAGACGTGGTACTGCCACCTCTCCACCTACCGGGTCGTCTCCGGTACGACGGTCAAGGCCGGCGACCCGATCGCCTACTCGGGGAACTCCGGCAACTCGACCGGCCCGCACCTGCACTTCGAGGTACGGCCGGGCGGCGGCTCGGCGATAGACCCGCTGCCGTGGCTGCGCAGCCACGGCCTCGAGCCCACCTGAGCGACGCGAACGGCAGAGCAACGCGAAAGACGCCCTCGTGGGCCCTCCGGCTTCCCTGTGAGCCCCCGCTCCTCAGCGGGGGCTCATCGCATGACCGCTACAGCTTCTCCACGGGCGCGTAGCGCAGCAGGAGCCGCTTCGGCTTGCTGTCCCCGAAGTCGATCGTCGCCTCGGCGTTGGCACCCGTGCCCTTCACCGCGACGACCGTGCCGAGCCCGAACTGGTCGTGGGTCACCCGGTCCCCGACCGCCAGGGCGACGACCGGCTTCTCCGAGGTCCGGCGCGTGGCGAACCCGGAGGCGCCGGACGCCGAGGAGCGGGAGCGGGACGAGGACAGCGAGGCCGCCACACCGGATGCCGGGCCGGAGGAGGCGGGCGCGGTGGCGCCGGTGCGCTTCCAGTCCACGTGCTGCGCCGGGATCTCCTCCAGGAAGCGCGAGGGCGGGTTGTACGACGGCTGCCCCCATGCGCTCCGCAGCGACGACCGGGTCAGATACAGCCGTTCACGCGCGCGCGTGATGCCGACGTACGCCAGGCGCCGCTCCTCCTCCAGCTCCTTGGTCTGGCCGAGGGCGCGCATGTGCGGGAAGACGCCGTCCTCCATGCCGGTCAGGAACACGACCGGGAACTCCAGGCCCTTGGCGGTGTGCAGGGTCATCAGGGTGATGACGCCGGAGCCGTCCTCGTCCTCGTCGGGGATCTGGTCGGAGTCGGCGACCAGGGCCACCTGCTCCAGAAAGTCGGACAGGGCGACCGACTCGCCCTCCCCGCGCTCCTGCTCGAACTCCAGGGCCACGGCGGCGAGTTCCTGGAGGTTCTCGATCCGGGTCTCGTCCTGCGGGTCGGTGGAGGCCTGCAACTCGGCGAGGTAGCCGGTGCGTTCGAGGACCGCCTCCAGAACGGTCGCCGGACCCGCCCCGAACTCGACGATCGTACGGAGGTCCTCCATCAGGGTGTTGAACCGCTTGACGGCGTTCGTGGAGCGCGAAGCCATGCCGTACGCCTCGTCCACACGCCGGAGCGCCTGCGGGAAGCTGATCTTCTCGCGCTGGGCGAGGGCGTCGATCATCGCCTCCGCGCGGTCGCCGATGCCCCGCTTGGGCACGTTGAGGATGCGGCGCAGGGGGACCGAGTCCTCCGGGTTGGCCAGGACCCGCAGATAGGCGAGGACGTCCCGGACCTCCTTGCGCTCGTAGAAGCGGACGCCGCCGACGACCTTGTAGGGCAGGCCGACGCGGATGAAGACCTCTTCGAAGACACGGGACTGCGCGTTGGTCCGGTAGAAGACGGCGACATCGCCGGCCTTGGCGTCGCCCGCGTCCGTGAGACGGTCTATCTCGTCGGCGACGAACTGCGCCTCGTCGTGCTCGGTGTCCGCGACATAGCCGGTGATGCGCGCGCCCGTGCCCGCGTTGGTCCACAGGTTCTTGGGGCGGCGGGACTCGTTGCGCTCGATGACGGCGTTGGCCGCGCTGAGGATCGTCTGGGTGGAGCGGTAGTTCTGTTCCAGCAGGATCGTCGTCGCGTCCGGGTAGTCCTCCTCGAACTGGAGGATGTTGCGGATCGTCGCGCCGCGGAAGGCGTAGATCGACTGGTCGGCGTCGCCCACGACGCAGAGCTCGGCGGGCCGGAGGTCGTACTCGCTGGGCGGTACGTCCTCGTCGTGCTCGCCGGTGCCGACGAGTTCCCGCACGAGCGCGTACTGGGCGTGGTTGGTGTCCTGGTACTCGTCCACGAGAACGTGGCGGAAGCGGCGGCGGTAGTGCTCGGCGACGTCCGGGAAGGCGCGCAGCAGATTGACCGTCGTCATGATCAGGTCGTCGAAGTCGAGGGCGTTGGCCTCGCGCAGCCGGGACTGGTAGAGGGCGTAGGCCTGGGCGAGGGTCTTCTCGAAGCCGTCGGAGGCCTGGGCGGCGAAGTCCTCCTCGTCGATCAGCTCGTTCTTGAGGTTGCTGATCTTGGCGCTGAAGGACTTCGGCGGGTAGCGCTTGGGGTCGAGGTCCAGGTCACGGCAGACCAGGGCCATCAGACGCTTGGAGTCGGCGGCGTCGTAGATCGAGAAGGACGAGGTGAAGCCGAGCTTCTTGCTCTCGCGGCGCAGGATGCGCACGCACGCGCTGTGGAAGGTCATCACCCACATCGCGTTGGCGCGCGGTCCGACGAGCTGCTCGACGCGCTCCTTCATCTCGCCGGCGGCCTTGTTGGTGAAGGTGATCGCGAGGATCTGGCCCGGATGGACGTTCCGCTCGCCGAGGAGGTACGCGATGCGGTGGGTGAGCACACGGGTCTTGCCGGAGCCGGCGCCGGCCACGATGAGCAGCGGGGCTCCGGAGTGGACGACCGCCGCGCGCTGGTTCTCGTTCAGCCCCTCCAGCAGCGCGGCCGGGTCCACCGCGGGGCGCGGGGCGCCGTCGCGATAGTACTCGTCCCGGTCCGGCGGCACGTCGAACTTACCGCCGAACAGATCGTCCGGAACCGGCTCCGGTACATGATCGTCCTCGGGCGGTGGCGGGTGCTCTTCCCCATGGCCCCGCGGGGCCCGAAGATCCGCCAGAAAGCTGTCGTCAAAGAGGCTGCTCATCGCTCTCCGAGTTTAGGGCCTGCCCGACGCCCCGGGCCGAGGGTCGCGGGTCGCGGGGTCTGGCACGCACGGCTCCGTCCACCTGGCACGGTCTCCGAATCCCACCTGTGTCCTCGGACAGACCCTAAGGCGCCCCACTGACACTCCGCCGCCGCCCCGAGAACTCCGGCCGATTCCGGTCCACGGCGACCGAGGATCTCCCCGCCCCCCGGGGTCTTCTTGCCCTCCAGGACCGTCCCGTCACTGTCCGCTGTCGACCCGGCGGAGCGTGGACCGGAAGCGGGCAGATATTGCTTCTCCGGTGAAACACGCCTAAGTCGCCTCAAATCCCTTCGGATTGACCACGTCGAGCAACACCGAAGCACGAGGTCACGAAAATGTATCGGGCATATCACCCATCAACCTTCACAGGGGCCCCACGAGTTGGCTAGCGTGCCGGGCGGGCCGTACGACCCCCACCGGCGAACGTCGCCGGGCCGCGCGGCCTCCGCCGAATCCGGAACGCCCCCGCGGGCGAACCGGAACCGGGGACCCACCGACCTTGGGGTGAATCGGCCCGCCTCCCTTCCCGGGAAACGGCCGTAGGGCAACCCTTCCGAACCACCCGCCCGAACCCGACAGCTAACTCGGTAGGCGGACCACTGGAAGGAGTCGCCTCCCTTGGCGTCGCACCGCAAGCCGCGTCCCGGCGGGACGCGTGTAGCAGGTATACGGACCCCCGCCCTCGCCACAGCGGCCCTCACCTCCGTGGCCCTGCTGTCCCAGACGGCCAACGCCGCTCCGTCGGCCGACGACAAGCCGAGCCTCGAAGAGGTCGAGAAGAAGGTCGACGACCTGTACCGCCAGGCGGAGTCGGCGACCGAGAAGTACAACGCGGCCAAGGAACAGACCGAGAAGCAGCGCCGGCAGGTCGACACCCTCCTCGACGACGTGGCCAAGCGCACCCAGAAGCTCAACGAGGCGCGGGAGGAGCTCGGTACCTTCGCCGCGGCCCAGTACCGGACCGGCGCCGCCGCTCCGGACACCGCGACCTTCCTGCTCGCGGACTCCCCGCAGGACTACTTCGACCAGACCCAGCTGATGGGCCGGATGACCAGCCGTCAGAAGGGCGCGGTCGACGACTACATCACCGAGCAGTCCGCGACGATGAAGAAGCGTCAGGAGGCCGCCCAGAGCCTCACGAAGCTCACCGAGTCGCGGAACGACCTGCAGACCGCCAAGTCCACCGTCCAGACGAAGCTCTCCGACGCGCGCGAGCTGCTGTCGGAGCTGACGGCGGAGGAGAAGGCGCGGCTGGCGGCGATCGAGAAGCAGAAGCAGGAGGAGGCGGCACGCAAGGCCGCGGAGCTGGCCGAGCAGCAGGCGGCGGCGGAGCAGAAGGCCCGGGAGGAGGCCGCCCGGCAGGAGGCGGCGCGACAGGAGGCCGCCCAGCAGGACAGCGGCTCGTCGAGCTCGTCCTCCTCCGATTCGTCCTCGTCGTCGGGCTCCTCGTCGACGGACTCCTCGTACGCCACCAAGGCCGAGAAGGCCCTCGCCTTCGCCCGCGCCCAGATCGGCAAGCCGTACGTGTGGGGCGCCACCGGCCCCGACTCCTACGACTGCTCCGGCCTCACCCAGGCCGCATGGAAAGCCGCCGACGTCAGCCTCCCCCGCACCACCTGGGACCAGGTCAACGCGGGCACCACGGTCTCCCTCTCCGCCGCCCAGCCCGGTGACCTGGTCTTCTTCTACGAGGACCTCAGCCACGTCGGCATCTACATCGGCAACGGCATGATGATCCACGCCCCGAAGCCCGGCGCGTACGTCCGCGAGGAGTCGATCTACTACGACGGCGAGTCGTCGATCCACAGCGTGGTCCGCCCGGCCTGACGGCTGTAGGGCCGGGGCCCGGCGCCCGCGCCCGCGCGTCTTTCGGGGCACACGCGCGCGTGCCCCGCTCGCAACGCGGGCGGGGCTCCTTAGCATCGCCCCATGCCCGCCACCTCCCCTCGCTCCCCCCTCCGCTCCTGGTGGGCGCAGCGCCCGCCGACGGCCGGTGCCGCCGTGCTGGCGACCGGCATCGTGTCGGTCGGCCTGCACCTGACGGGGTACGAGGTCCTGTCCCGTATCGCGCTGGCGCTGGCCTGCGCCGCCTGGCTGGGGCTGGCGGCGGACTTCGCCGTACGGCTGCTGCGCGAGCGCGGGAGATGGCTGGCGGAGGCGGCGACACCGGGCGCGCTCACGGCCGTCGCCGCGACCACCGTGCTCGGCACCCGTTTCTCCGCCCTGGGGTGGCAGATCCTGGCGCAGGCGCTGCTGGCGCTGGCCGTACTGGTGTGGCCGTGGCTGCTCGTCCTCGTCATGGGGAACTGGGGGCGCCGTATGCCGGGAGCGGTGTTCCTGGGCTGCGTGGCCACGCAGGGGCTCGCCGTGCTCGCCGCCACGCTCGCCGCGGCCGAGGAGACGGCCTGGCTCGCGCATGCGGCGCTCGTCCTGTTCGGGCTGGGCCTCGTGCTCTACGCCTTCGCGCTGGCCCGTTTCGATCTGCGGCAGATCGCCGAAGGGGCCGGGGACCACTGGGTGGCCGGGGGCGCGCTCGCCATCTCGGCACTCGCCGGATCGACGCTGTCCGCCGCCGACAGCGCCCGCCTGTACCTGTGGAACGAGGACGACTCCGGCGTCCTGCGCACCGTGACCCTCGCGCTGGTGACGCTCGACGTGTGCTGGTACGCCGTCCTGTTCCTCGCCGAGCTGGGCCGCCCCCGGCTGCGCTACGACGTCCTGCGGTGGTCGACGGTGTTCCCGATGGGGATGACGGCGACGGCGATGCTGTCCGTCGCCGCCGTCCTCGACGTCCCGTGGCTGAGAACACCGGGGGAAGTGCTGCTGTGGATCTCGGTGGCGGTGTGGCTGGCGGTCGCCGCGGGGGCGGCCGCGGAGGCCCGCGCCGCTCTGAAGGCGCCGCCCGGGGCCCTCAGGTCCACAGCACCGCGATGAAGATGTTCGCCGTGGTCAGCAGGCCCACCAGGCCGAACAGGCGCTTGTCCACCGTCTCCTCGTCCCGCTTCACATAGACGAGGCCGAGGATCACGATCAGCAGGGCCAGCTTCACCCCGATCTTGATGTTGTTGACGGTGTGGTCCTCGGCCTGATGCAGACCGACCAGGATCACGCCGCTGACCAGCATCGTCAGCGCGCCGTACAGCATCACCGGGACAAAGCGGGCGGTGCCCTGGCCCATCGCCTTCATCTGGGTGAGGAAGCCGCCGAGGAGCGCGGCGATGCCGATGATGTGCAGGCCGACGAAGAGATGGATGAGTACGTCCATGAGGCCGGAGCCTAATCAGCGGCGGCCCATAGCACTCCGGCGCCCCCGGCGCGTCCGGAATCGTCAGTTCGGTCATCACCCTGCGTGAAGTGGAACGCGCTGGACGGGGGTCGCGGTCACATACGGTCCCGCCTCGGTCGGCACCCGGCACTTCTGCACAACGCGTTACCGCACCGACACATCGAGGCCTAGCGTCCTCCCCCAGGTGACCGGCTCCCCACCGCCGCCCGGGCCAGGGGCGGCAGTCGGCCACCACCGCCGAGAAGGTCCGGCGGCGGCCCGTCCCCCTGTGCGGGCCGCCGCCGGACGCGCACACGGCTCGGCCGTACGAAAGGACGGGACGGTCCAGGTGGCAGCGCACCGCAAGCCCCGACAGCGCTCGCTCGGCGGCAGCACCACCCGCACGGCCGCGACCATCGCCCTGGCGGGCGCGGCCACGGCAACGTGCTTCGAGGGGATCGGGCACGCCGAGCCGAATCCGACGCCTGCGCAGGTCAAGGCGAAGGTGGACAAGCTGTACCAGGAGGCGGAGGCCGCCACCGAGAGGTACAACGGCGCGAAGGAGAAGGCGGATTCGGCGGAGCGGCGGCTGAAGGCACTGCGGGACGAGGCCGCCCGCAAGGAGGAGAAGCTCAACTCGGCGCGGGACGCCCTCGGTTCCATCGCGGCGGCGCAGTACCGCAGCGGTGGGCTCGACCCCACGGTGCAGCTGATGCTCTCCGCCAGTCCCGACCGGTATCTGGAGGGCACGGCGTTCGCCGAGCGGGCGGGCGACCGGCAGTCCGGGGCCGTGGCCCGGGTACGGAAGCAGCTCCGGGAGCTCGGGCAGCTGCGCGGTGCCGCCCAGGTCGAACTGTCGTCGCTCAGGTCAGGGCAGGCCGAGCTGCAGCGGCAGAAGAAGACGGTCACCGGGAAACTGGGCGAGGCGAGACAGCTGCTGTCCCGGCTGACGCCGCAGGGCCGGGCGCGGGTCACCGCAGCCGCCGCGGGCCACGCCTCGCGGTCGGCCTCGGACACGCGGGACGCCCTGACGGCCGCCGGTTCCACGGCGGCCCCCAACTCCCGTGCGGTGGCCGCCGTCGCCTACGCCTACAAGAAACTCGGCAGCCCCTATGTGTGGGGCGCGACGGGACCGGACGCATTCGACTGCTCCGGCCTCGCCCAGGCCGCCTACCGCGCGGCCGGCATCTCCCTCCCCCGCACCACGTACGCCCAGATCAACGCGGGCCGGCGCGTCGCACGCTCCGAACTCCGCCCCGGCGACCTGGTGTTCTTCTACTCCGGCATCAGCCACGTCGGCATCTATGTGGGCAACGGCCGGATGATCCACGCCCCGAACCCCTCGGCACCCGTGCGCCTGGCCCCGATCGACGAGATGCCGTTCGCGGGCGCGACCCGGGTGGTGTGAGTCCCGCGCCGGCGGGCCCGGCTCACACCAGCCGTCGTGCCGTCGCCCACCGGGTCAGCTCGTGCCGGTTCGACAGCTGGAGCTTCCTCAGGACCGCGGAGACATGGGACTCGACCGTCTTCACCGAGATGAAGAGCTGCTTGGCGATCTCCTTGTAGGCGTAGCCCCGGGCGATGAGCCGCAGCACCTCCCGCTCCCGCTGGGTGAGGCGGTCGAGGTCTTCGTCGACGGGCGGGGCGTCGGTGGAGGCGAAGGCGTCGAGGACGAAGCCGGCCAGCCGCGGGGAGAAGACCGCGTCGCCCTCCTGGACACGGAAGATGGAGTCGACCAGGTCGGTGCCCGTGATCGTCTTCGTCACATAGCCCCGCGCTCCGCCGCGGATCACCCCGATCACGTCCTCCGCCGCGTCCGAGACGGACAGGGCGAGGAAACGGACGGGCTGCTCCGCGTCCGCCATCAACGGGGCGCAGCGGCGCAGCACTTCGACCCCGCCGCCGCCCGGGAGGTGGACGTCCAGCAGGACCACCTCGGGCCGGGTCGCGGTGATGACCGTGACCGCCTGGTCGACGTCCGCGGCCTCGCCGACGACCTCGACCCCGGTCTGCTCGGTCTGGCCGATCTCGGCCTGGACGCCCGTACGGAACATGCGGTGGTCGTCGACGAGGACCACGCGTACATGCCGCGCGGCGGCGCCGCCGCCCGCGGTCTGACCGGATTCGGCCTCCGCCGCTCCCGTCGTACCGTTCGCCTCGGTCGGGTCGCTCATGACGTGTTCTCCGCCCTCTCCATCTCCAGCTCGACCTCCGTGCCGCCGCCCGGCACCGCGCGCAGTCGCGCCGTGCCTCCGTTGCGCGCCATGCGGCCGATGATCGATTCTCTGACGCCCATGCGGTCGGCGGGTATCGAGTCGAGGTCGAAGCCGGGGCCCCGGTCGCGCACGGACACGAAGACCGTTCTCCCCTCGACTTCGGCGTAGACCTGTACGGCGCCGCCCTCGCCACCGTACTTGGCGGCGTTCACCATCGCCTCACGTCCGGCCTGCATCTGCGCGCCGATTCTTTCGTCGAGCGGGCAGTCGCCGACCACGACGACCTCTATGGGGACGCCGTGCTTGTCCTCGACCTCGGCGGCGTTGCGGCGGACGGCGTCGGCGACGCTGGTGGGTTCGTCGGCCTCGTCCTTGCCGGTGCCCTCCGGCTTGTAGAGCCAGGTGCGCAGGTCACGCTCCTGGGCGCGGGCGAGGCGGCGCACTTCTGCCGCGTTCTCCGCGTTCCGCTGTATCAGGGTCAGGGTGTGCAGCACCGAGTCGTGGACATGGGCGGCGACCTCCGCGCGCTCCTGGGCGCGGATACGCATCAGACGCTCCTCGGAGAGGTCCTGGGTCATCCGCACCAGGTACGGGCCTGCGAGGAGCGTTATGCCGACGAGGACCGCGAGGGCCGCCTGCAGGACCGAGCCGAGATGGGCGGCGGAGCCCTGGAGGACGAAGATGCCGGAGACGCCCGCCGTCACCAGCAGCACGCCGCCCACGGATCTGAGCAGGGTGACCGTGCGACGGCGGCGGCCGACCTCGGCCCAGCGGGCCCGGCGCGCGTTGTCGGCCTGGCGCCAGACGAGGGCGACGCCCGCGCCGACGAGCACGGCGGGCAGAAGGTACGCCTTGGCGCCGCTGCCCAGATTGACGCTGCTGACGAAGGCCATGGCCACGACGACCATGAGGAGCAGGGCCACGATCTGGCCCTTGTCCGGCTTGCGGGCCACGAGTCTGCGGCGGCCGTCGGGCGAGGTCTCGGCGGTGACGAGGGACGGGGGCCGCTGGTCGCCGACGCCGCCCACGCCGAGCGGCACGAAGAACCAGAACGCGGCATACAGCAGGGCGCCGAGGCCGTCCGCCATGAACAGGCCGACGAAGACGAGCCGCACCCAGATCACGGGCAGCCCGAGGTGTCCGGCGAGCCCCCGCGCCACACCACCGAGCCAGCGTCCGTCGCTGCTGCGGTAGAGCTTGCGCGGCGGCCGCGGTTCAACGAGTGGCGCTGCTGCGGCTTCCGGCATGTCATCGATCCTCACACGGCCGGAGAGCCGGAGCATCAGGGTCGACCCCGGAGACTCCCCTGATCTCCGAGCGGCGGCCCGGTCGAACGGCTCCCCGGCACCGGCTCAGGGGCGATATCAGGGTCCGACCAGGGTCGTTCCGACTGCCGCGGCGGCGATGCGCCCGTCACCATGGACACATGACAGAGCACCAGCACGCCGCGACGGGTCCGGGACCCGGCTCCGGCCCTCGCCCGGCGGCCCCGGGCGGCGGGCCGCAGGATGCCGCACCCGCCGCGGCCGACGGGCCGCAGGACCCCCCGGCCGCGGACGCGGCCGCCGTCGGCGAGGCCGGTGCGGCCGGGCCGCCCCACAAGTTCCGGCGCGACCGCCGCCACAAGACGGTCGCGGGTGTGTGTGCCGGGCTGGGTCGGCAGTGCGACATGGACCCGGTGATCTTCCGGATCACGCTCGCGGTGCTCGCCGCGACGGGCGGCATCGGCCTCATCTTCTACGGGTTCGCCTGGCTCTTCGTCCCGTACGACGACGAGGACCAGAACGAGGTGCGCAAGCTGCTGACCGGCCGCGTCGACGGCCAGGCCCTGGCCGCCGTGCTGTTCGCGCTGGTCGGCTGCGGGGTGTTCCTGACGATGCTGAAGAACGGCGGGGTGCTGGCCTTCGCCGTCGTCCTCTCCCTTCTGCTCGCGGGCGCCGGGTACTGGTCGCAGCACCGGAGCGCCCCCGACCCCGACCCGCTGGCCGCGCAGGCCGTCGCCGACGCCCCGCCCGAGGCGCAGGCGCCGCCGGTGCCCGCCGCGTACCCGTCCTGGTGGCGCGACCCCATCGTCAAGGACGGCACTCACGAGGGCGGCACGGGTTATCTGTGGGGCCCGAGGGACTCCCGGGACCGCGACATCGCGGCAGCCGTCAGCATCGGCCGGGGCTACGAGCGGGGCCGCTGGGACATACGCACCCCGCCCGCCCAGCAGCCGAGGCAGCGCGGCCCCCGCGGGATCGGCGGCCGGGTCTTCCTGCTGGCCCTGCTGGCGGGCGGCCTCGGCACGGGTCTGACGTGGGACCACCAGGCGCTCGGCACCAGCCTCCAGACCGGTCTGGCCTGCGCGCTCGCCGTGTTCGGCCTGGGCATCGCGGTCAGCGCGTTCCTGGGGCGCACAGGGGCGGGCTCGGTCTTCCTCGCGATCATCACGGCAGGCCTGCTCGCCGCTTCGGCCGCGCTGCCCAAGAACATCGGCACGGACTGGGTGCGCACCACCTGGCGGCCCGCCGCGGTGGCGGACGTCCAGCGGAAGTACGAGCTCGGCACCGGCGTCGGCACCCTGGACCTGACCCGGCTGAACCTGGCCGAGAAGCAGACGGTGGAGTCGAGGGTCCAGGTGGGCGTGGGCAGGGCGAGGGTGATCGTGCCGCCGGACATGACCGTGAAGCTGCACATCGACGTGGGGGTGGGCGACATCCAGATGCCGGGCGACAAGGAGAAAGACGTGGACGTGGAGCCCGGCAGGTACAAGAAGGTGACCCTGTCGCCGGCCTCGGGCGGCAAGAGCAAGGGCACGCTCGACGTCGATCTCCAGGTGGGCCTCGGACAGGCGGAGGTGAGCCGTGCTGCGTCATGAGTTCCAGCCCGGGAGGCTGGTCGCCGGTGTCGTGCTCACCGTCGCGGGCGGCCTCTACGCCGGTGACGCGGGCGGCCTCTGGGACACCCCGTGGTTCGTGGTGATCCCGCTCGTCATGGGCGGCCTCTGTCTGGCAGGGGCGGTCGGCATCCTCGCCGGGGGCATACGCCGACGCCGCGGCCGGGGCCGTGCGGCCGGGCCGGGCGACCTGGGCGGCCGGGCGGAGGCTCAGCCGAACGCGGGAGGCTGAGCCCCGCCCCGGGGAGCTGCCGGCAGCGAGCCACCGGCGGCGGAGCTGTCAGTAGCCTCCCGCGCGCTGCCGTCGTCGGTTCCGCAGAGCGGCGTCCACGGAGAACATGGAGGCGCCCGCGAGGATGAGAGGGATCCAGGACATCAGATAGGGCAGGTCGTTGCCGAAGTAGTAGGGGTCGGAGGCCCAGCTGACGGTCAGCCACAGGCTCAGCGAGATCAGCGCACCGCCGAGCGCGGCCAGGCGGGCGAGCAGTCCGATCAGGGTGCCGATGCCGACGGCCAGCTCACCGAAGGCGATGGCGTAGCCGAAACCGACGGGACTCTTCAGCGCCAGGTCGACCAGGGCCGGGATGGCCGAGGAGTCGCGGACCCCGCGCATCGTCTCGCCGATCGAACCGGCGCCGGAGCTCTTCATGAAGGCGCTGTCGGTGAGCTTGTCCAGGCCCGCGTAGGTGAAGGTGACGCCGAGGAAGATGCGCAGCGGGAGCAGGGCGTAACGGGAGGCGGTGTCCCGCCAGTTCCGGCCGCCGTCCAGATAGGTGGATTGCGTGTCCGTGCGAATGCCGTGAGTCATCGTTCCTAGCCGCCTCTCGCCGCCGTGCCGTGACCCCCCGCAAAACGATACGTACGACGGAGAAGCTCCGCTCAATCCTGTCCGGGTCGTTTTTCCGGCTTGCCCGCTTCGGCTCAGCGTTTCCCGGGCCGCGCCGGATGCCGGTCAGTCGGTCGGTCAGTCGGTCACGTCGATCGTGTACCGGTTGGTCTCGGCCCCGGCCGCCGTGACCACCTGCACCTCCACCCGCCCGGGCTCCACGTCCGCCGGCACCGGCAGGGTCAGCACGGTGTCCGTGGGGTTGCTGAAGCCCCCGGTCACCGGCACGAGCGGCACATGCACATGCACGGGTCCGATCCGTACGACCATCCGGGACAGCCGGTCGGCGGTCTCCGCGCCCGGCGGGACGAAACCCGCCCCGCGGATCTCGATGTCGTCGCCGGTGCGGATCGGCGCGTCCAGATCGCCGGCCTCCCTCGACCGCACCACGGAGAGGATCACCGGCCGGCCGCCC
The DNA here is from genome assembly GCF_008806595.1 of Streptomyces luteolifulvus. Lineage (GTDB taxonomy): Bacteria > Actinomycetota > Actinomycetes > Streptomycetales > Streptomycetaceae > Streptomyces > Streptomyces luteolifulvus. Next base: position 152,002 of record NZ_VZRB01000010.1, on the reverse strand, counting down.
TCGGCGTATTTGCCCGCCACATAGGTCGCCGCCGACACCAGCACCACCACCGCCAGCCCCCACGGCAGATCCGGCAGCTGCTCCGGCCGCCGGGCCAGCCGTACGGCCGAGAACACCAGGGCGACCGCGCCGATCACGACGTACTGGATGTCGGCGAAGGTGCCGCGGCCCGCGTCGTCGGTCAGCAGGTCGGCGGCCCTCGGCCGGTCGGCGCGCACCTTCTGCAGCCGCTGCCCCAGCACCCGCAGCCCGACCACCCGCCGTACCAGCACGGCGATGCCGCACACCACGGCGAGCACGGTCACCATGCCCGCGCCGCGGGCGAGTTCGAGCCCGGAGATCAGCCTGTCGCGCTCGGAGTGTCCGGAGGCCGCGGCGAGGCGCCCCGCCAGCACGAGCACGGCGTAGGCGACGAACAGCACCCAGGCCGCGGCCACCGCGCGCGAGGTGGACAGACGGTTGTCCTCACCGATCACGGGCGCCAGCGCACCGCCCCGCGCGCGATGGAAGCACGAGGCCGCGGTGAGCGCGCCGGCCACGACCAGGGCCGCGAGCAGTCCGGCGGTGCGCGCAGCGGTCCAGCCCGCGCCGATCGCCGTGAGGGCCTGCGCCAGGAGCAGCAGGACGACGCCCGCCCACACCGTGTACGCCGTGCGGCGCCACAGTCGCGCGAGCCATGCCTCGCCCTCGGCCCGCCCGCGCTCGGCGACGAGTTCGGCGGACTGCGTGAGTTCCTCCGAGACCCACTGCCGGGAGGCCGAGGCCGAGTGGGCCACGGCCGCCGGCAGCCCCTGTCCGGCCGCGAACCCGTCCCGTTGCAGCAGAAATTCGGCGACGGCCCGCCGGTGCCCCGCTCGTGCCCCGTGCGGGCAGTCCCCGCAAGTGCAGCCACCCCCGTGGGCGCTCGCGTCCACGCCCTGTCTCGCCTCCTGCACCGCCACGCCCGACGCCCGCCTTCCCCGCGATCTCGTGACCGGCGGCCCTCGACGGGTCCCCTCACCGGCCTGCGAACAACTCCCCTGCGATGACAGCGAATTGTGCCCCATCACATACCGTCCGTGTCCGGCAGGTCCGGTACGGCGGCGGTGAAGCCGGGACCGCCGTGTTGACCGGGCTGCGAGAATTCCCCTATGGCCGAGATCATCCAGCGTGACGGGACCTGGGCCTTCGACGGCAGCACGGTCAGGATCACGCCGGGACTGCATCGCTCCGTGCCGCTGTTCCGGCAGACGTACGGAGAGGTCGCCGTGCCGCTGGAGGCCGTCTCCGGGGTCGTCTTCGAGCCGGAGCGCAAGCGCGGGCGGCTGCGGATGCGACTGCGCGAGGGCGCCGACCCCCTTCTCCAGGCGACCGGCGGCCGGCTGCCCGGCCCTGCGGACCCGTACCAGCTGGTGGTGGACGTCGACCGGTCCGGCGTCGCCGAGTACGTGGCCGAGGAGATCCGCCACGCCCTGCTCCTCGACCAGATCCCCAAGGAGCCCACCCGGACCTATCTGCTGCCGGGCCCGCCGGTGCCGGTCTCGGTCCGCTCCTCCGACGGCACGATCTCCTTCGACGGCACACAGGTGCGGATCGACTGGGCCGACACCTCCGACCGGGTCAAACGCGCGACCGGCCCGCGGATCATCTCCGTCACCGACCTCGTCCAGGTCGAGTGGCTGCCGAACTCCGGCTACGAGGACGGCTTCCTGCGCTTCGTGACCCGCGAGACCGCGTTCTCCAAACTGCCGCCCGAGAAGGACCCCTACGCCCTGGACCTGTGGGGCAGCACCCGCCGCGATCTGCTCACGGCCCTGGTCGCCACCGCGGTCACGGCCCGGCTGCCGCACCCCTCCGCCCACACCGGCGACCTCGCGGACCGGCCCCGTCCGGCGGCGTCCGTGCCGCCCTCGGCCGACCATCACGACGTCCTGCTGCGCCGGCTGCGCGAGTTGGGCGAGCTGCACCGGGACGGGGTGCTCACGGACGAGGAGTTCGCGATGACGAAGGCGGTGGTGCTCCGCGGGTTCTGACACCTCGGGCGGCTCGCTCAGCCGAGCAGATCCGGCTCCCTGAACTGAGCAGATCCGGCCCCCTCAGCTGAGAAGGTCCGGCTCGCTGCGGCTGATGTCCTGCCACATGGGCTGGTAGTTGATCCACGCGACCAGGTCCCCGCCCAGCTGCTCCCGGGTCGCCACCGCCGCCTTGTGGTCGATGAGGAGGGGCCGGCCGGCCGCCTTCGCCATCAGCTGCACCTGGCAGGAGCGTTCCATGGACACGAACCACCAGGCCGCGGCGTCCACCGAGTCGCCGACCGTCAGCAGCCCGTGGTTGCGCAGCACGACCGCCTTGCGCGAGCCGAGCGCGGTCGCGATCCGCCGCCCTTCCTCCGCGTCGACGGCGACGCCGGTGTAGGCGTCGTAGAGACTGTGATCCTCGTAGAAGGCGCAGCTCTCCTGGGTGAGCGGGTCCAGCAGATCGCCGAGCGCGGACAGCGCCCGGCCGTGCACCGAGTGGCAGTGGGCGACCGCGACGACGTCCGGACGGGCCGCGTGGACCTGGACATGCACGGTGAACGCGGCCTGGTTGACGTGGTAGCGACCCTCGATCACCTGCCCGTCCGCGTTGGCGAGGACCAGGTCGCTCACGGTGACGTGCTTGAACGGCATGCCGAAGGGGTTGACCCAGAAGCAGTCGCTGAACTCCGGGTCGCGCGCGGTGATGTGCCCCGAGACCCCGTCCTCGAAGCCGAGTCGCCCGAAGATCCGCAGCGCGCCCGCGAGCCGCTCCCTGCGGTGGCGGCGCTCGTCGTCGACCGAGTCGTGCATCGGCGGCATGGCGAACTGCAGCTGGTCGCTGGGCAGCGGCAGCGGTGGGGTGGGCCCGTGCATAGGTCCTCCAGCACTGGGATTGCTTTACGGGCGGAAGTTACCGTCGGTCAGCGAAGGAGGACAGGGATGTTATGCAAAGATGACGTGCGCAACGCAGATGCGACAACGCCGGCCGGCCGACCACCCGATTACCGGACAGAAGATGTCGGGTAGGGGCGCGAGACTCGTCGTATGAGTCATACGAGTCGTATGGGCCGTACGAACTGGGCAGCCTTCGTCGCCGCCGCGCCTGATCTCGCCAGAACCGTCGAAGAGCGCTTCGGTGCCTTCACGCACCACGTCCTCGCGACCCTTCGCAAGGACGGCTCGCCCCGCACGACCGGGCTGGAGGTGCGGTTCCTGGACGGCGAGCTGTGGCTCGGCATGATGCCGGACTCGCTCAAGGCCTTCGACCTGCGCCGCGACCCGCGCTTCGCGCTCCAGGCGAACCCCGGGGAGGGCACCGGCATGGGCGGCGGGGACGTGCGGGTCAGCGGGCGGGCCGTCGAGGTCGACGATGCGCGGGTGAAGGCCGCGTACAGGAAAGAGGTGGAACCGCCGGAGCCGTTCCACCTCTTCCGCACCGAGCTGACGGAGGTCGTACGGACCTCCGTCGAGGACGACACGTACCTGGTCGTCGAGGTCTGGAAGCCCGGAGCGCCGGTGCGCGCGCTCAGACGGACCTGAGCCCGGCAGGGCTCACTCCCACTCGATGGTCCCCGGCGGCTTCGAGGTCACATCGAGGACGACCCGGTTGACGTCGGCGACCTCGTTGGTGATCCGGGTCGAGATCTTCGCGAGGACGTCGTACGGCAGACGTGACCAGTCGGCCGTCATGGCGTCCTCGGAGGAGACCGGACGCAGAACGACGGGGTGGCCGTAGGTGCGGCCGTCGCCCTGGACGCCGACGCTGCGGACGTCCGCGAGCAGGACCACCGGGCACTGCCAGATGTCGCGGTCGAGGCCGGCCGCCGTCAGCTCCTCGCGGGCGATCGCGTCGGCGTCGCGCAGCAGGTCGAGGCGGTCCTTGGTGACCTCGCCGACGATACGGATGCCGAGGCCGGGGCCGGGGAACGGCTGGCGCTGGACGATCTCCTCCGGCAGGCCGAGCTCCTGGCCGACCATGCGGACCTCGTCCTTGAACAGCTTGCGCAGCGGCTCGATCAGCCGGAACTCGAGGTCCTCGGGCAGCCCGCCCACGTTGTGGTGGGACTTGATGTTGGCGGTGCCGGTGCCGCCACCGGACTCGACCACGTCCGGGTAGAGCGTGCCCTGGACGAGGAACTCGACCGCGGGCCCCTCGTCCGCGATGATCTCCGCCTGCGCCTGCTCGAAGACCCGGATGAACTCCCGGCCGATGATCTTCCGCTTCTCCTCGGGGTCCGAGACCCCCTTGAGGGCGGTGAGGAAGCGCTCCTCCGCGTCGACGACCTTCAGCTGCACGCCGGTCGCCGCGACGAAGTCCTTCTCGACCTGCTCGGTCTCGCCCTTGCGCATCAGGCCGTGGTCGACGTACACGCAGGTCAGCTGGGAGCCGATGGCCTTCTGGACCAGGGCCGCGGCGACGGCGGAGTCCACGCCGCCCGACAGACCGCAGATCGCGCGCTTGTCGCCGACCTGTTCACGGATCAGGGCGACCTGCTCCTCGATCACATTGCCCGTGGTCCAGGAGGGGGTGAGGCCCGCGCCGCGGTAGAGGAAGTGTTCCAGGACCTGCTGGCCGTGCGTGGAGTGCATGACCTCGGGGTGGTACTGGACGCCGTACAGCTTCTTCTGGTCGTTCTCGAAGGCGGCGACCGGGACGACGTCCGTGGAGGCCGTGACGGTGAAGCCCTCGGGGGCGGCGGAGCAGGCGTCGCCGTGCGACATCCACACCGACTGCTCGTCCGGCGTGCCCTCGAAGAGGGTGGAGCCCGACTTCGAGACGTGCAGCGGCGTACGGCCGTATTCGCGGGCGCCGGTGTTGTCGACGGTGCCGCCCAGGGACTGCGCCATCAGCTGGAAGCCGTAGCACATGCCGAAGATCGGGACGCCGGACTCGAAGAGCTCGCGCTCGAGGCGGGGGGCACCCTTGGCGTACACCGAGGAGGGGCCGCCGGAGAGGATGATCGCCGCTGGGTTCTTGGCGAGCATCTCCGCGACCGGCATGGTGCTCGGCACGATCTCGCTGTAGACCCGGGCCTCGCGGACGCGACGGGCGATGAGCTGGGCGTACTGCGCACCGAAGTCGACGACCAGGACGGTGTCGGGGGCGGCGGCAGCGGAAGTCGCTGATGACACGGGTTGCCTTCCGGCGGCTGGGCGGAGTTCTGTGCTAGCCGATTCTACCGAGGTGGGCGGGGGTGACGTCCCCTCGCTGCCGGAGGCTGCCGCCCCCGGACCCCCGCTACGTCCCTGAGCGAACCTCGTCCTCGAACGCCGGACGGGCTGACATCGCGGTGAACGGCAGCGAAAACCTCCGTCTCAGGATGCGAACTGCGTTGGCCACCATCCGTCACCCCGGCATACTGGCCCCATGCTCAAGCACCCGACCTTCCTCTTTACCTATGGCACCCGGCCCGCCGGCTGCCATAGGTAGTGCTGCTTGAGCTCCTGACAAGCCACTTCCCAGGCGCCCCGGGCCGACAAGGCCCGGGGCGCCTGTCGTTCCCGGGTCATGCCGCTCCGGGGCACCGCATCCGAACCGATCCGATGAGGAGCCCGAAGACATGACCGCCAGCAGAACGACGGAGAAGACCGGCGCCCGCAACCCCGAGGCCGCCGAGGTGATCAGTGACGCCCGTGAACGCATCGACGCGCTGGACGACCGGATCATCGGCCTCGTCCAGGAACGGATGGCCGTTTCGGCCGTCATACAGGAAGCACGGATCGGCTCCGGCGGCCGGCGCGTGAACCTCTCCCGCGAGATGCAGGTTCTCGGCCACTACAGGGAAGCGCTGGGCAAGCCCGGTACGGCCCTTGCCATGACGCTCCTCGAACTGTGCCGGGGCCGTATCTGAGTTCGGTCCGCCTCTCACCCGTACGGCGCGTGACCGCCGTACGAACCCCTTCGTTGGTCCCGGTGTCCGTGCCAGCCAGGGGCGGGCCCGAAGAACCACGCGTGGCTCGCTGGGGTGATGAGACGGACGGATCGTGCCGTGCGTCGTGGGACCTCGCTCCAGTCACGTGGCCGGACGGCAGGGGACAGCAGCCCGGTCACACAAGAGAACGGTCGGCTCCGGGGACGCCCGGGGCCGGCCGGCGGAGCACCATTACCACTGCATTGCACAGCCCCATCGCCACAGGTCGAGACCATCCGAGCGCCCCGAGTGCGCCGGGGAGCCGACCGTGGCACCCGGGCTAGCGGCGCAACCCCCCGGCGCCGCTTCCAGGCACCGGCGCTGCCCTGACGTCGGTGCTGACGAAAGAAGGGCCCCGCGGCTCCGTCCCGCGGGGCCCTTCGCATGCCCGCGATGTGTCCCGAGCCACGTGGAGAACGTATGTGGCGCGGGACACACAAAAAATTCTGTGAATGTCGGTGCAACCATTCACAGTCGTCACGGATCAAACCAGACAACCCAAGGGCCACACCTGCGCCCATGGAGAAGGACCTGCACTCGGAGGGGGGTGCGGGTCCTTCTCGCTGGGTACGGATCGCGCCTACTTCTTCGGCGGCACCGCCGGCATCCCCAGGAACGGCAGCCTGAGTGCGCCGAACGCCTCCGCGGGCACGGCCGGCGTCCTCGGCTCGATCGGCTTCAGGCGCTCGTACGTCTCGCCCTGGGCCGGCCTCGGGTCCGTCTCGCCCTTGTTGGGCCAGTACGACATCGCACGCTCGGCCTGCGCGGTGATCGTCAGGGACGGGTTGACTCCCAGGTTGGCCGAGACCGCGGCACCGTCGACGACCGAGATGCCGGGGTGGCCGTACAGACGGTGGTACGGGTCGATGACGCCGGTGTCGCGGTCGGCACCGATCGGGCAGCCGCCGAGGAAGTGCGCGGTGAGCGGGGTGCCCATCAGTTCGCCGACGTTGGAGCCGGCGAAGCCGTTGATCTCGGCGGCGATGGCCGACGCGCCCTCCGAGGCCGCCCTGATCTGCTTGGGGTTCGGAGAGCCGTGGCCCTGGCGGGCCGTCAGCAGCCCCTTGCCCACTCCGTCCGGCTTCAGGTACGTCGTCAGGGAGTTGTCCAGGGACTGCATCACCAGGCCGATGATGGTCCGCTCGGACCAGCGGCGGTTGGAGAGGGAGCGCATGACCAGGATGGGGTGACGTGCGGCGTTCCGCAGCCAGGCGGCGATCCTCGACGTGCCCTCCGCGTACGGGACCTGGAGGATCGACAGGCCGCCCATCGCGTTGGACCCCTTGCCGTAGCGGACCGGCTCGATATGGGTGTTCTCGTCGGGGTGGATCGAGGACGTGATGGCGACGCCGCGTGTGAAGTCGGCCTTCGGCGCGCCGGTGGCCCTGCGGTAGCGCCGGTTGTCGGTCTGGGCGCCGACCACCGCCTCGGAGTTGGTGCGGGTCAGTTCGCCCAGCCGGTCCGAGAGGTACGGCAGCCGGCCGTTCGCCTTCATACGGTGCAGCAGCGTCTGGGTGCCGTAGGTCCCGGCGGCGAGGACGACGCGGCGGGCCTTGAAGACCCTGCTCTTCGCCTTGCGGCGGTCGTCGGTGGGGAGGGTGGTGACCGCGTAGCCGCCCTGCGAGTCCTCCGTGATCGACACCACCGTGGTGAGCGGGTGCACCACCGCGCCCGCCTTCTCGGCGAGGTAGAGGTAGTTCTCGTTCAGGGTGTTCTTCGCGCCGTGCCGGCAGCCGGTCATGCACTCGCCGCACTCCGTGCAGGCCTTGCGGGACGGGCCCGCGCCGCCGAAGTAGGGGTCGGGAACCTGATCGCCCGGCTTCACCTTCGTCTCTCCGCCGGCGTCCTTCCCGTCCCCGAAGAAGACGCCCACCGGCGCCATGTGGAAGGTGTCCCCTACGCCCATCCGCTGGGCGGCCGCCTTCAGATGGACGTCGGACGGGGTCATCGTCGGGTTGAGCCGTACGCCGAGCATGCGCCGGGCCTGGTCGTAGTACGGCTCCAGCTCCTCCTGCCAGTCGGTGATGTCACGCCACTGCGGGTCCTCGAAGAAGGGCTTCGGCGGTACGTAGAGGGTGTTGGCGTAGTTGAGGGAGCCGCCGCCCACGCCGGCTCCCGCCAGCACCATCACATTGCCCAGCAGGTGGATGCGCTGGATTCCGTACAGGCCGAGCCTGGGGGCCCACAGGTAGTTCTTCAGGTCCCAGGAGTTCTTGGGGAGCGTGCCGGGGGTGAAGCGGCGACCCGCTTCCAGGACGCCGACGTTGTAGCCCTTCTCCGTCAGGCGCAGGGCCGTGACGGAGCCGCCGAATCCGGAGCCGACGACGATGACGTCGTAGTCGTAAGCGTCCTGGGGCACGTGTTCTCCTCGTTGAGCGTGCGTGCGGGTTGTCCGTAGTGGATCGCGCGGTTCTCCGTTTCGGGGACGCGCCTATCTGAACCGGAATGCCTTCATCAGCCGGAGGCTGCGGCTCATGAACTGTGCGTACTTCTCGTCGTCCATGCCCAGCGACGGGGCCATCGGCAGCAGGCGCTGCTGGGCCACCGTCTGCGCCTCCGTGTACTTGAGGATGCCCTCGGAGCCGTGGCGGCGGCCGAGGCCGGAGTCCTTCATGCCGCCCATGGGCGACTGGACGCTGCCGTACGCGGGGGCGTAGCCCTCGTTGACGTTGACCGTGCCGGTGCGCAGGCGCGCCGCGACCTCGCGGCCGCGCGGGCCGTCCTTTGTCCACACGGAGGAGTTCAGGCCGTACGGCGTGGAGTTGGCGAGTTCGACCGCCTCGTCCTCGGTCCTGAAGCGGTAGATCGAGACGACCGGGCCGAAGGTCTCCTCCGCGCAGACGGACATGGGGGCCGCCACGCCGTCGAGGATGGTCGGCTCGAAGAAGTACGGGCCGATGTCCGGGCGGGCGACCCCGCCCGCGACGAGCTTGGCGCCCTTCGCGACCGCCTCCTCCACGTGCCGGGTGACCGTCTCCAGCTGGCGCTCGCCCACCAGCGAGCCCATGTCGGCGCCGTACGCCAGGGACGTGCCGAGCCGCATCGCGCGCGTGCGGGCGGCGAAGCGCTCCAGGAAGGCGTCCGCGATCGACTCGTGGACGTACAACCGCTCGATGGAGATGCAGAGTTGGCCGGCGGAGGAGAAGCAGGCGCGGACCGCGCCCGCGGCCGCCTTCTCGATGTCGGCGTCCTCGAGCACCAGCATGGCGTTCTTGCCGCCGAGTTCGAGGGAGACGCCGACCAGCCGGGCGGCGGCGCCCCGCGCGACCTCGCGGCCGGTGCGCGTGGAGCCCGTGAAGGAGACGTAGTCGGCGTGCTGGACGATCTCGGGGCCCACGACGGGACCCTCCCCGAGGACGACCTGGAAGACGTCGGCGGGCAGCCCGGCCTCGACGAGGAGGTCGCGCGCCCACAGGGCCGTCAGACAGGTCTCCGTGTCCGGCTTCATGACGACCGCGTTGCCCGCGACGAAGGCGGGGAGCGCGTCGCCGACCGACAACTCGAGGGGGTAGTTCCAGGGAGCGATCTGGCCGACGACCCCGCGCGGGTGGCGCAGTTCGGTGACACGGGTGAGGGTCGGCATCGCGCCCGCGTGACGCTTCGGCTTCAGGTAGGCGGCGGCCCTGCGGCCGTAGTGGCGGGCCGCGACCGCGACGGCCTGGACCTCCTCGTGGGCGTGCAGGCGGGCCTTGCCGGTCTCCAGCTGGATCAGGTCGAGGACCTCGGCCTGGCGTTCCAGCACCAGGTCGTGGAAGCGGAGGAGGACGGCGGCGCGCTGCCGTACGGGAGTCTGCGCCCAGACGGCCTGCGCGGCCCGGGCCGCGTCGAAGGCCTTCTGCACGTCCTGAGGCGTCGACTCGGGCAGGTCGGCCAGCTTCTCGCCGGTGAACGGCGTGTGGTTGGCGGTCCGGCCGGAGCCGGCCACGCCCTTGGTCAGCTGCGCGACCAGCTCGGGCGTCACCACGTCGGCGGCGGTACGGGCGCCCTCCGGGGCGGGGGCGAGAGGATTCGTGCCGGTCTTGGCCGGGGCCTGCGCGTCCGTCATGAGCCGCAGGGTATGCCGGGGCGGAGACTTTGGGTACCCGTCGGTAATAGGGATTCACCGACCGCACACATACCGCCAGTGGTCACTGGCAACAAACCCGCTGATCAGGACGTTGTCGGGGGAGGCACAGGGGTCGGACGGATCCAGCCGAGCACAAGTCGGCCACGGGCCACCTTGAATACCACCGTGCCCTTCTTCTCGTCCGCCGTGCCGCGGCTCGGGCGGATCGGCGGCGAGAAGTGCAGTCGGGGTACGGCTGCTCCACAGCAACGACCCCTGCCGAAAACGCGGGTGGCACGGAGACCTTCGCAGGCTCGCGAGCCGCACTCGGTATTCGTGTTCCCAGTCGCCGTCACACTGCGACTGAGTCATCGAGTGTCCTCGCCCTTACATCAGCCTCGTTGATGTGTGGCGTCTCCACCACGGTCCCGTCCGCGTTCGTGTGCGCCGGCCCGCATCGGTCGAACGAGGCCGGTGGTGACGTCCCGGGTCTCGACGCGGCGGACGTAGCGGTGGCGCCACCGCGGCCTGCCCCGGTACGCGAGGCCCGCCCGGGACAGCGGCGGGCGCTTCGCATTGCAGGTGGCGAGGACCGACCTGGTCAAGGCACTCGCGGGCCGGCTCAAGCCGTAGGGGATCAGAGCTTGTTGACGTCCACGTTGGCGATCGCCGTGTTCGCCACCTCGCGACCGCGCTCCGTGAAGTCGCCCCTGCCCGGGTAGCCGACAGTGAGGCGGTACATGTCGCCGTCCGAGGTCTTGTAGTAGAAGATCTTCACCTCGCGGGGGCGGGGGTTCTGGCTGTCGTTGGTCATGTAGACGATGGTGTTCTCGGCGGACGGTTTGCCGTGGTACTTGGTCGTCTCCGGCGTCGTCCTGGGGCCCTTGGGCATCAAGAGGTCGTACTCGCCCTGGTTCTTGAACTTCTCGTTGTCGGCGTACATTTCGGCCGCCGCGGAGTTCTTGATCTCGTTCAGGGTGTCCTGGGACTTCCTGACCACGCTCAGGTTGATCCAGATGCTGCCGCTCCAGTCGGTGTACGCGATCCAGTTCTTCTTCGAGTCGTCGGCGCCCGGCCTGCTCTCCTGGTATTGCGCGGGGACCGCCAGCGTGGCACCCAGCTTCGGGTGGGCCTTGGTTTTCCACCCGTCCGGCAGCGGTCCCGCGAACGGGTTCGCGATCGCCAGGTACGCGGCCACCGCCGCTGCGACGACCGTGGCGCCGACACCGATCCAGGCCTTGCGGCCGAGCCGCGGACCGGGGCGCGGAGCTTCTGTGTGCTGGACGACCTGTGTGGGCTGCGGAGCAGGCGGGTTCGCGGCGGTCTCCAGGAGGGCGCGCACCCGGGCGGCGTTCGGGCGGCGCGCCGGGTCCTTCTGGAGCAGACCGTCGATGACCTCGGCGAGCGGGCCCCGGGCCGAGGCGGGCGGCGCGGGCGTGGAGTTGAGGACCGACTGGAGAGTGGCGGGGGTGTTGCTGCGACGGAACGGGGAGACGCCCTCACTGGCCGCGTAGAGGACCACCCCGAGGGACCAGAGGTCGCTCGCCGGCCCGGGACGCTGCCCGAGCACCCGCTCCGGCGCGATGTACTCCGGCGAGCCGACGAAGCCGCCGGTGTCGGTGAGGCTGGTCTCGCCCTCGATCTGGGCGATGCCGAAGTCCGTGAGGACGACACGGTCGTGCCGGCCGAGGAGCACGTTGTCCGGCTTGACGTCCCGGTGCAGGATGCCCGCCGCGTGCGCGGCCTCCAGTGCGCCGAGCACCTCCAGGCCGACCCGGGCCGCCTCCCGGACGCCGAGGGTGCCCTCCTGCAGCGCGTCGCCCAGCGAACGGCCCTGCACCAGTTCCATCACGATCCACGGCTGCCCGTCCACGACCGCCACGTCGTGCACATTGACCACCGAGGGGTGGTCGAGCCGGGCCGCGGCCCGTGCCTCGCGACGCATCCGCTCGAAGGCGTTGGCGCGTTCACGTTCGGGAAGATGGTCCGGGACGCGGGGCTCCTTGACGGCGACCTCGCGGTCCACCGTCTCGTCCTTGGCACGCCACACCGTGCCCATGCCGCCGTGCCCGAGCTTGGCGAGCAACCGGTAGCGGCCCGCGATGAGCCGCCCGGTGCCCGGGTCCGGCGCGGGGTGGGACTGCTGCGGCACGACCTGTGTGGGCGCCGCGTACGGGTTGCCCGGGTGCGGTACCGCCGCAGGCTGCTGCGGTGGTTGCAGACCAAAACTCGTCGGCTCGTCGGCACTGTAGCGGGCTCCCCCGTCGCTGCTCATGGGTCCATCCATATCGCGCCAAGCGGTCCTGATTCCACCGAGAACGTCTTCCGGTCACAGACCCGTGACCCAGCCGGCCGGCAATGCCCGCTATACCCTTTTTGCAAAGGTGTCCACGGCCACGTCGAAGTACTCCTTCGCCTCCCGCACCTTGCCGACCGGGGCGGACACCCACACGTCGTACAGCTGCCCGTCCTCCTCCCAGCACAGGTCGTAGGTGTGCCGGGGGCCCTCCGCCGCGGTGTAGCCGTTCCAGGTGAACTCCCAGAGGGCGGCGGGGTGTCCACGGTGTCTGGTCTCGGTGACCCGGCCGTCGTGGTAACCGGGGTTCGTGGAGGGTCCGTCGGCGTCCGCGCGCCGCATCACCGCGAGCGGGCCGCCCGGTTCGGGGTCGGTGACCTTGATGCCGAGGCGGAAGGTCTGCCCCGGCGACACGTAGAAGACCCGCTCCCCCTGCGGCTTGCGGGTGAAGTCCTCGGGTACGGCGAGGGCGAAGCCGGCCGGGTCCTCGGCGGTGCGATAGCCGGACGGAGCGGAGGACTTGGGGGCGGAGGCGCCGGTGGGGGACGGTGTACGGGAGCCGGTCGGTGACGACGTACCGGATGAACCCGGTGAACCCGATGAACGCGACGGGTTCGCGGATGTCACGGGCGTCCCCGGCGCCGAGCTCGTCGGGGTACCGCCCCCGCCGCCCCCGTCGCCCTTCATCAGCAGCGCCGCCGCAGACACGCCCGCGCCCGCCATCGCGGCCACCAGCAGCGCGGCCACCAGGACACCCCGCGTGGAGTGCATCGTACGGACGGGGGCCGAACCCGGAGCCGGGGCCGGGGCCGGGGTCCGGGACGAGTCGGGGGTCGGGGCGGGTGGCACGGGCCCTCGGCGGGGCACGTTCAGCTGTGTCGGCGTGTATCCGACGGGCAGAGCCGGCGTCCGGCCCGTGTCCCGGAAGGCGCGCAGCATCCGCTCCGCCTGCTCCGCGTCCAGCCGCCGGTCCGGATCGCGCTCGAGGAGCCCTCGTACGACGGGAAGGAGCGGCGCGGCCTGCGCGGGCGGCCGGATGTCGTCGAAGACCACCGCGTGCAGGATGCCGCCCAACGAGTCGCGCCGGAACGGCGACTCGCCGCTCAGCGCCGTGCACAGCAGCGCACCGAGCGACCACAGGTCGGACTCCGGGCCGGTCCTGGCCCCGGACATCCGCTCGGGCGCGGTGTACTCGGGCGAGCCGACGAAGGAGCCGGTCTCGGTGAGTGTGGTGGCGCCGGCGACCTGGGCGATACCGAAGTCGGTGAGGACGACCCGGCCGGTGCCGGCTTCCAGCAGGACGTTCGCGGGCTTGATGTCGCGGTGCAGCACCCCGGCAGCGTGCGCCGTGCGCAGCGCGCTCAGCAGGCCGATGCCGATACGGGCCGCCTCGGCGGCGTCGAGCGGGCCGTGCGTGGCGATACGGTCCGCGAGCGAGCCGCCGTCGATCAGCTCCATGACGATGTAGGGGCGTTCGTCGCGCTCGACGACGTCGTGGACCACGATGATGTGCGGATGCCGCAACTGCGCGACCGCGCGCGCCTCACGCAGGGTGCGGTCGCGCTGCCGCAGGGTCTCGTCCGCGGAGAGCGTCTCGTCGAGGGTGAGCTCCTTGACCGCAACGTGCCGGCCGAGCAGTTCGTCGGTGGCCCGCCACACGACGCCCATGCCGCCGCGCCCGAGCCGCGTCTGCAGCCGGTAACGCCCGGCGATGACACGCGCGTCTTCCCCCTCGGTCCCCATGCGCCCCATCATGCCTCACCGGACGAACGCCTTCCGGGCCGCGGGGGGCCGACGGCACACGAGTGGCCGACAACCGACGCCGCCGTGCGGCCTTCAGGAGGCCGACGGGGTCCAGCCCTGGAGCACCGCCTCGAACTGCTTGCTCGTGGTCGCCCAGTCCTGCGCGGGCGAGGACATGTAGATCGCGTACTCCACGCCGTCCCGGGCCACGTACGTCTCCTCGACCGCACGGCGCGGCCCCGGGAAGTCGGTGTCCTTCGCGAGCGCGGTCCAGGTGTACTCCCACCTGGCGCCCTCACGGTCCCGGTAGATGTTCTTCTCCAGGGACACCCGCTCGTAGTCCTGGAGCCGCTGCAACTGCTCTTCCAGGTCGGTCTGGTGGTCGTACGGGTGCGCGAAGTCCGGTGACGGGTCGACCGCGATACGGACGAAGTGCTCGCCACCGTCGGGCGAGTAGTCGATCTGCTCGATGCCGCCGTCGGTGCTGACGACCTTCCGCTCCCAGCCCTCGGGGAGGTAGAGGCTGAATCCCCCGGGGTCGTCCTTGCGGACCCAGTCGGCAGGAACGCCCCCTACGGCTTCGGCACTCGGCGTGCTGCTCGCGGTCGGGCCGGGGCTCTGCGAGGGGGCGGTGGTGTTGTTCTCCTGCCGCCCCTCGTCCCACTTCTGCAGCGCCAGCACCGTGCCCCCGCCGACGAGTGCGGCGAGGACGACCGCGAGGGCCAGGGTGCGCAGCCGGCGCCGCTTGGGCGGCGACGCGGGTGTGGTGGTTGTCGGGCCGGTGACCAGGGGGTACGGGGTTCCGGTGGCGGAGGGGTATGGGGTGCTTGTGGCCGACGGATACGGCGTGGAACTCCCGGAGGAGTACGGGGCGGTGTTCCCCGACGGATACGGGGTGGGGTTCCCCGAGGGATACGGCGTGGCCGTCCCGTTGCCGGTGGGGCCCGTACGGGAGTCCCCCTCGCGGTAGGCGCCCCGGTACTGCGTCGGCACGTACGCCTGCGCCGCGTTGGGCCGCCGCCCCTCCGCCGCCTCCGCGAGCAGCTGCTCGGCCACGGACGCGTCGGGACGTACAGCGGGGTCCTTGTGCAGCAGCGCGGCTATGACGGGCCCGAGCGGCCCGGCGTGGCGCGGCTCCTCGGCCTCCTCCTCGACCACGGCCTGCAGGGTGCTCAGCGGTGAGGTGCGGCGGAACGGCGATCTGCCCTCGACCGCCGAGTACAGCGTGGCGCCGAGCGCCCACAGGTCGGACGCCGGTCCCGGATCGTGACCACGGACCCGCTCGGGGGCGAGGTAGTCGACCGAGCCGACGACCTCTCCGGTACGGGTGATGGTGGTGTCGCCCTCGATCTGCGCGATGCCGAAGTCGGTGAGGAGCACACGCCCGTCGTGCCCCAGGAGCACATTGCCGGGCTTCACATCGCGGTGGAGCACCCCGGCGGCATGGGCGGCGCGCAGCGCACGCAGCACCCACAGCCCGATGCGCGCGGCCTCCGTCGGCTCGACGCGCCCCTGGTCCTTGACCGCGTCGGCCAGCGAGTGCCCCTCGACCAGCTCCATCACGATCCATGGCCGGCCGTCGTGTTCGAGCACGTCGTGCACCGTGACGACGGCGGAGTGGTTGATCCGCGCGGCGGCGCGGGCCTCGGCCCGGGTACGGGCCAACAGCCTCGGCTGGTCGCTCTCGGACACATAGAGCGCGGCGGTCAACTCCTTGATGGCCACGGCCCGGTGCAGCACCTCATCGTGCGCACGCCAAACCCGGCCCATACCGCCGCTGCCGATCGCGTCGGCGAGCCGATAGCGCCCCGCTAGGAGCAGGCCCTGCATCTGATTCACGTTGCCCCGCATTTGCTCTTGACAGGGTCAGATTAAGTACGGTCCGGCTTCCAGGGGAACACGGGGCACGCCAAGGAGACCGCACTGTGACGGTTGTCGCTTCCGCGGACGGAAGTCAACCTTCAAACCCTCAACTGCGTACGGTCACCCGCTGTTGGGACCCATCGTCAGCCGGTGATCTGATAGGTCGCCGACGCCTGTTCGTACAGCCTCGTCACCTCGTCCCTCTCCGCCTCCGGTCCGCGCACCTGAACCACGTGGTACTCGCCGCCGACGAGCAGCGCAAGGTTGCGCACGAACAGTTCCCGGCCGTCGCCGTCGGTCCAGGTGAACTGCCCCTCGGCCATGGTCTTCCCGCCCACCCGGATCGTCTTCAGCCCGGTCGCGGTGGCCCAGCTGGAGTCGCGGTACGGCTGCAGCTCGGGCTCCTTCTCCCGCTGGTACACCATCGGATCGCTGCCGTTCGTGTCCGCGCGGTCCCGCCCCGGTACGACGATGAGCTCGAAGTCGCCGTGCGCGTACACCACCTGACCGCGGCCGTTCCCGGGCGTGCGGTCCCAGCCTTTGGCCACGGCGATACGGAAGCCCGCCGGGTCGTCCCGCAGCGTGAAGCCGTCGGCGACCTCGGGACCGGTGGTCTGTGTCCCGGTCGAACCGCTCGAACCGGCCGACGGGGAGGAGCCGTTCTCGGCCGGCGAGGTCTGGTCGGGCCGGGGCTCACTGCTCGCCCGGTCGGACGGTGAGGGCACCTGCCCGGCCTGCCCGGCGGCACCCGTCCGGTCCGCGTCGCCCGTGTCGTCCTGATCGGCCTTCGGCATGAAGAGCATGGCGTACGCGATCGCTGCGGCCAGCGCCAGCAGGATCAGCAACAGCAAGGTACGGCCGAGGCTGCGCGGCGAGCGGACCTCCTCCCGGGCCCGCTTGTGCCGGCCGTGCGCGCTCGCCGCGGGCAGTCCGGCGCGCCGTCTGCGCACCAGCTCGCCCCGGCGGCGTACGACGGGCAGCCGGCTCGTGTCCGCCGGTGGCACCGCGACGACGTGTGCCCCGGCCTCGGGCTCGGGCGCCGACCGCACCAGGGAACGCAGCCAGCCGCGCAGCTCCTCGAAGTCCAGTCGCTCGGTGGGGTCCTGGCGCAGCAACGACTCCACGACCGGGCGCAGCGGCCCGCACTCCTCCGCGAACGCGGGCGGCTCCGCACACACCAGTTGCACCAGCTCGGCCGTCGACTCCTCCGGGTAGGGCGCATGCCCTTGTACGGCCCGGAAGAGCAGCGCGCCGAGCGCCCACAGGTCGGTCGCGGGCCCGATCGGCGCGGCCAGCTGCCAGTTCTCGTGCACGGGCCCCGCCTGCTCCGGCGCCCATCGCTCGGTCACGGGCCCGACCACAGCCATCCGCGCCTGCCGCGCCCGCTCGGCGGCAAGGGCGGTGGCGGGACCCCGGCCCACGGAAGCGGCAACGCCGGCGAGGTCGTCCCAACGGGCCGGAATCAGGGGCGTGGAGGCGGGAGCGCCCGGGGCGAAGGTCCCGGGCGTGCCGGGGGCGGGGATTGGGACGTCGGGGGTGGGGATCGGAACGCCGGGGGTGGGCGTGGCGCCGGGGCCTGGTGCCGCGGGGTGACCGGGCGAGGGCGTTGCGCGGAAACGGCCCTGCGGTGCCGGGTGGCCTGACGGGGGCGTTGTGTTGAGACCGGGCGGGGCGGGAACGCCGGACGTCGGCGTGGCGCCGAGAGCGGGTGGTGCGGGAAGACCGGACGGTGGCGCCGCGCCCAGACCGAGCGGTGCAGGATGACCGGATGCGGGCACCGCGCCCAGACCAGGCCCTGCAGGAAGGCCGGACGATGGCGTTGCACCCGAACCCGGCGCCGACGTCCCACCAAGACCAGGCGCTCCGGGAAGACCGGACGCCGACGCCGCGCCCAGACCAGGGCCTGCGGGCGGGCCGGACGGTGGCGTTGCGCCCGAACCCGGCGCCGACGTCCCACCAAGACCAGGCCCTGCGGGAAGACCGGACGCCGGCGCTGCGCCAAGACCAGGCCCTGCAGGAAGACCAGACGGTGGCATTGCGCCCGAACCCGGCGCCGACGTCCCACCAAGACCAGGCCCTGCGGGAAGACCGGACGCCGGCGCTGCGTCAAGACCAGGCGCTCCGGGAAGACCAGCCGCGGGCGCCGCGCCCGGACCAGGCCCTGCGGGCAGGCCGGACGATGGCGTTGCACCCGAACCCGGCGCTGACGTCCCACCAAGACCGGGCGCTCCGGGAAGACCGGACGCCGACGTCGCGTCGGCATCCGGCGCTGACGTGTGCCCCGGGGTCGCGGCTCCGTTGCTGCTGGGAGGGAGGGCCGTACGCCCCAGGGGGTCCTTGCCGTTGGGGTCGGCCGACGGTGTGCCGCCGGTTGTGCTGCGCGGAGCGGCGCCGTGCCAGGGCCTGGTTCCCACGCCGTAGGGGTCGGCTATCCGGCCCGGGGGCGTCGTGCCGGGCGCACGCTCCTCACCTGCCCCCGACGCGTATGCCGAGCCGTCCGCGCCCTCGGATGCGGGGCACGCTCCGGGCAGGGCCGCCCGGCCGTTCTGCTGCGCCTCCTGCACCCGGGCCGCGGCCCGCGCCCCCGCGCGATACGCGGCGATCGCTCCGGCCCGCGCCGCCCTGATGTCCCCGCCGCTCTCGGGGGCCCTGCGCGCAAGCTCGGCCGACGCCCCGCCGCCCGCCCCGCTCGCCGGATCCGCCCCCGGAGCCGGCAGCCCCCCGGCCGCACGCGCCTCGATGGCGGCCCGCCGGGCGGCCTCCGCATCCACGGCACCAGAGCCGGGGGCAGGACCGGGGCCGGAACCGAGGGCGACGCCGGAGCCGGGCGCACCGCCGATGCCGGGCGCAGGGGTGGCACCACCCGAAGGCCCGCCGAAGCCGTCCCCGAACTCCCCGCCCCCGGCGCCCGCACCCGCCACGCCCCACTCGCTCTCCGGGGCCGGCACCGGGTCATACCCGCACAGCGCCTCCTCCGCCGCCCCGACCGCCAGGCCGGTCAGCATCACCCGTCCGTCGTCGCAGACGAGCACCGTGCGCGCGGTGACGTTCCGGTGCACCCAGCCGTGGGCGTGCAGCACGCGCAGCGCCATGAGGACGTCGGAGGCGACCTCGGCCGCCCGGTACGGCGTCAGCGGCTTCTCGGCGAGGAGCGCCGCGAGCGGCCGCGCGGCGACCGACTCGCTGACGATCCAGAGCGAGCCGCCCTCGGCGAACACGTCGAAGACCTGGTCGAGCCGGGGATGGTCGGGAATCCGCGCCGCGGCCTGCGCGGCCTCGACAGCCCGCCGGACAGCGGGGTCGGTGGGCCGCCGTGTGCTCGTACGCGACGCGACGGACCGCCGCGCCACACGGTCCCGCGGGGCCCGTGCGGTGAAGCCGTCGGGCAGACCCTCCGCGTCGAGCACCTCCGCCTCGACGACCTCCGGCAACGGCACCTGCCTGACCAGGACTTCCTGGCCGCTGTAGGTGTCGAAGGCCCGGGTTTCAGTGAGTTCGTACTCGTCGGAGGGCGGCAGCGGTAGGCGGTAGCGGTCGGCGAGCACCCGGCCCGCATAGTCGTCCACAGTGCCTCCCCCGGCCGCCGGCTGGTCAATTCCGTTCGCCTTGCGGCCCGTTGTGCATACATACCCGGATGCGTACGGTCCGCAGCCATTCACGATACGTGCCGGAGGCAACCCGCAAAGAGGGGATGCGAGATCTCACGTCCCCGACGGGGAACGGCTCACCTCACGACTTCGGTTCAAAGGTTTTCGTCAGGGTTTTCCATGTGTTCTTGCGCAGTTCGGTGCCCCATTTGGAGGCTTTCGCGGTGTACATCAGCGCATGTCCGAGATGGTCGTTGACGACGAACCCCCGGTCGATCGTCCGGTACTTCGTCCCGCTCTCCACATAGGTGAACTCCCAGTCGGCCGTGTTCCAGCCGCGGTACTTCACCGCCTCTATGCGGATCTTCCGGTACTGCGGGCGGGTCATGCCCCGCTCCTGGTTCGTCCAGTCCGCCACCGGGTCGCCCTTCGGCGTGGACGTCCAGGCGATGAGCAGCTTCTGCCCGTCGGGCCCGGTGAAGCGGTCCCCCGCCTCGTCCGTGGTCTGGTAGGTCCACCCCGCGGGCAGTCCGATCGAGTAGCCCTGGCTGCCCTGGTGCGTCGACGCCACCGCGAGGTCGCCGCCGGCGGAGCCGTCCGTCTTCGTGCCACTGTCGCCGGACGGGCTCGCCTCCGTGTTCGGGCCGCTTCCGGGCGCCGAGCCGGCCGCGGCGGACTCGGCCGGCTCGGCCCCGTCCTTACGGGCGCTGTCGCCCTTGTCCTCCTTGGTGTCGGCACTCGCGCTCGCAGCGGCCGTGACCTTGCTGCCGCCGCCGCTGCTCTTGGTCCCCTTGGCGTCGTCGCCGCCGAACACGAGGGCCAGCACCGTGCCGAGCACCACGACGAGTGCCACGACCACCGCGATGATCACCAGGGTCCGCTTCGGCACCACATCGGTGATCGGCGCTCTGGGCACGGGCCTCGGCGGCAGGTCCGGGGGCGTCATCACCGGCCACCCCGAACTCCGCCCACCGGTCGCCGCGTTGCCGGCAGGGGAAGCCTTGGCTTCCTGCGCCTGCTCACGCTCCCCGGACACCCGCCCCGGGGCGGACGCGCCCGCCTTGGCGGCCTGACCGGACGCAGGCGTCGTCCCCGCACCGGCGGCCTTGTCGGACACCCGGGTCGTGTCGGACCCCGCGGCCGCACCCGGCCTCGATTCCGCACCCGACTCCGAGGCGGCATCCGGCTTCCCGGCATCCGGCTTCCCGGCCTTCGTCGCCCCGGCCGCGCCGGCGCCGACGGAGCCCGAAACCGCTGTACCGCTCCCGGACTTGGGGCGGGCCGCGGCCGCGGAGGTGGCCGCTGCCCCGGCGGCCTTCCGCATGGAACGCAGCGCGCCGCGGAAGCGCTCGCCGGCTTCCTCGCCCCGCTTGCCCCCGGCGCCCGCCGAATCCTTCTTGCCCGTCCGCTCACCGGGCTGCGCCGGCAGCGGCACGACCTTCGTCGCATCCGCCGGCTCGGGCTCCGCCACCCTGGGCGCGGGCGCGTGGAGCACCCCGTTGAGCATCTCCCGCGCACCCGAGTCGTCGAGCCGCTTCTCCGGGTCCTTGGTGAGGAGCCCGTAGATGACGTCCTTCAGCGGTCCCGCGTTCTTCGGCTCCCCGAGCGGCTCGGTCATCACCGCGGTGAGCGTCGCGATCGCGGACCCCTTGTCGTACGGCGGCACGCCCTCGACCGCCGCGTACAGCAGACCGCCGAGCGACCACAGGTCGGCCGCCGGTCCCGGCTTGTGCCCGCGAGCGCGCTCCGGGGAGATGTAGGAGGGCGCGCCGACCAGCATGCCGGTCGAGGTGATGGAGGGGTCGCCCTCGACCTGGGCGATGCCGAAGTCGGTGAGCACGACCCGGCCGTCCTCGGCGATCAGCACGTTCGACGGCTTCACATCGCGGTGCAGGATGCCCTCACGATGCGCGGACCGCAGCACGTCGAGGATCGCGAGCCCGACCTCCGCCGCGCGCCTGGGCTCCAGGAGGCCGTCCTCCCGGATCGCCTCGGCGAGCGACTTGCCCTCGACGAGCTCCATGACGATCCACGGCCGGTCGTCCTCGTCGACCACGTCGAAGACCGTCACCGCACTGTTGTTGCGGATCCGTGCGATCGCCTTGGCCTCGCGCAGCGTGCGTGTGATCAGCCGGCGTTTCTCGTCCTCGTCGATGCTGGACGGGAACCGCAGCTCCTTCACGGCGACCGTGCGGCCCAAGGTCTCGTCCTCGGCACGCCACACCGTGCCCATACCGCCGCGGCCGAGCACTCCTCCCAGCCGGTACCGCCCGGCGAGGAGACGCTCGCTCTTGTCCTGCCGGGATGCTCCCGCCCGCTTGGCCTCCGACATGCGTCCCCTCATGCAACCCGCCCTGACAGAGCCTCCATTGTCTCTCACCCGACAAGTGCCCGACGCCCAGGGTGCCCCTGACGGCTCCTGGACCGCCGCCCGGCCCGCGCCGCGGCCGTGTCCTCGGACCACCACAGACCTGGGGGACCGGGTGCGACACGCCCTCCGCGGCCATGCATCATGGGCTGCGACAAGGAAGGACCCGCGATGCCGCCGCTCCGGACGCTCCTGGCCGCGCCCATGGCCCTGGCGCTCCTCGGCCTGGCCGGAACCGGCTCGCAGGCGGCGCACTCAACACCGCCCACGGACGCGGTCCTTCCGCTTCTGGTCACCCGGGGCGCCCCCGCCGCGGCCCTGCTGGCCCGCGACGACACCGGCACCCGCTACGCCCACGCCGGTCAGGGCATCGCCTCGACCGACCGCTTCCGCGCCGGCAGCATCACGAAGACCTTCATCGCCACGGTCGTCCTGCAACTGGCCGCCGAGCACCGGCTCTCGCTGTCCGACACGGTGGAGCAGCATCTGCCGGGTCTGGTGCACGGAGCGGGTAACGACGGCCGCGCGCTGACCCTGCGCGCCCTGCTCACCCACACCAGCGGTCTGCACGACTTCACCGCGGACACCGGGGGCGTCGTCCCCGTGGCCCCTCTTCAGGCCGTGCGCATAGCGCTCACCCACCCTCCGGCCGACCCCGGCCGCTTCTCCTACTCGAACACCAACTACGTTCTGCTCGGCCTGGTCGTCGAGCAGGTCACCGGCCGCTCGTACGCCGCCGAGGCCGAGCGCCGCATCATCGCTCCCCTGCGACTGGCGGGCACCTCCTTCCCCGGATCCCGCACCACGCTTCCCTCTCCGCACGGCCGCGCCTACGCCGCCGACGGATCCGACGTCACCGAACTCGACCCGCGGGTGGCCGGCGCCGCGGGCGAGCTGGTGACCACGCTCGCCGACCTGGACCGCTTCTACTCGGCCCTGCTCGGCGGCGAGCTGCTGCCCCCGCGCCGGCTGCGCGAGATGCTCGACACCCGCGCCGCACACGGCCTGTACGGCATGGGCCTGTTTCCCGTGAAGCTGCCGTGCGGCACCACGGTGTGGGGACACCGCGGCCGAATAACCGGCAGCTACGTGCGCACCGCAGCCACCGTCGACGGCCGTCGTGTCCTCACCTTCCGGGTGAACACGGACGCGGTCGCAGACCCCGGACTGGAACCCCGGCTGCTCTCCGCCGAGTTCTGCCCCCGCACCTCCTGAAACGAGCCGGTTCCGAGCAAATATCCCGGTTCACGACACTCGTTCGAGTGATCCCGCCGGGCACGGACGGAAGGGATGCCCGCCGAGAGGCCTACAACGGCACGATGTCCGGCGCCCCCAGCCGAGCCGCGTCGGCCGTCAGGTCGTCAGGCTGGCGCTGCGACTCCCGCTCGGCCTCGACCCGCTTCTCGTAGTGCTCGACCTCGCGCTCGATCTGGTCCTTGTCCCAGCCGAGCACCGGCGCCATCAGCTCGGCCGCCTCCCGCGCACAGCGGGTTCCGCGGTCGAACGTCTCGATCGAGATGCGCGTGCGCCGGGTCAGGACGTCGTCCAGGTGCCGGGCGCCCTCGTGCGAGGCGGCGTACACGATCTCGGCGCGCAGATAGTCGTCGGCCCCCTGAAGCGGTTCGCCCAGTGAGGCGTCCGCGGCCATGAGTTCGAGGATCTCCTCCGTCAGCGTTCCGTACCGGTTCAACAGGTGCTCCACGCGCACCACATGGATGCCGGTCCGGGCGGCGATCCGCGCCCGCGCGTTCCAGATCGCCGGGTATCCCTCGGCGCCGAGCAGCGGCACATCCTCGGTGACGCATTCGGCGACCCGCATGTCCAGCCCGTGCACCGCCTCGTCCACCGCGTCCTTGGCCATCACCCGGTAGGTCGTGTACTTGCCGCCCGCCACGACGACGAGCCCCGGCACCGGATGCGCCACGGTGTGCTCGCGCGACAGCTTGCTGGTGGCGTCCGACTCCCCGGCGAGCAGCGGGCGCAGACCCGCGTACACCCCCTGTACGTCGTCCCGCGTCAGCGGCACCGCGAGCACCGAGTTCACATGCTCCAGGAGGTAGTCGATGTCCGCGCTGGACGCGGCCGGGTGCGCCTTGTCGAGATCCCAGTCGGTGTCCGTGGTCCCGATGATCCAGTGGCGGCCCCATGGGATGACGAACAGTACGGACTTCTCGGTGCGCAGGATCAGCCCGGTCGTCGAGTGGATGCGGTCCTTGGGTACGACGAGATGGATGCCCTTGGACGCCCGGACATGGAACTGTCCCCGCTCTCCCACCATCGCCTGGGTGTCGTCGGTCCACACGCCGGTCGCGTTCACGACCTGCTTCGAGCGGACCTCGTACTCCCCGCCCCCCTCCACGTCCTGCACCCGGGCGCCGACCACGCGTTCGCCCTCGCGCAGGAACCCGGTCACGCGCGCGCGGTTGGCGACTTTCGCGCCGTACGACGCGGCCGTGCGCACGAGCGTCGCCACATAGCGGGCATCGTCCATCTGGGCGTCGTAGTACTGGAGCGCGCCGACCAGCGCGTCCTTCTTCAAGGCGGGGGCCACGCGCAGGGCGTGACGGCGGGTCAGATGGCGATGTACGGGCAGGCCCCGGCCGTGACCGCGGGCCATCGACATGGTGTCGTAGAGCGCGACGCCCGCTCCGGCGTACAGACGCTCCCAGCCCTGGTGCTGGAGCGGATAGAGGAAGGGCACCGGCTTCACCAGATGCGGGGCGAGCCGCTCCAGCAGCAGCCCGCGTTCCTTCAGCGCCTCCCGCACGAGCGCGAAGTCGAGCATCTCCAGATAGCGCAGACCGCCGTGGATGAGCTTGCTGGATCTGCTCGACGTGCCCGACGCCCAGTCACGTGCCTCGACCAGGCCCGTGGACAGACCGCGGGTGACGGCGTCGAGCGCGGTGCCCGCTCCGACCACGCCCGCGCCCACGACCAGCACGTCCAGCTCCCGCTCGGCCATTGCTGCGAGTGACTCGGCGCGCCGCGCCGGCCCCAGAGTCGCTGTCCTCACCGCTGCCTCCCGCTGTCAGTCGCGCCGGCCGCACCCCTCGGGGATGAGGCCCGGTGGTGTCCCCCTGACGAAATTCTGACCGGCTTGCCCGACTTCAGCCACCACGCGCCCCCAGCCTGTGGATAACCCTCAGCGACCGGCAGGAAGACACAGCCAGCCAATCCCGCATATCGGTCATATTTACTCCTAGTCTGACATTGCGCTCGCCCATCCTGTCCACACGGCTTGCGCACCTGTCCCGCTTCGGTTATTGGGAAGGACGGCCCACTCCATGCCCGCTGATCTCGCCGTGATCGGACTCGGCCCGTACGGCCTGCCCCTGGCCCAGGCCGCCGTCGCCGCCGGCATCCCCACGCTCGGCTACAGCACGGGACCCGAGGGCTCCTCCCTGAGCCCCGCCGAACTGCGCCGGATGCTCTCGCGGGGCTTCAGGACGGCCGTCGGCCCGGCCGAGCTCGGCCGGGTGCGTACCGCGGTCATCTGTGCCCCGACCCCGCGGGGCGCGGACGGCGGACTCGATCTGAGCCAGCTGGAGGCGGCCGCCCGCACCCTGGCCACACGGCTGCGCCCGCACACCACGGTGATCCTGGAGTCACCCGTGCACCCGGGCACCACGGAGGACGTCCTGCGCCCGCTGCTCGAAAAGGGCTCGGGCCTCCGCGCGGGCCGCGACTTCCACCTCGCCTACTCCCCCAGCCGGGTCGACCCCGGCAACCGCGACTTCACCCCCGCCAACACTCCGAAGGTCATCGGCGGCCTCACCCCCGCCTGCACCGAGTCGGCCGCCGCCTTCTACGGCCGGCTGACCGACAAGGTGGTACGCGCGCGTGGCCCGCGCGAAGCGGAAACCGTGCAGCTCCTGGAGACCAACTTCCGGCACGTCAACATCGCGCTCGTCAACGAGATGGCCGTCCTGTGCCATGGCCTGGGCGTCGACCTGTGGGACGTGATCCGCTGCGCGGAGACCAAGCCGTTCGGTTTCCAGGCCTTCCGCCCCGGCCCCGGTGTCGGCGGCCACGGCGTCCCGCAGGACCTGACCGGCCACGCCGGCCGCACCCTGCGCATGGTCGAACTCGCCCAGCAGGTCAACAGCCAGATGCCCCGCTACGTCATCCAGCGCGCCGCGACCCTCCTCAACGAGCACGGAAAGTCCGCGCGGGGTGCCCGGGTCCTGCTCCTCGGCGTCACCTACAAGCCGGACCTCGCCGACCAACAGGCCGCCCCCGCCCATGAGATCGCGATGCGGCTGATGGAACTGGGCGCCTCGGTCAGCTACCACGACCCGCACATCCCGTCCTGGAGCGTCCTGGACCGCCCGGTCCCCCGCGCCGACTCCCTGTACGAGGCCGCCGCCGACGCCGACCTGACGATCCTGCTCCAGAACCACCGCACCTACGACCTCCAGGGCCTGTCGGTGAAGGCGCAGCTCCTGCTGGACACCCGGGGGGCGACACCCACGGGGGCCGCGCACCGCCTCTGAGTGCCGGGCCTCCCCGGGAATTGCCTGGTGGAGCGGGCCGGTGTCCCTGCTACTCTTCGGCGACTCGTCGCACTGTCGTGCGCACACCACACCGCTCGTTCCACCAGTCCCGTGGGGGGATCTCTGTCATGACCCAGTCAGTTCCGCCGCAGCCCGCCGACGGCAACCCGTACGCCCAGCAGCCCGTGGATGGCAACCCCTACGCCCAGCAGCAGGCCGACGGCGGCAACCCGTTCGCCCAGCAGCCCGGCGCCGTGCCGCCGGCTCCGGTCGTGGCCGCTCCGGCCCGCAACAACATCGCCCTCGGCATCATCGCCGCGGTCGTCGCGGCCCTGGTCACCGCCGGGATCTACGGCGGCATCGTCGGCGCCACCGAGTACGAGATCGGCTACGCGGCCATCGGCGTCGGCTTCCTCATCGGCTTCGCCGCCGGCAAGCTCGGCGGCTCCAACCCGGTGCTGCCCGTGGTGAGCGCCGTTCTGTCGCTGGGCGCCGTATACCTCGGCCAGCTGATCGGCATCGCGGTGATCCTCGGCGACGAGCTGGACGTCTCCGCGACCTCGCTGTTCACCGAGCACCTCGATGTGCTGACCAAGGGCTGGAGCGAGACCGCCGACCCGATGACCTTCCTGTTCCTCGCCATCGGCGCCTTCGCCGCGTTCTCCGGCGCGAAGAAGGCCGCCGCGTAAAGACATGACGGAAAGGGCCCGCCCACCTCACGGTGGACGGGCCCTTTCATGTCGTACGGCTCATCGCTTGTGCTGCGAGTCCGCCACCGTCACCTCGACGCGCTGGAACTCCTTGAGCTCGCTGTAGCCGGTGGTGGCCATGGCGCGGCGCAGGGCGCCGAAGAAGTTCATCGAGCCGTCCGGGGTGTGGGACGGGCCGGTGAGGACCTCCTCGATGGTGCCGACCGTGCCCAGGCCGACCTTCTTGCCGCGGGGCAGCTCCTCGTTGACCGCCTCCATGCCCCAGTGGTGGCCCCGGCCGGGCGCGTCGGTCGCGCGGGCGAGCGGGGAGCCCATCATCACCGAGTCGGCACCGCAGGCGATCGCCTTGGGCAGATCGCCGGACCAGCCGACACCGCCGTCCGCGATGACGTGCACATACCGGCCGCCGGACTCGTCCATGTAGTCGCGGCGGGCGGCGGCCACATCGGCGACCGCCGTGGCCATCGGGACCTGAATGCCCAGCACATTGCGCGTGGTGTGGGCCGCGCCGCCGCCGAAGCCGACCAGGACGCCCGCCGCGCCCGTACGCATCAGATGCAGGGCGGCGGTGTACGTGGCGCAGCCGCCGACGATCACCGGGACGTCGAGCTCGTAGATGAACTGCTTCAGGTTCAGCGGCTCGTGCGAGTGCGAGACGTGCTCCGCCGAGACCGTCGTACCGCGGATGACGAAGATGTCCACGCCCGCGTCGACGACGGCCTTGGAGAACTGGGCCGTGCGCTGCGGGGAGAGCGCGGCCGCGGTGACCACGCCCGAGTCGCGCACCTCCTTGATGCGCGCGCCGATCAGCTCCTCCTTGATGGGGGCGGAGTAGATCTCCTGGATACGGCGGGTCGCGGACTCGACGGGCAGCTCGGCGATCTCGTCGAGCAGCGGCTGCGGGTCCTCGTACCGCGTCCACAGGCCTTCGAGGTTCAGCACGCCGAGGCCGCCGAGCTCGCCGATGCGGATCGCGGTGGCCGGCGAGACGACCGAGTCCATGGGGGCGGCCAGGAAGGGCAGCTCGAAACGGTAGGCGTCGATCTGCCAGGCGATCGAGACCTCCTTCGGGTCCCGCGTACGGCGGCTGGGGACGACGGCGATGTCGTCGAAGGCGTACGCCCGGCGGCCGCGCTTGCCGCGCCCGATCTCGATCTCAGTCACGTCTGTGGCCTTTCCCTGATGCGTTTCAGCGTCTTCCAGTATCGCCGACGGGCACGACAAGGGCGGCCCCTGATGCTCCCGGGGCCGCCCCTGAAGGCCTGATGCCTACATGCTGCTGTAGTTCGGCGCCTCGACCGTCATCTGGATGTCGTGCGGGTGGCTCTCCTTCAGACCCGCGGAGGTGATCCGCACGAAGTGGCCCTTGGACTCCATCTCCCCGATGGTGGCCGCGCCCACATAGCCCATGGTCTGGCGCAGACCGCCGACGAGCTGATGCAGCACATTGGCCAGCGGGCCGCGGTAGGGCACCTGACCCTCGACGCCCTCGGGCACGAGCTTGTCGTCGGAGGCGACCTCGGCCTGGAAGTAGCGGTCCTTGGAGTACGACCTGCCCTGGCCGCGGGACTGCATGGCGCCGAGCGAGCCCATGCCCCGGTACGACTTGAACTGCTTGCCGTTGATGAAGAGCAGCTCGCCGGGCGACTCCTCGCAGCCCGCGAGCAGGCTGCCCAGCATCACCGTGTCGGCGCCGGCGGCGAGCGCCTTGCCGATGTCGCCGGAGTACTGCAGGCCGCCGTCGCCGATCACTGGGATGCCCGCCGGGCGGGCGGCGAGGGAGGCCTCGTAGATGGCGGTGACCTGCGGGACGCCGATGCCGGCCACCACGCGCGTGGTGCAGATGGAGCCGGGGCCCACGCCCACCTTGATGCCGTCGACACCCGCGTCGATCAGCGCCTGCGCGCCGTCGCGCGTGGCGACGTTGCCGCCGATCACGTCGATGCTCACGCTCGACTTGATCTTCGACATCCAGCTGAGGGCGTTGCTGTTGTGGCCGTGCGAGGTGTCCACGACCAGGAAGTCCACGCCCGCCTCGGCGAGCGCCTGGGCGCGCTCCAGGGCCTCGGGGCTGGCGCCCACGGCGGCACCGACGAGCAGGCGGCCCTCGGCGTCCTTGGCGGCGTTCGGGTACTTCTCGGCCTTGACGAAGTCCTTGACCGTGATGAGGCCCTTGAGGATGCCCGCGTCGTCGACCAGCGGAAGCTTCTCGATCTTGTGGCGGCGCAGCAGCTCCATGGCGTCCACGCCGGAGATGCCGACCTTGCCGGTGACCAGCGGCATCGGTGTCATGACCTCGCGCACCTGGCGGCTGCGGTCGGACTCGAAGGCCATGTCGCGGTTGGTCACGATGCCGAGCAGCTTGCCCGCCGGGTCGGTGACCGGAACACCGCTGATGCGGAACTTGGCGCACAGGGCGTCCGCCTCGGCGAGCGTCGCCTCCGGGTGCACCGTAATGGGGTCGGTGACCATGCCGGACTCGGACCGCTTGACCAGGTCGACCTGGCTGACCTGGTCCTCGACGGAGAGGTTGCGGTGCAGCACGCCGACGCCGCCCAGCCGGGCCATCGCGATCGCCATGCGGGACTCGGTCACCTTGTCCATCGCCGCCGAGAGCAGCGGGATGTTCACCCGGACATTACGTGAGATACGGGACGAGGTGTCGACCGCGTTGGGGAGCACCTCGGATGCACCCGGCAGCAGCAGCACGTCGTCGTAGGTCAGCCCGAGTGTCGCGAATTTACCGGGCACTCCGTCGACGTTCGCAGTCATGACACCTTCCCCAAATGGCCTTGATCGGTGCGGATCTCCATGCTAACGGGAAGCGCGGCTCTCAAATTCCACGGTCCCGCATGACCCTGGGCTTCGTATGTTCGTACGGACTTACCGGCAGACCTGTTCACGGAACACGCTGCCGACAAGGGGGTTACTGCTCCGCAAGCGCCCTGAGCCGGCTCAGCGCCCGGTGCTGGGCGACCCGAACCGCGCCGGGTGACATTCCCAACATCTGGCCCGTCTCCTCGGCCGTGAGGCCCACCGCGATACGGAGCAGGAGCAGCTCGCGCTGATTTTCGGGGAGGTTGGCCAGCAGTTTCTTGGCCCATTCGGCGTCGCTGCTCAGCAGCGCCCGCTCCTCGGGGCCCAGCGAGTCGTCCGGCCGCTCGGGCATCTCGTCCGACGGGACCGCCGTCGAACCGGGGTGACGCATGGCCGCCCGCTGGAGATCGGCGACCTTGTGCGCGGCGATGGCGAAGACGAACGCCTCGAAGGGGCGTCCGACGTCCTTGTAGCGCGGCAGGGCGAGCAGGACCGCGACACAGACCTCCTGGGCCAGGTCCTCGACGAAGTGGCGCGCGTCGCCCGGGAGCCGGGACAGACGGGTGCGGCAGTAGCGCAGTGCGAGGGGATGGACATGGGCGAGCAGGTCGTGCGTGGCCTGCTCGTCCCCGTCGACGGCGCGATGGACGAGGGCACCGATCGCCCCTTGGGCAGTGGCCGCCTCGTCGTCACGCATCGGTCCATCGTGCCTTGGCGCCGATTCGCCCGTGGCACCGCGCCCGTTGTTGTGCACCGAAGCGTTATGAGCAGGTGCGCCGGCACTCATCCCCTGCGCCCTCCCCTTCCGCTCGACCGACTCGTCCCCGAGGAACTCCACACCTCAAGGATGCGGCATCCGCGGCGAAACGAGCAGCGGGCACCCGTCGGTCCCGTTTGCCTCCCCCGCCCACCGTGGGCAGGCGGGGATCCCCGGACGCTCCGCACCCCCGCTACGACACACCCGATGACCTGGCCTAGCGGACCAGACCCCACCGGAAGCCGAGCGCCACGGCATGCGCCCGGTCCGAGGCGCCGAGCTTCTTGAAGAGCCGCCGCGCGTGCGTCTTGACCGTGTCCTCGGAGAGGAACAGCTCGCGGCCGATCTCCGCGTTGGAGCGGCCGTGGCTCATGCCTTCGAGGACCTGGATCTCACGCGCGGTGAGCGTGGGCGCGGCGCCCATCTCCGCGGAGCGCAGCCGGCGCGGGGCGAGCCGCCAGGTGGGGTCCGCGAGGGCCTGGGTGACGGTCGCCCGCAGTTCCGCGCGGGAGGCGTCCTTGTGCAGATATCCGCGCGCGCCGGCGGCGACGGCGAGTGCCACGCCGTCGAGGTCCTCGGCGACGGTGAGCATGATGATGCGGGCACCGGGGTCGGCGGACAGCAGCCGGCGGACGGTCTCGACGCCGCCCAGCCCGGGCATGCGTACGTCCATAAGGATCAGGTCCGAGCGGTCGGCTCCCCAGCGGCGGAGGACTTCCTCGCCGTTGGCAGCCGTCGTCACGCGCTCGACGCCGGGCACGGTCGCGACCGCGCGGCGGAGCGCCTCTCGGGCAAGCGGGGAGTCGTCGCAGACGAGGACGGATGTCATGACCGCCCTCCGCAGCTGATGCACGTCACCTTGAGCCTCCAGGCTGGTACGGAATCGTCACCTGTGCGGTCGACCGTCTCGGACGCCTGCCCGAGCACTTGTTGCTTCAACCGCCTCCGCCCTCTCAACGACGGTCACTCGAAAGAGTTACGGGGCCGTGTGCCGTCTTCGGCACTCTACGTGAGGGCGTGGATACGGCGCAGACATGCAGGGCGGACCCTCAATCTTTCATCACAACCCATGCCCCATTCAGCCCTTTTTCTTCCCATTTACTGGCGCGTGACGCTAGATTCGCAATGAGTCATATTTTCATCTCCTTAGATCGTAGATGTACGGTCGTGGACACCGTATCCGCGCAGAACGGCTACAAGGGGTCACGCAATGGCAGATTTCTCCCGCCTTCCCGGACCAAACGCGGACCTGTGGGACTGGCAGCTTCTGGCCGCCTGTCGCGGGGTGGACAGCTCGCTCTTCTTCCATCCGGAGGGCGAGCGCGGTGCGGCCCGGAGCGCTCGTGAGAACTCGGCCAAGGAGGTCTGCATGAGATGCCCCGTGCGCGCGCAGTGCGCAGCGCACGCGCTGGCGGTGCGCGAGCCGTACGGCGTGTGGGGCGGCCTGACCGAGGACGAGCGCGAAGAGCTGATGGGGCGGGCGCGCAACAGGCTGGTGTCGGCGTCGGCCGGCGGCGGCGAGACCACCCCCAGCACCTGAAATAACGTTTCTTCATTCTGGGCACGCGCACGCGTGCCCTTACTTCTGCCTCATGACCTCCGTCCGAGCACGCTCCGCCTCAGCGTGCCGCCGCCAGCGCCAGCTGGTCCAGCGTCGCCGCGACCGCCGGCACCTGCGCCAGATCGGGCAGCGTGAGCCCGACGATCTCGCGCCGCACCGCCGGCTCCAGTGTCACTGTGCGTGCACCCCGCGGCCGTACGGACTCGACGGCGAGCTGGGGCAGGACGGCGACGCCGAGACCGGCGCCCACCAGACCCACGACCGCCGGATAGTCGTCCGTCGCGAAGTCGATACGGGGCGTGAAGCCCGCCGCCTCGCACACCTCGACCAACTGTCCGCGGCAGCGCGGGCAGCCCGCGATCCACGGTTCGCCCGCGAGTTCCCCGATGGCGACGAACCCCGCGCCCGCGAGCCGGTGCCGTTCGGGGACGAGGGCGACGAGCCGGTCGGTCAGCAGGGGCCGTACGACAAGGTCGTCCCACTCCTCCGCGGCCGCCGCCCGCTCGTAGCGGAAGGCGAGGGCCACGTCGCAGTCGCCCTCGCGCAGCAGTTCGACGGAGGCCGGCGGCTCGGCCTCCTTCAGGGAGACCCGGGTGCCGGGATGCGCGGCACGCAGGGCGGCAAGGGCCGTGGGGACGAGGGTCGAGCTGCCGCTGGGGAAGGAGACGAGCCGCACCCGCCCGGCGCGCAGCCCCGCGATGGCGGCCACCTCCTCCTCCGCCGCCGTGAGTCCGGCGAGGATGCCGGCGGCGTGCCGGACCAGTGCCTCACCGGCCTGCGTCAGCCGCATCGCGCGCCCGCTGCGGACCAGCAGGGGCGTGCCGACCGAGGCCTCCAGGGCCTTCATCTGCTGGCTGACGGCGGGCTGGGTGCAGCCGAGCTCACGCCCGGCCGCCGAGAAGGAGCCGGTGGTGGCCACGGCGCGCAGCACACGGAGATGACGGGCTTCGATCACCCTTCGAGGATAAGTGACTCTTTGGTATGGCGGCGAATATTCCGTGGACGCTTTGACTCCGGGCGCCTACCGTGCGGCCATGAGGCTTCTGACAGTGAACGTGGGCCGCGCGCGGGCCGTTCCGTACACGGACCAGCCGGAGGGACTGACCGGGATCGACAAGCGGCCGGCCGACGGGCCGGT
Source organism: Streptomyces luteolifulvus (assembly GCF_008806595.1). Lineage (GTDB taxonomy): Bacteria > Actinomycetota > Actinomycetes > Streptomycetales > Streptomycetaceae > Streptomyces > Streptomyces luteolifulvus. The sequence continues at coordinate 118,716 of NZ_VZRB01000010.1, read as the reverse complement.
GCGGGTGGCGGCTCCCGGGCCCAAGGGGGTCGGGGCGAGCGGGCTGGCCGGGGACGCGGTGTGCGACACCCGCCACCACGGCGGTGACGACCAGGCCGTGTACGCGGTGGCCCGGGAGGACCTGGACGACTGGGAGCGCGCGCTGGGGCGGCCGCTGGCGAACGGCGCGTTCGGCGAGAACCTCACGACCGAGGGTCTGGACGTGTCCGGCGCGCGGATCGGGGAGCGCTGGCGCATCGGGCCGGAGGTGGTCCTGGAGGTCACGTGCGGGCGGATTCCGTGCCGGACCTTCCAGGAGCACCTCGGTGAGAAGGGATGGGTGAAGCGCTTCACGCTCGAGGGGGCGCCGGGGGCGTATCTGCGGGTGATCGAACCCGGTGACGTACGTGCCGGGGATGCGGTCCGGATCGTGCACCGTCCGGATCACGAGGTGACCGTGGCCGTGCAGTTCCGGGCGATGACCACCGAGCGGAAGCTGCTGCCCCGGCTGCTCGTGGCGGGTGCGGCGCTGCATCCCGAGTCGCTGGAGGCGGCACGCAAGTATGTGGAGAAATACGGGTCGTGACGGCGTACCAACGGTCGGTTTCCGGCCAGGCCTTCACTGATCGGGCAGCGGTGCGCTTGACCGGACGTGCTCGGTACGGGTCACTAATCTTGCGTCATGACAACGGCTTTGATTACGGGATCGACCGCGGGCATCGGTGCCGCGTTCGCGCGACGGCTCGCGGCTGACGGGCACGACCTGGTTCTGGTGGCGCGGGACACCAAGCGGCTGCGGGAGCAGGCGACCGAACTGCACGACCGGCACGGCATCGAGGCGGAGGTGCTGACGGCGGACCTGGCGGAGGACGCCGGCATCGAGACGGTGGCGGCCCGGCTCTCCGACCGCAGGAACCCGGTCGACCTGCTGGTCAACAACGCCGGCTTCGGCAACAAGGGCCGCTATCTCGACGTGTCCATGACCGACGAGCTGAGGATGCTCAAGGTCCACTGCGAGGCGGTGCTGCGGCTGACGTCGGCGGCGGCCGAGGCCATGCGGGAGCGGGGCCGCGGCGGTGTCGTCAACGTCGCGTCGGTCGCGGCGTTCGTGCCGCGCGGGACATACGGGGCGTCCAAGGCGTGGGTCGTGCAGTTCACGCAGGGGGCCGCGCGGGACCTGGCGGGCAGCGGGGTGCGTCTGATGGCGCTGTGCCCGGGCTTCGTGCGCACGGAGTTCCATGAGCGGGCCGGGATGGGCACGGACAACATCCCCGGCTGGATGTGGCTGGACGCGGACAAACTCGTCGCGGCGGCGCTCGGGGACCTGGCGCGCGGCAAGACGGTGTCGATCCCGGACGCGCGGTACAAGGCGCTGATGGGCGTCGTGAAGGTGGTGCCGAGGGGGCTGCTCGGGGGGATCAGCTCGCGGACGGGGCGCAGGTACGGGCCGCAGTGAGCGTTCCTCCGACCGGGTGACGCGGGCCCTCTGGTGCGAAAATGGGCGTGACAACAGCGGGCCAGGGGGGCTGGAGGCTGCGTCATGACGTTCGTACAGCTCATCGACTGCAAGACCAGCCGGTTCGACGAGTTGAACCAGCTGATGGACAGGTGGGTCGAGCTGACCCAGGGAAAGCGGACGGCGACTCACGACCTGGTCGGCAGGGACCGGTCCGACGCGTCGCACTTCGTGGAGATCGTGGAGTTTCCGTCGTACGAGGAGGCGATGCGGAACTCGAACCTTCCGGAGACCGACAGGATCTTTCAGGAGATGGTCGCGCTCTGCGACGAGATGCCCACGTTCACCGATCTGGACGTGGTGCGCGACGAGCAGTTGTACGCGGCGAACGTGCGCCGGCTGTTCGACGTCATGGCCACCCGGGGCGACCTGCCGCCGCTCGACGGGCTGATGGCCGAGGACTACCACGACCACGATCCGTCCAACGAGCAGGACAACATCGGCATGGACGCCATTCGCCGCGAGATGGAGATGTGGCGGGGCGGCTTCGACTTCGCGTTCACCGTCGAGGACCAGATCTCCCAAGGTGACACGGTGTGCACACGGTGGACCTGGAGGGGGACCCACAAGGGCGACTTCATGGGGATCGCCCCCACCGGGAAACAGGTCATGATGACCGGGACGTCCATCTTCCGGTGCCGCGAGGACGGGAAGATCGCCGAAGGCTGGTGGCAGTACGACCGGCTGGGGCTGATGGCCCAGCTGGGAGCGCTGGACGCGCTGGAGAGGTAAGGAACGCGGGTGAGGCCCGGCACCCCCGTGGGTGCCGGGCCTCATCTGTTGCTCACCGCCGGGTCGGCTCGCGTCAGTGCGCGTGGCCGTGGCCGTGGCCCGCGGCGGCCGGCTCTTCCTCTTCCTTCTTCTCGACGACCAGGGTCTCGGTCGTCAGCAGCAGGGAGGCGATGGAGGCGGCGTTCTCCAGGGCGGAGCGGGTGACCTTGACCGGGTCGATGACGCCGGCCTTGACCAGGTCGCCGTACTCACCGGTGGCGGCGTTGTAGCCGTTGCCCTTCTCCAGCTCGGCGACCTTGGAGACGATGACGTAGCCCTCAAGGCCGGCGTTCTCGGCGATCCAGCGCAGCGGCTCGACCGCGGCGCGGCGGACCACGGAGACACCGGTGGCCTCGTCGCCGGTCTTGCCGAGGTTGTCCTCCAGGACCTTCACGGCGTGGACGAGCGCGGAGCCACCACCGGAGACGATGCCCTCCTCGACCGCGGCGCGGGTCGCGGAGATGGCGTCCTCCAGACGGTGCTTCTTCTCCTTCAGCTCCACCTCGGTGGCGGCGCCGACCTTGATCACGCACACACCGCCGGCCAGTTTCGCGAGGCGCTCCTGGAGCTTCTCGCGGTCCCAGTCGGAGTCCGTGTTCTCGATCTCGGCCTTGATCTGGTTGACGCGGCCCGCGACGTCCTCGGAGCTGCCGGCGCCGTCGACGACGGTCGTGTCGTCCTTGGTGACCGTCACGCGGCGGGCGGAGCCCAGCACGTCCAGACCGGCCTGGTCGAGCTTGAGGCCGACCTCCTCGGAGATGACCGTGGCGCCGGTGAGGACGGCCATGTCCTGGAGCATCGCCTTGCGGCGGTCGCCGAAGCCGGGGGCCTTCACCGCGACGGCGTTGAAGGTGCCACGGATCTTGTTGACGACCAGGGTCGACAGGGCCTCGCCCTCGACGTCCTCGGCGATGATCAGCAGCGGCTTGGACGCACCCGCCTGGATGACCTTCTCCAGCAGCGGCAGCAGGTCCTGGATCGAGGAGATCTTGCCCTGGTTGATGAGGATGTACGGGTCCTCCAGGACGGCCTCCATGCGCTCCTGGTCCGTCACGAAGTACGGCGACAGGTAGCCCTTGTCGAAGGCCATGCCCTCGGTGAAGTCCAGCTCCAGACCGAAGGTGTTGGACTCCTCGACGGTGATGACACCGTCCTTGCCGACCTTGTCCATCGCCTCGGCGATGAGCTCGCCGACCTGCTGGTCCTGGGCGGACAGCGCGGCGACGGCGGCAATGTCGGACTTCTCGTCGATCGGGCGGGCCGAGGCGAGCAGGTCCTCGGAGACCGCGGCGACGGCGGCGTCGATGCCCTTCTTCAGGGCGGCCGGGGAGGCACCCGCGGCGACGTTCTTCAGGCCCTCGCGGACCAGCGCCTGGGCGAGCACGGTGGCGGTGGTGGTGCCGTCACCCGCGATGTCGTTGGTCTTGGTCGCCACCTCCTTCACCAGCTGGGCGCCGAGGTTCTCGTACGGGTCCTCGACCTCGACCTCGCGGGCGATGGTGACACCGTCGTTGGTGATGGTGGGCGCGCCGAACTTCTTGTCGATGACGACATTGCGGCCCTTGGGGCCGATCGTCACCTTGACCGTGTCGGCAAGCTTGTTGACGCCGCGCTCGAGGGCGCGACGGGCGTCCTCGTCGAACTTCAGGATCTTCGCCATGGGAGCGTGAGCCCTCTCGGAAATCTAGGTGAAAAGAGACTGCGCCCCGGGCGCCCGGCTAGTTGGTGGTCGCGGGGGCCAGGGGCGCAGCTCAAAGCAATTGCTTCGGGGTGAACTACTTCTCGATGATCGCGAGCACGTCGCGAGCCGAGAGGACGAGGTACTCCTCGCCGTTGTACTTCACCTCGGTGCCGCCGTACTTGCTGTACAGCACGATGTCGCCGGTCTTGACGTCGAGCGGAAGCCGCTCGCCGTTCTCGAAACGGCCCGGGCCCACGGCCAGGACGACGCCCTCCTGGGGCTTCTCCTTGGCAGTGTCCGGAATGACCAGGCCAGAGGCCGTGGTCTGCTCGGCGTCCAGCGGCTGGACCACGATGCGGTCCTCGAGCGGCTTGATGGCAACCTTGGAGCTGGCGGTCGTCACGATCCGACCTCCCCCTTCGGAGATCTCACGGGGTTAACTGTCTGAGGTGGCGACCAGGTCGATCCGTCGTCGCGGGTGCCGGACCTGCCCGTCGCGTGGTTGGCACTCTCCAGGGGGGAGTGCCAGAGCCGAGACTATGACTGCGGTTAGCACTCGGTCAAGCGGAGTGCCAATGCCTGCGGCGTGGCGGGGGGTTTTCGGTGGGCGTTTCGTTTGCCAGGGTGCCCTGGGTCTGTGTGTCTGGGGGCTGCCGCCCCAGGCCCCCGCTTCGGCCCTGAACGGGCCTCGTCCTCAAACGCCGGACGGGCTGTAGGTGCCGCGACCGGCGCTGAAAGGAGCCGCTGAGAAGCTGAGCTGAAAGGAGCCGCTGAGAAAGGGCCGCTGAAAAGGCCCTGCAGGCAGTCCTCAAGGGCCCTACAGGTAGTCCTCCAGCCGTCCCACCGTCAGTCCCCTCCCCTGCACCTTCCGCAGCAGTCGTTCCGTTCGTTTCCTCAGTGTGGTGCCGGTCGGGTCGTTCGATGGGAGCGACACGATGTCGCCGGGGCGCAGGTGGTGCTCGCTGTCGGCGTACGTGAGCGTGCCGGTGGGCTCCATGGACGCGCTCCACAGGACGACCGCCGAGACGCCGCAGTCGGCGGCGGCGCGGAGGGTGGTCGTGTCGTAGGTGCCGTAGGGGGGCCGGAAGAGGCGGGGGCGGATGCCGAAGCGGGACCTGAGTTTGTCCTGCTGGCCGCAGATCTCGGCGCGCTGGCCGGCGTAGGGCAGACCGCGCAGGGCGGGATGGTCGAGGGTGTGGTTCTGGACGGTCGCGCCGGCCGACCGGAGGCGGGCGAAGCGGGCGTAGCCCGGGCCGACGACGCTGTCCGTGAGGAACAGGCTGACGGGGATCCGTAGTTCACGGACCATGTCGACGAACCGCGGGTCCTTCTCGGCGCCGTCGTCGTAGGTCAGGAAGACGACCTTGTCGCGGGTGTGCACGCGGTGCACGACGGGCGGGAGGCCCGAGCCCGCGGCGCGGGTGCCGGGGGGCCGGTCGGGCGGGTGCGGGGCCGGGGAGAGGGGGGCGGTGAGGCCCCAGCGGCGGTACGCGGGCTCGGCGGACGACGGTTCGTGGATACGGGCTCGCTGGGCGGCCTTCGGGCCGAGCCGTTCGACGGGGTCGACGGAACGGGCGCAGGCGCCGAGGAGAGCCGCCGCGAGTGCCGCGGCCGTCAGTGCCCGCAACCTCACAGATAGTCCTCCAGCCGGGCCACCGCGTAACCCTTGGCTGTGATCTTGTTCATGAAGCGGCGGATCATGTCGGGCATCGTGCCCTTCCAGTGCGTCCGGCCCCGGAAGTGCGTGAGGACGATGTCGCCGGGGTGGATGTCCCGGTCCCACTCGCGGTACTCCCAGCGGTCGACGAAGACCTCCTGGTCCCACAGCGGCGCGTACTTGACGCCGCAGCTCTTCGCGGCACGCAGGGTGTCCTGGTTGTAGCTGCCGAAGGGCGGGCGGAAGAGGACCGGGCGTGTGCCGTAGCGCTTCTCGATCACGTCCTGCATGCCGCAGATCTCGGCCTTCTGGCGGGCGTACGACAGCCCGCGCAGGTACGGGTGGTGCAGGGTGTGGTTGTTCAGCACCACTCCCCTGGCCTGCATGCGCTTGAAGTAGCCGTAGTCCTCCTTGATCAGATAGTCGCTGAGGAAGGCGGTGTACGGGATCTTCAGATCGCTCATCATCCGCAGGAAGGCCCGGTCCTTCTCGGCGCCGTCGTCGATGGTGAGGAAGACGACCTTCTGCCGGGTGGGGACGGTGGTGAAGACCGGGGGGAGGCCGAGTTCCCTGTGGTCGTCCACCTCGAAGCCCTTGCGGGTCCTGATGACGGGCTTCTTCGCCGGGGGCGGCGGCGCGGGCAGCGGGGCCTTCGCCAGGCCCCAGCGCTTCGCGGCGGCGACCCGGGCGGCGTGCTCGGCGCGCAGCTGTGCGGCGTAGCGCTGGAGGGCGCGGGCCGGGGGTGCCTGCAGGGGCTGCTGCCCGGAGGCCGGCCGTACTTCCCCGGAATCGCCCTGAGCACAGCCGGAGGCGAGGGTGGCCACGGCGAGCACGAGGACCGTGCCGTGGACCCGCAGCACCGTAGAAGCCCGGCATTTGTCATTTTTTCGTACTGCTCGCATGGGGCCGGATCCTGGCAGGACACCGCCCCCGCCCCCGGCCGACACCCCGGCCCGGCCCGCCGCCGGAGGCGCACCTTCCACCGACTGGCCCACAATGAGCCGGTGAACGACCTCGACGCCCTCCTCACCCCCGAAGGCCGCGCCCTCCTCGACGAGGTGCGCGATACCGACCCCGCACACGAACTCACGGTCGCCACCCGGCTGCGGCGCGAGCACCCGGCCGAGCTGGTGTCCGCCGCGCTCGGACAGGCGCGACTGCGGCAGCGGGCGGCGGCGAAGTTCGGGGCCGAGGACGCGGGGCGGATGTACTTCACCCCGAACGGGGTGGAGCAGTCGACCCGGGCGAGTGTGGCGGCGTACCGGGCCGGACGGCTCAAGGCGCTGGGCGTGACCTCCGTCGCGGACCTGTGCTGCGGGATCGGCGGGGACGCGATCGCGCTCGCCCGGGCCGGGATCCGGGTCCTCGCGGTGGACCGGGACCCGCTGACGGCGGCGACGGCACGCGCCAACGCCCAGGCGCTGGGCCTCGCCGGTCTGATCGAGGTGCGGGAGGCGGACGTCACGGAGGTGGAGACGGCCGGCTGCGACGCCGTGTTCGTCGATCCCGCGAGGCGCGGCGGGCGTGGGCGGATCTTCGACCCGGAGGCGTACTCGCCGCCATTGTCCTGGGCCGTGGAAGCGGCCCGCGGGGCGCCCCACGCCGCACTGAAGATCGCCCCCGGCATCCCGCACGAGGCCGTGCCCGCCGAGGCCGAGGCCGAGTGGATCTCCGACGGCGGGGACGTGAAGGAGGCGGTGCTGTGGTTCGGCACCGCGCCCGGCGCGGTACGCGCCACCCTGCTGCCGGGGCCGCGCACCCTGCTCGGCAGGGGCCTGCCGCATCCCCGGGTCCGGCCCGTGGGGCGCTATGTGTACGAGCCCGACGGCGCCGTCATCCGGGCCCATCTGGTCGCGGAGGTGGCCGGGGAACTCGACGGCGGGCTGATCGACGAGACCATCGCGTACATCACGGCGGACGAACTGCGACCGACGCCGTACGCCTCGGCGTACGAGATCACCGACCGGCTCCCCTTCAACGTGAAGAAGCTGAAGGCCCTGCTGCGGGAGCGTGAGGTCGGGATCCTGACCGTGAAGAAGCGTGGTTCGGCGGTGGAGCCGGAGGAACTGCGCCGCAAGGTGCTTCCCAAGCCGCACGGGCCGCACTCGGCGACCGTGTTCCTGACCCGGATGGCGGGGGCACCGGCCATGCTTGTGGGAGCCCCCGCACAGCCGACGGTCGCCTCACCCCAGGAGCCGCACTCCCGTTAGAGCCTGTGTCACAGGCGCTCAGGAACCGCACTCCCGCGTCCTGGCTGCCAGCAGCTCCCGTTCCCGTTCGTTCCGCGTCAGCCCCGCCGCCCGTTCGAACTCGGCCCGTGCCTCCGTCGTACGCCCGAGCCGGGCCAGCAGATCGCCGCGCACGCTCGGCAGCAAGTGGTAGTCCCGCAGGGCCGGTTCGGCGGTGAGGGTGTCGACGATGTCCAGGGCCGGGCCGGGGCCCTCGGCCATCGACACCGCGACCGCGCGGTTGAGTTGGACTACGGGGGACGGGGCGCGGGCGGCGAGCAGGCCGTACAGGGTGGCGATCTTCTGCCAGTCGGTCTCCTCGTAGGAGTGTGCGAGCGCGTGACAGGCGGCGATCGCGGCCTGGAGGGCGTACGGGCCGGGGGCGCCGGTGGCGGTCGCGGTGGCGCGGTCCAGGGCGGTGATGCCGCGGGCGATCAGCATGCGGTTCCAGCGGCGGCGGTTCTGGTCGCGGAGCAGGACGGGCTCCCCGTGCGGGCCGGTGCGGGAGGCGGCGCGGGACGCCTGGAACTCCATGAGGGAGGCCAGGCCGTGGACCTCCGGTTCCTTGGGCATCAGACCGGCCAGCACCCGGGCCAGGCGCAGGGCGTCCTCGCACAGGGAGGGGCGCAGCCAGTCGTCGCCGGCCGTGGCGGCGTATCCCTCGTTGAAGATCAGGTAGATGACGTCGAGGACGGAGCCGAGGCGGGCCTCGCGGTCGGGCCCGTACGGCACCTCGAAGGCGACGTTCTTCGCCGCCAGGGTCCGCTTCGCGCGCACGATGCGCTGGGCGACCGTCGGCTCCGGCACCAGGAACGCACGGGCGATCTCGGCGGTGGTCAGACCGCCGAGCAGACGCAGCGTCAGGGCGATGCGCGCCTCGGCGGACAGGACCGGGTGGCAGGCGGTGAAGACGAGCCGGAGCAGGTCGTCGTCGATGTCCTCGGGGTCGGCGGGCTCCTTCGGGGGTGCGGTGACCGACAGGTCCCGCCCGATCTCCTGGAGCTTGCGGGCGTAGTTCTCCCGGCGCCGGATCAGATCGACGGCGCGGTGCCGGGCGGCGGCCATGAGCCAGGCGCCCGGGTTGTCCGGCACCCCGTCCCGCGGCCACTGCTCCAGGGCGGCCACCAGCGCGTCCTGCGCCAGTTCCTCGGCGATGCCGACGTCCCGCACGATACGGGCGACGCCGGCGATGATCCGCGGGGACTCCATGCGGAAGACGGTCTCGACGGTGCCGCGTACGGTGCCGCGCGGGTCGGCGGAGGGCGGGACTGCGGAGGGCTGTGAGCTCACAACCCTCCATGCAACACCCGGGGCGGCCCGAAGCAAAGGAGGGTTCAGCCCTCCACGATCTCCCGCACCTCGCAGGTCACCGTCCAGTGCGCCTCGTGGATCTTCAGGAACCGCTTGGTCCACTCGATCGCCTCGGCTTGATCCTTGGCCTGCATGAGGGCGTAGCCCCCGATGACCTCCTTGGACTCGGTGAAGGGTCCGTCGGTGACGGAGAGTTCGCCGCCCGTGTAGTGCACCCGGCTGCCCTGGGCGGACGGGGTCAGACCGGCGGTGTCGAGCAGGACCCCGGCCTTCGTCATCTCCTCGATCAGCTCGCCCATCCGCTGCATCAGCTCGGGGCTGGGGCCCTCGGCGGGAGCGTTCGCCTCGTCGATACGGACCAGGGAGAGGTAGCGCGGCATGGTGACTCCTCGTGTCGGTAAGGGCCGGGACCTTTCCGGCCTCTCACCCCTGCGTCGATCGGGAGACACCCGGATCGACACAGGAGCCGACATTCTCCGAAGTTTCTTCCGCGGTCCTGTTTCCGCAGGTCAGCGCAGTGAATCCCAGAGTTCGCCGGCCTCCGGCTCGTCCGCCACCACACGGTTGCTGTCCGAGGCCGCCGTCACGACCGGCATGGTCACCGTCGTCACCTCGTCCGCCGACAGGCCCTTCAGGCTCTGGCCGAGGCGCATCAGCTCGTTGAGCGAGTCGAGGCCGGTGTCCGTGGTCAGGCTGCCGGTCACCGCGTCGGCGACGGCGTACAGCTCGGCCGGGTCGGCGAGGAGGTTCGTCGAGGCGATCTGTTCCAGCAGGGCCTTCACGAGCTTCTGCTGGAGCCCTATTCGGCCCAGGTCGCTGCCGTCGCCTATGCCGTGCCGGGTGCGGGCCAGGGCCAGGGCCTGGGTGCCGTTGAGGGTGTGGGTGCCGGCCGCGAGTGTCAGGTGGCTGTCGTCGTCGTCGATGTCCTCGTCCGTGGTGACGGTGACCCCGCCGAGCGCGTTCACCAGCTGCGCGAAACCGGAGAAGTCGATCTCGATGTAGTGGTCCATACGGACGTCGGTGATCGACTCGACCGTCTTGACGGCACACACCGGACCGCCCAGCGAGTAGGCGCTGTTGAACATCGCGTCGTACGCCACCGCCGAGGTCCCCCCTGAGGGCAGCGGGCAGGACGGGCGGGTGACGAGCGTGTCGCGCGGGATGCTGACGACGGTGGCGGAGGCACGGCCTGCGTCGATGTGGACGACCATCGCCGTGTCGGAACGGGCGCCGGTGCTGCTTCCGCCGCCGAGTTCCTGGTTCTCCTTGCCGCTGCGCGAGTCGGAGCCCAGGACCAGGATGTTCAGGGCCTCGGTGGGCAGCGCGGAGGGGGAGGCCGTGCCGGAGGGCGTCGAGGTGGTCACCGCCTTCGCCGGCCGGTCGTCGCCGAGGGCGCTGTTGATGTCGACGCTCTTGATGTTGCTGTTCAGATGCCAGTAGGCCCACCCCGCCGTGGCGATGCCCAGGACCAGGGCGCCGGCCAGCGTGAGGCCGACGGCCTTCCTCAGCCCCGTCCGCCGGCCCGTCCGTCTGCTGTCGTCGCCGATCTCCGAGTGTCCGGTCACGGGGGTGAACGTAGGTCCGAATTATTAGGAGATTGTTAGTGGTTGGGGTCCGGGTCTGTTTTCTTCGGGGAATCTCACGCTTCTCAGGTCCCGCTCAGACCCCGCCCACGGGAGGCACCCCCGTGCTGCCGCGCACCACCAGGCTGGTCGCCAGCTCCACGCTCGTCGCCTCCACGCTCGTCGCCTCCGCATCGGAGCCGTCCTCGCGTCCGAGGTCCAGCACCAGCTTCGCGGCCGCCTCGGCCATCTCCGTGAGCGGCTGCCGTACGGTCGTCAGCGGCGGCCCGACCCAGCGCGCCACCGGCAGATCGTCGAACCCGACCACGCTCAGGTCCTCCGGGATGCGCAGCCCCAGCTCGCGCGCGGCCTCGTACAGCCCGAGCGCCTGGAGGTCGTTGCCCGCGAACACGGCGGTGGGCCGGTAGGGCCTGCGCAGCAGCTCCAGCCCGCACCGGTAGCCGGTCTCGTGGTGGAAATCGCCGTCGGCGACGAGCGCGGGGTCGACCGGCAGCCCGGCCGTCTCCAGGGCGGCCCGGTAGCCGTCGATGCGGGCACGGCTGCACATCATGCGGGACGGTCCGCTGATCGCGCCGATCCGGGTGTGCCCCAGCTCGACCAGATGCCGGGTGGCGGCAAGCCCGCCCTGCAAGTTGGTGGCGCCGATCGACGGCATCTCCGGGCCCGGGTCGCCGGCCGGGTCCATCACCACGTACGGGATGGAACGGCTGTTCAGCAGCGCACGCTGGGACGCGTCGAGCCCGGACAGCACGAGGATCACTCCGTGCGGGCGGCGGGCGGCGACCTGGTCGGCCCAGGTCCGGCCGGGGGTCAGCCGGCCCGCGCTCTCGGAGAGCACGACGCCGAGGCCCGCCTGCCTCGCCACGTTCTCCACCCCCCGGATGACCTCCATCGCCCACGCGCTCTCCAACTCGTGGAAGACGAGGTCGATCAGCGGCGAACGGCTCGCCTCCGCCCGCCGGCGCCGGTAACCGTGGGCGCGCAGCAGTTCCTCGACACGGGTGCGGGTCGCGGGGGCCACATCGGCGCGGCCGTTGAGGACCTTCGAAACGGTCGGCGCGGACACGCCGGCCTCTCGCGCGATCTCGGCGAGCGTCGCGACGGGCTCCCGGGCTGCCATGACGGCGATCGTAGCCCTACGGGCCATCGTGACGAAGGGGCGGCGATACTACGTGGCCCCATTGCAACTGCCCGGCGTCCAGGGCGAGTTGCTGGTGTTCTGACCGTTCCTGCCGGAGGCGGGCACTCATGTACGCCTCAAAGGTGCCAAGATGCCCCCGAACTGCCCCTCCTCAGCCCTCGCCGAGCGACTCGAACCGCCACCGATGCACCGAGCGGGTCATCAGCTCCGCGTCCGGCTCGGGCAGTTCGGGGAGTTCGGCGTCGAGGGCCGCGTCCCACCAGGTGATGACCAGGACCCGGTCCTGCGGGGCACGGAAGCTCTCGCGGCGTACGGGACGCTCGGTCAGCTCCTGCCGGCGGGCCCAGGCCAGGAGTTCCTCGCTCCGCCCCTCCGCCGCCCGGGCCTCCCACATCAACGCGACCGTCATGAGTAGAGGTTCTCCTTGCTGACTTCGTGGACATGGTCGTGCCCTGGGACATGCGGGTCCGTCACCGGCAGGGAGGAGTCCGCCGACAGGTCCCAGCTGGAGGCGGGCCGGTTCCGGGCCACCATCTCCGCGCCGAGCGCCGCCACCATCGCCCCGTTGTCGGTGCACAGCTTGGGCCGCGGCACACGCAGCCGGATGCCGGCCGCCTCGCAGCGCTCCTGGGCCAGCGCCCGCAGCCGGGAGTTGGCCGCGACACCGCCGCCGATCATCAGATGGTCGACGCCCTCGTCCTTGCAGGCCCGTACGGCCTTGCGCGTCAGCACATCCACGACCGCCTCCTGGAACGAGGCCGCCACATCGCGCACCGGCACCTCCTCACCCGCCGCACGCTTCGCCTCGATCCAGCGGGCCACGGCCGTCTTCAGACCGGAGAAGGAGAAGTCGTACGCCGGGTCGCGCGGGCCGGTCAGACCACGCGGGAACGCGATCGCCGACGGATCGCCCTCCTTCGCGTACCGGTCGATCACCGGGCCGCCCGGGAAGCCCAGATTCAGCACGCGCGCGATCTTGTCGAAGGCCTCGCCGGCCGCGTCGTCGATCGTCGCGCCCATGGGCCGGACGTCCGAGGTGATGTCCGAGGACAGCAGCAGGGAGGAGTGCCCGCCGGACACCAGCAGCGCCATCGTCGGCTCCGGCAGCGCGCCGTGCTCCAGCTGGTCGACGCAGATGTGGGAGGCGAGGTGGTTGACGCCGTACAGGGGCTTGCCGAGCGCGTAGGCGTACGCCTTCGCCGCCGAGACGCCGACCAGCAGTGCACCGGCCAGGCCGGGACCGGCGGTCACCGCGACGCCGTCGAGGTCCCGCGCGCTCACCCCCGCCTCCTTCAGCGCACGGCCGATGGTCGGCACCATCGCCTCCAGATGCGCCCGCGAGGCGACCTCGGGCACGACCCCGCCGAAGCGGGCGTGCTCGTCGACGCTGGACGCGATGGCGTCGGCCAGCAGGGTGGTGCCGCGGACGATGCCGACGCCGGTCTCGTCGCAGGAGGTCTCGATGCCGAGGACGAGCGGTTCGTCAGCCATTGATCTCGGTTCCTTGTACGGAGGTTGCTGGGTCGGTCAGTCGCATCACCAGGGCGTCGACGTTGCCCGGCTGGTAGTAGCCGCGCCGGAAGCCGATGGCTTCGAAGCCGAAGCGCTCGTACAGCTTCTGCGCCCGGGTGTTGTCGATCCGGCACTCCAGCATCACTTCGGCACAGTCGAAAGCGGTCGCGGCCCGCAGCAGTTCGGTCAGCAGCTGTCCGCCGAGCCCCGTCCCCCACTGGTCGCGGGCCACGGCGATGGTCTGGATGTCGGCGAGGTCCCCGGAGGCGGCGAGGCCGGCGTAGCCGACGATGCGGTCGCCGTGCTCGGCGACGAGATACCGCCGGGTCGTCCCGGGCCCCCGCGAATGGGCCAGCTCGGACCAGAACATCCCCCGCGACCAGGCGTCCTCGGGGAAGAGATCCTTCTCCAGCTCGAGCACGGGGTCGATGTCCCACCAGCGCATCTCGCGCAGTCGAAAGGTCATGGTGTCGGTCACTTGGGGGTGACCACCTTGTAGTTCTTGGGGACCTGGGCGTCGGGACGGCGCAGGTAGAGCGGTCTGGGAGCCGGGAGCGCCTCGCCCGCGGCCAGTTTCTCGGCGGCCAGGGAGGCGAGGGCGGCGGCGGACACACGCTCGGGCTCGTGCACGTTCGGGAAGGTGTCCGGGTACAGCAGCGCGCCGGCGCCGACGGCGGGCAGCCCCGCCACCCGGCCGGCGATGTCGGCGGGACGGTCGACTGCGGGGTCGGTCAGCCGGGTACGGGAGTCGGCGTACCGCGCCCAGTAGACCTCCTTGCGGCGGGCGTCGGTCGCCACGACGAAGGGGCCCTTCTCGATGTCGGCGGCGTACGCGAGGCCGTCGAGCGTGCACACACCGTGCACGGGGACGCCGAGCGCGAGCCCGAAGGTGTCCGCGGTCATCAGACCGACCCGCAGTCCGGTGTAGGGGCCGGGGCCGATGCCGACAACGATGCCGCTGACGGCGTCGAGCGTGAGCCCGGCCTCGGCGAACACACGGTCCACGGCCGGCAGCAGCAGCTCTCCGTGCCGGCGCGCGTCCACCTGGCTCGACGAGGCGATGACGGCCGTGCCGTCGTGCAGGGCGACGGTGACGGCGGGGGTGGCGGTATCCAGAGCGAGCAAGAGCACGCAAACAGCCTACGGCTCCGCAGGGCCTGTGTCGGACGGCTCGGGACAGCCGGGATTCCGACACGGGCCCGGCGCGGGACGGCCGCCCCGGTCGGGCGGGCTCCTGCTGCTACCGTCGCCACGAAGCGTGACGTACGAGACGACCGAGGTGGGCGACGGTGTCAACAGGCAGCGCCGGATTCGTGGCCGGGCTCACCGCGGCGGCCCTCGCGACGGTCGGCGTCCTCGCCTACCAGGCCTCGGCGAGCGTCCCGGGCAGCCTGGGCGGGGGCCACGAGCGCAACTCCCCCGCAGCGGCCGCCTCGAAGATGCCCCGGGACAAGAGGAACCCCGCCGCCCTGCCCGCCGGGTCCGGCACCGGCCGGCGGGTCGTCTACTCGCTGGACGACGACCGGGTGTGGCTGGTCGGCGCGGGCAACAAGGTCCGGCGCACGTTCCGGGTCGTGCCCGGGTCGGTCGACCCGCGCACCGGTGTCCACCGGGTCACGTCCCGTTCCGGGGCGGTCACCGGCACGGACGGTACCCCCATCGAGCACGTCGTCCGTTTCACCAGCAGGGACGGGGTGCACATCGGTTTCAGCGCGGCCGTGGGACCGCCGAAGGAGCAGGTCGACCCGAAGGTGCGCACGGGCGGCATCCGGGAGTCCCGGGCGGACGGCTACGCGATGTGGAAGTTCGCGCTGGTCGGCGAACAGGTCGTCGTCATTCGCTAGCAGGGCCTGTCCAGCGCATTCAGGCGCCCTGGTCACTCTTTTCACTCTCGGGGACGACTCGCCCGCACGGGGGTCACGCGGCCTCGGGCTGGTCCTCGCCGGGTTCCGGCCGCCGCGGCTCCGACTCGCGCGGCGGCTTCGAGATCACGTCCGCCGCCGCACATGCCGCCAGCAGGTCGTGCATGGACACCACACGGGGCAGCGCCTCGTCTCGCTCCGTGGCCGGCATGGACGCCTCCTGAGGTCCGGGGGGCGACGTGGTTAGGCACACCTAACTACGCACTGGATACCATGTGACCACGCACAAGACACCGAACGCAACATCTTGCCGACGTGTTGTCGGAACGTTCATGGAACCCGGCGGCTCACGCCGAGAGCACGCTCAGATCGACGGCCGCCCAGCGCTCCCCCAGCCCGGTCAGCGTCACATGGCGCACCTCGTCCGTCGTGTTCCCGACGGCCCGGTGGATGACGACCTGCAGACGGTCGTCGGTCAGCTCCTCGACCTTGCCCTCGCCCCACTCCACGACGATCAACGACTCGGGCAGCGACACATCGAGGTCGAGGTCCTCCATCTCGTCGAGCCCGCCGCCCAGGCGGTACGCGTCCACGTGGACCAGCGGCGGACCGTCCCCGAGGGAGGGGTGCACACGGGCGATCACGAAGGTCGGGGAGGTCACCGCACCACGGACGCCGAGGCCCTCGCCGAGCCCGCGGGTCAGCGTCGTCTTGCCCGCGCCGAGCTCCCCGCTGAGCATCACGAGGTCGCCCGCGCGCAGCAGCTTGGCCAGCCTGCGGCCCAGCTCCCGCATCTGGTCGGGGGAATGGACGGTGATGTCCAGGGAAAAGGGCTCAGCCGGGTCGTGCGGTGCTGCTGGTGCTTCCATAGCCACTTACGGTAGCCCCTGCGGGGACCGCGCCCGCGCGGGTCAGCAGGTCGGCGAGGCGGTCGGTGACCACTTCCGGGTGCTCCAGCATGACGAGGTGCCCGGCGTCCGGAACGAGCACCAGCTCCGCGTCCGGCAGCAGATCGGCGATGGCCTCGCTGTGCTCACTGGGCGTGACGAGATCGCTGACCCCGGCCAGCACCAGCACCGGCATGTCCGTGAAGCAGTCGAGCGCCCCGGTCTTGTCGTGGTCCGTGAACGCCGGGTAGAACTCGGCGACCACGTCGATCGGCGTGCCCTCGATCATCCGCTCGGCGAACCGGGCGACGGCCGGGTCGACCTCCCGGGACGCGAACGAGTACCGCTTGATGATCCCGGCGAACAGATCGGCGGTGGCCCGCCGCCCCCGTTCCACCAGGGCCGCCTGCTGGCCCAGCGCCTTCAGCACTCCGGGCAGCACCCGCCGCACCGCGTTGACGCCGGCGACGGGAAGCCCGAAGTTGACCTCGCCGAGCCGCCCCGAGGACGTACCGACGAGGGCCGTGGCCACGACCCGGTCGCGGATCAGCTCCGGATACTGGTCGGCCAGCGCCATGATGGTCATCCCGCCCATCGAGTGGCCGACCAGCACTATGGGGCCCTGGGGCGCGGCGGCGTCGATGACCGCCTTCAGATCGCGGCCGAGCTGGTCGATGCTGACCGGCACGCCGTCCTGGGTCTGCGCCACTCCGCGCCCGGACCGGCCGTGGCTGCGCTGGTCCCAGTGCACGGTCCGGACGACTCCGCGCAGCGCCGCGCGCTGGAAGTGCCAGGAGTCCTGGCTGAGGCAGTAGCCGTGGCTGAAGACGACGGTGACCGGGGCGGGGGCCTTGCGGCCGAACAGCCGCCGGCGGCGTGGTGCGAGCGCGGGCACGGCGTCCGGGTCGATGTCGTCGACCTCGTAGTACAGCTCCGTGCCGTCGTCGGCGTACGCCTTGCCGGGGGTGCCGCGCAGTGTCCCGTACGGCCCCGCCGAGTCGAGGACGAGCCGCGCCTTCATCCGCATGCCACGTCCGACGGTGAGCCGCTCTATCGCCACACCGGCGGCCGCGCCCGCGGCCACCACGCCTATCGCGACGCCGGCGATGCCGGTCGCCCGGCGCCAGTTCCCGGCCGCCGCCGTGGCGGAGGCGACGGCCGCGGCTGCCTCCGCGCTGCTCTCGCTCACGTACCGCTCCTCTTCGCGTCTTTGCCGTGCGGGTTACCGGTCTGGTCCGTCCTTCACGGGAACTCGTTCGTCTTTCATGGGAACTGTGCCTCGTTCACACGGACGCATTCCTATAGACGCGGGGAACGCGCGTCCCGATCCGTGTGACGATTTCGTACGCGATCGTCCCCGCCGCCTGCGCCCAGTCCTCGGCGGTGGGCTCGCCGCGGTCGCCGGGCCCGAACAGGACCGCCTCCGCGCCGGGCTCGGGCTCGTCCCCGCCGAGGTCGACGACGAACTGGTCCATCGCGACCCGCCCCGCGACTGTGCGCCACTTTCCGCCCACCAGCACCGGGCCGGTCCCGGAGGCGTGTCGTGGGATGCCGTCCGCGTAGCCGACGGGGATGAGGCCGAGGGTGGTCTCGCCCGGCGTGACGTAGTGATGCCCGTAACTGACGCCGTGACCTCCCGGAACGTGCTTCACCAGCGCGACCGACGCCGAGAGCGTCATCACCGGGCGCAGCCCGAGGTCGGCCGGGGTGCCGAGCTCCGGGCTGGGCGAGATGCCGTAGAGGGCGATCCCGGTGCGGACGAGGTCGAAGTGGCTCTCCGGAAGGGTGAGCGTGGCCGGCGAGTTGGCGATGTGCCGCACCTCGGGGCGGACGCCCTGCTGTTCGGCGTACGCCACCATCTCCCGGAAGAGGGTGAGCTGGGGGGCGATGGAGGGGTGCCCCGGTTCGTCGGCGCAGGCGAGGTGCGACCACAGCCCGGTGATCCGGACGAGCCCCTCGGCCTCGGCCCGCAGGGCCCGGCCCACCAGCTCGGCCCAGTCGTCGCCGGGCGGGCACCCGTTGCGCCCGAGACCGGTGTCGGCCTTGAGCTGCACGCGCGCGGGCGTGCCGGCCTGCCGCGCGGCCTCCGTGACCTCCCTGAGGGCCCACATCCCGCTCACGCCCACATCGAGACCGGCCTCGATCGCCTCCCGCCAGGGCCCGCCGGGCGTCCACAGCCAGCACATGATCCTGATGTGCTCCGGCAGCCCGGCTGCGGCGCGCAGCGCCAGCGCCTCCTCGGGCGTGGCGGTGCCGATCCAGCTCGCCCCCGCCTCGACGGCAGCGCGGGCACACGGCACCGCCCCGTGGCCGTACGCGTCGGACTTGACCACGGCCATCAGGGCCGCACCCGGCGCGAGGGCGCGCAGGGTCCGCACATTGGCGCGCAGGGCGGCCAGGTCGATCTCGGCGCGGGCGCGCAGGGGTGCGGTCGGCGCTGCTGCTGTCTCACTCATGGCGCCCCCAGTGTCTCAGAGGGGTCGGACAGCGCCGGAGGCTATCTAGCTACCGGGCCTTCGCCCCCATACGTAGACGCGGTCGCCGGTCTTGAGGGTGTCCCACAGCTTGCGGGCGTCGGCGGGTTTCAGATTCACGCAGCCCGTGGAGCCGCCGGTCGTGAAGATGGTGTCGTACACGGCGTGGAAGGCCTGCCCGCCGCTGAAGAACTGGGCGTACGGCATGGGGGCGTTGTACAGCGTCGACCAGTGGTTCTTGTGCCGCCAGTAGACCGTGTGCCACCCGGTCCGCGTCCGGTACCCCGCGCGCCCGCTGCGCATGTTCAAGGGCCCGAGGACGGTCTTCTTCCCCTTCTGCACCCAGGTCAGCTGCCGGCTGAGATCGACACAGACGACCCGGTACGTCCGAACCGGGCACTTCTTCGCGGCGTTGGGTTCCTCCGTGCCGCGAGGAGTTGGATCCGCGCCCAGGTGACGGGCCCCGCGAACCCGATGGCGGGCTTGATCTTCTGCTTCTTCTGGAACGCGCGGATGGCCCGGCAGTCGGCGGCCGACTGCTTCCCGTCCACCTTGCGCTTCAGCCCTTTCTCCACGGCCCGCTGATACGGCCCGGTCCGCTTGCTGCACGCCGCGCCGGCGGCGCGGACCAGCGGCGCGGACGCGTCGGCGGGCGGCACGGATCCGGCCTCGGGACCTCCGCCGGCCGGACGCAGGGATTCGGCCGAGGCGGTTGCCGCCGGGAGGGCGACCACCGCGGCGAGCAGCACGGCGACACCTCGGCATGCGATATGTCTGCTGATCATGCGATCAGAGAAACGCGGGTGGCGCGGGGGCGGGCGGTGGCGCGCGGGGGGAGTCACCCGTACGGGCAGCCCGTGCCCACCCGCCCGGAGCGGCGCCGTACGCCTGTTCAGTCCCGTACATCCCGCCAGGCCCTCGGAATCGCCTCCGCCACGTCATGCGCGCCGACCGGCGCCCCGTCCGCCGCGAACCTCCCGGCCAGCCCGTGCAGATACGCCGCCGCGCTCCCCGCGTCCACCGCGGACAGCCCCGCCGCCAGCAGTGACCCCGCGAGCCCCGACAGCACGTCCCCGCTGCCCGCCGTGGCCAGCCAGGACGTCCCGGTCGCGTTCACCCGCACCGGTCCGCCCGCGGAGTCGGCCACCAGGGTCGTCGACCCCTTCAGCAGCACGGTCGCCGCATAGCGCCCCGCCAGCTCCCGCACCGAGGCCAGCCGGGCCCCCTCGACCTCCTCCCGCGCCACTCCGAGCAGCGCGGCCGCCTCGCCGGCGTGCGGGGTCATCAGGGTCGGTGCCGTGCGGGCCCGTACGGTGTCCCGGTCGGCCAGCCGCAACCCGTCCGCGTCGATGAGCACGGGTACGTCCTCCGCCAGCACCTCCGCCACGGTCGCCGCGTCGTCCCCGGCGCCGGGCCCGACGACCCACGCCTGCACGCGCCCCGCCTTCCGCGGCCCCTTGTCCGACACGAGCGTCTCCGGGAAACGGGAGATCACCGCGTCCCCGGCGGGCCCGACGTACCGCACGGCCCCGGCCCCGCCCCGCAGCGCCCCCGACACCGCGAGCACGGCCGCCCCCGGATAGCGCGCCGACCCGGCGGCGATGCCGACGACGCCCCGCCGGTACTTGTCGCTCTCGGAACCGGGTACGGGCAGCAGCGCGGCCACGTCCGCATGCTGCAGGGCCTCCAGCTCGGCCTCGGCGGGCAGTTCGGGCCCGAGCCCGATGTCGACGAGCCGCACCGAACCGGCGTACTCGCGTGCGGGATCGATCAGCAGCCCCGGCTTGTGCGTCCCGAAGGTGACGGTGAGATCGGCCCGGACCGCGGCCCCGTGGACCTCGCCCGTGTCGGCGTCGACCCCGCTCGGCAGGTCGACGGCGACGACGGCGGCCCGCGCCCGCTCGGCCGCCTCGGCGAGCGCCGCCGCGTCGGGCCGCAGGCCGCCCTTGCCGCCGATCCCGACGATGCCGTCGACGACGAGGTCGGCCCGCTCGATCACAGCCTCGGCGGTACCGGGCCGCGCGACGCCACCGCCCGCCCGGCGCAGGGCGGCAAGACCACCGGCGTGCGTGCGGTCGGGCGCGAGCAGCACCGCGGTGACCCCGGCACCGCGCCGGGCGAGACGGGCCCCGGCGTAAAGGCAGTCCCCGCCGTTGTCACCACTGCCGACGAGCAGAACGACCCGGCTCCCGTAGACCCGCCCCAACAACTCCGCACAGGCGGCGCCGAGCCCGGCCGCGGCCCGCTGCATCAACGCCCCGTCCCGAAGCCGCGCCATCAACTCCCGCTCGGCGCTCCTGACCGTCTCCACGCAGTACGCAGTACGCATACGAACGAGTCTGCCGCACCGGCGGCCCCGAAAAGGGGAGCGCCGGGGTCCGCCCGCTGCGCTCTCCCCCTGGGCCCGGTCGTCAAACTCCCGCCTGCCACGCGACGCCATGCGCGCTTCCCCAAGCTCTTCGAGCAGGGGGGACCCCCACTCGCCGCACCGGGCCCTGACCCAAGTACGTCCAGTACGAGGGCCGGGCCCCGGCACGCCGAGAGCACGCACCTGACGCCGCGAGGCCCGCCCTTCGGGCGGACGACGGGAGTTGACGACAGGACCTGGCCGCGACGCTCACCCCTCCGCGATCACCACCGCCGACGCCACCCCCGCGTCATGACTGAGCGACACATGCCATGACCGCACCCCGAGTTCGGCCGCCCGCGCGGCCACGGTCCCCTTCACCCTCAGGCGTGGCTGCCCGCTGTCCTCGACATAGACCTCCGCGTCGGTCCAGAGCAGGCCCGCGGGGGCGCCCAGCGCCTTGGCGAGCGCCTCCTTCGCCGCGAAGCGGACGGCGAGCGAGGCGACGCCCCGGCGATCCCCGTTGGGCAGCAGCAACTCGCTTTGCAGAAAGACCCGTTCGGCCAGGCCGGGCGTCCGCCGCAGCGACGCCTCGAACCGGTCGATCTCGGCCACGTCGATTCCGACCCCGATGATGCTCATCCGCGCACTCTACGAAACCATCGGCGGGCCGCTACTCCACCGTCACCGACTTCGCCAGGTTCCGTGGCTGGTCCACCTCGTTGCCGCGGGCGGTGGCCAGCTCGCAGGCGAAGACCTGCAACGGGACCGTGGCCACCAGGGGCTGAAGGAGCGTCGGTGTCGCCGGGATGCGGATCAGATGGTCGGCGTACGGCACGACCGTCTCGTCACCCTCCTCCGCGATCACGATGGTCCGCGCACCCCGCGCCCGGATCTCCTGGATATTGGAGACGATCTTGTCGTGCAGAACGGAACGGCCACGGGGTGAGGGCACGACGACCACCACGGGCAGGTCCTCCTCGATCAGCGCGATCGGCCCGTGCTTGAGCTCCCCCGCCGCGAAGCCCTCGGCGTGCATATAGGCGAGTTCCTTGAGCTTGAGGGCGCCCTCCAGTGCCACCGGATACCCGACATGCCGCCCGAGGAACAGGACCGTGTTCTTCGAGGCGAGCGTCCGCGCCAGCGCGCGCACCGGCTCCATGGTCTCCAGGACGCGCTCGACCTCACCGGAGATCTGCGACAGGTCACGGATCACCGCATCGATCTCGTCGCCCCACTTGGTGCCCCGTACCTGGCCCAGATACAGCGCGACGAGATAGCAGGCCACGAGCTGGGTCAGGAACGCCTTGGTCGACGCGACGGCGACCTCCGGCCCGGCGTGGGTGTACAGCACCGCGTCCGACTCGCGCGGGATCGTCGAGCCGTTGGTGTTGCAGATCGCCAGCACCTTGGAGCCCTGCTCGCGGGCGTGCCGCAGCGCCATCAGCGTGTCCATCGTCTCGCCGGACTGCGAGATGGCGATCACCAGCGTGCGCGGGTCGAGGATCGGGTCCCGGTAGCGGAACTCGCTCGCCAGCTCCACCTCGCACGGAATCCGCGTCCAGTGCTCGATGGCGTACTTGGCGATCAGCCCGGCGTGGAACGCCGTACCGCACGCGATGATGACGACCTTGTCGACCTCGCGCAGCTCGGCGGCGGAGATACGGACCTCGTCGAGCGTCAGCGAACCGGAGTCGTCGATACGCCCCAGCAAGGTATCGGCGACAGCCTTGGGCTGCTCGGCGATCTCCTTGAGCATGAAGTAGTCATAACCCCCCTTTTCCGCGGCCGACGCGTCCCAGTCGATGTGGTACGAGCGCACATCGGCGGGGCGGCCGTCGAAGCCGGTCACCGTCACCGAGTCCCGGCGCAGCTCCACCACCTGGTCCTGACCCAGCTCGATCGCCGACCGCGTGTGGGCGATGAACGCGGCGACGTCCGAGGCGAGAAAGGCCTCGCCCTCTCCAACGCCCACCACGAGCGGCGAGTTCCGCCGCGCCCCCACGACCACATCGGGCTCGTCCGCGTGCACCGCGACCAGCGTGAACGCCCCCTCCAGACGCCGGCACACCAGCCGCATCGCCTCCGCCGGATCGGCGCACGAGGAGAACTCCTCGGCGAGCAGATGCGCGACGACCTCGGTGTCGGTCTCGGAGGCGAGGGCGTGCCCCCGCTCCTCCAACTCGGCCCTCAGCGCGGCGAAGTTCTCGATGATCCCGTTGTGCACGACGGCGACGCGGCCCGCGTTGTCGAGATGCGGGTGGGCGTTCGCGTCGGTGGGCCCTCCATGGGTCGCCCACCGTGTGTGCCCGATCCCCGTCGTGCCGGTCGGCAGCGGCCGGTCGACCAGTTCCTTCTCCAGATTGATGAGCTTCCCGGCCTTCTTCGCGGCCGCCAGCCCACCGTCCGCCAGTACGGCGACACCTGCCGAGTCGTACCCCCGGTACTCCAGCCGCTTCAGCCCGGCCATCACGACATCGAGCGCCGACTGCGACCCCACGTATCCCACGATTCCGCACATGGGGGGCAGCCTAAGGCCGAAACCCAGCCCGAAACTGCCTTCCGCGTGCCCGAATTCGGAAATTCTCACGGGGATACGAGCCCCTTATGTCTTCGCGCGATACGCCCTCATGGCCAGCGGATAGAACACGAGCGCTATCCCCGCGGCCCACACCAGCGACCACAGCACCGGCTCCGCCACCGGGCCCCCGAGCAGCAGCCCGCGGAAGGCGTCGGACAGATGGGTGACCGGGTTGACGTCGCTCCACGCCTGAAGCCAGCCGGGCATGGTGTCGACGACGACGAACGCGCTGCTGGTGAACGTGATCGGGAAGATGATGGTGAAGGCGAACGCCTGCACCTTCTCCGCATCTCCGGCGAGCATCCCGATCAGTACCGCGCCCCACGACACGGCCGCGGCGAACACCACCACCAGCAGCGTGCCGAGCAGGAATCCGCCGAACCCGCCCGTGACCCGGAAGCCGAGCAGCAGACCGAGGCCGATCATCAGCAGCAGCGCCCACACATGCTTGGCGAGGTCCGCGGTGATCCGTCCGATGAGCGGGGCGGAGCGGGCTATCGGCAGGCTGCGCAGCCGGTCGAAGACGCCCTTGGTGA
This sequence comes from Streptomyces luteolifulvus, assembly GCF_008806595.1. Classification (GTDB taxonomy): domain Bacteria; phylum Actinomycetota; class Actinomycetes; order Streptomycetales; family Streptomycetaceae; genus Streptomyces; species Streptomyces luteolifulvus. The sequence continues at coordinate 94,650 of NZ_VZRB01000010.1, read as the reverse complement.
GGTCGGTGTTGAGCGCCATCGCCGTGTACATCGTCATGAACAGGGTGTTCTGCACGATGATCCCGGGCAGCGCGTACTTCAGATACGCCTCGGGTGATCCGGCCATCTGCCCGCCCAGCACGTAGGTGAAGAGGAACACGAACATGATCGGCGTGATGCTGTAGTCGACCAGCTCGAGCGGGTTGTGCTTGACCGCGACCAGGCTCCGCCAGGCCATCGTGAAGGTCTGCTGCAGCCCGGCCAGGGGCGGCACGCGGCCCGATCCGGTGAGCGGGGCCGTGACGGTGGTGGCGGTCATGTCCGGTTCACCGCCTTCTGGAGTTCGCCCTCGTCCCGGACGGTCGCGCCGCCGTTGCCCTCGGGCTCGCCGGGTTCCGCGCGGTGACCGGTCAGGGCGAGGAAGACCTCGTCGAGCGACGAGCGGCGCAGGGCCAGCTCGCCTATCGCGATCCCTTCGCGGTCGAGCGTGCGCACGACGGTCGGCATGAGTTCGGGGTCCTGCACCGGAGCGGTGACGGTCTCGCCCTCGATCTGGGTGCGCGGACCGGCTGCCCCGGCCACGAGCGCGTGCACCCGCGCGAGGTCCTGCGCCAGCACGGGCCGAAGCTCCAGCACCTGGCCGCCGACCTGGGACTTCAGCTGGTCCGGAGTTCCTTCGGCGATCACCCGGCCCTTGTCGATGACCACGATGTCGTCGGCGAGCACATCGGCCTCGTTCAGATACTGCGTGGTCAGCAGTGCGGTCGCACCGTCCGCGACCAGGCCCCGCAGCAGGTCCCACAGCTCGCCCCGGCTGTGCGGGTCGAGGCCGGTGGTCGGCTCGTCGAGGAAGAGGATGCTGGGTCTCCCCACGAGGCTGGCCGCGAGGTCCAGCCGCCTGCGCATGCCTCCCGAATACGTCTTCACGGCCCGGCCGGCCGCGTCGGTCAGCTGAAAACGCTCCAGCAGCTCACTCCCCCGCGCCCTGGCCTCCCGTCGCGGCAGACCGAGCAACCGGCCGATGAGCAGCAGATTCTCCGTACCGGTCAGGTTCTCGTCCACCGCCGCGTACTGCCCGGTCAGTCCGACGAGGGCACGCACCACCCCGGCGTCCCGGACCACGTCGTGACCTGCCACATGGGCTCTCCCCGCGTCGGGGCGCAGCAGCGTCGCGAAGATCCGCACGGCGGTCGTCTTCCCCGCACCGTTGGGACCCAGCAGCCCGAGCACCGAGCCCCTGCGGGCCCCCAGGTCGACACCGGCCAGCGCCGTGGTCTCCTTGAACCGCTTGACCAGGCCTTCCGCTTCTATCGCATAGGTCATGGGTCGCCCCTCGGGGTTTGTGGACCCCGGCCTGGGCCCACCTCTCCCACAACTGTGACGCACGGCACTGACATTCCCCCCAAGTCCCGACTCCGCCCGGTTTACGGTGCAAGGGCGACGAGGGCCTGCGTGACGGATCCCACCTCACCATCCGTTCGTACTCCCGTAACAATGAAGTGTGATCTCTCCGGTCTCCTCGATGCCCCGGAGCGCCCACCGGCAGCGGCCGGAGGCGACTCCCTATGTCGACCTCACCCGAGCCGAGTGGAGCGCGCTGCGCGACAAGACGCCGCTGCCGCTCACCGCCGACGAGGTCGAGAAGCTGCGCGGTCTCGGCGACGTCATCGATCTGGACGAGGTGCGGGACATCTATCTCCCGCTGTCCCGGCTGCTCAACCTCTACGTCGGCGCCACGGACGGACTCCGCGGCGCCCTGAACACGTTCCTCGGCGAGCAGGGCTCCCAGTCCGGCACCCCGTTCGTCATCGGGGTCGCCGGTTCCGTTGCGGTCGGCAAGTCCACCGTCGCCCGTCTGCTGCAGGCCCTGCTCTCCCGCTGGCCCGAGCACCCACGCGTCGAGCTGGTCACCACGGACGGCTTCCTGTTGCCCACCAAGGAGCTGGAAGCCCGCGGTCTGATGTCGCGCAAGGGCTTCCCGGAGTCGTACGACCGCCGCGCCCTCACCCGTTTCGTCGCCGACATCAAGGCGGGCAAGGGCGAGGTCACGGCCCCCGTCTACTCCCACCTCATCTACGACATCGTCCCCGGTCAGAAGCTCACGGTCCGCCGCCCGGACATCCTGATCGTCGAGGGGCTGAACGTGCTGCAGCCCGCCCTGCCCGGCAAGGACGGCCGCACCCGGGTCGGCCTCGCCGACTACTTCGACTTCAGCGTGTACGTCGACGCCCGCACCGAGGACATCGAGCGCTGGTATCTCAACCGCTTCACGAAGCTGCGCGAGACCGCCTTCCAGAACCCGTCCTCGTACTTCCGCAGGTACACCCAGGTGTCGGAGGAGGAGGCCCTCGACTACGCGCGCACGACCTGGCGCACCATCAACCGGCCCAACCTGGTGGAAAACGTCGCGCCCACCCGAGGCCGAGCCACCCTGGTCCTGCGCAAGGGCCCGGACCACAAGGTCCAACGCCTGAGCCTGCGCAAGCTGTGAAGGAGCGCGGGGAACCGCGCGACAGGCCACCACAAACCCGCAGCCCGCCCACGACAGAACCCCAAACCCCTACCCGGCCGCCGACCTCATCCCAGCGCCGACTTCACCGCGTCCGCCAGCCGCCCCGCCACCGACCGAGCCTGATCGATGTCCGCCGCCTCGACCATCACACGGACCAACGGCTCCGTCCCCGACGGACGCAACAGCACCCGCCCCGTCGCCCCCAGCTCCCGCTCCGCCTCGGCGACGGCGGCCGCGAGTTCGGCCGAGGCCCCGACCCGGGTCCGGTCGACGTCCGGCACATTGATCAGCACCTGAGGCAGCCGCTCCATCACACCCGCCAGCTCCCGCAGCGACCGCCCGGTCCCGGCGACCCGAGCGGCCAGCATCAGCCCGGTCAGCGTGCCGTCACCCGTGGTCGCGTGGTCCAGGATGATCACATGCCCGGACTGCTCGCCGCCGAGGGTGTAGCCGTGCTCCTTCATCTCCTCCAGCACATAGCGGTCGCCGACCGCGGTCTGGACGATCGTCAGCCCCTCCCGCTCCAGCGCCAGTTTGAAGCCCAGGTTCGACATGACCGTCGCGACAACGGTGCCGGAGCGCAGTGCGGAACGCTCCCGCATCGCCAGCGCGAGTACGGCCATGATCTGGTCGCCGTCCACCTCCTCCCCCGTGTGGTCGACTGCCAGGCAGCGGTCGGCGTCGCCGTCGTGCGCAATGCCGAGGTCGGCTCCGTGCTCGACGACGGCCGCCTTCAGCAGTCCGAGGTGGGTGGAGCCGCAGCCCTCGTTGATGTTGAGCCCGTCCGGCTCGGCGCCGATCGTGACGACCTCGGCACCGGCCCGCGCAAACGCCTCGGGCGAGACCAGGGAGGCCGCTCCGTGCGCCTCGTCAAGGACGATCTTGAGTCCGTCGAGCCGGTTCGGGAGCGTGCCGACGAGATGGGCGACGTACTGCTCGAACCCTTCGTCGTACGTCCGTACACGTCCTACGCCGGCGCCGGTCGGCCGGTCCCAGGGGGCGCCGGTGCGGTGCTCCTCGTAGACGGTCTCGATCCGGTCCTCCAGCTCGTCGTCGAGCTTGTGCCCACCGCGCGCGAGGAACTTGACGCCGTTGTCGGGCATGGAGTTGTGGCTGGCCGACAGCATCACGCCGAGGTCGGCACCGAGCGTGGCCGTGAGATAGGCCACTGCCGGTGTCGGCAGCACCCCGACAAGCAGGACGTCCACACCCGCGCTCGCGAGGCCCGCGACCACGGCGGCCTCCAGGAACTCCCCGGACGCGCGCGGGTCCCGTCCGACCACGGCGGTCGGCCGGTGGCCCTCGAAGGTGCCCGCCTCGGCGAGTACATGCGCCGCCGCGACGGAGAGGCCGAGCGCCATCTCGGCCGTCAGATCCGCGTTGGCGACACCGCGCACGCCGTCCGTGCCGAAGAGTCGTCCCACTTGTCCTCCTGAGGAAGCGTCAGTTGTGGCGGCCGGTGCCGGTATGCCCGTACACGCGGCTTCCGCATCTCAGGCATTCCATGCCTGACTATCCGATCACACAAGTCTTTGAGCGTCTTGTGCCGTTATACGCCCCCGCTCGCGATATACGAACGCCCCGACGGCACAGTGGCGTGCCGCCGGGGCGTTCGACGTACGTGCAGGCAGCGAAGCTTAGCGCTTGCTGTACTGCGGGGCCTTGCGGGCCTTCTTCAGACCGGCCTTCTTGCGCTCGACCGCCCGGTCGTCGCGGCGGAGGAAGCCGGCCTTCTTGAGCGGGCCACGGTTGTTGTCGACGTCGGCCTCGTTCAGCGCACGGGCGACACCGAGACGGAGCGCACCGGCCTGGCCGGAGACACCGCCACCCGCGATACGGGCGATGACGTCGTAACGGCCCTCGAGCTCGAGCACCTTGAAGGGCTCGTTGACTTCCTGCTGGTGCACCTTGTTCGGGAAGTAGTCCTCGAGGGTGCGACCGTTGATCTTCCACTTGCCGGTGCCCGGGACGATCCGGACGCGGGCGATGGCGTTCTTGCGACGGCCCAGGCCGGCGGCCGGCTGCGGGTCGCCGAAGCGGGACGCGAGGGACTCGGAGGTGTACTCGCCCTCGACGGGCGTCTCCGACTCCGAGGTGTAGCTGTCGATGTCAAGCTCTTCGAGCGGCTGCTCGGCAGTGGTCTCGGCCACGATTCTCCTCAGATTCTCTTCAGTCTTAGGGGTGGCCGGACTTACTGCGCGACCTGGGTGATCTCGAACGGAACCGGCTGCTGCGCAGCGTGGGGGTGGTTCTCGCCCGAGTAGACCTTCAGCTTCGAGAGCATCTGACGGCCCAGGGAGTTCTTGGGGAGCATGCCCTTGACGGCCTTCTCCACTGCTTTCTCCGGGTTCTTGTCCAGCAGCTCGTCGTAACGGACGGAGCGCAGACCACCCGGGTAGCCGGAGTGGCGGTACGCCATCTTCTGCGTCCGCTTGTTGCCGGACAGGTGCACCTTGTCGGCGTTGATGATGATGACGAAGTCACCAGCGTCGACGTGCGGTGCGTAGATCGGCTTGTGCTTGCCCCGCAGAAGGGTCGCGGCGGTCGACGCCAGACGGCCCAGGACGACGTCCTGGGCATCGATGACATGCCACTGGCGGGTGATATCGCCGGGCTTGGGGCTGTACGTACGCACGGTTCGTAGCCTTCGCTTCTTCAGTGAATGGTCCTGACAAGGTCACCGAAGACGATCACGACAGCCCTGACCGCACTGCGGTGACGCAAACCGCGTGCTGATCGCTGGTCATCGGCCCGGTGGACCGGTGTAAGGGCCCCTCACGTGAGAATGAGCAAGCCAATACACATAACGAACAAGCAGGATACCTGCGGGGACCCGGACGGGTCAAAACGAGGGATCACTGCCGACACCCACCCTACCGGTACCGCATCCGCGACCGTCCGACCACGGAGCGTAAGGCACATCTTCATACCAACCACCCGCAGATGTCGCATTTGCCCTCACTCCCCGACCGAACACCAGTGACTCCAGCGCCTCTTGAGACGAACAGGCATCCCCCGTCCCCCGTCTAAGATGCGGCCCATGAGCTATGGGCAGGGGGGACCCCAGTCCCAGTGGGATCCCTGGAAACCGAATTCCCAGCAGCCGTGGAACCACGGCACCGACCAGACCCCGGACTGGGCCGCGCTCGCCGAGGCCTCCGAGACGCGCAACAAACGGCGCCGACTGATGTTCATAGGCGGCGGAGCACTCGCCACCGTGGCGATAGGGGCCGTCGTCGCCGCGGCCGTGGTGTCCTCGGGCGGCAGCGACGAGGCGTCGAACAATCCGACGTCCCAGCTGCCGGCGACCGCGGACATCCCGGGCGGGCCGGCCGCCACGGCTCCGTCCTTCGACCCGACCACGGCCCCGCCCCCGCTGGACCCCAAGGACTTCATCGCCAGCAAGGGCAAGGACACCGCTCCGCTCGGCGTGGACATCCTCTTCCCGGGCACCCAGCTGACCGTGGGCGAGACGGTGTACAAGAAGGGCCCGAAGGACGACACGAAGAACTGCGCGTCGGCCGCCCAGGGCACTCTGCCCAAGGTCTTCACCGACAACGACTGCACCCGTCTGCTGCGCGTCACCTACACCAAGGACGACGTCGCGGTCACGGTCGGTGTGGCCGTCTTCGACACCGAGGCACAGGCCACGAAGGCGAAGGGCCAGGCCGACAGTAAGAGCATCGTCGAGTCGCTGTCCGGCAAGGGCGTCAAGACGTTCTGCAACGCCGCGGTCTGCCGCTCGACGACCAACGCCTACGGCCGCTACGCCTACTTCACGATCTCCGGCTTCACCACCGGCAAGGATGTGACCACGAAGGACACGAAGGTCTTCACGACCGGGGACGACCTGGCCGAGTTCGCCTTCCGGCAGATCCGCCGCCGGGGCGAGGCCCAGGCGTCGGCCGCGGCCAACCAGTAGGCCTGCCAGGGCCCGGCGTCCCGCCGGGCCCTCACCGGAGCCGGGGTCAGCAGCACCCCGCGCCGGGCAGCGTCCGCTTGTTCCGCGCCTCCTTGTTGCGCGCGGCCAGCAGCTCGTCGGCGGGGTAGCCGACCTCCTCCAGCGTCAGCCCGTGCGGCCGTACGACATGCACCGCGGAGTCCCGTACACCCGCCGCGAGCACCTTCCCGGGCCACTGTGGCCCGCGGTGCCCGTCGCCGACGAACAGCAGGGCGCCGATCAGCGAGCGCACCATGTTGTGGCAGAAGGCGTCCGCCCGGACGGTGGCGGTGATGATCCCGTCGGCCCCGCGTTCCAGGCTGAGCTCCTGGAGCGTACGGATGGTGGTCGCGCCCTCGCGCTTCTTGCAGTACGCGGCGAAGTCGTGCTCGCCGAGGAGTCCCCGCGCCGCCTCGTTCATGGCCTCGACGTCGAGGGGCCAGTCGTGCCAGAGGACATGGCCTCGCAGCAGGGGGTCGACCCCGCCCGGGTTGTCGGTGACGCGGTAGGCGTACCGGCGCCAGACGGCGGAGAACCGGGCGTTGAAGCCGCTGGGTGCCTCCCTGAGCGCCCACACCCTGACGTCCCTGGGCAGACGCCCGGCGAGACGCTTGAGCAGCTTCACATGGTGCTCGGCCCAGACCTCCCGGGGCAGATCGACATGGGCGACCTGTCCCCTGGCGTGCACACCGGCGTCGGTACGGCCGGCCACGGTCAGCTCGTACGTCTCCCCGGACCGCGTGACGGTACGCAGGGCGTCCTCGATCTCGCCCTGCACGGTGCGCTGTCCCCTGGCCTGCTTGGCCCACCCGGAGAACTCGCTCCCGTCGTACGAGAGATCCAACCGCACCCGTACGAACCCGGGCTGTACTTCGTCACTCACCCCTAGATCCTCTCAGCAATGCAAGAGCGGGCCCGCCCCGCAGGGGGCGGACCCGCTCAACGCAGGGCAGAGCCTCAGGCGTCCTTCGACTCCTCGGCGGCCTCCTCGGCCGGCGCGGCGTCCTCGACGGCCTCGTCGGACTTGGCCTCGACGGCCTCCTCCTTCTTGAGGGCGTCTTCCTTGACCGCACGCTTGGTGGCGGCCTCGGCCTCACCGGTCGCCTGCTGCGCCACCGTCAGCGCCTCCACCAGCTCGATGACGGCCATGGGCGCGTTGTCGCCACGGCGGTTACCGATCTTGGTGATACGGGTGTAGCCACCCGGACGGTTCTCGTACCGCGGGCCGATCTCGGTGAAGAGCGTGTGCACGATGCCCTTGTCCGTGATGACCTGGAGCACCTGACGGCGGTTGTGAAGGTCACCCTTCTTCGCCTTGGTGATCAGACGCTCGGCGTACGGCCGCAGACGGCGGGCCTTCGCCTCGGTGGTGGTGATACGGCCGTGCTCGAAGAGGCTCTTGGCGAGGTTCGCGAGGAGCAGCTTCTCGTGCGCGGCACTGCCGCCCAGACGGGCACCCTTGGTGGGCTTCGGCATGGTTCTTCTCCTGTGTGTCTGCCCCGGCCGTATCAGGTACCGGGGTCAGTATCCGAGCAGACGGTCGTCTGTCGGAGATCCGGGCGCCTTTCGGACGCCCGGAGGGTCCGCGCCCCAAAAGGGCGCGGGGCTCTGCCCATATGCGGCTCCGCCGCGTGGGCGCGACCAGCCACAACGGACCGGCAGCCGAATCAGTACTGCTCGGTCTCCACGAAACCGGCGTCAGCATCGTCATCGGCACCGAACGCGTCCGCGGCGGCAGTCGGGTCGAATCCGGGCGGGCTGTCCTTCAGGGCCAGGCCCATGCCGGCCAGCTTCGCCTTGACCTCGTCGATGGACTTCGCACCGAAGTTACGAATGTCGAGGAGGTCCGCCTCGGAGCGGGCAACGAGCTCACCCACGGAGTGGATGCCCTCACGCTTGAGGCAGTTGTACGACCGAACGGTGAGCTCCAGCTCCTCGATCGGCAGCGCCAGATCGGCAGCGAGCGCGGCGTCCGTCGGCGACGGACCCATGTCGATGCCCTCGGCGTCGATGTTGAGCTCACGGGCGAGACCGAACAGCTCGACCAGGGTCTTACCGGCCGACGCCATGGCGTCGCGGGGACGCATGGCCTGCTTGGTCTCGACGTCGACGATCAGCTTGTCGAAGTCGGTGCGCTGCTCGACACGCGTGGCCTCGACCTTGTACGTGACCTTCAGCACGGGGCTGTAGATGGAGTCGACCGGGATGCGGCCGATCTCCTGGCCCACCTGCTTGTTCTGCACGGCGGAGACATAACCGCGGCCGCGCTCGACCGTCAGCTCCATCTCCAGCTTGCCCTTGCCGTTGAGCGTGGCGAGGACGAGGTCGGGATTGTGCACCTCGACACCGGCCGGAGGCGCGATGTCGGCGGCGGTGACCAGACCCGGGCCCTGCTTGCGCAGGTACATCACGACCGGCTCGTCGTGCTCCGAGGAGACGACCAGCTGCTTGATGTTGAGGATCAGGTCGGTGACGTCCTCCTTGACGCCCGGCACGGTGGTGAACTCGTGCAGAACGCCGTCGATGCGGATGGACGTGACCGCCGCACCCGGGATCGAGGAGAGGAGCGTACGGCGCAGGGAGTTGCCGAGGGTGTAGCCGAAGCCCGGCTCCAGCGGCTCGATCACGAACCGGGAGCGGAACTCGTCGACGACCTCTTCGGTCAACGAGGGACGCTGAGCGATCAGCATGTGTGGATCAGATCCTTCTTTCGTGGACGCCCGCTATTTGACGCCCGACAAAACCGTGCCGCTCGCGCAACACGGGGGTACTGCAAGGATACGGGCGATACGGCCCCTTGACGGTGCCGTATCGCCCGAAACCGCTGCCCGCGGAGCGTGACGCGTCAGACGCGACGGCGCTTCGGCGGACGGCAGCCGTTGTGCGGGGTGGGGGTGACGTCCTGGATCGAGCCGACCTCGAGGCCCGTGGCCTGGAGGGAGCGGATCGCGGTCTCACGGCCGGAGCCGGGACCCTTGACGAACACGTCCACCTTGCGCATGCCGTGCTCCTGCGCGCGGCGGGCGGCCGACTCGGCGGCCATCTGCGCGGCGAAGGGGGTCGACTTGCGCGAGCCCTTGAAGCCGACGTGGCCGGCGGAGGCCCAGGAGATCACGTTGCCGGACGGGTCCGTGATCGAGACGATCGTGTTGTTGAACGTGCTCTTGATGTGCGCGTGGCCGTGAGCGACGTTCTTCTTTTCCTTGCGGCGCACCTTCTTGGCAGCGCCCTGACGACCCTTGGGGGGCATCTGTACTCCTACGGGAGGTGGTCGGTCCTACAGCGAAGACCGCTGGACGGCGAAGTCCGCTGAGGACTACTTCTTGCCCGGCTTCTTCTTGCCGGCGATGGCGCGACGCGGGCCCTTGCGGGTACGGGCGTTCGTGCTGGTGCGCTGACCCCGGACAGGCAGACCGCGACGGTGACGGAGACCCTGGTAGCAGCCGATCTCCACCTTGCGGCGGATGTCGGCCTGAATCTCGCGACGGAGGTCACCCTCGGTCTTGATGTTGTTGTCGACGTACTCACGAATCGCGACGAGCTGCTCCTCGGAGAGGTCGCGAACGCGGGTGTTCGGGTCGATGCCGGTCTCGGCCAGCGTCTGCTGGGAGAGCGTCCGGCCGATGCCGAACACGTAGGTGAGGGCGACCTCCACGCGCTTTTCGCGCGGGATGTCAACACCGGAAACGCGTGCCATTCAATGGCTCCTGGTGATCTTCGGAGGTCTTCCGCAGAACCGGTTCCCAGTCGCCGTACGAGGTACGAACTGAGTCCCCGGCCTCCGAGCCGGGGGTATCAGACACCGAGGTGTCCGGGCCCTGCGTATGAACAAATTCAGCTTGCGTCGCGCGAATCTCTGCGAGGGTGCAGAGGGATCGGTCGTGCGTCAGCCCTGGCGCTGCTTGTGGCGCGGGTTCTCGCAGATGACCATGACCCGACCGTGACGGCGGATCACCCTGCACTTGTCGCAGATCTTCTTGACGCTCGGCTTGACCTTCATGGGATTGAGGTTCTCCGGGTCAGTGCCACCACCCCGCCGGAGCGGAATGCGGGCAAGATCTACTTGTAGCGGTAGACGATCCGGCCACGCGTCAGGTCGTACGGAGACAGCTCCACCACGACCCGGTCGTCAGGGAGGATGCGGATGTAGTGCATACGCATCTTGCCGCTGATGTGTGCCAGGACCTGGTGGCCGTTCTGGAGCTCGACCTTGAACATGGCGTTCGGCAGAGACTCGACGACAGTGCCCTCGATCTCGATGGCACCTTGCTTCTTGGCCACGCTTCGCCCTTCGAATCGACTACCTTGATCGACTCCCTTGCGTCCCTTAGGGCGCATGCAGGCATGCGGATGCACGAGAGCCGACGAGTCAGTCTACGTCAGCGCACCCGGAAAGACGAATCGAGAAAGTCTGCCCCACACCGAAGATCCTTAAGCGAGCGGATCCGGTGCCACCGTGATCCCGTACTCCGCCAGCTTCGCCTTGCCGCCGTCGGGGGCCGTGAGGACCAGGAGGCCCTGTTCCGTCAGGGCGACGGAGTGCTCCCAGTGGGAGGACCAGGTGCCGTCCGTGGTGATCACGGTCCAGTCGTCCTCCAGCACCTCCGTCTTCGGGGTGCCGAGCGAGACCATCGGCTCGATCGCAAGGCAGAAGCCGGGGACCAGCTTGGGGCCCTTGCCCCGGCGGCGGTCGACGTAGTTCAGCAGATGCGGGTCCATGTGCATCTCGGTGCCGATGCCGTGACCGCCGTAGTCCTCGATGATCCCGTACCTGCCGCCGCCCGGCTTGGGCTGGCGGCGGATGTACGTCTCGATGGCCCGCGAGATGTCGACGAGCCGGCTGCCCTGCTTCATGGCCGCGATGCCCGCCCACATCGACTCCTCGGTCACCCGGGAGAGCTCGACCAGCTCCGGAGAGTGACCCGAGCCCACGAAGGCGGTGTACGCGGCGTCCCCGTGCCAGCCGTCGATGATCGCGCCGCAGTCGATGGAGATGACGTCCCCGTCCTTGAGGACGACCTCGTCGGACGGGATGCCATGGACGACGACCTCGTTCACGCTGGTGCAGATCGTCGCGGGGAAGCCGCCGTAGCCGAGGAAGTTCGGCTTGGCGTTGTGCTCGGCGAGCACCTTGCGGGCGACCTGGTCCAGATCCTTGGTCGTGGCCCCGGGCACGGCGGCCTCACGGGTGGCCGCGTGGATGGCGGCAACGACCAACCCCGCCTCACGCATCTTGGCGATCTGCTGGGGGGACTTGATCTGCACCATGCGGCTACGGCCTTTCTGGACCGGGGAGTGTTACGGACACCCTCAACGATACGGGGCGGGCGGATCCGGCCCGTCCGGCGCCCGAGGACTGGGCCTCACCCGCACATACGTCGGCCGCGGCCCCCGGCGGGGAACCGCGGCCGACCGAGCGCGGAGCTACTCGCCCCGCTGCAGCGCCTCCATCGAGCGGGCGGTGACGTCCTCCACCTTGCCGAGCGCCGAGATCGTGACCACCAGGCCCTGGGCCTTGTAGTAGTCGATGATCGGCTCGGTCTGGGTGTGGTAGACCTCCAGCCGCTTGCGGACGGTCTCCTCGGAGTCGTCGTCGCGCTGGTAGAGCTCACCGCCGCAGACGTCGCAGACGCCCTCCTGCTTCGGCGCCTTGTACGACACATGGAAGACGTGCGACGAGTCGTTGCGGCAGATGCGGCGGCCGGCGATCCGCTTGACCACCTCTTCCTCGGGGACCTCCAGGTCCAGCACGGCGTCCAGCTTCATGCCCTCGGACTTCAGCATCTCGTCGAGCGCCTCGGCCTGCGAGACGTTGCGCGGGAAGCCGTCGAGGAGGAAGCCGTTCTCTGCGTCCGGCTGCTCCATGCGGTCCTTGGCCATCGCGATCGTGACCTCGTCCGGCACCAGCTCGCCCCGGTCCATGTAGGACTTCGCGAGTTTGCCGAGCTCCGTCTGCTTGCTGATGTTGGCGCGGAACAGGTCGCCCGTGGAGATGTGCGGGATGGACAGGTTCTTGGCGAGGAACGCGGCCTGCGTTCCCTTGCCGGCACCCGGCGGCCCGACGAGGACGATACGCATCAGCGGAGGAACCCTTCGTAATTGCGCTGCTGGAGCTGGCTCTCGATCTGCTTCACGGTCTCGAGACCGACACCCACGATGATGAGGATGCTGGTCCCGCCGAACGGGAAGTTCTGGTTTGCCCCGAAACCAGCCAACGCCATCGTCGGCACAAGAGCGATCAGGCCCAGATACAGCGAACCCGGCCAGGTGATCCGGTTGAGTACGTAGCTGAGGTACTCAGCCGTCGGTCGGCCAGCCCGGATGCCCGGGATGAAGCCACCATACTTCTTCATGTTGTCCGCGACTTCTTCGGGGTTGAACGTGATGGCCACGTAGAAGAAGGCGAAGAAGACGATCAGAAGGAAGTACATCGCGATGTGGGCCGGCGCCGCCGTGTCCGCGAGGTTCTTCCTGATCCAGACGGCCCAACCCGCCGTGGAGTTGGTGAACTGCACGATCAGCGCCGGGATGTAGAGCAGCGACGAGGCAAAGATCACAGGGATGATGCCCGCCTGGTTGACCTTCAGCGGAATGTACGTCGACGTGCCGCCGTAGGACCGGCGGCCGATCATGCGCTTCGCGTACTGGACCGGAATACGGCGCTGAGCCTGCTCGACGAAGACCACCAGGCCGATCATGACGAGTCCGACGGCGATCACGGTACCGAACTCGATCCAGCCGCCCGCGAGGTCGCCCTGCTTCTTGATGGCCCACAGCGCGGACGGGAAGGTCGCGGCGATCGAGATGAACATCAGGATCGACATGCCGTTGCCGATGCCGCGGTCGGTGATGAGCTCGCCGAGCCACATGACGACGGCGGTACCGGCGGTCATGGTGACGACCATGACGATGGTGGTGAAGATCGAACGGTCCGGGACGATCCCGCTCGCCACGGTGCAGCCGGAGAACAGCGCGCCGCTGCGGGCGGTGGCCACCAGGCCGGTGCCCTGCAGGATGGCGAGCGCCACGGTCAGATAGCGGGTGTACTGCGTGATCTTCGCCGTACCGGCCTGGCCCTCCTTCTTGAGGGCTTCCAGGCGCGGGATCACCACGGTCAGCAGCTGCAGAATGATGCTCGCCGTGATGTACGGCATGATGCCCAGCGCGAAGACGGTGATCTGCAGCAGCGCGCCGCCGCTGAACATGTTGACCAGGCCGAACAGGCCCTGGTTGCCGGAGGCCTCGTCCACGCACTGCTGGACGGCCGTGTAGTTGACGCCCGGGATCGGGATGTGGGTACCGACCCGGTAGACCACGATGATGCCGAGCGTGAAGAGCAGCTTCTTGCGCAGGTCGGGCGTCTTGAACGCCCGGGCGAACGCGGTGAGCACGGTGCCTCCTGCGACCCCCGCGCTACTGCGTCAAGGGTGACGGTCTTGAGAGTCCGATAGAACAACGAATTACGTAACGGTCGACTGCCGCTCAGAGTGCCCCAGCTGAAGCATTCCGTGAAAGTAGGCAGTGCAGGCCACCTTACCGGCGAGACTGCCCCCTTGGAACGACCAACCGGGGATACCCCATTTGTGGGGTATCCCCGGTCGGGATCGTTCAAGTCATCGAGACGCCCGAGGGGTTCAGACGAGCTCGGTGACGGTACCGCCGGCGGCGGTGATCTTCTCCTTGGCGGAGCCGGAGACGGCGTCCACCGTCACCTGCAGCGCCACGGAGATCTCGCCCTGGCCGAGGACCTTGACGAGGCTGTTCTTGCGCACGGCACCCTTGGCCACGAGGCCCTCGACCGTGACCTCGCCACCCTCGGGGTAGAGCGCGGCCAGCTTGTCGAGGTTCACGACCTGGTACTCGGTCTTGAACGGGTTCTTGAAGCCCTTCAGCTTCGGAAGACGCATGTGGAGGGGCATCTGCCCACCCTCGAAGCGCTCCGGAACCTGGTAGCGGGCCTTCGTACCCTTGGTGCCACGACCGGCCGTCTTACCCTTCGACGCCTCACCACGACCGACACGGGTCTTGGCGGTCTTGGCGCCGGGGGCGGGACGGAGGTTGTGGATCTTGAGCGGGTTCTGCTCCGCCATGATCAGTCGACCTCCTCGACCGTCACGAGGTGGCGGACGGTGTGCACCATGCCGCGGAACTCGGGGCGGTCCTCCTTGACGACCTGCGTGTTGATGCCCTTGAGGCCAAGGGAGCGCAGGGTGTCACGGTGGTTCTGCTTGCTGCCGATGTACGACTTCGTCTGCGTGATCTTGAGGCGGGCCATCAGACACCCGCCCCGGCACGCGCACGCAGGAGAGCCGCGGGGGCGACGTCCTCGAGGGGCAGACCACGGCGGGCCGCGATCTCCTCGGGGCGCTGCAGGCCCTTCAGGGCCTCCACGGTCGCGTGCACGATGTTGATCGCGTTGTCGGAGCCGAGCGACTTCGACAGGACGTCGTGGATACCGGCGCACTCGAGCACGGCACGCACCGGGCCACCGGCGATCACACCGGTACCGGGGGACGCGGGCTTGAGCAGCACGACGCCGGCAGCCTTCTCACCCTGGATCGGGTGGGGGATGGTGCCCTGGATACGGGGGACCTTGAAGAAGTGCTTCTTGGCCTCCTCAACGCCCTTGGCGATGGCGGCCGGCACCTCCTTGGCCTTGCCGTAACCGACACCCACGGTGCCGTCACCGTCGCCCACCACGACCAGCGCGGTGAAGCTGAAGCGACGACCACCCTTCACAACCTTGGCGACGCGGTTGATCGCGACGACGCGCTCAACGTACGCGGTCTTCTCGGCGGCAGCAGCGCCGCCGTCACGGCCCTTCCGGTCCCGCCGCTCGCCGCCACCGGCACCGCCACCGCGGCGCTGGGGTCCAGCCATTGGATTACCTCTCTCTTTCCGCTAGCTACAAGCGGCTCAGAACTTGAGCCCGGCTTCGCGGGCGGCGTCCGCCAGGGCGGCGATACGCCCGGCGTACTGGTTGCCACCACGGTCGAACACGACGGCCTCGACACCGGCGGCCTTGGCGCGCTCGGCGACCAGGGCACCGACCTGCTTGGCCTGCGCGGACTTGTCGCCCTCGCCACCGCGGACCGACGCGTCCAGGGTGGACGCCGACGCAAGGGTGTGACCCTTGAGGTCGTCGATCACCTGGGCCACGATGTGGCGGTTCGAGCGGGTCACGACCAGACGCGGACGCTCCGCCGTACCGTTGATCCGCTTGCGGATCCGGATGTGGCGGCGCTTGATCGCGGCGCGCTTGTAGGCGTCGCCCTTGAGGATCTTCTGTCCGTATGCCATGGCTTACTTACCCGCCTTTCCGACCTTGCGGCGGATGACTTCGCCCTCGTACTTGACGCCCTTGGCCTTGTACGGGTCGGGCTTGCGCAGCTTGCGGATGTTGGCCGCAACCTCGCCGACCTTCTGCTTGTCGATGCCCTCGACCTGGAAGCGGGTCGGGTTCTCCACCTTGAAGGTGATGCCCTCGGGCGCCTCGACGGTGATCGGGTGGCTGTAGCCGAGCGCGAACTCGAGGTTCGAGCCCTTGGCCGTCACGCGGTAACCGACACCGCTGATCTCGAGCTTCTTCACGTAACCCTGGGTCACGCCGGTGATCATGTTCGCCACCAGCGTGCGGGACAGGCCGTGCAGGGCCTTGTTCTGACGCTCGTCGTTGGGGCGGGTGACGTTCAGAACGCCGTCCTCACCCTTTGCGATGTCGATCGGCGCCGCGACGGTGTGGGTCAGCGTGCCCTTGGGGCCCTTGACCGAGACCGTACGGCCGTCGATGGTGACGTCCACGCCGGCGGGAACCGTGATGGGGAGCTTGCCAATACGCGACATAGCTGTTTCCTCCGTTCCCTTCCGCTACCAGACGTAGGCGAGGACTTCCCCACCCACGCCCTTCTTGCCGGCCTGCTTGTCGGTGAGGAGCCCGTGCGACGTGGAGATGATCGCCACGCCGAGGCCGCCGAGCACCTTCGGCAGGTTGGTGGACTTCGCGTACACCCGGAGACCGGGCTTGGAGATCCGCTTGATGCCCGCGATGGAGCGCTCACGGTTCGGGCCGAACTTCAGCTCGAGAACGAGGTTCTTGCCGACCTCGGCGTCCTCGACGCGCCAGCCCGTGATGAAGCCCTCCTGCTGGAGGATCTCCGCGATGTGCGACTTGATCTTCGATGCCGGCATCGTCACGGAGTCGTGGTACGCCGAGTTCGCATTCCGCAGACGCGTAAGCATGTCTGCGATCGGATCAGTCATGGTCATGAATTGGCCTTCGGCCTCTCTCGCCGGGGTTTCCTGGTGCGCCATCCCTCTCCCCGATCCGAGACGGGACGGGTGCGGCGCGGTGGACCTACGGCGTAGTAAGTCGTATGGGCGCGACAGGCGCCCAACCCCACAAGCCTAAGCCATGCGGGGGTGGGCCCCTGTCCACCCAGTTGCTTACCGAGAGCCCTGAGAATCCCGAATTACCGGAATTACCAGGAGCTCTTGGTCACGCCCGGCAGCTCGCCACGGTGAGCCATCTCACGAAGGCACACGCGGCACAGGCCGAACTTGCGGTACACGGAGTGGGGACGGCCGCAGCGCTGGCAGCGCGTGTAGCCCCGCACACCGAACTTGGGCTTGCGAGCAGCCTTCGCGATCAGAGCCTTCTTCGCCATCTCGCTCACGCCTCCTTGAACGGGAAGCCGAGGTGACGAAGGAGCGCGCGGCCCTCAGCGTCGTTGGTCGCCGTGGTGACCACGGTGATGTCCATACCCCGGACGCGGTCGATCTTGTCCTGGTCGATCTCGTGGAACATGACCTGCTCGGTGAGACCGAAGGTGTAGTTGCCACGGCCGTCGAACTGCTTGGGGGACAGACCACGGAAGTCGCGGATGCGCGGCAGCGCGAGCGACAGGGTGCGGTCCAGGAACTCCCACATGCGGTCGCCACGGAGCGTGACGTGGGCACCGATCGGCTGGCCCTCGCGCAGCTTGAACTGCGCGATGGACTTGCGGGCCTTGGTGACGGCCGGCTTCTGACCGGTGATCGTGGTGAGGTCGCGGATGGCGCCCTCGATCAGCTTGGAGTCGCGGGCGGCGTCGCCCACACCCATGTTGACCACGATCTTGACGAGGCCGGGGACCTGCATGACGTTCTCGTACTTGAACTCGTCACGCAGCTTGCCCGCGATCTCCTCGCGGTACTTCGTCTTCAGACGCGGAGTGGTGGTGGTAGCCATCAGATGTCCTCACCCGTCCGCTTGGCAACACGGATCTTGTTGCCCTCGTCGTCGAAGCGGTAGCCGACACGCGTGACGACCTTGTTGCCGTCCTTCTCAACGACCAGCTGGACGTTGGAGACGTGGATCGGCGCCTCGGTCGTGACGATGCCGCCGGCCTGGGAACCGCGAGCGGTCGGGCCGGCCTTGGTGTGCTTCTTGACCCGGTTGACACCCTCGACCAGGACGCGCTCATCGCGCGGGTAAGCGGCAATGACCTTGCCCTGCTTGCCCTTGTCCTTGCCGGTGATGACCTGGACCAGGTCGCCCTTCTTGATCTTCATGCTTACAGCACCTCCGGCGCGAGCGAGATGATCTTCATGAACTTCTTCTCGCGCAGCTCACGGCCGACCGGGCCGAAGATGCGGGTGCCGCGAGGGTCGCCGTCGTTCTTCAGAATGACGGCGGCGTTCTCGTCGAAGCGGATGTACGAGCCGTCCGGACGGCGGCGCTCCTTGACGGTGCGAACGATGACCGCCTTGACGACGTCACCCTTCTTCACGTTGCCACCGGGGATCGCGTCCTTGACGGTGGCGACGATGACGTCACCGATGCCCGCGTAGCGGCGACCGGAGCCACCGAGCACACGGATGCAAAGGATCTCCTTCGCACCAGTGTTGTCGGCGACGCGCAGTCGCGACTCCTGCTGGATCACGTCTATCTCCTGTGTGTCTGCCGGTTCCCGGCAGGGGCGTCTCGTGATGAGCTGAGCCCCTGCCGAGCCTGGCGGAACTGTCCTGCGGGGCCCCTATGTCTTTTAGGGCCGCAGGAGAATTACTTGGCCTTCTCGAGGATCTCGACGACGCGCCAGCGCTTCGTCGCGGACAGCGGCCGGGTCTCCGCGAGGAGGACACGGTCGCCGACACCCGCGGCGTTCTGCTCGTCGTGCGCCTTGAGCTTGTTCGTACGGCGGATGACCTTGCCGTACAGCGCGTGCTTGACGCGGTCCTCGACGGCGACGACGACGGTCTTGTCCATCTTGTCGCTGACGACGAGACCCTCACGGGTCTTGCGGAAGCCGCGCGCCTCAGTCTTCTCAGTCACATTGTTCTCGCTCATCAGGCGTTCTCCACCGTTTCGATGCCCAGCTCACGCTCGCGCATCAGGGTGTAGATCCGCGCGATGTCCTTGCGGACCGCCTTCAGACGGCCATGGTTCTCGAGCTGGCCCGTCGCCGCCTGGAAGCGGAGGTTGAACAGCTCTTCCTTGGCCTCGCGAAGCTTCGCAAGAAGCTCCTCGTTGCCCAGCTCGCGCAGCTCGGACGCCTTGGTACCGGCCGACATCACGCTTCACCTGCCTCGCGCTTGACGATCCGGCACTTCATCGGCAGCTTGTGGGCCGCACGAGTCAGCGCCTCACGGGCGATCTTCTCGTTGGGGTACGACAGCTCGAACATCACGCGTCCGGGCTTGACGTTGGCGATCCACCACTCCGGAGAACCCTTACCGGAACCCATGCGGGTCTCGGCAGGCTTCTTGGTGAGGGGACGGTCCGGGTAGATGTTGATCCAGACCTTGCCACCACGCTTGATGTGACGCGTCATGGCGATACGAGCGGCCTCGATCTGACGGTTCGTCACGTACGCCGGGGTGAGCGCCTGGATGCCGTACTCGCCGAACGCAACCGTCGTGCCACCCTTGGCAGCGCCGCTGCGCTTCGGGTGGTGCTGCTTGCGGTGCTTGACCCTACGGGGGATCAGCATGTCGGTCAGGCCTCCGTTCCGGTGCTCTCAGCCGGAGCGGCGGGGGCCTCGGCCTTGGGGGCCTCGGCGCCGGCAGCCTGCTGCGGCTTGCGACCGCGCCGCTCGCCACCGCGGCCACCACGGGCCGGGCGGTCGGCGCCACCGCGGGCCGGGCGGTTACCCGCACGGGCGGCAGCGTTCTCGGCGCGGACCTCGGCGATGTTCTTGACGTCGCCCTTGTAGATCCAGACCTTCACACCGATACGGCCGAAGGTCGTCTTGGCCTCGAAGAAGCCGTAGTCCACGTTCGCGCGGAGCGTGTGCAGGGGCACACGGCCCTCGCGGTAGAACTCCGAGCGGGACATCTCGGCGCCGCCGAGGCGGCCACCGCACTGGATCTTGATGCCCTTGGCGCCCGCCTTCATGGCCGACTGCATGCTCTTGCGCATGGCGCGGCGGAAGGAGACGCGGGAGGACAGCTGCTCGGCGACGGCCTGGGCCACCAGCTGAGCGTCCGTCTCCGGGTTCTTGACCTCGAGGATGTTCAGCTGGACCTGCTTGCCGGTCAGCTTCTCCAGGTCACCGCGGATGCGGTCGGCCTCGGCGCCGCGGCGGCCGATGACGATGCCCGGGCGAGCGGTGTGGATGTCCACCCGCACGCGGTCACGGGTGCGCTCGATCTCCACCTTCGAGATACCGGCGCGCTCCATGCCGGACGTCATCATCCGACGGATGGCGACGTCTTCCTTGACGTAGTCCTTGTACAGCTTGTCGGCGTACCAACGCGACTTGAAGTCGGTCGTGACACCGAGCCGGAACCCATGCGGGTTTACCTTCTGGCCCATTACCGGGTTCCTTCCTTGCTGCTGACGACCACGGTGATGTGGCTGGTCCGCTTGCGGATCCGGTAGGCACGGCCCTGGGCGCGCGGACGGAACCGCTTCAGGGTCGGGCCCTCGTCGACGTAGGCCTCGGAAACGAAGAGGCTGTCGGCGTCGGTGTGGTCGTAGTTGTGCGCGGCGTTGGCAATGGCGCTGTCGAGCACCTTGCCGACCGGCACGGAGGCTGCCTGCGGAGCGAATCGCAGAACAGCCTGGGCCTCCGTGGCGTCCATGCCACGGATGAGGTCCACCACACGGCGGGCCTTCATGGGCGTGACGCGGATGTACCGCGCCTGGGCCCTGGCTTCCATGGTTGTCCCTTCAGAGTTACTTACGTGTCTGAATGCGATCCGCTACTAGCGGCGCTTCGACTTCCGGTCGTCCTTGACGTGACCCCGGAAGGTGCGCGTCGGCGAGAACTCGCCGAGCTTGTGGCCGACCATCGACTCGGTGACGAACACCGGGATGTGGGTCTTGCCGTTGTGCACCGCGATCGTGTGGCCGAGCATGGCCGGGACGATCATCGAGCGACGGGACCAGGTCTTGATGACGTTCTTGGTGCCGGCTTCGTTCTGGGCGTCCACCTTGTTGATCAGGTGGTCGTCGACGAAGGGCCCCTTCTTGAGACTGCGCGGCATCTAAACCCGCTCCTAGCGCTTCTTGTTCGTCTTGCGGCGGCGGACGATGTACTTGTTGCTCGCCTTCTTGGGAGAACGAGTACGACCCTCCTTCTGACCCCAGGGGCTGACCGGGTGGCGACCACCGGAGGTCTTGCCCTCACCACCACCGTGCGGGTGGTCAACCGGGTTCATCGCCACACCGCGAACGGTCGGGCGGACGCCCAGCCAGCGCTTGCGGCCGGCCTTACCCCAGTTGATGTTGCTCTGCTCGGCGTTGCCGACCTCGCCGACGGTGGCGCGGCAGCGCACGTCGACCAGGCGGATCTCACCGGAGGGCATGCGCAGGTGGGCCATCTGGCCCTCCTTCGCGAGCAGCTGCACGGAGGCACCGGCGGAGCGGGCGAACTTGGCGCCGCCACCGGGACGGAGCTCGATCGCGTGGATCGTGGTACCGACCGGGATGTTGCGCAGCGCCAGGTTGTTGCCCGGCTTGATGTCGGCCCCGGGACCGTTCTCGACGCGGTCGCCCTGCTGCAGGTTGCGCGGGGCGAGGATGTAGCGCTTCTCGCCGTCGGCGTAGTGCAGCAGCGCGATGCGCGCGGTGCGGTTGGGGTCGTACTCGATGTGCGCGACCTTCGCCGGCACGCCGTCCTTGTCGTGACGACGGAAGTCGATCACGCGGTAGGCGCGCTTGTGGCCGCCACCCTGGTGGCGGACGGTCACACGACCGGAATTGTTACGGCCGCCCTTGCTGTGCAGGGGACGGACCAGCGACTTCTCCGGCGTGGACCGCGTGACCTCGACGAAGTCGGCGACGCTGGAGCCACGACGGCCCGGCGTAGTCGGCTTGTACTTGCGGATTCCCATTTCTCAGTCCTCGTCCGATATCGGACGATCCGGACCGCCCTCAGGCGGTCGGACCGCCGAAGATGTCGATACGGTCGCCCTCGGCGAGGGTCACGATCGCGCGCTTGGTCGCCGCACGCTGGCCGAAGCCGGTGCGGGTCCGCTTGCGCTTGCCCTGGCGGTTGATCGTGTTGACCCCGGTGACCTTGACCGAGAAGACCGCCTGGACGGCCTGCTTGATCTGGGTCTTGTTGGCACTCGGGTCGACGATGAACGTGTACTTGTTCTCGTCGAGAAGCGCGTAGCTCTTCTCGGAGACGACCGGCTTCAGCAGCACGTCACGGGGGTCCGTGTACGCCTTGCTCGCCGGGGTCTCGACGGTGTTCTTGCCCTCGGCGGCGTGGCGGCGCGCCTTGGCGACGCGCGCGGCCTTGGCGGCCTTCGCAGCCTTGGAGGCAATGCTCGGGTGACGCGTAGCCATCAGGCGTCGCTCCCTTCGGTGTCAGTGTTCCGTTCGGCACTGGGCGTGCCGGACACGAAGGACTCGAAGGCAGCCTGGGTGAAGACCACGTCGTCCGAGACGAGAACGTCGTACGTGTTCAGCTGGCCCGGCTCCAGGATGTGGACCTGGGGCAGGTTGCGGGCGGACAGCCACGCGGCCTCGTCGGCGCGGTCGACGACCAGGAGCAGGTTCTTGCGCTCCGAGATCTTGCCGAACAGCGTCTTGGCGGCCTTCGTCGACGGGCTCTCGCCCTCGACGACGCCGGAGACGACGTGGATGCGGTTGTTGCGAGCCCGGTCGGTGAGGGCGTGGCGCAGGGCCGCGGCCTTCATCTTCTTCGGGGTCCGCTGCGAGTAGTCACGCGGCACGGGACCGTGCACGACGCCACCACCGGCGAACTGCGGCGCGCGGGTCGAGCCCTGACGGGCGCGGCCGGTGCCCTTCTGGCGGTACGGCTTCTTGCCGCCACCACGGACCTCGCCACGGCGCTTGGTCTTGTGCGTGCCCTGACGGGCCGCGGCCAGCTGCGCGACGACGACCTGGTGAAGCAGCGGGACGCTGATCTTCTCTACGTCGAAGATCTCCGCGGGGAGCTCGACGGAACCGGCCTTGTCGCCCGCCGGCGAAAGGATGTCAACAGTGCTCATCGGTTACCTCAGGCCCCCTTGGCCGCGGTGCGGACCAGGACGAGGCCGCCGTTCGGACCGGGAACCGCGCCCTTGATGAGCAGCAGACCCTTCTCCGCGTCAACGGCGTGGACGGTCAGGTTCTGGGTGGTGACCCGCTCGTTGCCCATACGACCCGCCATGCGGAGGCCCTTGAACACGCGGCCCGGGGTGGCGCAGCCACCGATGGAACCGGGAGAGCGGTGCTTGCGCTGGGTGCCGTGACCGGCACCGAGGCCCTTGAAGTTGTGACGCTTCATGACACCGGCGAAGCCCTTGCCCTTGCTCTTGCCGGTCACGTCGACCTTGATGCCGGCCTCGAACACCTCAGCGGTGATCTCCTGGCCGAGGGTGTACTCGCTGGCGTCAGCGGTACGGATCTCGACGAGGTGGCGGCGGGGAGTGACGTCGGCCTTGGCGAAGTGGCCCTTGAGGGGCTTGTTCACCTTGCGCGGGTCGATCTCGCCGAACGCGATCTGGACGGACTCGTAGCCGTCGACGTCGTTCGTACGGACCTGGGTGACGACGTTGGGGCCGGCCTTGACGACGGTGACCGGAACAACGCGGTTGTTCTCGTCCCACACCTGCGTCATGCCGAGCTTCTCGCCCAGGATGCCCTTGATCTGCTTAGCCATTCTCAGATCACCGGCCTCAGAGCTTGATCTCGATGTCGACACCGGCCGGGAGGTCGAGTCGCATCAGAGAGTCAACGGTCTTGGGCGTCGGGTCGAGGATGTCGATCAGGCGCTTGTGCGTGCGCATCTCGAAGTGCTCGCGCGAGTCCTTGTACTTGTGCGGCGACTTGATGACGCAGTACACGTTCTTCTCAGTGGGCAGCGGCACCGGGCCCGCGACCGACGCACCAGTGCGGGTCACCGTCTCGACGATCTTCTTCGCCGAGGAGTCGATGACCTCGTGGTCGTAGGCCTTGAGCCGGATGCGGATCTTCTGTCCCGCCATGGCTACTCAGTAGTCCTGTCTCTCGTAACGCTCTGGAACCCGGCGTTTCCTTCATTTCCTCCGACCCACGCGGTCGGGCGTGTCGCACTCCCGCTGACACAGATGCCCCTTGTTCGAACATCCCTGCTGGGAGCACGGCCCTTCCGGAACCGCAAGCCGGGGACGAAAGGCCCACCGGGTGCCTGGCCGGTGCCGCACTGACACTTCCCGGAAGATTCCCGTACGTCCGCCCCAGCGCTGCCTCACGGCAGTTAGGGCGACGAGTACTGTGGGACTCGCTTCCGGTCCCCCCGGCGGGAGGCGCGCAGCATCAACACTCGACCGAGCAACCCCGCTAGTCTGCCATACGGGGCAGGGGGCTGGCCAATCGAGCGGGAGAGAATACCCCGGGGGTGACGAAGGTCAAACCAGCGCCCCGCCGGCTCGTGGACCGCACGTCATCCGCCGCATACGGTGCGCTGAGCCCGTTCGGGCGTGCAGCCGGGTCATCGCGAAGTCGATCTCCCAACCGCTCGGCTGCAGCAGCCGCTTCCCGTCCGCTGACGGCGTTCCCTCCAAGCCGATGCCGACACCGGGGACCAGTGCCAGGCGTCGGGCAGGCCGGGAAGCACGGCCGCACCGCGGAATTCGGTGACTATGGCCCTTATGTCCATGGTTCTCCTGAGGCGACGCAGTGCTCAGAAGCCCCAGGGGTTGGGGTGAGGGGTGAGCGTGCGGTCTTCGGACCAGATCAGACGGGCCTCCAGGTCGGCGCCGAGGATTTCCCTCAGACGGTCCACCGCCCAGGCATTCCAGTGGACGCCTCCCGGGAATTCGGGCACGCGGAAGGCCGGCAGCCCGGCCGGCAGGGCCTCGGGGCGGAAGACGGTCTGCTTCATCTGGCCCGTCCCTTTCTTCGGCTTCGACGATCTGCGCAGGTCCACGCAGTCGACGACCTTCGCCACCAGATAGAGGAGGTAGTCCGGCCCCTCTTCCGGATCAGTGCCTTCCGGATAGACGGGGAGGTACCTCCCTGCCGCCGCGAGGTCTTCCGCCACCAGACCGGCGACATGGCGGCTGAACACCGGAGCGCCCGGATACCCGCAAGGGAACTCGGCGGACCGCAGACGCGGATTCCCGACCCACTCGGCAGTGAACGACTCCGGCAGGTCCTCGGGGGCACCGGTGCGCAGCCAGCGGATCAGCTTCCGATGCGCGTACTCCTCCAGAGACAGGGTCCGGAACTCCACCATGCTCGGCATCAGCCGGTACACCGCGAGAGGCCCACGGGAGCGGTCAGCCGTCATGGCGCCGTCCAGAAGGCACCGGGTCCCGGTACACCGGTGGCGAGCTCACCCTCGACCTGGCGGCCACCCGGCGGCCCGCCTCGTCAGAAGCCCCACGGATCCGGATGGGGCTTGGCCGCGGGGTCCTCTGACCACGTCAGACGCTTCTCGATCTGGTCCCCCGTGAGGCTGACGAGCCGGTCGGCCGCCCAGCCGTTCCACTGGACGGCGCCGGGGAACTGCGGCAGGCGGAAGGCGGGCAGATGCGTCGGCAGCGCTTCGACTCGGTACACCGGCTTCTTGACTTCCCCGTCCAGCCTCTTCGGCTTCGACGACCTGCGAAGGTCCAGACAGTCGACCACCTGTTCCACCAGGTACAGGAAGTACTCGTCGTCCTTCGCGCCCGTGATGTCGACAGGCACCAGACGGCCGGCCGACAGCAATGCGTCCCCCAGGTTCTCCGCGAGACGCCGACTGAGCACGGGAGCGCCCGGTCCACCGGAGGGAAACTCGCTCTTGGACCAACGCCGCTCGCCCATCCACTCCGCGCCGAGCCGAGTCGGCGGGTCTGCGTCGGCTCCGGCACTCTGCCAGCGCATGAGTCGGCGCACACCGACCCTGTCGAGATGTAGCGCCTGGTACTCGCTCAGGCTCGGCAGGAGCCGATATACCGACAGCCCCCTTCCGGGCACGTCAGCCATTGCGTCACCGTCCTCGTTCGTCGTCACATCGGCACGGTCCATCATGGTGCCGTCCATACGGCGTCCGCCGCCGGTTGCCCGCTCGCCAGCTCTCTCTCGATCTGCTGCCCGATGGAGCGCAGTTCCCCACGCAGAGCGCTGCGAATGGCACGGGCCCCGTATCCGGCCGTCGTCATCCTGTCCACCGTGGTTTCCAAATGCGTGTTCAGGCGGAGCAGGAACGGCTTGCGGTGCGTGAAGTTGTGTGGCCGCGGATGTCCCAGCGGTATCCCGTTCGCCGCGTCGTTGATGTCGACGCCGTACTTCTCCAGCAGGGCCCGGCTCTCTGCCGCCCTGTTGCGCTTCATGCCAGACGGCACGATGTGCGCGGCGGCCTCGCCCGCGCCTTTCGCCCGGCCCTCCTTGGCCAGGTTCTTCGCCAGCAGGTCGGCGTTCTCTGCACAGGTGAGGAGGCCTAGGTAGTCGAGCCATGAAAGCGGGTTCGGCACGTAGGTCCGAGGATTCGGGCCCGCGTCCAGACCCAGCGGGTCGGCACTGACGTAGGCGGCCGTGACCGGGTCGTAGTACCGGAAGAAGTTGTGGTGCAGCTGCGACTCGGGATCGAAGTACTGCCCCGGAAAGCGCAGCGGCGTCGACGTGGCGTATGCGTCGTCCCACGCTGTGAGGCCCCACAGTGTGGCGTCGGAGCGCCAGGCGATGTCACCGTTCTCGGACACGAGTTCAGTCGGGGTGCCCACGATGTCGGTGACGATGGCGTAGAACCGCTCGTCGACCAGGTCCTGGGGTGCTCGGTCCAGGGCGGTGCGCTCCGTCTGGGCGAGTGGCCGGACGCCGTCGCGCTCCCAAGTCAGTGTCGACGTCCCGGGAGAGCCGGTCCGGACCGTGGTCTGCTCCACGAGATGCGGGCCGTCCCAGGTGAATCGGGTCTCCTCGGCCACACCCTGGTCGTCGGCGGTCAGCCGCTGCTTGGCGACGCGGCGTCCCAGCGGGTCGTGCAGATAGCGCCAGACCGTGCCGTCGGGGGTGACGACGGAGGTGAGCCGGTCGTCGGCGTCCCAGCTGTAGCGCCAGATGTCGGGCTTGCGCGACAGCCGCGTCCGGCGGCGCTGTACAACGCGCCCGGCGGCGTCGTACTCGTAGTGGACCCCTCCCGCGCGCACGACGCGGTTGCCCTGGTGGACGCGTTTGCCACGGGCCTCCTGTGCCGAATACCGGTCGGGCCAGGTGGCGCGGGTCTGGTTGCCCTGGTCGTCGTAGGCGTACGACTCCGTCCGCTCTCCCGCACGCATCGTGAGGACGTGTCCCGCCGGGTCGAGATCGAATGTCCGACGTCCGGCCGTGCGGTCGTCGAGCGCGGTCACATGGCCGTCCGGCCGATAGGTGTAGGTGCGCTGGGTCAAGGGCAGCGCGCTGTTCGGCGACGTCAACTGCTGGCCGGTGAGCCGGTCGCCGGAGTCCCAGGCATGGGCCAGCGTGAGGGCGGAATCGATCCGTCTTGTCGTCTCGCGGCCGAGTCCGTCGTGGTCGAAGGCCAGGGTGCGGCCGGCGGCGGTGAGCGCCGTACGGTGCCCGGCCTGGTCGTACGCGTAGGTGCTGACCGCGCCGCTGGGCGTGGTCCGGCGCACAGGACGGCCGAGAACGTCGTAGGCCGTGGCCAGGACCCGCCCGTCGACGGACTCGGTGATGATGCGGCCGCCCCGGTCGTATTCCTGGGTGAGGACGGCGTCGGGCCCCTCCGCCCGGACGAGACGGCCTGCTCGGTCATGGAGGTACGTGGTCGTCCGGCCGTCGAGCGTCACCCGGGTCTGGTTGCCGGCCTCGTCGTAGGCGAAGGCGGCGGTCTGCCCGACGGCGTTGGTACGGCTCACCAGCTGGCGTGCGGGGTCGTAGCCGTAGACCAGCGTGCGGCCGTCGAAGTCGGTCTCGGCGACCAGATTGCCGATCGCGTCGTAGCGGTAGTCCCAGGTCAGCCCGCGAGGCCCGGTCACCTGCAGCAACCGAAGTTCCGTGTCGTGGAGGAAGGTGTGGCGGACGCCGTCCGGTGTCGTGCGCGAGGTGAGCAGGTCGAAGGGGCCGTACGTGAATCTGGTGGTGCGGCCCATCGTGTCCGTGTGGGTGACCTGGTTGCCCTCGCCGTCGTACGTCCACCGCTCCACGGTGCCATCAGGGTCGGTCCGCGAGGTGAGGAGGCCCTCCACGGACCAGGTCCGCCGGGTCTGCCCGCCCAGGGGGTCCACAACGGTGGCGCACCGGCCGAAGGGGTCGTACGTGTACGAGAAGACCGCGCCGAGCGGGTCGACGGCCGAGGTCGGCTGTCCCGCCGGGTTGTTGGTGAAGCGGTGGACCGCCCCCGTCGCATCCGTCAGTGAGGACAGGGCTCCGGTCGGCTCACGGGTGAAGACTGTGGTGGCTCCGTCGGCGGTCGTCACCGATGTGCAGTTGCCGCGCTCGTCCCACGCCTGGCGCAGGACGGCACCGTCGTACTCGGTGATCTCCACCGGAAGGCCGAGGTCGTTGTAGCGGGTCGTCGAGGCGGAGCCGTCGGGCAGCCGGACGGCGGTCGGGCGCCCCGCGTCGTCCCACTCCATGCGGAGGGACCGGCCCAGCTGGTCGGTCCGGCTGAGCAGTCGGTCCCGGTGGTCCCACTCCTGGGTGACCGTGTGGCCGAGCGCGTCGGTCTCCTCGACCAACTGGTGGGCGTCGTTGAACCGATAGTGCGTGGCATGTCCCAACGAGTCGACGGCGACCGTCCGGCGGGCCTCGTCGTCGTACGCGAACGTGTAGGAGAGAAACCCGTCCATGCCGTGCCCGGTCACGCAACGGCCGGCCTCGTCGTAGTCGAAGCGGTAGCCGACCCCGTTGCGGTCCTCCCAGCGCGTGATGCGTCGGCTGTCGTCGTAGTCGAACCGCAGGGGCAGCCCCGAGGAGTTGAGTACGGCCGAGAGGTTGCCGCGGTCGTCGTAGCCATAGCGGACCAGGGACGGCTGCTCGGGGTGGCTGCGCAGGGTCAGTTCGGTGATCCTCTTGTTCTCGCACGTCACGCCGATGCGGTAGCCGCCGTGGTGGACGACCTCGTCGGGTGTTCCGTCCGCCCGGTAGGTCACGCCGATCGTGTTGCCGTTGCGGTCGCTGACGCCAGCCAGGGGGAGTTCGGCGGGCGACCTGTCCTGCAGGGGCCGGAAACGCAGCCGGTGACCCGTCTCGGGCCGGTGTACGACGAGTTCGCCGTCGGCGGTTCCGTCCCAGCTCAGCGGCCAGGCCGGGCCTACCACCGGCAGGACGGGGACGTCCGTGTCCGGGACCGGGTAGTGCAGCACCATGCCGTCCTCGACGGCGAACCGGACGCCGGTGTCGTCGAGCAGCAGGCGCTGATCGAGCATGCACGTCCAGCTCGGGCCGAGGAAACGGCCACTGCGGACGTTCGTGCGGTAGTGGCGTTCCAGGACGAGGGGGAGCACACCCTCCAGCGCCACATCGGTGGCGGACATGACGAGTTCGCCGGTCGCGAGGTCGACCGGGTCTCCACGGGTGATGAGCTTCTTCATCTGGCGCCCCATGGAAAGGGCGCTCTTGCCGAGCCCCCTGACGCCCATGGCCATACCCTTGAGGCCCACCTTGCCCAAGCCCTTGAGCCCCTTGGCCAGCCCACCCAGAGTTGTCAGGCCCTTCATGCCCGGGATGCAGTCCAGCGCCGCCAGCCCCACGTCCCACAGCGACGCCCGGCCCTTGGAATACTTGTAGAGCGTGTCGGCCAGGACCACGAGCGCGGCGACCAGCACGATCGCGCCGAGGATCGGACCGCCGATGATCATCGCGACGATCCCGACCACCGCCACCACGATCTTGCACGCCGCGACGATGGTGTCCCAGTTGTCGCTGAACCAGTCGCCGACCTCCTCCCACCACGACCGGTTCTGGATCCCCGCATCCGACGCCTCGTCGATCTTCGACTTCGCGTCCCGCGCCGCCTCCTCACGCATCTTCCGCGCATCCGCAGCCATCTTCTTCGCCGCATCCAGCGCATCCTGCGCATCGTTGACGTCCGACTGCGCCTTGGCGTGGGCCGACTTGGCGCTCTGCGCATCCCGCGTCGCGGCCCGCACCTTCGCCTCGTCCGGCTTCTCAGCCGTGGACTTGCTGCCGGTCGGATCGTCCTTGTACTTGTCCGCCTCCTTGTTCGCCCGCGTCACCCACGAATCCGCCGACGACAGACGGGACTGGGCGGACGACAGATCCGCCTGCGCCTCCCGCGCCCGGGCCAGCGCCCGGTCCGCCAACGCCTGCGCCCGCTCCAGCTTCGGCCAGAAATCCGCCAAAGCATCCCCGCACAACTCATAGGACTTCTTCAGCTTCTTCAGATTCTTCGGCACCCCGGAGAACTCGTCCTGGAACACCGCAGCGGACTTGCCCACCCACTCCAGCATCGCGTCCTCACCGGCCATCCCATTGACCAGACGCAACGCCTCCGACACATCGTCCGCGAAGTCATGCAGGGTCTTCGCCAGCGACCGCACCCGGTCCGGATCACCCGGCGTCGGATCCCCCTCCAGATCCAGAACATGCCAATCCCGCGGCCGATACCCCGCCATACCCCAACCCCCGTCACACGCGCACCGTCAACAACCGTATGCACACGCGAACTTACAAGGCACACCCGTTCGACGGAAAGGTCGGTTCATGCCCGGCCCCCGTGCCGCACGTAATCCACTCGCCCCTCACCGCCCCGCGCTCCTACGCTGATCAGGTACGTCGGCTGTCACGGGGGAACGTTCACCATGCGTACGCACTATCCGCGGACCCGGCATCTTCCCTGGTCCCCCGGCGCCACCGCCGATGACCTCCGGGTCACCGATCTGTCCGGGCTGCGCGGCCGTGAGGTCGTCGTCACCGAGAAGCTCGACGGTGAGAACACCACGCTGTACGCCGACGGCCTGCACGCCCGCTCGCTGGACTCGGCCCACCACCCGTCCCGCACCTGGGTCAAGGCGCTCCAGGCCCGCATCGGCCACGCCGTCCCCGAGGGCTGGCGGGTGTGCGGGGAGAACCTGTACGCCCGGCACTCGATCGCGTACGACGCCCTGGAGAGCTGGTTCTACGGCTTCTCGGTGTGGGACGGGGACGGCCGCTGCCTGGACTGGGACCGGACGGTGGCCTTTCTGCGCGGGCTCGGCATCCCCGTACCGCGTGTGCTGTGGCGAGGCGTGTTCGACGAGCGGGCGCTGCGCGCGCTGAGGCTGGATCCGGGACGGCATGAGGGGTACGTCGTCCGGATCGTGGACGAGTTCGGCGCGCAGGAGTTCGGGGAGCGCGTGGCCAAGTGGGTGCGGGCCGGGCATGTGCGGACGGACACGCACTGGATGCACGCAGCCGTCGTCGAGAACGGACTCTGCCCGGCGGCGGCGTTGTGGGCCGTACGGTCGGGGGACACCGTCGATGCGGCGGCGCTGGAGGCGGCCGTGGGACTGCCCGGAGAGGGGGACCCGCGGGCCGCCGCCCGGTTCGATCCGGCGGCGCGCTCCGGGGACGACCGGCTCATCGGCGTACTCGCCGCGCTGTTGCACTCGGGCAGGCGGCCGCGGCTCGCGGCTCGTCTCGCCGGAGTGGTGGGCATGCCGCTCGCGCGCCGGGTCGCCGATCTCGTAGGGCTGCACCAGGCGTTGCACCGGCCGTATCCGGACGAGGACCGGCGGGCCGGCCTGGTGCGGTTGTCCTACGCCGCCGACCTGGGCCTGCTGCACGCGGTCGCCCGGGCCACCGCAGCGACCGACGAAGCACGCGACCACGTGGAGTGGTCGGCGCTGCACGCCGAGGACATCGGGGGCCTGGACGAGGGCGCGCTGCGGGAAGCGTTCGCCGAGCTGCCGACCGACGCGGCCGTCCGGTGCCGGGCCGAGGCACGGGAGGCGTACGCGCAGGGGCGCATCGGCGGTGTGGACGAGGCTGTCGCGGCGACCTGGCGCCGACGGTCCGGCGCTGCCTTCCCGAAGCTGATCCACATGGTCGGTCCGGCCGGCAGCGGCAAGAGCACCTTCGCCCGGGGGCTCCCGGGCGTGGACACGTACATCTCCTTGGACGATCTGCGCGAGGAGCGCGGTGCACGCGCCGACCAGCGGGCCAACCAGGACGTCCTGCGTGAGGCGCCCGACCGGCTGGACAGGGCCCTGGCCACCGGAGGGACCGTGGTGTGGGACGCCACGTCCTTGAACAAGCAGCAGCGCTCGCTCGTGCACACGATAGCCCACCGCCGCGACGCCCTGACCACCCACGCCGTGGTCCTGGTCGAAGAGGACGAGCTGGTACGGCGCAACGCCCGCCGCGAGCACCCGGTGCCGCCGGAAGTGCTCACCGCCCAGCTGCGCCGCTTCGGCCCGCCGTACCCCGGCGACGCGCATCGCACCTGGTACATCGGGGCGAGCGGGACCGTCGAGGAAGAGGTCTGACCGGTGCGTACGAGCGAGGAGATCTATCACCGGGTGCGCTGGGACGCGCGCTTCGACCCGGCCCGCTTCGTGCTGGGCGTGCTCCAGCGCGGGGCCGCGCCCACGCGGGTTCCGCTGCCCGCGTTCGTACCCGGAGGCGAGATCCCGTGGCACCGGGTGCTGTTCTTCGAGGCCGACGGCGAGGTGGTGTGGGACCGGGCCACAGGGGTGGACCGGATCGACGCGACCGAGGCCGGGCGGGTTCGGGTGGCTCGGCTGCTTCGGGCGCCGTTCTTCACGGCCCGTACGCCGCACGCATGGGACGGCGAGGACTGGGTGCCCGCGCGTCCGTCACTCCCACCGGGCGGGGTCGCATCCGGCCCGGCGTACGACTTCGGCGGTGTGCGGGTGCTGACCTGGAACACCCTCTGGGACCGGTACGACGCCGACCTCATCGACAGCGCCCGGCGCAGGCCCCTGCTGCTGCGGGCCCTGTGCGAGGCCGATGTGGACGTGATCGCGTTGCAGGAGGTCGAGGCGGAACTCCTCGCCCTGCTGCTGTGCGAGCCATGGGTGCGGGCGGGCTGGACGCTGGGGACGGACCCGCGGGGCCGGGACGTGGACGAGTGCGGACTGCTGCTCCTGAGCCGGTTGCCCGTCCGCGAGACCGCGCAGCATGAGCTGAGCCCGCACAAGGCGGTGACGGCCCTCGTCGTGGAGGCGGGAACGCGGCCCCTCGTCGTCGCGGCGACCCATCTCAGCAGCGACCACTCCGAGAACGGTGCCGACCGCCGCGATGC
The DNA here is from genome assembly GCF_008806595.1 of Streptomyces luteolifulvus. Classification (GTDB taxonomy): domain Bacteria; phylum Actinomycetota; class Actinomycetes; order Streptomycetales; family Streptomycetaceae; genus Streptomyces; species Streptomyces luteolifulvus. The sequence goes on along the minus strand of NZ_VZRB01000010.1, from coordinate 61,613 downwards.
CGAACTGGCCCGTGTCGCAGAAGGGTTGGCGGGCCTGGACGCCGATGTGATCCTGCTCGGCGACTTCAACGAGGGCGGAGACACACCGCAGCTGACGCTCGGGATGCGGGACGCGTGGAGCGAGGTCCACGGTGCCCATGACACGACCCCGACCTTCGATCCGGGCACCAACCCGTTGGCCGCGATCTCCTCCCTCAGCGGCCGGGCCTCCCGGCTGGACCGGGTGCTGCTGCGCGGGGAGGGGCTGCGGGTACGGCGGGCCGAACTGTACGGCGATGCGCCCACCGCGGACGGGCTGTACATCTCCGATCACTACGGTGTGCGGACCGAGGTGACGGCGGACGCGGAGGAAGGGGACGCCCTCGACCGCCTTGACGCACGGCCGACGCCCCGCACGGCTCTGGCGTGGATCCCTCCCCAGGAGCTATGGCCGCCCCTGCAGGACATCCGCCGGGACCACGACCCGCAGGTCCACCGCTGGCCTCCGCACGTGAACCTGCTCTTCGGATTCGTACCGGAACACGCCTTCGAGCAGGCGGCATCGGTGTTCGCGACGGACACCACGGCTCCCTTCGACGCCCGGCTGGAGGGCGTGCACTGGTTCGGCCACCGGGACGACGCCACCGTCTGGCTCGACCCCGCGGCCGCCGGCGAGGAACCGTGGACCGAGCTGCACCACACGCTCATGCGCCTCTTCCCCCGGTGCCGCGGCCGCCGCGCGGGCTTCACCCCACACCTGAGCCTGGGCCGCACCACCGACCCGAACGCCCTGGCCGCCGCTTGCGAGGCCCGCCTCATCCCGATGCCGGTCAGGGTCGGCGAGCTGGCGCTGCTGTCGCGGCGCGGCGACGAGCCGATGCGGCTGCGGGGGACGGTGGCGCTGGGGACGGGAGAGGTCCGCTGGACGGAGGAGGCCCCGCGGTACGGGTACGAAGCCGCCGCCGACACCGCCGCGGCCGACCGGATCACCCGCCGCATCGAGGACGCGCTCTCCGCTGGCGTCGTGCACGTCGTCGGCTCCCGGCGCATGGACTGCGCGCTGCCTGGTGCCGACCTGGACCTGGTGGCGGCTCTGCCCGGCACGGTCGAACTCGCCTCCGTTCAGGCGCGGTTGACGAAGGTGCTGCCCGGGGCGACCGACGTGCGCGAGGTGGTCGGGGCCCGGGTACCCGGCCTGCGGTTGCGGGTCGACGAGCTGGACGTGGACCTGGTGGTCGCCGCCACCGGTGCGATGGCCCCGGCCGAGGCGGTGAATCGCCGAACCGAGCTGGGCGAGGGGGCGGCGATCGCGCTCAGCGCGGTGAGCGATGCCGACGCGGTGGTCGCCTCGGTGGGCGCACACCGGCCGGCCTTCGCCCGACTCGCTACGCAGGTCAAGGCATGGGCGAAGGCACGGGGCCTGGACTCGGCGCCGTTCGGGGGTCTGCCGGGCCTGGCCTGGTCCGTCCTGGCAGCCCGCACCGCGAGCCAGGCGGACGATCTGCGACCGGCCGATCTCCTACGGCACTTCTTCGCGACGTGGGCGGCGTGGGACTGGCGCGACCCGGTGGGGTCAGTGGGCGATCGGCCTCAGCCCCTCCCCTTCACCGTCACGACGCCCTCCGCCCGGGTAGCCCCTGCACGGACCAGGTCACGGCGGGCATGCGCGACCTCATCACCCAAGAGCTGTTCCGCGCCTGGGAGTTGCTGGACGCGACGCGGGAACCGTACCCATGGGCCGAACTCCTCGCCCCTCCCCCGCTCCACCGCCGCCACGCGGCCTGGGCGGTCGTGACGGTGGGCGCGGGCGCGGACGAGGGCCGAGTACGGGGCAGGATGCGGGCCCTCGTCACCGACCTCTCGGCAACGGCCCCCGACTGCCACGCCTGGCCCCGCCCCTACACCACGCACCCCGTCCGCTATGCCATCGGCCTGGGCTCCACCCCACCGTCCCCTGACCACCTCACCTCTGTCGCGGAACGCCGACTGCGAGGCCTGACGGGGGTCACGCTGACGAGGGCAGAGGGAGGCGAGGTGCCGACGCTGCGCTGATCGTCGGGGCTGTGAAGGTCGGAGGTCAGGCTTCGGCGGCGTACGACACGAAGTCCGTCCACGCGGCCGGGCCTAGGGTGAGGCGGGGGCCGTCGGTGAGCTTGGAGTCGCGGATGTGGACGGTGGCGGGAGAGGTGGCTATTTCGACACAAGAGTCGCCTTCGTTGCCGCTGCTGTAGCTGCTCTTGAACCACGCCAGGGCGACTTCGACACAGGACTCGCCGTCGGTGCCGCCGCTGTAGCTGCTCTTGAACCACGCCAGTTGTGAGGCGTCACCGGCGGAGGCCTTGCGGATCATGTTTCCCCCAGCAGTTGCTCGATGAAGGCCAGCGACTCCCTCGGCGGGAGGGCCTGAGCCCGGAGGGTGCCATACCGCAGCTCAAGGACGCGGAGCTGCTTCGGATCGGAGGCTGGCCGACCGTTGTACGCACCGTCGGAGCGGCCAACAGCCGTGCCGTCCGGGAACTTCAGCAGTTCGATTCTGCCGTCCAGCCCCGGGTGGGCATCTGAGTTCGTCGGCATCACCTGAAGCGTGACGTTGCGCAACGTGCTCCGGCGTCTGCATCAGCCCAGCGATGATGTTGCACTCATACACGCCGATCTCAACCGCCTGCGCCTCCATCTGCGCCAGATCCCGCACCTTCTTCGGATACCGAACCCTCCGCACATCCTCCTTCATCGCCGAGAGCAACCCGCCCGCCCCCAGCACCTCGTCCGCCCTGTCCAGATAGTCGGGCCGGGGAATCCGCTTCCCACCCTCGATCTTGTAGACCATGTCCTCGCCGTACCCGACCGCCGCCCCGAAGTCGGCGGCCCGCATCCCCACCGCCTCCCTCCGCAGCTTCAACTGCCGCCCCACAGTGGCTACTACGGCAATCCCCCAGTCGTCGTCCGGGTCGACCTCCCACCCCGGCTCGTCCGCCTCGCTCCTGAGCCGCCCCGCCTCGCCGTCCTCCGACATCCCGCACCCCTCCGTCGTACGACCGTGCCGCGACGCCCCTACCCGTACGGCCGGTCCCGACAAGCCCGGACACCACCGGACAAGCTCTGGACAGTCACCGTACGCATCCGCCGTGTCACTGTTCACGGTACGCACGCGCGGCCACGCTGAGTGACGTAAGCAAGAAATCCCCCAACTCGACTCTCGCATCGGCAACTTCGGCGTGCAGCTGTCGTCCACTCCACGCGGTGCACGCCTGGCGCGCCTGCTCGCGACGGAACAGCTCCGCGCCTGGGGACTGCCGACCGGCCCGGCAGCGCACATCGTCGCCGAGCTGGCGACCAACGCGGTGACCCACGGCCGGGTCGCGGGCCGCGACTTCCGGCTCCTGCTGTACGTGGTCGGCGGCACCCTCCGCATCGAGGTCACCGACACCCGCGGCGAGCACCGGCCTCAGCCCCAACACCCCACTGATGACGCGGAGTCGGGCCGGGGGCTCCTCCTCATCGACGCTCTGGCCGACCGCTGGGGGGTGACGGAGGGGCCGGCGCCTCGTAAGACCGTGTGGGCCGAAGTCCGTGTCTCACCGGACCCCGGCGAACCATGCTCCGGTGCCACGGGCGGTCTCCCCCAACGACCACGAGAGTGAAAGAACCCGACCAAGCCCAGCCCCACTGCAATGCGCCACGCCCTGACCGCCGACCTGCCACCCGAAGGCCTGCGCCGCCCCGCCGCCCTCCTTGCCCACCGCCTCACGGCCCAGCTACCGCCCCCGCCACCCTTCCGCCCGCCCACGCCACCACCTGCCGTCAGGCATCCACTCCAGACCTGCGAAGGCTGCGACCGCGCCTTTCGCGCCGTGGGCCCCGGCTGCTGCCGTGACTGCCTCAACAGCCTTCCCGCCGCCTGACCCGCGGGCGGTTGCGCTATGTGCAATCGCCCCCCGACGAGAGGCCAGGGCCGACCATGGCCAGTTCCGCACACATGGACAGCTCCGACCCTCCCGTGTGCCGTGCCACGTCCACAGTCCGGCTCCGCTCAAGGCACAGCCGGATAGCCTGGCCGGGGCACCTCCAGGAGGACACGATGAGCACCCAGTCTGATCACGGGCACGAGCTGGTTCCCCGTCCCGAGCAGACCCCTGACGCCCTGCGCGCAGCCCTCGCCGTCGTCGATCCCGGGCGTCTGGAGGAGATGCAGGCCACGAAGGACGACGCCTTCGCCAAGGCCGTCGAATGGCAGTCGCTGAGTCCTGTGCGGAGCTGGGTCCTGGCCTGGGCCAGGGACATCGAAATCGCCCGCCGCCCCGACCTGTCCGCCCGCTATGGCCATGCGAAGACCAATCTGGAACACGAGGATCCGGCAGTGGCGCAGGAAGCGCTGCGGGAGCTGGGTGCTGTGCTGGACGAGGCAATGAAGGCAGTGCGCGGGTGAGCTGGAAGTGGGAGTACGCCTTCGGCGCGGAGGAAGCCGCCCGCACCGCTCCCGCCCACTTCCTGGTCGAGGTGGAAAGAAGAGCGGATGAGCTGGTCAGGGTCGCTGAGGCAGTCCACGTCCACGGCCGTGCGCACGCGGGGGCGGGTCCGAAGGGCGGCGACATCATCGTCCCTGGCGGCATGTTCACGTATCAGGTCGTCGTGCGCAGCGAGCGCGTCTACGGTGTTCAGATCACCTACTTGGGTTTCTGAGCGAGCTGACACCGGCGCAGGCAGGGCTTCCTTCAGCCCGCGGCCGACGCGTTCCGCAACCGCGCGAACGACGCCTCCAGCCCCCGCTTCAGCACCCCCGCCACCGGCCGCTCCACGAACCGGTGCACCAGCCAGCTCAGCACCAGGAACCCTGCGATCACCGCAGCCACCAGCACCCGCGCGTCCATCGTGTCGCGCAGGCGGTTGATGACCGTCGTACCGGCCGCGTAGTGCATGAGGTACAGCGGATAGGTCAGGCTGCCGGCCGTCACCAGCCACTTCCAGCGGATGCGGTCCGTGGCGCCGAGGGCGATGGCGACCATGGCCAGCAGGAAGACCGTGAAGATCAGTACGCTGCCGCGCCAGCTCGAGACATGTTCGACCTCGTCGATCCTGATGCCGAGCTCCCGCTGCCCCATCAGCCAGGCCATCGCGAGGATGCCCCACAGCAGGAGGTCCTGGCCGAAGCGGTGCATGAGGTAGAGGGCGAGGCCGGCGATGAAGTACCAGGCGCCCTCCGGGTTGGCGACCAGCTCCAGCAGCGGGAACTCCGCCACCGGCGCGAGCATCGCGGCCGCGCCCCAGACGCAGCAGAACACCACGACCTTGCGGTATGTCAGGCCGGTCGCGACGACGAGCAGGAACAGCAGATAGAAGCGCAGCTCGGACCAGAGGGTCCAGTAGACGCCGTCGACGTTCTGCACACCGGAACCGGTCTGCAGCATCGTGAAGTTCAGGAGGACTTCCCGCAGGCGCAGACGGTCCCACACGCCCGGCAGTGCGACCAGTACGGCCGTGGTGAAGGCGACGGCGAACCAGTACGCCGGGTAGAGCCGGATCACCCGGGAGACGAAGAACTGGCGAGGGCCGCGGCCCCAGCAGGACATGCAGATCACAAAGCCGCTGATCACGAAGAAGATCTCGACGCCGATCCAGCCGTAGGCGGCGACGTGGAAGACCGACGGCATGATGTCGGACACCGGCCGGTCCCAGACCAGGTTGTGCGGCTGGTCGACACGGTAGGTGCCGGCGAAGTGGTGCACCGCCACCATCAGCGCCGCGACGAGCCGGATGCCGTCGATGGCGTAGAGGCGGGGGCGGGGCCGCGGGCGCGGCTGACCGGCGGAGGCCGGGACGGCAGCGTGTCTGCCCGGCGGCCGGAGCGCCCGCAGCGGCTGCGTGGGCCGGTCGGTGACCGTGGATGAAGGCACCGGCTCACCGTAGGCCCCTCACCACCACCCCACAGCGAACAGACAGGAACATTCGGTGCGCGGGCGAGTCGAAGTTGACCGAGCTTTCCCCGACACATCCCGCAGGGTTCGCCAAGACTTCATCAGCCGCCGTACAACACTGCCGAGCAGCAGCGCCCTACAGGGCAAAAGGGGCCCGTACGACCGCGAAACCGGTCGTACGGGCCCCTTCAGGAGCTCAGCTCAAGCTGGAGCTACCCGGTCAGGCCGAGGATCACTTGTTGATCTTGGTGACCTGGCCGGCGCCCACGGTCCGGCCACCCTCACGGATGGCGAACTTCAGGCCCTCTTCCATGGCGACGGGCTGGATGAGCTCCACCTTCATCTCGGTGTTGTCACCCGGCATGACCATCTCGGTGCCCTCGGGGAGGGTCACGACGCCGGTCACGTCCGTCGTACGGAAGTAGAACTGCGGACGGTAGTTGTTGAAGAACGGCGTGTGGCGGCCACCCTCGTCCTTGGAGAGGATGTAGGCCTGCGCCTCGAACTCGGTGTGCGGGGTGACCGAGCCCGGCTTGATGATGACCTGGCCGCGCTCGACGTCCTCGCGCTTGATGCCGCGGAGCAGCAGACCGACGTTCTCACCGGCCTGGCCCTCGTCGAGCAGCTTGCGGAACATCTCGATGCCGGTGACCGTGGTGGTGGTCTTCTCGGTCTTGATACCGATGATGTCGACGGTCTCGTTGACCTTCAGGACACCACGCTCGATACGACCGGTGACGACGGTGCCACGACCGGTGATCGTGAAGACGTCCTCGATCGGCATCAGGAACGGCTTGTCGACGTCGCGCTCCGGCTGCGGGATCGACTCGTCGACGGCCTTCATCAGGTCCAGGACCGACTGGCCCCACTCCTTGTCGCCCTCGAGCGCCTTGAGCGCCGAGACCTTGACGACCGGCAGGTCGTCGCCCGGGAACTCGTACTCGGAGAGGAGCTCACGGACCTCGAGCTCGACGAGCTCCAGGATCTCCTCGTCGTCCACCATGTCGGCCTTGTTCAGGGCGACGACGATGTACGGAACGCCGACCTGGCGGGCCAGGAGCACGTGCTCCTTGGTCTGCGGCATCGGGCCGTCGGTCGCGGCGACCACGAGGATGGCGCCGTCCATCTGGGCAGCACCGGTGATCATGTTCTTGATGTAGTCCGCGTGACCGGGGCAGTCGACGTGGGCGTAGTGACGGGTCTCCGTCTGGTACTCGACGTGCGCGATGGAGATGGTGATACCGCGCTGGCGCTCCTCGGGAGCCTTGTCGATCTGGTCGAACGCCGAGGCCTCGTTCAGGTCCGGGAACGCGTCGTGCAGCACCTTGGTAATGGCGGCCGTGAGGGTCGTCTTACCGTGGTCGATGTGACCGATGGTGCCGATGTTGACGTGCGGCTTAGTCCGCTCGAACTTCGCCTTCGCCACTGGGGTCCTCCTGTGGAGTGGTTCTGAACGCCTTGCTTCATCGGCGCCAGGTGATCTTTGCTGGAAAGCCCGGGCCCCGGGGCATTCCGCCACATTTGCGGTGGAATGCCCCATGAGGCTCCGGAGTCAAGCCTAAAGCGTCTGAACGCGGTGCGTTACTCGCCCTTGGCCTTCGCGATGATCTCCTCGGCGACGTTCCGCGGAACCTCGGCGTAGGAGTCGAACTGCATCGAGTAGCTTGCGCGACCCGACGTCTTGCTGCGGAGGTCTCCGACGTAGCCGAACATCTCCGAGAGGGGCACGAGACCCTTCACGACGCGGGCACCGGCCCGCTCCTCCATGGCCTGGATCTGGCCACGGCGGGAGTTGATGTCGCCGATGACCTCACCCATGTAGTCCTCGGGCGTGGTGACCTCGACGGCCATCATCGGCTCGAGCAGCACGGGGCTGGCCTTGCGCGCGGCCTCCTTGAAGGCCTGCGAACCGGCGATCTTGAAGGCGAGCTCGGAGGAGTCGACCTCGTGGTAGGCACCGTCGAGAAGCGTGACGCGGACGCCCGTCATCTCGTAGCCGGCGAGGATGCCGAACTGCATGGCCTCCTGCGCACCGGCGTCGACCGAAGGGATGTACTCCTTCGGGATACGACCACCGGTCACCTTGTTCACGAACTCGTACGACGTGTCGCCGCCCTCGAGGGGCTCGATCGCGATCTGCACCTTGGCGAACTGACCGGTACCACCGGTCTGCTTCTTGTGGGTGTAGTCCACGCGCTCGACGGCCTTGCGGATCGTCTCGCGGTACGCGACCTGCGGCTTGCCGACGTTGGCCTCGACCTTGAACTCACGGCGCATGCGGTCGACCAGCACCTCGAGGTGCAGCTCGCCCATACCACCGATGATGGTCTGGCCGGTCTCCTCGTCCGAGTGGACCTGGAAGGAGGGGTCCTCCTCCGCGAGACGCTGGATGGCGACACCCAGCTTCTCCTGGTCACCCTTGGACTTGGGCTCGATGGCGACCTGGATGACCGGCGCCGGGAAGTCCATGGACTCCAGGATCACCGGCTGCTTGTCGTCGCACAGCGTCTCACCGGTCGTGGTCTGCTTCAGACCCATGACGGCGATGATGTCACCGGCGCCCACCGACGCGATCTCCTCACGCTTGTTGGCGTGCATGCGGTAGATCTTGCCGATGCGCTCCTTCTTGCCCTTGACGGAGTTCAGCACGGCGGTGCCGGACTCCAGGCGGCCCGAGTAGACCCGGACGAAGGTGAGCTTGCCGAGGTGCGGGTCGCTCATGATCTTGAACGCCAGCGCGGACAGCGGCTCCTCCTCGGAGGGCTTGCGCTTCACGACCTCCTCGGGGTCGCTCACCGCGTGGCCCTCGATGGCCTCGATGTCGAGCGGGGAGGGCAGGTAGCGGACCACCGCGTCGAGCAGGGGCTGAACACCCTTGTTCTTGAACGCGGTACCACAGAACACCGGGGTGACCGTGATGTCGCTGGACTTGCCGGAGGCGATCGTGATGCGGCGGATGGCCGCGTACAGCTGCTCCTCGGAGGGCTCCTCGCCCTCCAGGTACAGCTCCATGATCTCCTCGTCGTTCTCCGCGACGGCCTCGAGCAGCTTGCCGCGCCACTCGTCGGCCGCCTCGGTGTGCGTGGCCGGGATGTCGACGACGTCGTACATCTCGCCCTTGGTGGCCTCGGCGGACCAGACCAGGGCCTTCATGCGGACCAGGTCCACGACGCCCTTGAAGTCGGCCTCGGCACCGATCGGGAGCTGCATGACGAGCGGCTGGGCACCCAGACGGTCGCTGATCATGTCGACGCAGCGGTGGAACTCCGCGCCGGTACGGTCCAGCTTGTTGACGAAGCAGATACGCGGAACGCGGTAACGGTCCGCCTGACGCCACACGGTCTCGGACTGGGGCTCGACGCCGGCGACGCCGTCGAACACCGTCACGGCACCGTCGAGCACACGCAGCGAACGCTCCACCTCGACGGTGAAGTCGACGTGACCCGGGGTGTCGATGATGTTGATGGTGTGGTCGACGTCCTCCAGCGGCCAGTGACAGGTGGTGGCAGCAGAGGTGATCGTGATGCCACGCTCCTGCTCCTGCTCCATCCAGTCCATGGTGGCAGCGCCGTCGTGGACTTCACCGATCTTGTAGGAAACGCCGGTGTAGAACAGGATCCGCTCGGTGGTGGTCGTCTTGCCCGCGTCGATGTGGGCCATGATCCCGATGTTGCGGACCCTGGCCAGGTCAAGCGAAGTGGTAGCCATAAGGCTTCAGTCTTCTCTCGGTCTCGATGGGGTCTGCGACTACCAGCGGTAGTGCGCGAAGGCCTTGTTGGACTCGGCCATCTTGTGCGTGTCCTCGCGCTTCTTCACGGCCGCGCCGAGGCCGTTCGAAGCGTCGAGAAGCTCGTTGAGCAGACGCTCGGTCATGGTCTTCTCGCGACGGGCGCGGGAGTAGCCCACGAGCCAGCGCAGCGCCAGGGTGTTGGCACGGCCGGGCTTGACCTCGACCGGGACCTGGTAGGTGGCGCCACCGACACGGCGGGACTTGACCTCGAGGGTCGGCTTGATGTTCTCGAGAGCGCGCTTCAGCGTGATGACCGGGTCGTTGCCGGTCTTCTCGCGCAGGCCCTCCATGGCGCCGTAGACGATGCGCTCGGCGGTGGAGCGCTTGCCGTTCAGCAGCACCTTGTTGATGAGCGAGGTGACAAGAGGAGAACCGTAGACCGGGTCGATGATGACCGGGCGCTTCGGGGCGGGGCCCTTACGAGGCATTCTTACTTCTCCTTCTTGGCGCCGTAACGGCTGCGAGCCTGCTTGCGGTTCTTGACACCCTGGGTGTCGAGCGAGCCGCGGATGATCTTGTAGCGAACACCCGGCAGGTCCTTCACACGGCCGCCGCGCACGAGCACGATGGAGTGCTCCTGCAGGTTGTGTCCCTCACCCGGAATGTAAGCGGTGACCTCGATCCCGCTGGTCAGACGCACACGCGCGACCTTACGCAGGGCCGAGTTCGGCTTCTTCGGGGTGGTCGTGAACACACGCGTGCAGACGCCGCGACGCTGAGGGGAACCCTCGAGTGCGGGCGTCTTGTTCTTCTCGACCTTGTCCTGCCGGCCCTTGCGGACCAGCTGCTGGATCGTAGGCACTACTTCTCCGGTTTCTGTGTGCCGATGGGTACAGCTAACCTGGAACGTCGCCGACCCACGCGGTCGGGTGTGTCGAATCCCGCAGACTCCCGCCGGAAGACGGAAAGGGCGCAGATTACGGTGGCCGCTAACGGCTCGCTATGCGGTTGAGGACACGCACAAGAGCCAGGGCACACCCCAGGCACAAGGTCTGAGCGTACCTACCTCATTCGCTGCGGTCAAAACAAATGGACACCGCCCGCATCGCCGTGCGCCGCATGTCAAGCCCATGCAGCGTCCGTGATCTTCGAAACAACGTTCGTGATCTCCGTGATCGTCACGCCGACACGACGGCCACCAGCAACAGCATCAGCATGAGGGCCCAGCCGGCGGTGGACATCCAGCCGAGGACCAGCCCGGTCAGCGCAAGCCCGTCGCCGTGTTCCCCCGTGCGGCGGATCTCCGAGCGCGCGGCATGCCCCAGCACGACCGCGGGAATGCCGGTGAGCCCGACGGTCACCAGACACAGCACACCGCAGATCGCGGACCCGACCGCCTTGTCGTTCGTCCTCGGCCCGGCCATGGGCAGAAACGTCCGCGGCACGTACGAGGCCGCGGCGGGCAGCGGTACGGGCCCCTGGGGCAGGTCGGCGACGAGCAGGCCCAGCTCCCCCACCGTCCGTGCCTGGTACGCCCGCGCGACCCGCTTCTCGAACTCGGGCTGCTGCAGACGCCCTTCGCTGAATCCCGCTCTGAGCACATCCACGGCCCGCTCACGATCCGCGTGGGAGGCGAGCATCGATGCGTTGCTCTGCCACGGCTGGGGGACGCTCGGCCCCTGCCACGGCTGCCAAGGCGACGGTTGTGACACCGGAACACCTCCCCGGACGGCGATACCTACATCATCCTCCGACGCGCCAGTTCCGGCATCAGTTCCCGCACCGCTCTCTGACAACCCCCTGACGGCTCCCTGACGGCTCCTGCGCCCCGCCCCCCACACGCCGACGGGCGGCCACCCGCGAGGGGTGACCGCCCGTCAACTCACGCTGCCCGCTTACTGGTTGTACGGACCGTAGTCGTAGTCCTCCAGCGGCACGGCCTGGCCGGAGCCAGTGCCGAACGGCGAGTAGTCGATGTCGTCGTAGCCGACGGCCGAGTACATCGCGGCCTTGGCCTCCTCGGTCGGCTCGACCCGGATGTTGCGGTAGCGGGACAGGCCCGTACCGGCCGGGATGAGCTTACCGATGATGACGTTCTCCTTGAGGCCGATCAGGGAGTCGGACTTGGCGTTGATCGCCGCGTCCGTGAGGACCCTGGTCGTCTCCTGGAAGGACGCCGCCGACAGCCAGGACTCCGTGGCCAGCGAGGCCTTGGTGATACCCATGAGCTGCGGCCGGCCGGAGGCCGGGTGGCCGCCTTCCTGGACCACACGACGGTTCTCGGTCTCGAACTTCGAGCGCTCGACCAGCTCGCCGGGCAGCAGCTCGGCGTCGCCGGACTCGATGATCGTCACGCGGCGCAGCATCTGCCGGATGATGATCTCGATGTGCTTGTCGTGGATCGACACACCCTGCGAGTTGTACACCTTCTGGACCTCGCCGACCAGGTGGACCTGGACGGCACGCTGGCCCAGGATGCGCAGCACGTCGTGCGGGTTGGTGGCACCCACGGTGAGCTTCTGGCCCACCTCGACGTGCTCGCCCTCGCTGACCAGGAGACGGGCGCGCTTCGAGATCGGGTACGCCGTCTCGTCGCTGCCGTCGTCCGGGGTGACGACGAGCTTCTTGGTCTTCTCGGTCTCCTCGATCCGGACGCGGCCGGTGGCCTCGGAGATCGGGGCGACACCCTTCGGGGTACGGGCCTCGAAGAGCTCGACGACACGCGGCAGACCCTGGGTGATGTCGTCACCGGCCACACCACCGGTGTGGAAGGTACGCATCGTCAGCTGGGTGCCGGGCTCACCGATGGACTGGGCGGCGATGATGCCGACCGCCTCACCGATGTCGACCAGCTTGCCGGTGGCCAGCGAGCGGCCGTAGCACATGGCGCAGGTGCCGACGTGGGACTCGCAGGTCAGGATCGAGCGGGTCTTGACCTCCTCGACACCGTGGTGCACGAGCTGGTCGATGAGCACGTCGCCCAGGTCCACGTTGGCCGGCGCGATCACCTTGCCGTCGATGACGACGTCCTCGGCGAGCATGCGGGCGTAGACGCTCGTCTCGACGTCCTCCGCCTTGCGCAGCACGCCAGTGGCGTCCTTCGAGGCGATCCGCAGCTTCAGACCGCGCTCGGTGCCGCAGTCCTCCTCGCGGATGATGACGTCCTGCGAGACGTCCACCAGACGACGGGTCAGGTAACCCGAGTCGGCGGTACGCAGGGCGGTGTCCGCCAGACCCTTACGGGCACCGTGCGTGGAGATGAAGTACTCCAGCACGGACAGGCCCTCACGGAAGGACGCCTTGATCGGACGCGGGATCGTCTCGTTCTTCGCGTTCGACACCAGACCACGCATACCGGCAATCTGACGCATCTGCATCATGTTGCCTCGTGCACCCGAGTTCACCATCATGAAGATCGGGTTGGTCTTCGGGAAGTTCTCGTTCATCGCCTCGGCGACCTCGTTGGTCGCCTTGGTCCAGATCGCGATGAGCTCCTGCGTGCGCTCGTCCTTGGTGATCAGACCGCGCTCGTACTGCTTCTGGACCTTCTCGTCCTGCGCCTCGTAGCCCTTGACGATCTCCTTCTTCGCCTCGGGAACGACGACGTCGGAGATGGCGACGGTGACACCGGAACGGGTCGCCCAGTAGAAGCCGGCCGCCTTCAGGTTGTCGAGCGTCGCCGCCACGATGACCTTCGGGTAGCGCTCGGCGAGGTCGTTGACGATCTCGGAGAGCTGCTTCTTGCCGACCTCGTAGTCGACGAACGGGTAGTCCTCGGGCAGCAGCTCGTTGAAGAGCGCACGGCCGAGCGTCGTCCGCAGACGGAACGAGTCGCCGTTCTGCCACTCGCCTTCCCCGATGCGATCATCGCCCTCCTCCTGCACCGGCGGGACCCAGCCGCGCGGCGGGATGGTGCCCACCGGGAAGCGGATGTCCACGCGCGACTGCAGCGAGAGCTCCCCGGCGTCGAACGCCATGATCGCCTCGGCGACCGAGGAGAAGGAGCGCTCCTCGCCCTTGACGTCGCGCATCTCGCCGTCGGTCGTCAGGAAGAACAGACCGAGGACCATGTCCTGGGTCGGCATCGTCACCGGACGGCCGTCGGCGGGCTTGAGGATGTTGTTCGAGGACAGCATCAGGATGCGGGCCTCGGCCTGCGCCTCCGCGGACAGCGGCAGGTGCACGGCCATCTGGTCACCGTCGAAGTCCGCGTTGAACGCGGTGCAGACGAGCGGGTGGATCTGGATGGCCTTGCCCTCGACCAGCTGCGGCTCGAAGGCCTGGATGCCGAGGCGGTGCAGCGTGGGCGCACGGTTCAGCAGCACCGGGTGCTCGGCGATGACCTCTTCGAGGACGTCGTACACCACGGTGCGGCCACGCTCGACCATGCGCTTGGCCGACTTGATGTTCTGCGCGTGGTTCAGGTCGACCAGGCGCTTCATCACGAACGGCTTGAACAGCTCCAGCGCCATCGCCTTCGGCAGACCGCACTGGTGCAGCTTCAGCTGCGGACCGACGACGATCACGGAACGCGCGGAGTAGTCCACACGCTTGCCGAGCAGGTTCTGACGGAAACGGCCCTGCTTGCCCTTGAGCATGTCGCTCAGGGACTTCAGCGGGCGGTTGCCGGGACCGGTGACCGGACGGCCACGACGGCCGTTGTCGAACAGCGCGTCCACGGCCTCCTGGAGCATGCGCTTCTCGTTGTTCACGATGATCTCGGGCGCACCGAGGTCGAGAAGGCGCTTCAGGCGGTTGTTGCGGTTGATGACACGGCGGTACAGGTCGTTCAGGTCGGAGGTCGCGAAGCGGCCACCGTCCAGCTGCACCATCGGACGCAGATCCGGCGGGATGACCGGCACGCAGTCGAGCACCATGCCCTTGGGGCTGTTGCTGGTCTGCAGGAACGCGGAGACGACCTTCAGGCGCTTGAGCGCCCGGGTCTTCTTCTGGCCCTTGCCGGTACGGATGATCTCGCGGAGGCGCTCGGCCTCCTCGTCGAGGTCGAAGGACTCCAGGCGCTTCTGCAGCGCCGCGGCACCCATCGAGCCGTCGAAGTAGGTGCCGAAGCGGTCACGCAGCTCGCGGTAGAGGAGCTCGTCGCCCTCCAGGTCCTGGACCTTGAGGTTCTTGAACCGGGTCCACACCTCGTCGAGACGGTCGATCTCGCGCTGCGCACGGTCGCGCAGCTGCTTCATCTCACGCTCGGCGCCCTCACGGACCTTCCGGCGGACGTCGGCCTTGGCGCCCTCGGCCTCCAGCTCGGCCAGGTCGGACTCGAGCTTCTTGGCGCGGCCCTCCAGGTCGGCGTCGCGGCGGTTCTCGACCTGCTGCCGCTCGACGGAGACATGCGCCTCCAGGGAGGGCAGGTCGCGGGTGCGGCGCTCCTCGTCGACGTACGTGATCATGTACGCCGCGAAGTAGATGACCTTCTCCAGGTCCTTCGGAGCGAGGTCCAGCAGGTAGCCCAGACGCGACGGGACGCCCTTGAAGTACCAGATGTGCGTGACGGGGGCGGCCAGCTCGATGTGGCCCATCCGCTCACGGCGCACCTTGGCGCGAGTCACCTCGACGCCGCAGCGCTCACAGATGATGCCCTTGAACCGGACACGCTTGTACTTGCCGCAGTAGCACTCCCAGTCCCGGGTCGGACCGAAGATCTTCTCGCAGAAGAGTCCGTCCTTCTCGGGCTTGAGCGTGCGGTAGTTGATGGTCTCGGGCTTCTTGACCTCGCCGTGGCTCCACTGGCGGATGTCGTCAGCGGTGGCGAGGCCGATCCGGAGCTCGTCGAAGAAGTTGACGTCGAGCACTATGCGTCAATCCCTCTCAGGGTCGTAAGTCTTGGGGTCTGATACGGGGGTCCTGGGGCCGGCCGGAGGTTCCTCACGGGGCCTCCGGCCGGACTCCCGTCAGACCTCTTCGACGCTGCTCGGCTCGCGCCGGGACAGGTCGATGCCGAGCTCCTCCGCAGCGCGGAAGACGTCCTCGTCGGTGTCACGCATCTCGATGGACATACCGTCGCTGGACAGCACCTCCACGTTCAGGCAGAGAGACTGCATCTCCTTGATGAGCACCTTGAAGGACTCGGGGATGCCGGGCTCAGGGATGTTCTCGCCCTTGACGATGGCCTCGTAGACCTTCACGCGGCCGGTGACGTCGTCGGACTTGATGGTCAGCAGCTCCTGGAGGGCGTACGCGGCGCCGTAGGCCTCGAGGGCCCACACCTCCATCTCACCGAAGCGCTGGCCGCCGAACTGCGCCTTACCACCCAGCGGCTGCTGGGTGATCATCGAGTACGGACCGGTCGAGCGGGCGTGCAGCTTGTCGTCGACCAGGTGGTGCAACTTCAGGATGTACATGTAGCCGACCGAGATCGGGTCCGGGAACGGCTCACCGCTGCGGCCGTCGAACAGCCGCGCCTTGCCGGTCGGGAGCACCATGCGCTCGCCGTCGCGGTTCGGGATGGTGTGGTTCAGCAGACCCGCGAGCTCGTCCTCGCGCGCACCGTCGAAGACGGGGGTCGCGACGTTCGTGCCCGGGTCGACCTGGTCGGCGCCGATCGCCTGGAGGCGCTGCGCCCACTCGTCGGCGAGGCCGGAGACGTCCCAGCCGCGGCTGGCGAGCCAGCCGAGGTGGATCTCCAGGACCTGTCCCGGGTTCATTCGGGACGGCACACCGAGCGGGTTGAGGATGATGTCGACCGGGGTGCCGTCCTCCAGGAACGGCATGTCCTCGATCGGCAGGATCTTCGAGATGACGCCCTTGTTGCCGTGACGGCCGGCGAGCTTGTCACCGTCGGTGATCTTGCGCTTCTGCGCGACGTAGACGCGCACCAGCTGGTTCACACCGGGGGGAAGCTCGTCGCCCTCCTCGCGGTCGAAGACGCGGACGCCGATGATCTTGCCGGTCTCGCCGTGCGGCACCTTCAGCGAGGTGTCACGGACCTCACGGGCCTTCTCACCGAAGATCGCGCGCAGCAGGCGCTCCTCGGGGGTCAGCTCGGTCTCACCCTTGGGGGTCACCTTGCCGACGAGGATGTCACCGGCGATGACCTCGGCACCGATGCGGATGATGCCGCGCTCGTCGAGGTCGGCGAGGACCTCCTCGGAGACGTTCGGGATGTCCCGGGTGATCTCCTCGGGGCCGAGCTTGGTGTCACGGGCGTCGACCTCGTGCTCCTCGATGTGGATCGAGGAGAGGACGTCGTCCTGCACGAGGCGCTGCGACAGGATGATCGCGTCCTCGTAGTTGTGACCCTCCCACGGCATGAACGCCACGAGCAGGTTCTTGCCGAGGGCCATCTCACCGTTCTGGGTGGCCGGACCGTCGGAGAGGACCTGGCCCTCGATGACGCGGTCGCCCTCGTTGACGATGACCTTCTGGTTGACCGAGGTGCCCTGGTTGGAGCGGGCGAACTTGGCGAGGCGGTACGTGATGTACGTGCCGTCGTCGTTGGCGGTGGTGATGTAGTCGGCGGAGACCTCCTGGACCACACCCGCCTTCTCGGCCTTGACCACGTCGCCGGCGTCGACCGCGGAGCGGTACTCCATGCCGGTGCCGACGAGCGGGGACTCCGCCTGGATCAGCGGAACGGCCTGGCGCATCATGTTCGCGCCCATGAGGGCACGGTTGGCGTCGTCGTGCTCGAGGAACGGGATCATGGCGGTCGCGACCGACACCATCTGGCGCGGCGAGACGTCCATGTAGTCCACGTCGTCACCGGCGACGTAGTCGACCTCGCCGCCACGACGGCGGACCAGGACGCGGTTCTCGGCGAAGCGGAGGTCGTCCGTCAGCGTGGCGTTGGCCTGCGCGATGACGAATCGGTCCTCTTCGTCGGCCGTCAGGTAGTCGACGTCGTCGGTGACCTGGCCGTCGACGACCTTGCGGTACGGCGTCTCGACGAAACCGAACGCGTTGACGCGGCCGTAGGAGGCGAGCGAACCGATCAGACCGATGTTCGGGCCTTCGGGCGTCTCGATCGGGCACATACGGCCGTAGTGCGACGGGTGCACGTCACGGACCTCGAAGCCGGCCCGCTCACGGGAGAGACCACCCGGACCAAGGGCCGACAGACGGCGCTTGTGGGTGAGACCCGACAGCGGGTTGTTCTGGTCCATGAACTGCGAGAGCTGGCTGGTGCCGAAGAACTCCTTGATGGAGGCGACGACCGGCCGGATGTTGATCAGGGTCTGCGGCGTGATCGCCTCGACGTCCTGGGTCGTCATCCGCTCGCGGACGACACGCTCCATACGCGCCAGACCCGTACGGACCTGGTTCTGGATGAGCTCGCCGACGCTGCGCAGACGACGGTTGCCGAAGTGGTCGATATCGTCGGTCTCGACGACGATCGACTGGCCGCTGTCGCCGACCGTCTCGGTCTCGCCCGCGTGCAGCTTCACCAGGTACTTGATCGTCGAGATGACGTCCTCGACGGTCAGGACACCCGCTTCGAGCGGAGCGTCCGCACCCAGCTTCTTGTTGACCTTGTAGCGGCCGACCTTGGCCAGGTCGTAGCGCTTGGGGTTGAAGTACAGGTTCTCGAGCAGCGTCTGCGCGGCCTCACGCGTCGGGGGCTCGCCCGGGCGCAGCTTGCGGTAGATGTCGAGCAGCGCGTCGTCCTGGCCCTGGGTGTGGTCCTTCTCCAGGGTGGCGCGCATGGACTCGTACTCGCCGAACTCCTCGAGGATCTGCTCGGTGGTCCAGCCGAGCGCCTTCAGGAGGACGGTGACGGACTGCTTGCGCTTGCGGTCGATACGGACACCGACCATGTCGCGCTTGTCGATCTCCATCTCCAGCCAGGCACCCCGGGATGGGATGATCTTGGCCGAGAAGATGTCCTTGTCGGACGTCTTGTCGATGGAAGAGTCGAAGTAGACGCCCGGCGAACGGACCAGCTGCGACACGACGACACGCTCGGTGCCGTTGATGACGAAGGTGCCCTTGTTGGTCATGAGCGGGAAGTCGCCCATGAAGACCGTCTGGGACTTGATCTCGCCGGTCTCGTTGTTGGTGAACTCAGCCGTGACGAAGAGCGGGGCGGCGTACGTGAAGTCGCGCTCCTTGCACTCGTCGATGCTGTTCTTCGGCGGCTCGAAACGGTGGTCGCGGAACGTCAGCGACATCGACCCGGAGAAGTCCTCGATCGGGGAGATCTCCTCGAAGATCTCCTCCAGACCGGACTTGGTGGGGACGTCCTGACCGGACTCCAGAGCCGCCTCGACTCGAGCCTTCCACGCGTCGTTGCCGAGCAGCCAGTCGAAGCTCTCGGTTTGCAGCGCAAGAAGGTTCGGAACCTCGAGGGGCTCCTTGATCTTTGCAAAGGAGATGCGCAGCGGGGCGGTGCTGGCGCCGTTGTTCGTATTCGCGGTCGAGGCAGTGCGCGAGGCGGCCAAGAGGGGGTCCTTCCGAGGGCTCGGACTCACTACGCGCGTACCGGCCCCTCTCCCGGGCACAGCGACAGAAATTTCCTTCACCGGCCCAATAGGCCAGGTCAGGGACGGTTCGGTCGTCGGTGCTCGAGCGAGGGCATGCCCCTGGTGACGGGCAGGGGACAGCTAACAGGCAGCGCAAAGGGTCAGTGTAGCCACTTGGCACACTGATGTCCAGTGCGGGTTTCTCGAGACCCTCGTTGTTCTCGACACCTGCGCAAGCCCACGCCCTCAACGCACGTTGATACTGCCCTCTTCGCCGTCGATCCATGCCTCGGATTCGGATCCTTGTGACGACGCGTCCTGAGAATTGCGCGCTGCGTGCGGTTCGTCAAGGCCTGTCTTGCCCAAACCGGGTGCTGCCCTCGTCACTTGCGGCCTGCCACCAGGCGACCCTCGACGGTAGACGAAGATCACCCTACTCCCGGGGTCCCCGGGAGCAAGGCAGCCGCCGCCGGGCTCCCCGGAACGCCGAAGAGCGACCACCCGGATGGATGATCGCTCTTCTGTGCGTCAGCGTTACAGCCCTCTGTCGGACGGCTGCACGCTCGCGTGAGTCCGTGCGGACCCGTGAGGTGTTACTTGACCTCGACGGAGGCGCCGGCGCCCTTGAGGGCCTCGGCGGCCTTCTCCGCGGCGTCCTTGGCAACCTTCTCGAGAACGGGCTTCGGGGCGCCGTCCACGAGGTCCTTGGCCTCCTTCAGACCCAGGGAGGTCAGCTCACGCACGACCTTGATGACCTGGATCTTCTTGTCGCCGGCGCCGGTGAGGACGACGTCGAACTCGTCCTTCTCCTCGGCCTCGGCGGCGGCCGGGGCACCCGGGGCGCCCGGGGCGACGGCGGCGACGGCCGCGGCGGCGGTGACGTCGAACTTCTCCTCGAACGCCTTCACGAACTCGGAGAGCTCGATGAGGGTCATCTCCTCGAACTGCGCGAGCAGGTCTTCCTGGCTGAGCTTCGCCATGATGGGCGATCCTTCCACTAATTTCGGCTGGTGCCGGATGTACATGTCTGGCGGGCGTACGTTCGGCCCGCTACGACCTCCGCCTCAGGCGGCGGCGGTCATTTCGCGAGCCGAGTTACTCGGCACCGCCCTGCTCGTCCTGCTTGGCGCGAAGGGCGTCCACGGTGCGGACGAACTTCGAGGGAAGCGCCTGGAAGAGCGAAGCAGCCTGGGACTGCTTGCCCTTGAAGGCACCCGCCAGCTTGGAGAGCAGAACCTCGCGGGACTCGAGGTCCGCAAGCTTCTTGATCTCGTCGGCGGACAGCGCCTTGCCGTCAAGGACACCGCCCTTGATGACGAGGTTCGGGTTGTCCTTGGCGAAGTCACGAAGACCCTTCGCCGACTCCACCGGGTCACCGGTGACGAAGGCGACCGCCGTCGGACCGTTGAACAGGTCGTCGAGCGTCGTGATCCCGGCCTCGTTGGCCGCAATCTTGGTCAGCGTGTTCTTCACCACGGCGTACTGGGCGTTCTCACCGAGCGAACGACGCAGCGTCTTGAGCTGCGCCACGGTGAGACCCCGGTACTCGGTCAGCACGGCGGCGTTCGAGCTGCGGAACTGCTCCGCGAGCTCGGCTACCGCGGCAGCCTTGTCGGGCCTTGCCATAGAGCGTCGGCCTCCTTCCGGGTGATGAGGACCGCTCGGAAGGGGCTGGGTAAACGAAACGCCCCGGCGCAGGCGCGCGGGGCGTAGCTCGACCGGGCATTCGCCGCGCGAGCAGCGAACTCTCAGGAGCACTTCCACAGTCACCTGCGCGGGTCGTCCGCGGTTCAGCGGATCCTTCGGCCACCGCGCCCTCTTGCGAGCGCACGGCAACGACCAGCGGTCTTTGGCTTCCGTAGGAGAGTACGGGACCGGATCGCCGACAGGCAAATCCGCTCGTACGGTGCTGGAGGCCGCCCGGCGGATCAAGACGCGGGCGCGCGGCAGGGCACGCCCTCCTCCGCCTTGCGGCCGGACGCAGCCTGCCCCGCTCACCTGCACTGATCAGATGCCGCAGCTCTCCCGGCGACCTGATCCGCCCTACGGGCCCCAGCCCGCTCTAGCCCTCCATGCCCTTCATCATCTCCGCCAGGTCCGCCGTGTCCTTCGCCGGCGGGGCGGTGACCGTGACCGGCTTGTTGATGTCCAGGAAGGTGATGGTCATGTCCAGCGGGCCCTTGTCGGCGTCGCCCTGCATCCGGAACTGCTTGGTGTGGTCGTCGCCGTCGATCCACATGTCCATCGTGAGCGCGTCGACGCCCATCTTCTCGTACACCTTGATGCTCTTCTCCCGCTTCTCGCGGGTGGCCTTGTCCTCGTCCTTGAGGGAGGCCTGGAGGTCTTCGAGGGAGACGGTGCCCTTGTAATGGGTGGTCTGCACCCCGTCGACGGTCTCGGTGCCGACCTTCTTGATGTCCTTGGAACCGGTGAGGAAGGTGGACTCGGTCGCCGGGTTCTGGTCGGCCTGGCCGGCCCCGAACTGGCCGGAGTTCATGTCCTTGCCGGCGCCGAGCGCGGACATGTCGAACTTGATCCAGCTCTTGCCGTCCATCTCCTTGGCGGCCGCGGCGCCACCGCCGATGTACATCGCCTTGTCGACGAGCCGGATCTCCACCTGGTTGTCGGTGGACTGGTCCAGGGCCGTCATTTTCATGCTCATGGCCAGCGGCTTGACGCTCATCGACGCCTCACCGCGCACCCGGCCCTGCTCGGGCACCTTCCCGGTGAGCTTGTAGCGGAAGGACGTGATGTCGTCGGCGTTCTTCGCGGCCTTGGCGACGGCGGCGGCCGGCTCCATCTCGGGCGCCTGCTCGTCGGCGCTCTTGGAACAGCCCACCGCGCCCGCGGCGACGATCAGGGCGGCGAGGCCGGCGCCCGCCGCCCGACGGCGCGCGGAACCACGTACAGAAGTCTCCATTGATTCCCCCCAAGGAATGCATGGCTGTTACACAGGCAATGCCGCGAAGCCTATCCCAGGAGTCTCGAACGGGCTCCCGAATTCCATGGGCCCCACGAGTCCCCTGCGTCACATGGGCGCCAACAGCCCCATGGGCCTCAGGAGATCGTGCCCGTGCCGCCCTGCTTCTTCAGCAGCGCCTTGAAGTCCTCGGTGTCACCGGCGGGGGGCTTCTCGGCGGAGACCTTCACGCCGTAGTCGCTGTAGTAGGCCGTCTGGGTGAGTTCGCCGTTCGTCATCTTGCCCTTCTCGACCTTCTTGACCAGCAGGTTCTGGTCGTTCACCCAGATGTCGACGGTCTGTGTGGTGACGCCCGCCTGCTCCAGCTGCTTGCGGAGGCCGGCCAGCTGGCTCTCGCTGAGGCTGGAGTTCTTCGCCGCGAGGTCCGCGACATCGACGGTGCCCGAGTAGTGCGTGGTGTCCACCCCGCGCACCTTCTCCTCGCCGACCTTCTTCACGTCCCCGGAGGCCAGCAGCAGCTTCACCGACTGGTTCGGGGTCGTGTTCTGCATCTGGTCCTTGAGGTAGGCGCCGGAGCTGCCGCCGAGGTCCGCGAGGTCGTCGTACCCGTACCGGATCCAGTGCTTGCCGCCCGCCTGCGCGGCGAACTTCTCGCCCATCCTGGCGTAGTAGGCGTCCGGCAGATAGCGGGCCTCCATCGATGTGGTCCCGAGCTGACGCATCGTGTCGGCCATCGTGCCGCCGGTGTAGGTGATGGTCATGGTGCCGGTGATGCCGTCGCCCCAGCCGAGGGCGCCGTCGGCCGTCATGGACATCAGCGAGCCCATGGTGGTGGTCGACTCGACCTTGGCGGAGTCGGCGGCGTCGGTGGACTTCTCGGCGGTGCGCAGCGCGGCTATCGGGCTGAGGCGCGTGGACGTCCTGTCGTCCTTGCGGGAGCTCTTGGAGGAGCCCCCGGAGTCGGTGGAGCTGCAGGCCGCCACCCCCGCCAGCGCGGTCACCGCGGCGATCGAGAGGGCCATCCGGCGCACGGTCGTGCTCTTCATTCGTCCCACCCCTATGCGAATCCTGTGCCCCGCACGCTAGCGGAGGGCACTGACACACACGTACCGAAATAGGGGACGGGCCCCGCACCTCGAAGGTTGCGGGGCCCGTGACCGGATGTGGCGAGCCGTCAGACTCAGACCGCGGCCGGGTCCTCCTCGACGAGGAGGTTGCGGGTGCGGTTCGGGTCGACCGGGATGCCGGGGCCCATCGTGGTGCTGATGGCGGCCTTCTTGATGTAGCGGCCCTTCGCGGCGGACGGCTTGAGGCGGTTGATCTCCTCCAGCGCCGCGGCGTAGTTCTCCACCAGCTTGGTGTCGTCGAAGGACGCCTTGCCGATGATGAAGTGCAGGTTCGAGTGCTTGTCGACGCGGAACTCGATCTTGCCGCCCTTGATGTCGTTGACAGCCTTGACGACGTCCGGGGTCACGGTGCCGGTCTTGGGGTTCGGCATGAGACCACGGGGACCGAGCACACGGCCGAGGCGGCCGACCTTGCCCATGAGGTCCGGGGTGGCGACGACGGCGTCGAAGTCCAGGCGGCCCTTCGACACCTCGTCGATCAGCTCGTCGGAGCCGACGATGTCGGCGCCCGCGGCCTCCGCGGCCGCAGCACGGTCACCGGTCGCGAAGACCAGGACCCGGGCAGTCTTGCCGGTGCCGTGCGGCAGGTTCACGGTGCCACGGACCATCTGGTCGGCCTTGCGCGGGTCGACACCCAGACGGAAGGCGACCTCGACGGTGCCGTCGAACTTGGTCGTGGAGGTCTCCTTGGCGAGACGGACGGCCTCGAGCGGGGCGTAGAGCTTCTCCCGGTCGACCTTGGCGTCCGCAGCCCGAAGGGACTTGCTGCGCTTGCTCACTACTGCTCCTGTGTGTTCTTGAGGAGTCGTGGTACGGGCCGAGCAGGCCCTGCCACTTCTTCTGCTGGGGGGTGGGGCTCAGCCCTCGACCGTGACGCCCATGGAACGCGCGGTACCGGCGATGATCTTCGCGGCGGCGTCCAGGTCGTTGGCGTTGAGGTCGGGGAGCTTGGTCTGGGCGATCTCGCGGACCTGCGCCTCGGTGATCTTGGCGACCTTGGTCTTGTGCGGCTCGCCGGAGCCCTTCTCGATGCCCGCGGCCTTGAGGATCATCTTGGCGGCCGGCGGCGTCTTGGTGATGAAGGTGAAGGAACGGTCCTCGTAGACCGTGATCTCCACCGGGATCACCCAGCCACGCTGCGACTCGGTCGCGGCGTTGTAGGCCTTGCAGAACTCCATGATGTTCACGCCGTGCTGACCCAGCGCGGGGCCGACCGGCGGGGCCGGGTTGGCGGCGCCGGCCTGGATCTGGAGCTTGATGAGCCCCGTGACCTTCTTCTTCTTGGGAGGCATTGCTCTCCGGGTCCTTTCGATTCGGGTCCTGCCTGCGCGCGGGGACCACCCGGACGCAGGCATACCGCACAACGATAACGGGTATGGATGCGCGGCCAAAAACCGAGCAGGTCAGACCGGCTGCTGGAGCCTGCCTGACCTGCGCGGAAGCGGTCGGTCCAGAAGGAAATGGTTCTTCTCGGACCTAGTTCTTCTGGATCTGGTCGAACGACAGCTCGACCGGCGTCTCGCGGCCGAAGATCTCCACCAGGCCCTTGACCTTCTTCGAGTCGGGGTTGATCTCGTTGATGGTCGCCTGGAGCGTGGCGAACGGGCCGTCGGTGACGGTGACCGAGTCGCCCACCTCGAAGTCCAGCACCTGGACCTCGACCTTGCGCTGCGGGGCCGGCTTGCCCTCGGCCTCGGCGGCCTCGCGGGCTGCCTTCTCCTCGGCCTCCGGGGCGAGCATCTTGACGATCTCGTCCAGGGTCAGCGGGTAGGGGTCGTAGGCATTGCCGACGAAGCCGGTGACGCCGGGCGTGTTGCGGACGACGCCCCAGGACTCGTTCGTCAGGTCCATGCGCACCAGGACGTAGCCGGGGAGCTTGTTCTGACGGATGGTCTTGCGGTCGCCGTTCTTGATCTGGACGACCTCTTCCTGCGGCACCTCGGCCTGGAAGATGTAGTCCTCGACGTTCAGCGAGACGGCACGCTGTTCGAGGTTGGTCTTCACGCGGTTCTCGTAACCGGCGTAGGTGTGGATGACGTACCACTCGCCGGGCAGGGTGCGCAGTTCCTCGCGCAGGGCGGCGATGGGGTCGACGGGCTCGGCCTCCTCCGCCTCGTCGGAGACGGCCTGGTCCGCGGCCTCGCCGTCGACGTCCTCGCCGGACTCGTCCTCGACGTGCAGGGCGCTCTCCTCGGCGGGCTCACCCAGTTCGGCTTCCGCAGCCTCGAACTCGTCCACCTCGTCCGCGCCCTCGACGATGTCGAGTTCGTCATCCACGGACTCGTCCGGCTCGACGGCCTCGTTCAGGTTCGGGTCAGACACGGTGGCTGCTTCTTCCTGGATACATGGGGGTGGAACACGCGAAAGGGGCGCCGTCACCGGCGCCCTTCGCTTCTGGTTCAGCCGAAGACGTACTTGGCGGCGTGGTCGAGCCCATAGTCAATCACGGTCACCAGGCCGATCATGATGGCCACGAAGACGATCACCACGGTCGTGTATGTCGTCAGCTGGCTGCGCGTCGGCCAGACGACCTTGCGGAGCTCCGCGACGACCTGGCGATAGAAGAGGGCAAGACGCTTCAGCGGGCCCCTCTTGGCACGCTTGCCGCCCTTGCGGGTCTTCTTCTTGGACTCCGGCGCCTCATCCTGGGCATCAGGCATGTCGATGGAGCCCACGGCGTCCGTCACTCGTCCTCACCTGATTCCGGGTCGTTTCCGTGCCGCGCCCGGTCCGAGCCGCACGGCGATGCGATGCTGTACGTACATGTGCACACATCCTGGCGAAGGAGTGTGTAGCAGGGCCGGAGGGACTTGAACCCCCAACCGCTGGTTTTGGAGACCAGTGCTCTACCAATTGAGCTACGACCCTTTGTATGCCCCCCAACGTACCGCATCCGGCCGGGTGCTCGGTGTACACCGGTCGGGTGCGGCCTGCTGAAGGCCAACGAGGTGAGAGTGTACGTGTTCCTGGGCCGTTGGTCGAACAGAAAGCGCCCGTAGGGACTTTGCCCGCGGAAGATCGCCCAGCACGGGGGTCGGATACGGACGGTTGTTCTGTCGTTGTTCAGTCCGTGAAACCCGCGTGCCGGGCTGGTTTCCGGTCTGAAACCATGGGTCGTATGAGCGCTGCAACCCCTCCCACCGAGCGCCGGGTCTCCGCCCGAGTCGGCGCGATCTCCGAGTCCGCCACCCTCGCCGTGGACGCCAAGGCCAAGGCCCTCAAGGCCGCCGGGCGTCCGGTGATCGGCTTCGGCGCCGGTGAGCCGGACTTCCCGACCCCGGACTACATCGTCGAGGCCGCGATCGAGGCCTGCAAGAACCCGAAGTACCACCGCTACACCCCGGCCGGTGGTCTGCCCGAGCTGAAGGCCGCGATCGCCGCGAAGACGCTGCGCGACTCCGGCTACGAGCCCGACGTCTCGCAGATCCTGGTGACCAACGGCGGCAAGCAGGCGATCTACGAGGCCTTCGCCGCGATCCTCGACCCGGGCGACGAGGTCATCGTCCCGGCGCCGTACTGGACGACGTACCCGGAGTCGATCCGCCTCGCGGGCGGCGTTCCCGTGGACGTCGTCGCGGACGAGACGACCGGCTACCGGGTCTCCGTGGAGCAGCTGGAGGCGGCCCGCACCGAGAACACGAAGGTCGTGCTCTTCGTCTCCCCCTCCAACCCGACCGGCGCGGTCTACAGCGCCGAGGACGCCGAGGCGATCGGCCGCTGGGCCCTGGAGCACGGCCTGTGGGTGATGACGGACGAGATCTACGAGCACCTGGTCTACGGCGATGCCACGTTCACCTCGCTGCCCGCGCTGCTGCCGGAACTGCGCGACAAGTGCATCGTGGTCAACGGTGTCGCGAAGACGTACGCGATGACGGGCTGGCGCGTCGGCTGGATCATCGGCCCGAAGGACGTCGTCAAGGCGGCGACGAACCTCCAGTCGCACGCGACGTCGAACGTGTCGAACGTCGCACAGGTGGCGGCCCTCGCGGCGGTCTCCGGCGACCTTGAGGCGGTCGCGACGATGCGTGAGGCCTTCGACCGGCGCCGCAGGACCATCGTGCGGATGCTCAACGAGATCGACGGTGTGCTCTGCCCGGAGCCCGAGGGCGCGTTCTACGCCTACCCCTCGGTGAAGGCGCTGATCGGCAAGGAGATCCGCGGCAAGCGTCCGCAGAACACCGTGGAGCTGGCCGCGCTGATCCTGGAGGAGGCGGAGGTCGCGGTCGTTCCCGGTGAGGCCTTCGGCACGCCGGGCTATCTGCGGCTGTCGTACGCGCTCGGTGACGAGGACCTCGTCGAGGGCGTGAGCCGGATCCAGAAGCTGCTGGCGGAGGCGCGGGACTGACGTCCCCGGCCTTCTCGATGGGGCCTCCTCCCGAATCCGGGAGGAGGCCCCCGTTTGTTTGTGCGAGCAAGACCACTCATGGGGAAAGCGGTACCGGGACGGCGGGGACGTACGGCAGGATTCCGGAATGGAGCGTGTACGTGATGTCTCTGAGCTGCCGAAAGCCCATCTGCATCTGCACTTCACCGGATCGATGCGGCCCACCACCGTGCTGGAGCTGGCCGACAAGTACGGCGTACGGCTGCCCGAGACGCTGACCGAAGCACTGATCAGCGGGGAGCCGCCGAAGCTGCGGGCGACGGACGAGCGGGGCTGGTTCCGCTTCCAGCGCCTGTACGACGCGGCGCGCTCGTGCCTGCGGGAGCCCGAGGACATCCAGCGGCTGGTGCGGGAGGCGGCCGAGGAGGATCTGAAGGACGGCTCGGGCTGGCTGGAGATCCAGGTGGACCCGACGTCGTACGCCCCTCGTCTGGGCGGTCTGATCCCCGCGCTGGAGATCATCCTGGACGCGGTCGACACGGCGGTGCGGGAGACGGGGCTGGGGATGCGGGTGCTGGTCGCCGCGAACCGGATGAAGCACCCGCTGGACGCGCGCACGCTGGCCCGGCTCGCGGTGCGGTACGCGGACCGGGGTGTGGTGGGCTTCGGTCTGTCGAACGACGAACGCCGGGGCATGGCAAGGGACTTCGACCGGGCCTTCGCCATCGCCCGCGACGGCGGCCTGCTGTCGGCGCCGCACGGCGGCGAGCTGACCGGCCCGGCTTCGGTGCGTGACTGTCTGGACGACCTGTACGCGCACCGGGTGGGCCACGGGGTGCGGGCGGCGGAGGACCCGCGGCTGCTGAAGCGGCTGGCGGACCGGGGTGTGACCTGCGAGGTGTGCCCGGCCTCGAACGTGGCGCTGGGCGTCTACGCGAAGCCGGCGGACGTTCCTCTGCGGACGCTGTTCGAGGCGGGCGTGCCGATGGCCCTCGGCGCCGACGACCCGCTGCTGTTCGGCTCGCGTCTGGCGGCCCAGTACGAGATCGCCCGGCGCCATCACGCCTTCACGGACGCGGAGCTCGCGGAGGTGGCCCGGCAGTCGGTACGGGCGTCGGCGGCGCCGGAGGACACCAGGGCGAAGCTGCTGTCGGGGATCGACGACTGGCTGGCCGGGTAGGCGGGCCGGGCGTCTACGGGGCTTCGAGGTTCGCGGTCTTCCGGGGCCGGAGTTCTCGGGCCTAGAGGCTGACGCCGACCGTCACCGGCTCGTTGACCAGGGTGATCCCGAAGGCCTCGCGGACCCCGGCGACGACTTCGCGGGCCAGCGCCAGCAGGTCCTCCGTGGTCGCGCCGCCGCGGTTGGTGAGGGCGAGGGTGTGCTTGCCGGAGATACGGGCGGGGCCGCTGCCGTAGCCCTTGGTGAAGCCCGCCTTGTCGATCAGCCAGGCCGCGGAGGTCTTGGTGTGGCCCTGCCCCGCCGGGTAGGCGGGCGGTTCCACGCCCTCGCCGAGGCGCTCGCGCACGCGCGCGTGGAACGCGGCGAACTCCTCCTCGGTGAGGATCGGGTTGGTGAAGAAGGACCCTGCCGACCAGGTGTCGTGGTCCTCGGGGTCGAGGACCATGCCCTTCCCGGAGCGCAGCTTGAGCACGGTCTCGCGGGCTTTCTCGACAGGTACGCGGTCCCCGGGTTCGACGCCGAGAGCGCGGGCCGTCTCGGCGTACCGGAGCGGCCCCGACAGGCCGCCCGCGTCCTCCAGTTCGAAGCGGACGCGCAGTACGACGAACCGCTCGGGGTCGGCCTTGAAGCGGCTGTGGCGGTAGGAGAAGGCGCACTCGGCGTTCGGGATGGTGACCGTCTCGCGCGTGACACGGTCGTAGGCGACCACCTCGGTGATGGTCGTCGAGACCTCCTGGCCGTACGCCCCGACGTTCTGGATGGGGGTCGCGCCGGCCGAGCCCGGGATGCCGGCGAGGCATTCGACGCCGGCGAGTCCCGCCTCCACGGTGCGGGCGACGGCGTCGGTCCACACCTCGCCGGCGGCCAGCTCCAGGCGGGTGCCGTCGAGGGCGAAGCCCTTGGTGGCGATGAGGAGCGCGGTGCCCGCGAAGCCCTTGTCGCCGATGACCAGGTTGGAGCCGCCGCCGATGAGCAGCAGGGGCGTGCCGCTGTCGTCGGCCTCACGGACGGCGGCGATCACCTCGGCGTCGGTCGTGGCGGTGACCAGCCTGGTGGCGGGGCCGCCCAGCCGGAAGGTGGTCAGCGGGGCGAGGGGGGCGTCGTGGAGTTCCTGCACGCGCCCAAGAGTACGAGACGCCACCGACAGCCCTGCCCACAGGCGAACGGCCCGGCCATGGGCCGAGCCCTTTCTCCTGTCCACACGCGCGTGCCAGGCTTCTCCGCTCCACGCGCGTGTGGCCGCGGTGCTCGCACTCACGTCAGGCGCCGGATCGCCTCGCTCCAGTCCACCGGAAGGCTGTCGCTCGTCGTCGTCCAGGTGGTGAACTTCGCGTCCCGCATCTGCGGTGCCAGGCCCTGGGAGGTGGGCGCGTGGGTGCCCGTGCGGGCGAAGGCCTTGAGTGCCTCGGGCGACTCCCAGGCGGACAGGGTCCAGAAGGTCCGCCGCAACGGCTGCGCCTTCAGGCTGGCGCCGTAGGCCCCGGGCGCCCCGGTCACCTGCCGCCACACACCGGGCGTGCGGGCGAGGAAGCGGAGCGCTCCCCACAGGGTGCGGGTCTCGAAGCGGGAGGCGAAGACGTGGACGTCGGTGCCTCGGGGCGGGGTGTTCGGCACGGTCCAGGGAAGCGTGGGCATGACGAGCTCCTCTCGTTCCGTATCGGATGTCAGCCGGCGACGGTTTCGGCGATCCGGGCGGACTCCTGCCCGGCCTCGCTCACAATCTCGGGGTCGCGTCGCCGGGACGGGATCAGGAGGGCCGCGATTCCGGCCACCGCGACCACCGCGGCGCCGGTGACCAGCGCGGGCTGCAGGCCGTCGACGAACGCCTGCCCGCTCTCGTAGCCGCCCTGGGCGGAGAAGATCGAGGCCATGACCGCGATGCCGAGCGCGCCGCCCACCTCGCGCAGGGCGTTGTTGGCGCCGGAGGCTATGCCCTGTTCCTTGGGGAGGACGCTGGACATCACGAGGTTGGCCGCGGGAGCGAAGTACAGCGCCATGCCGACGCCGCTGATGATCAGGCCGGGCAGCTGGCTGGCGTAGGAGGCGTCGGCCGTGGCCGCGTACGCCATGTAGCCGAGGCCGGCGGCCTGCAGGAAGAGGCCGGCGGCGACGACGGGGCGGCCGCCGATGCGGTCGGAGAGGCTGCCCGCGATCGGCGCGACGAGCATCGGCATACCGGTCCAGGGCAGCATGCGCAGGCCCGCCTCGGTGGGCGAGTAGCCGAGCACGCCCTGCATGTACTGGCTGAGCAGGAAGATCGATCCGAACATCCCGAGGAACATCAGCAGACTCGCGGCGTTGATGCCGGAGAAGGCGCGGGAGCGGAACAGCCGCATGGGCAGCATCGGGTTCTTGGCGCGGGTGCTGTAGAGGACGAACCCGGCGAGCATTGCGGTCCCTGCGAACAGACCGGTCAGGACCAGGGGGCTGGTCCAGCCGTCGACGGGGCTGCGGACCAGGCCGTAGACGATGCCGAAGAGGCCGCCGCTGGCGAGCAGGGTGCCGGGAACGTCGAGCGGGGCGCCGGTGCCGTACGACTCGGCCAGGCGCAGACGGGCCAGCGGCAGCAGGGCCACGCCCAGCGGAACGTTCAGCCAGAAGATCCAGTGCCATGACACGTGTTCGGTGAGGCTGCCGCCGATGAGCGGCCCGGAGGCCACGGCAAGTCCGTTGACGGCGCCCCAGATGCCGTACGCCATCCCGCGCTTGGCGGCGGGCACGGCGGCAGTCAGCAGGGTGAGCGTCAGCGGCATCATGATCGCCGCGCCGACGCCCTGGACCGCGCGGGCGGCGATGAGGGTGTCGATGCCGGACGCCATGGCCGCGGCGGCGGACGCGCCGGTGAAGACGGTGAGCCCGACGAGGAAGAGCCGGCGCCTGCCGAACCGGTCGCCGAGCGCCGCGCCGAACATCAGCAGGACGGCGAAGGTGAGCGTGTAGGCGCTCACGGTCCATTCCAGGTCGTCCAGCGCTCCGCCGAGGTCCTTGCGGATGGAGGGCAGGGCGGTGGTGACGACGAGATTGTCGAGGGCCGCCATGAATCCGGCGACGCTGGTGATGACGAGGGCCCAGACGGCTCCCCCGCGACGTTCGGTCTGCTGTGACATCGCTCCCCCAGCGGGTGATCGTGATCGTTGGCTTGGTGATCGATATTTCGGGTTAGTTATTGCTGACTAACTTTCGCGGGCATGGAAGGGCGCTGAAGACGAAGAGTGCGGGGCTTTCGCCTTCCCCTCTCCTCTTTCTCTCCTCTTGTTCCGTTTATTTCTCTTGCGCCCTACGCCTCCAGTCGGCCCTTGGCCCGCGCCGACGGGTAGAGCCCCTCCCAGACCCGGTGTTCGGGCGGGAATCCCATGGCCACCAGGCAGTTGATGAGCATGCCGTACGCCATGAAGGTCGTCGTCTCCTCGACGTCGGCACCCAGGGGTAGATGGACGCTGTCCCACAGCCGCATCCAGCCGGCCCGCACGGCCTCGCCGAACTCGTGGTCACCGGCCTGCTCGGCGGCGCCCACTGCCACGTACATCTGCATCTGCATCATCAGACGCTCGGGCCGCTCCGCGATGACGTTGGTGTACGCGTTCGCCATCGCATGCAGGGCCTCTTCCCCTTCGAGCCCCTCGGAGGCCTCCGCGAACGTGCGGATGGTGTCCTCCACACACCGCTGGGCCGTCGCGAGGAAGATCGCCTTCTTGCCCGGGAAGAGCCGGAAGAGATACGGCTGCGAGACGCCGACGCGCTTGGCGATCGCCTCGGTCGACGTGCCGTAGTAGCCACCGCGGGCGAACTCAGTCGTCGCCGCACGGATGACGCTCTCGCGTCGCTCTTCTGCGCTCATCCTGACCATGAAGATAAGTTAGTACTCAATCACTAACTTAGTCAAGGGGTGCCGTGCGACGGACCGGAGTCCCACGGAACGTCTGCCGCGGATCGACCGTTGCTACAGATAGGGGGCCGCGATCAAGTAAGGGGCGCGCCGCAATGGACAACGCCCCTTACACCCCCGCCCACATCCCGTCAGGCCAGCCGTACGACCGCCCGCGACATCCCCAGCACCTTCTGCCCGGCGCTGGTCGCCGTGAGGTCCACGCGGACCGTGTTGTCGTCGAGCTTGGCCGCGATCTTGCCGCTGACCTCGATCGTGGCGCCCTGGTCGTCGTTCGGGACAACGACGGGCTTGGTGAAGCGGACGCCGTACTCGACGACCGCGCCCGGGTCGCCGACCCAGTCGGTGACCACGCGGATCGCCTCGGCCATGGTGAACATGCCGTGCGCGATGACGTCCGGCAGCCCGACCTCCTTGGCGAACTTCTCGTTCCAGTGGATCGGGTTGAAGTCGCCGGAGGCACCCGCGTACTGGACGAGGGTGGCCCGGGTCACGGAGAACGTCTGCGCGGGCAGCTCGGTGCCGGGCTCGACATCGTCGTACGCGATCTTCGCCGTCATCGGATCCTCACGCCTCCTCGGCCGCGCGGGCCACGAGCTTGGTCCAGGCGGTCACCACGTGCTCGCCCGCCTCGTCGTGGACCTCGCCGCGAATGTCCAGGATGTCGTTGCCGGCCAGGGACTTGATGGCCTCGATGGTCGAGGTGACCGTGAGCCGGTCGCCGGCGCGCACCGGCCGGGTGTAGGCGAACTTCTGGTCGCCGTGCACCACGCGGCTGTAGTCCAGGCCGAGCTGCGGGTCCTCGACGACCTGCCCCGCGGCCTTGAAGCTGATCGCGAAGACGAAGGTCGGCGGCGCGATGACATCGGGGTGTCCGAGCGCCTTGGCGGCTTCCGGGTCCGTGTACGCGGGATTGGCGTCCCCCACCGCCTCCGCGAACTCACGGATCTTCTCCCGGCCCACTTCATAGGGGTCGGTGGGCGGATAGGCCCGCCCCACGAAGGACTGGTCGAGCGCCATGGCCCGGCACCTCCTGATGTCTGCGTGATGTCTGCTGCGGGTTGCTGCCTGCAGTGGACCTGGTCGTCCTGTACGGGACCTGTAGTCGGCCGGAACCGGTCGGTAACCGGGACCGAAACGACGCGAGGCCGCCCCCCGAGAACGGGGGCGGCCTCGCCTACGAGCCTGATTTATCGCGTCTCGCGGTGCGCGGTGTGCGCGTTGCAACGCGGGCAGTGCTTCTTCATCTCAAGACGGTCCGGGTTGTTACGCCGGTTCTTCTTGGTGATGTAGTTCCGCTCCTTGCACTCCACGCAGGCCAGCGTGATCTTCGGGCGGACGTCGGTGGCAGCCACGTGAGTGCTCCTTGACGAACGGATAGATGTGTTTAACGCAAGAAAGAGTAGCCGATCGAAGGACCGACCCCGCAATCGGCTACTGTCAGTAGCGGTGACCGGACTTGAACCGGTGACACAGCGATTATGAGC
Organism: Streptomyces luteolifulvus; assembly: GCF_008806595.1. Lineage (GTDB taxonomy): Bacteria > Actinomycetota > Actinomycetes > Streptomycetales > Streptomycetaceae > Streptomyces > Streptomyces luteolifulvus. Next base: position 27,652 of record NZ_VZRB01000010.1, on the reverse strand, counting down.
CGCTTGCTCTACCGACTGAGCTACACCGCTGTGATGCGATCGGGCCCCGCCTCGCGACGGGAACCTCACACACCAGAGCCCCAATACGGAATCGAACCGTAGACCTTCTCCTTACCATGGAGACGCTCTGCCGACTGAGCTATTGGGGCGAGCGATGAAGACATTACACGCTCGGCCGCCGTTCACCCAAATCCGTTTCGGGCCCGCAGCCCGGCCCCGTTCCACCGCCCTCCCGGGCGCCCCCGGCGCCTCTCCCGCGGCCCGCGAGGCAGCAGCACCACACTGGTACGACTATTGCGCTCCTCCCCGAAGCGGACGGGTCGTCACCCTAGGCTCGACTCACTCTGTGTGATCTTGCGTCCCCCTAGTGCGCAGTGCCCGAGCCCCTGGAGCGCGATGCCCGACAGCCAGCCGCCACCGCCGTGGTCCTCCTCTTCGGGCTCATCGTCGCCTTCGGGCTCATCGTCACCTTCGGGCTCATCGGCTCGTTCGGGCTCATCGTCGTCGCCGGACTCGGCGCCTTCAGCGGATTCACGGCCGTCGCCCGGCTCGTCGTCTGCTTCGGACCCACGGGCCGCGTCCGGACCGTCGTCTGCATCGGACTCGCGGCCCTCGCCCGGCTCAAGGCCTGCTGCTTCGCCCCCGGAGATGTGCTCGTCATGGCCGGCCGATCCGGCCGGCCTTGTGTTGTGCGGGGCGAGGCTCACCGACGGCCGGAGGGTGGACGTACGGCTGGGCGGAGGGCGCATCGAGGCGGTCGGGACGGCCGGCAGCCTGGCGGCGGGCGGGGCATACGGCTGCGGCACGCGCGTCGACCTCACCGGCTATCTGCTCCTGCCGGCCCCGGCGGAACCGCACATCCACGGTGACACCGCGTTCTCGGCCGACGTCGACGGAGGCGGCCCGGTCTCGTACGAGCCCCAGGACGTCCAGCGCCGGGCCACCGAGGCCGCCCTGCTCCAGCTCGGGCACGGCACGACGGCGCTGCGGGCACACGTGCGCGTGGGCGACGTCCAGGGGCTCGGCGCCCTGAGCGCCGTACTGCGGGCACGGCGCTCGCTGCGCGGGCTCACCGAGCTGACGGCGGTGGCGATGCCGAGGATGCTGACCGGGGTGGCCGGGGCCGACGGGCTCGCGATGCTCCGGGACGCGGTGAGCATGGGCGCCTCTGTCGTGGGCGGCTGTCCGGATGTGGACCCCGATCCGACGGGCTATGTGGAAACCCTCCTGGAGGTCGCCTCCGCGCACGGCTGCCCCGTCGATCTGCACACCGACGCCACCGACCCGGCCCGTATCGCCCGGATCGCGGCGATGGCCGGCGGGCTGCGTCCCGGCTTGACGCTCGGCCCGTGCGGCGGCCTCGGACGGCTGCCCGCCGATGTGGCGTCACGGACCGCGGACCAGCTAGCGGCGGCCGGGGTGGCGGTCGTGTGTCTGCCGCAGGGCGGCTGCGCGGGCGTCGACCGGCGGGGCACGGCTCCGGTACGGCTGCTGCGTGCGGCGGGCGTCAAGGTGGCCGCCGGCAGCGGCGCCCTGCGCGACGTGTCGAACCCGGTGGGCCGCGGAGACCCCTTGGAGGCGGCGTATCTGCTGTCGTCCCGCTACGGGCTGCGGCCTGAGGACGCCTACGACGCCGTGAGTTCGTCGGCGCGGACGGTTCTGGGGCTGCCCGAGGTGCGGGTGGAGGCGGGCTTTCCGGCCGATCTTCTCGCGGTGCGCGGGGACCGGCTGGCGGGTGCACTGTCCCTGGCGTACAGCAGGATCGTGGTGCACCAGGGCCGGGTGGTGGCGCGGACGAGTGCGGTGCGGGAGTACTGCAACTCGGCGGCGGCGGTGGAACTGGGGCTGCCCCGGCAGGGGCGGGGCGAGGCGTGGGATTGAACCCACCCAGGTCATGCGGTGTATGCGGCGCAGGAGGCCGCCCGGGCGTACGGTCGAGAACATGCGCATTGTCATCGCTGGTGGTCATGGTCAGATCGCGCTGCGGCTGGAGCGGCTGCTCGCCGCGCGCGGATATGAGGTCGCGGGGCTCATCCGCAGCGCCGAACAGGGCGACGACCTGCGGGAATCCGGTGCCGAACCAGTACTCCTGGACCTGGAGTCGGCCTCGGTGGAGGAAGTCGCGGCACATCTGCACGGCGCCGACGCGGCAGTCTTCGCGGCGGGCGCGGGCCCGGGCAGCGGCACGGCCCGCAAGGACACGGTGGACCGGGGTGCGGCGGTCCTGTTCGCGGACGCGGCGGTCCGCGCGGGTGTACGACGTCACGTGGTCGTGTCCTCCATGGCCGCGGATGCCGCGCACAAGGGGGACGAGGTCTTCGACGTGTACCTGCGCGCCAAGGGCGAGGCCGACGACTACGTCCGCAGCCTGGCCGCCCTCGACTGGACGATCCTGCGCCCCGGCTCACTGACGAACGAGGCCGGTACCGGTCTCGTACGCCTGGAGGCACACACGGGCCGCGGACCCGTCCCGCGCGACGACGTGGCCGCGGTACTGGCGGAGTTGCTGGACACTCCGGCGACGGCGGGCCTGACCCTGGAGCTGATCGGCGGTTCGACACCGGTGTCGGTGGCGGTGAAGTCGGTGGCGGGGAACTGAGGCAGTCGGGACCTAGAAGGAAGTGGGCATCTAAGAGGAAGAGGGGAGCTGGAAGAGAGACAGCTGCCCGGGAAACTCGGGCACCACGTACCCGTCCAACGACGGCTGGGCGGCCCCGAGTTCCGCATACCTGCGCGATCCGGGACAAGAAACGAGTTCCCCACTCTCCCGTGCCCCGGGCGGATCATGCCGAGCAAACCGCCCGGCAACGACAGCAATCTCCCGACGACATTCGGGACAACGCCTGCGACGAGTGGACATGGGGTCAGTGTGCCCTGAGTGGGGGCGTGTTGAGCGGACGGCCGCACGGGGAGCACTGGACACCAGGTCGACGGTCGGCCACGTGCCGACGCTGCTCCGTCGCGGGTCAGCTCTGCAACCATCCCTACGGATCGACAGCGATGGCGCCACCGGCACTTTCCCCAGGCCAGTGGCGCCATGCCGAGCTCACACCCTCACTGAACGTCAGACCAGAATGAAGGGTGGGCTGTGGATGAACGACACGACTTGACCAGCCTGGTCGACCAACGTCGCGATGTAGTGGAAAACGTGGCCCGCAACGCCGGCGGGCACCGGAATGCTGAACGACTCAGTCTTGATGAAGTTTCCCCCGGCGAGAGTCCAGCCGGACGCGCCGTTGAATGCCTGCGCTACCCCCGGAACGCTCATGGTGCTGTTCGGTGCTGCCAGGGTCTCGTCGATGCAGACAAGATCCAGGATGTACGGAGCAGCGTTGTTGCCGATCGCACTGCCTGCCACCGCCTCCAGAAGGAGGGTGAAGCTGGCTGCTGGGGCGCCCCCCGGGCTACCCGTGTTGGGTTCGTCGTCCGGTATTTCGGTACCGGCAGAGCAGGCGACCAGTCGCGTGAGTTCCGCATCGTTCGGTTGTGGCACCTTGTCCCCCTATTTACCAACCTTGTGTAGGTTGTCTGCCACCCAAGATGGCAACTCGGCTGCACTGTGCGCCAGCACCGATGAGGGGGCACTCAGCGCGCAAACCGGCACGCTTGAGGCATCGCGCAGGAACGCTGTACCTCTACACGCCCTGACAACAGATGGCGTCCGGTACCTAGAGCCACCCGAGGGGCAGGCTGCGTGACACGTCTCCAAGACGCGCCCTACGTGGTGAGGCGGAAGGTCCCCGGACCACGGCGGCACGCCCATCCGTGACTCCCACACCGCGGTGCCGTCGCCGGGAGCCGTCGAGGGTGAGCCAGCGCAGGCTGCAGTCTCGTACCTGCACCTTGCGGGGGGACCCCCGTGGTGGAGATCTACCGCACCGCACCCACTGAAGACGGCAAGCCCGTCGAGGTGATCTGGATGCTCCTGACACCGGCGCGTACGTCATGGAGTCCCGCATCGCAAGCTGACTTCAGCAGCCGTGCCCCAGCTCAGCGGGTGAGCGCAGCCCAGACCGCGACGCCGAGGAAGAGCACGCCTCCGGCCCACGGAAGGACCACCGACGATCTGCGGTGCTTCCGGGTGAACACCCTTGCGCTCTCCGGCTGTTCGGGCAGGTAGACGACCGGCACATGGGTTCCGAGGTCCAGGCCGAGCCCCGTCCCCGTCGCGACGGGCTGGAACCTGACGGGTCGGCCCTGCCGGTCAGTGAACGCGATGACGGGGGTCCACGGTTCGTCCGACGACGACTGCTCCTGGTCCACCACCACCCCCTCGGCGTGCACCCCGCACCGGCTCAGCCGCACCTGCAGCCGTGCCTCCCGCACACCGGCCCACAGACACACCAGGCCCGCCAACACGGACAGCCCGACACCGATCGCTTCACCCGTCATCCGCCCCCTGCTCTCCCTCGCACAGCGCCCAGCCGGCACGGGCCCCGCATCAGGATGGCGCGGCACGCAGCCCGATGGTTCACGAAGGCGCGCGGGCGCGCCGGGCAGCCCTCGGGCTTACTTGGTCTTGGTGAGGGTGGCGCGCAAGAAGGGCCGGTAGCCGCCTTCGCCGTCGTGCACGTTCGAGTCGCAGGCGATGGTTGCGTCGGCGTTGAGGGTGCCGGCCATGCGGGTCGGGCCATGCTCACCGGCCGGTGGCGTCAGGCGCGTTCCCGCTCGCGCGTCTCCTCGATGGCTGCGGCCCGGGTGGGACGGCGGCCCAGCAAGGTGCATCCCACAGTCACCAGGCCGATGGCGATGACCTTAGCGGCGCCGTGGTAGCCGGACGCCAGCTCCTCTGGGGTGCCGGGCAGCCGGAAATAGACCCATGCTGCCGCGAGACCCCCGAAGACGATCAGTGCGACAGCGCCCCACGTCCCGAGATCCGCCCACCAGGGCCCCGGGGCGTAACCCCGCCCGTCGGTCTGCCCAACGTCCTTGTCAGCCACGGTCTGTTCTCCTGGGCATGCGGTGGCGGTCGCGCGGGAAGACGCGGGCCCGGCGCGGAAGGTTCCGTACGGGTGCCAGGCCGCCCAAAATCCCGACCATGCCCCGTCCACAGAGTTTCGAGACCGGGAGTTCGCAGGCGAGACGGCGTGAGACGATCGGCCATCCGGCGGGACTCATGACGAAGGGCCCGTGACCTGCATTTTTGCAGGTCACGGGCCCTTCGTTCCCGTGTGGCGGCGCCAGGATTCGAACCTGGGAAGGCTGAGCCGGCAGATTTACAGTCTGCTCCCTTTGGCCGCTCGGGCACACCGCCGGGGTTGATGCCCTTCAAACCGTCTTTCGGCGGTGATCCGGGGCAACGACGTAAACGATACCTGATGCGGAGGGGTGCTTCGCCACCCGATTGATCTGCGCTCTGAGGACCGTGGGTGGCTAGGCTTGTCCGGATGCGGCCCGGGACAACGCCGGGCTCGGCGGCCGCCCCCACGTACGCCGATACGCACCCGATACGCACCCGATACGCACCCGATACAAGGAGCCACAGGACATGGCCGACTCCAGTTTCGACATCGTCTCGAAGGTCGAGCGGCAGGAGGTCGACAACGCCCTCAACCAGGCCGCCAAGGAGATCTCGCAGCGCTACGACTTCAAGGGCGTGGGTGCCTCGATTTCGTGGTCCGGTGACAAGATCCTGATGGAGGCGAACTCCGAGGACCGGGTGAAGGCTGTCCTCGACGTCTTCCAGTCCAAGCTGATCAAGCGCGGGATCTCGCTGAAGGCGCTGGACGCGGGCGAGCCCCAGCTCTCGGGCAAGGAGTACAAGATCTTCGCGTCGATCCAGGAGGGCATCTCCCAGGAGAACGCGAAGAAGGTGGCGAAGATCATCCGTGACGAGGGCCCGAAGGGTGTGAAGGCCCAGGTGCAGGGCGACGAGCTGCGCGTCAGCTCGAAGAGCCGTGATGACCTGCAGGCCATCATCGCCCTGCTGAAGGGCAAGGACTTCGACTTCGCCCTGCAGTTTGTGAACTACCGGTAGTCCGTAGCCAGTAGTCAGTAGTCCGGTTCGGTCGTCCCTGGTCGTTCTGCGAGGAAGGGTGGGCATCCGGTGGTTCACCGGTGCCCACCCTTCTCGCCTGCTGGCCGCGGTCCAGGGGCGTGCCGAGTCGTGCTCCGGCTCAGTCGCGCGAGTTGCCGAACAGGAGGCGGTAGACGATCAGGAGGACGAGGGAGCCGCCGATCGCCGCCGCCCAGGTGGCACCGTCGTAGAAGTCCTTGCTGATCGGGTGGTCGAGCCAGCGGGCCGATATCCAGCCGCCGATGAACGCGCCCGTGATGCCGATGAGGGTCGTGCCGATGAAGCCGCCCGGGTCACGGCCGGGCAGCAGGAACTTGGCTATGGCTCCGGCCAGGAGTCCCAGGATGATCCAGCTGATGATGCCCATACGGTGAACCTGCCCCTTCGGCCTGCGCCTGCACTGTCCCGGCCCTGTGTTCTCGGTCCGGACAGGTTGTGCTCGTGAGGTCGGCGCGTCCCTTTTGTCGTGCGTTTGTTCCTGCCTTGTTGATGAAGAGGACGCCCGGCCGGCATCCGGCGGTTGCAGTGGTCAGTAGGGTGCGCCACATGACGCGTTCTGGTGCCGAGCTGCGGCGCACTCTGGGTGTGGGCGACGCCGTGGTCATCGGGCTCGGCTCGATGGTCGGCGCCGGGATCTTCGCCGCGCTGGCGCCCGCGGCACGCGCGGCCGGGTCCGGGCTGCTGCTCGGGCTGGCGGTCGCCGCCGTGGTCGCCTACTGCAACGCCACGTCGTCGGCTCGGCTGGCCGCGCTGTACCCGGCATCGGGCGGCACCTACGTGTACGGGCGCGAGCGGCTCGGAGAATTCTGGGGCTACCTCGCGGGCTGGTCCTTCGTGGTCGGCAAGACGGCCTCCTGTGCGGCGATGGCGCTCACCGTGGGGGCGTACGTGTGGCCGGACCAGGCGCATGCCGTGGCGGTCGCCGCGGTGGTGGCGCTGACCGCGGTGAACTACAGCGGCGTCCAGAAGTCCGCCTGGCTGACTCGGGTGATCGTGGCGGTCGTCCTGGCTGTCCTCGCTTCCGTGGTGGTCGTGTGCCTGGGGTCCGGGGCTTCCGACGCGGCGCGGTTGGACGTCGGGGCCTCCGGAGGTGTCGGCGGAGTGCTGCAGGCGGCCGGCCTGTTGTTCTTCGCGTTCGCCGGGTACGCGCGCATCGCGACCCTCGGCGAGGAGGTACGGGATCCGGCACGCACCATTCCCCGCGCGATCCCGCTGGCGCTGGGGATCACGCTGGTGGTGTACGCGGCTGTGGCGTTGGCTGTCCTTTCCGTGCTGGGGGCCGGTGGTCTCGGGCATGCTGTGGCGCCGCTGGCCGACGCGGTGCGGGCGGCCGGGGTGCCGGGGCTTGTGCCGGTGGTGCGCGTGGGCGCCGCCGTGGCCGCGTTGGGCTCGCTGCTCGCGCTGATCCTGGGTGTCTCCCGGACGGCACTGGCCATGGCGCGGGACCGGCATCTGCCGGGCGCACTGGCTGTGGTGCATCCGCGGTTCCAGGTGCCGCACCGGGCCGAGCTGGCCGTGGGTGCGGTGGTCGCGGCCCTTGCCGCCACGGTGGACGTGCGGGGCGCGATCGGGTTCTCCTCCTTCGGTGTGCTGGCGTACTACGCGGTGGCCAACGCGTCGGCCTGGACGCTCGGGTCCGCTCCGGCGGACCGGGTGGTGCCGGCGGCGGGGCTGCTCGGGTGCGTGGTGCTGGCCTTCGCACTGCCTGCGGTTTCGGTGATCGTGGGGGCGGGAGTGCTGGCGGTGGGTGTGGTCGCGTGCGGCGTGCGGCGAGGCCTGGCCGGTCGGTAGGCCGGAGTACGCCCGCAACGGCTCCGGGGGCTCCGGTCTGTCAGGACGCCTGAACGATTCCCGTACGTATGCGGAACTCTGCCCAGGGGACCATCTCCAGCTCCTCGTCCATCTCGTCGTACCAGCCCGTGCCCTCGATCCAGTTGCGCAGCCAGTCCTCGAGGCTGGGTGCGTCCACGTACCAGGCGTGGTCGGCGTCGTGGGCGTTCGGCTCGAAGAGCAGGACGGCGGCCCGGGGGCTGCGGCAGTCCACGCACGCGTACATCGCGCAGCCCCAGTGGGATATCGGCAGGACGCCTTCCGGCCAGGGCCAGTCGGGGTCCTTGCGGCCGCTCTCGCGGTTGGCGATGTACTGCACGACGGCGGCGGGCTCGCCGGCGGGCGGGTTGTCGAGCAGCGGCAACAGGCCGTACTCCGGGCCGAATCCGCCGTCTCCGGTCTGGAGGTAGAGCTCGGCGAGCAGCGGGGGCAGGCGGAAGCCGAGGGTGGCTTCGGCGCGGGCCAGCGTGGCGGTGTCCACCGGCTCGGGGAGGGATGTCCAGCCCCATGGACGGGTGTTGCGGGCCTTGGCATCCACCCGTGCCAACAACTGCTCGATCTCGGTCATGGGTTCATCATGCAAGGCGGCACTGACAATCGGGCCGGCCTGTGGACAACCGCCGGATTGTGGAAAACCGCGGGCCGGCGCGGCAGGCCCGCCTCGCCGTCAGCGTTGCGCGAACGGCTCGTCCGTGCGCACGATTTCGCGTCCCAGCGGGAACAGCGACACGGGGATCAGTTTGAAGTTGGCGATGCCGAACGGGATACCGATGATCGTGATGCAGAGGATCAGCCCGGTGACGATATGGCCGAGGGCCAGCCACCAGCCCGCGAGGACCAGCCACAGGACGTTGCCGATGCAGGAGGGGGCTCCGGCGTCGCGGCGCTCGACCGTCGTGTACCCGAAGGGCCACAGGGCGTAGACGCCGATACGGAAGGCCGCGATGCCGAAGGGGATTCCGATGATCGTGATGCAGAGGACGAGTCCGGCGGCCAGGTACCCGAGGAACAGCCAGAAGCCGCTCAGGACGAGCCAAATGACGTTCAGGATGGTTTTCACTGCTGGTGACCTGCCATCTTCTCGAGCCGGGCGATGCGCTCCGCCATCGGCGGGTGTGTCGAGAACATCTTGGAGAATCCCTGGCCTGGGCGGAAAGGATTCGCGATCATCATGTGGCTCGCGGTCTCGATCCGCGGCTCCGGGGGCAGCGGGAGCTGCTTGGTGCCGCGTTCGAGCTTGCGCAGGGCGCCGGCGAGCGCGAGGGGGTCGCCGGTCAGTTGGGCGCCGGAGGCGTCCGCCTCGTACTCCCGGGAGCGGCTGATGGCGAGTTGGATGAGGGAAGCGGCGAGCGGGCCGAGGATCATGATGAGCAGCAGGCCGAGGATGCCGGGGCCGTCGTCGTCTTCCGAGCGGCCGATCGGGATCAGCCAGGCGAAGTTGACCAGGAACATGATGACGGAGGCGAGCGCGCCGGCGACCGACGAGATCAGGATGTCGCGGTTGTAGACGTGGCTGAGCTCGTGGCCGATGACGGCGCGCAGTTCGCGTTCGTCCAGGAGGCGGAGGATGCCGTCGGTGCAGCACACGGCGGCGTTGCGCGGGTTGCGGCCGGTCGCGAAGGCGTTGGGTGCCTCCGTCGGGGAGATGTAGAGGCGCGGCATGGGCTGTCGGGCCTGGGTGGAGAGTTCGCGGACCATGCGGTAGAGGGCGGGGGCTTCGAATTCGCTGACCGGCCGGGCGCGCATCGCGCGTAGAGCGAGCTTGTCGCTGTTCCAGTACGCGTACGCGTTCATGCCCAGCGCGACGACGACCGCGAGGATCAGCCCCGTGCGGCCGAAGAAGCTGCCGATGACGATGATGAGCGCGGACAGTCCCCCGAGGAGTACTGCGGTCCTGAGCCCGTTGTGCCGGCGGTGCACGGTACGCCCTCCAAGTCGTGCAGCAGGGGAACCCTTTGCTTGCTGATCTTGCGTCTTGGTCTCCGATGCCACTGGTGCCGCGCTGTCACGTCCAGTGGACCCTCCTGTCCTGGTCAACGCCAGGCGAAAGGCACTAGTTCCCTTGTGCGCGCGGCTGCCCGCGTGAGCCGTACGGGTGATGGCGAGGGCCTGTGCACGCGCGCGTGCGGTTCGAACGCCCCGCGCGCGTGGGGAGGGCGCAGGTCGCTCGGGTGGTTGCTGTGCCGCTTGCTCAGAAAAGCGCGGTGTCGGTGAAGCGCAGGACCATCTGGGGGGCTCCGGAGAGGACGATGCCGAGGATCGCGGTCACGGCGATCGCGGCCGTGAGGGGCGCCGGCACGCGGTGCCTGACGGGCTCGCCCTCGGGGGCGCGGAAGAGCAGGGCCGTCCACTGGAGGTAGTAGAAGAGGGCGATGACGACGTTGACGGCCATGACCACGGCGAGCCAGCCGAGGCCCGCGTCGACGGCCGCGGAGAACACGGTGACCTTCGCGAAGAGGCCGATGATGCCCGGGGGCAGTCCGGCGAGGCAGAGCAGGAAGAAGGCCAGGAGGAGGGCTGCCAGGGGGTTGGACGCGTACAGGCCGCGGTAGTCGGTGATGCGGTTGAGGGAGCGCGTACGGCCCACCAGTGCGGCCACCGCGAAGGCGCCGAGGTTCACGGCGGCGTACATGAGGGCGTAGGCGACGGTGGAGCCGATCGCTCCTTCGGCGTCCTCGGAGTACGCGGCGGCGGCGATCGGTACAAGGAGATAGCCGGCCTGGCCGACGGACGACCAGGCGAGCAGCCGTACCGCGCTGTACGCGCGCGTGGCCTGCTGGCGCAGGGCGCCCACGTTGCCGACGGTCATGGTGAGGGCGGCCAGCGCCGCGAGTGCCGGTCCCCAGACGTCGGCGTACGACGGGAGCGCGACGACCGTGACGAGGATCAGGCCGGAGAAGCCGACCGCCTTGCCGACGACCGACAGGTAGGCGGCGATCGGGAGCGGTGCCCCCACGTAGGTGTCCGGCACCCAGAAGTGGAAGGGCACGGCTGCCGTCTTGAAGGCGAAGCCGACCAGGGTGAGGACGACCCCGGTCTGGGTGAGGGTGTGGAGCTGCCCGTCGACGTGCTGGATGCGGTCGGCGACCTGGGTGAGGTAGAGGGTGCCGGTGGAGGCGTACACGAAGCTGATGCCCATGAGGCTGACCGCTGTCGCGGTGACCGAGGACAGGAAGAACTTCAGGGCCGCTTCGGAGGACTTCCGGTCGCCGTACCTGAGGCCGACGAGGGCGAAGGCGGGCAGGGAGGCGACCTCCAGGGCGACGATCAGAGTGGCGAGGTCGCGGGAGGCGGGCAGAAGGGCGGCACCTGCGGCGGAGGACAGCAGCAGGAACCAGTACTCCCCTTCGGGGAGTCCCTTGTCGGCGTCCTTGAGGGCGGTGACCGACAGGAGGGCGGCGAGGAGGGCGCCGCCGAGGACCAGGAACTGGATGACGAGGGTGAAGCGGTCGACCGTGTAGCTGCAGACGCCGGGGTCACCGGTCAGGCAGAAGGTGCTGCGGTCGCCGTCCAGGAGGGGCAGCAGCAGGAGCGTGGAGGCGGCGAGGCCCACGACCGACACCCAGCCGAGCAGTGCCTTGTTCCGCTCGGTCGTGAACAGGTCGGCGACGAGGACGGCGAGGCCGACGACCGCCGCGAGGGTGGGCGGCGCGATGGCGAGCCAGTCGACGGACTGGACGACGGAGCTCATCGGGTGCCTCCTGCGAGGAGCTGCTGCACGGCCGGATCGGTCAGCCCGAGGAGGGTCTTGGGCCACAGGCCGGCGATGACGGTGAGGGCGACGAGCGGGGTCCAGGCCGCGAACTCGTAGCTGTGGACGTCGGCGAGCTTCGGGGATTCCTGCGGGGAGGCGCCCGTGCAGACACGGCGGACGACCACGAGCAGGTACGCGGCGGTGAGCAGTGTGCCGAACGCGCCGATCGCCATGAACGTGAGGAAGGCGGGGCGGCTGAGGTCGGCGGCGGGGTTGAACGCGCCGAACAGCGCCAGCATCTCCCCCCAGAACCCGGCGAGGCCAGGCAGGCCGAGTGAGGCGACCGCCGCGAAGGCGATCAGGCCGCCGAGGCGCGGGGCCTTGCCGTAGAGCGCGGCGCCGGTCGTGTCGGCGAGCGCGTCGAGGTCGGTGGTGCCGGTGCGCTCCTTCAGTGCGCCGACGAGGAAGAACAGCAGGCCGGTGATGAGGCCGTGGGCGATGTTGGCGAACAGGGCGCCGTTCACGCCGGTCGGGGTCATGGTGGCGATGCCGAGCAGGACGAAGCCCATGTGGCCGACGGAGGAGTAGGCGATGAGGCGCTTGAGGTCGCCCTTCGCGCCCTGCTGGGCGAGGGCCAGGCAGGCCAGCGATCCGTAGATGATCCCGACGACGGCGAAGGCGGCGAGGTAGGGGGCGAAGGTGCGGAAGCCGTCGGGTGCGACGGGCAGGAGGATACGGACGAACCCGTACGTACCCATCTTCAGCAGCACGCCGGCCAGCAGGACCGAGCCGACCGTCGGGGCGGCGGTGTGGGCATCGGGCAGCCAGCTGTGCAGCGGCCACATCGGCGTCTTGACCGCAAGCCCGATTCCGATCGCCAGAACGGCGATGACCTGCACGGATGTGGTCAGCGATGAGCCGTTGTCAGTGGCGAGTGCCACCATGTCGAATGTGCCCGCGTTGATTCCGATCAGGAGCAGGCCGAGCAGCATGACGACGGAGCCGAGCAGCGTGAACAGGATGAACTTCCAGGCGGCCTGGGTCCGTTGCTCACCGCCCCAGCGGGCGATGAGGAAGTACATCGGGATGAGGACCATCTCGAAGGCGAGGAAGAAGAGGAGCAGGTCCAGGACGGCGAAGGTGGCAAGCGTGCCGGACTCGAGGACGAGCAGCAGTGCGATGAAGGCCTTCGGGGTCGGGCCCGCGGGCATCTTGAAGTAGGAGTAGAGCGCGCAGAGGAAGGTCAGCAGCGCGGTCAGGACCAGAAGGGGGAGGGAGATGCCGTCGATGCCCAAGTGGATCCGCACGTCGAGTGCGGGGATCCAGCTGATGTCGGTCGTGGCCTGCATCTTCGACGGGTGGTCGTGGTCGAAGCCGAGCGCGAGGACGATCGCGGCGATGAGGATCGCGCCGGTGACGGTCATACCGTGCCGCAGCACGGCCTGTTCGGGCGACTTCCCCTTCAGCCCGGGCGGGGCCGGCAGGAGAGCGGCGGCGGCGCCGAGGAGCGGGCCGACGACGACGAACGCGAGAAGGAACTGCATCACGGACTCGTTGATATCGATCACGCCTGCTCACGCTCCCGTGGCGACGAGGACGACGGCGACCGCGAGGACGACGGTGCCGGCGAGCAGCGCGCTCACATAGGTCTGCACATTGCCGGTCTGGGCACGCCGTACGGCGGCGCCGAGCCATCGGGGCAGGGCGCCCGCACCGCGGACGTAGGTGTCGACGACCTCACGGTCGAGGAACCGGACGAGGGTGGCTCCGGCCCGTACCGGGCGGACGAAGAGGGCCGAGTACACGGCGTCGACGTGGAAGCCGACGGCCGCGTGCCGGTACAGCGGGCCGAGCAGAAGGCGGCCCGGGTCGGCCGGATCGGGGGCATGGGCCACGTCTCCGTAGGCGGGTGCGTGGCCGGCGATGGCCTCGGCCTCGACCAGACCGGCGTCGCCCTCCGGGTGGGCGGCGACCGCGCCCAGCGGTACGCGGGCGGCGAAAGCGGTGGTGTGCCGCCAGGCTCCGTAGACGACGATCACGCCGATCAGGGCCAGCCCCGTGCCGAGCACGGCGGTGGTGAGGGTCGGGGCCAGGTCGCGGCCGTCGAACCAGTCGGGCAGCGTGCGGTAGACGAGTCCGCCGAGGGCGAGGGACGGGACGGCGAGCACCCACAACACCACGGTCATGGTGAGCGGCTGGCGGCCGTGGTCGGGGGCCTCGGCGCCCCGGCCCTGGAAGGCGCGCAGCCACAGGCGGGTCGCGTACGCGGCGGTGAGCAGAGCCGTGAGCATTCCGGCGACCAGGACCGTCCAGCCTGCGGCGCCGGGGGCGTGCTCGGTGTGGCCGGTGGCGACGTGCTCGGCGGCGCCGAGGACGGACTCCTTGGAGAAGAAGCCGCTGAACGGCGGGATCGCGGCGAGCGCGAGGAGCGCCACGGTCATCGTCCAGAAGGCGTCGGGGACACGGTGCCGCAGGCCCCGCATACGGGACATGGCGGCCAGCGAGTTGGTGCCGGCAGCGTGGATGATCACGCCGGCGGCGAGGAACAGCAGCGCCTTGAAGGCGCCGTGGGACAGGAGGTGGAAGACGGCGGCACCGCGGTCGCCGACGGCGAGGGCGCCGGTCATGTAGCCGAGCTGGCCGATCGTCGAGTAGGCGAGGACGCGCTTGATGTCGTCCTGGGCCAGCGCGGCGAGTCCCGAGCCGATCATGGTCACGGCGGCCATGACGGCGAGGACGACCATCGCGGCCTGGGAGGCCTCGAAGACCGGGAGGAGACGGGCGATGAAGTAGACACCGGCGGCGACCATCGTCGCGGCGTGGATCAGCGCGGAGACGGGTGTGGGGCCTGCCATCGCGTCGGGCAGCCAGGTGTGCAGCGGGAACTGCGCCGACTTGCCCGCCACGCCCGCTAGGAGCAGCAGGGCGATGAGGGTCGGGTGGTCGAGTCCGCCGCTCGCGACGGTGCCGAGGACCTTCGTGATCTGGAAGGACCCGGCGTCCGTGGCGAGGGCGAACAGACCGATCAGGAAGGGGACGTCACCGAGCTTGGTCACCAGGAACGCCTTGATGGAGGCGGCGCGGGCCTCCGGGGTCTCCCAGTAGTGGCCGACCAGGAAGTACGAGCAGATGCCCATGATCTCCCAGCCGACGAGGAGCACGATCAGGTCGCCCGAGTACACGACGAGCCACATCGCGGAGGTGAACAGGGAGACGAGAGCGGCGTACGAGGGGTAGCGCGGGTCGTCGCGCAGGTAGCCCGTCGAGTAGATCTGCACGCAGGTGGCGACGACACCGACGAGGACGGCGACCAGGGCGGCGAAGCCGTCGATGTACAGGGCGAGTTCGATGGGGATCGAGCCGGTGGGGGTCAGTTCGGTGGCTGCGTTCACCGCCTGGTCGCCGCCCTGGCGCACGGCGACCAGTGCCGCCAGCAGGAGCGAGGTGAGGGTCGGCAGGACGGCGAGCGGGCGGACGAAGCCGGGCGCGGTGCGGCCCAGAAGCAGGCCGGCGGCCGCGCCGAGGAAGGGAAGGAGGGGGACGAGGACGGCGAGGGTGGTCGTGGTCACGCGGTGGCCTCAGCCTTCTCGTCCGCAGCAGGGGTGCCGCTTTCGTGGCCCTCGGCGGTGTCGCGGAGCTTGTCGATGTCCGAGGTGCCGCGGTTGCGGTAGACGGCGAGGACGATCGCCAGGCCGATGCCGATCTCGGCGGCGGCGATGGCGATGGTGAACAGGGTCAGGGCCTGCCCGGAGTGCAGGGTCTCCTCCGCGGCTTTGCTCAGCCAGATGTCGAAGGCGACCAGGTTCAGGTTGACGGCGTTGAGCATCAGCTCGACCGACATCAGGACCAGGATCGCGTTGCGGCGGGCGAGCACGCCGTACAGGCCGGTACAGAAGAGAAGAGCGGAGAGCACGGCGGGATAGGCGAGGTGCATCAGCGGGCCCCTTCCTTGTCGGCCTGGTCCGTGTCGGCCTTGCCCGCGTTCGGCCTGGCCCGGCCGGCCTCGTCTGCGTCCGCCCTGGCCTTGCGGGACAGGACGATCGCGCCGACCAGGGCGGCGAGCAGGAGGACGGAGAGGGCCTCGAAGGGGAGGACCCAGTTCTGGAAGAGGCTCTCTCCGGTGGCCCTGGTCGAACCCTCGGCCGGGCCGTCCAGGTCGATCCAGGTCGTGCGGAAGGCGTCGACGACGACCCAGACGAGGGTGGCCGCCGCGGCCAGGGCCACGGTGAGGGCGGCCCAGCGGTTGCCGGAGTCGGCGTCCGGGGAGCGGCCGATGGGGGCCTTGGTGAGCATCAGACCGAACAGAAGGAGGACGACGACGGAACCGACGTAGATGAGGACCTGCACCCAGGCGATGAACTCGGCGGTGAGCAGGAGGTACTCGACGGCCAGGCCCCCGAGGGTCACCACCAGCCACAGGGCGGCGTGCACCAGCTGCCGGGTGGTGACGGTGACGAGCGCGGCGCCGAAGGTGGCCAGGCCGACGAGGAGGAAGGCGATCTCGACGCCGGTCGGCGAGAGGAAGCCGTGCGATGCGGCGAGGGTCACGACTCTCCCTCCTGCGGTTCGGTCGGCTCGGCCTGGGCGGCCGCCAGCTTCTCGGCGGTCTTGCGGGCCGCGGCGATCTCCTTCGGCTCCTCCGCGGCGGGGTCGAGGGCGGGCGGGGCCGGGACCGTCCACATCCACTCGCGCAGCTTGTCGCGCTCGTGGGTGAGTTCGCGGATGTCGGTCTCGGCGTACTCGAACTCCGGGGACCAGAACAGGGCGTCGAAAGGACAGACCTCGATGCAGATACCGCAGTACATGCACAGGGAGAAGTCGATGGCGAAGCGGTCGAGGACGTTGCGGCTGCGTTCGCGGCCGCCGGGGGTCGTCGCCGGGATCGTCTCCTTGTGGGAGTCGATGTAGATGCACCAGTCCGGGCACTCACGGGCGCACAGCATGCAGACCGTGCAGTTCTCCTCGAAGAGCCCGATGACGCCGCGGGTGCGGGGCGGGAGGTCGGGCACGACGTCGGGGTACTGGTCGGTGACGGACTTCCTCGTCATCGTGCGCAGGGTGACGGCCAGGCCCTTGGCGAGGCCGGCGCCGGGGATGCGGGGCCGGGAGGGCGGCAGAGGCGCAGCCACGGTTACATCACCACCTTGACGATGCCGGTGAGGGCGATCTGGGCGAGAGAAAGGGGAACGAGGAGCGTCCAGGACAGCTTCTGGAGCTGGTCCTCGCGCAGGCGCGGGTAGGTGACGCGCAGCCAGATGACGAGGAAGGCGAGGACCGCGGTCTTCAGCAGGGTCCAGACCCAGCCGAGGCCGTCGGCGCCCCAGGGGCCGTGCCAGCCGCCCAGGAAGAGGACGGTGGTCAGGCCGCACAGGACGACGATTCCGGCGTACTCGGCGAGGAGGAACAGAGCGAAGCGGAGGCCCGTGTACTCCGTGTAGGCGCCGAAGATGATCTCCGAGTCGGCGACCGGCATGTCGAAGGGGGGCCGCTGGAGTTCGGCGAGGCCGGCGACGAAGAAGACGATCGCGCCGACGATCTGCCAGGGCAGCCACCACCACTCGAACGCGTCGAGGATGCCGGGGAGGGAGACCGTGCCGGCCGCCATGGCGACGGAGGCGGCGGCCAGCAGCATCGGGAGTTCGTAGGCGAGGAGCTGGGCGGCGGTGCGCAGGCCGCCGAGGAGGGAGAACTTGTTGGCGGAGGCCCAGCCGGCCATCAGCGAGCCGAGGACGCCGACGCCCATCACGGCGAGGACGAAGAAGATGCCCGCGTCGAGGACCTGGCCGACCGCGCCCTCGCTGGGGCCGATGGGGATGGCGAGCAGGACCAGGAGGTACGGGAGGAGGGCCACGGCCGGGGCGAGCTGGAAGATACGGCGGTCCGCGCCCGTGGGTACGACGTCTTCCTTCTGCGCGAACTTGACGCCGTCGGCGACGAGTTGGGCCCAGCCGTGGAAACCGCCGGCGTACATCGGGCCGAGGCGGCCCTGCATATGGGCCATCACCTTGTGCTCGGTCTGGCCGATGATCAGGGGGAAGGTGAGGAAGACGACGAAGACGATCAGGAGTCGCAGGGCGACATCGAGAGCGTCGTTCACTGCGGGCCTCCTTCGGGGGCTTCGGTGGTGTCGGGGGAGTCGGCGTCGGCGGGGGCAGGGGGGCCCTCGGCCTCGGGGGCTTTCTCCGTGTCGGGTGACTTCTCGGTGTCGGGTGACTTCTCGGTGTCGGGTGACTGCGGTGCCGGTTCGGGCTCGGGACGTGGTTCGCCTTCTGTGGCCGGTTGGGCCTCAGGACGGGTCCCGCTGTGCTCCGGCTCGGGCGTGGCCTCCCGGCCCCGGTCGCGTACCGGTTCGGATTCGGGTTCGTCGAAGGCCGGGCGGGCGTGGTGCCACGGGGCATCCGGGCTGCGCGGGGCGGCGGGGGCCTTCGGGGGTACGGCCTGCGCAGGTGAGCCTGCGGAGGGTGCGGCCGTGTGGCCGTCGGTCGGCGGTGGCGTCTGCGAGGCGGCTCGCTGGCTCGCGGACCCGCCCGAGGCGCTGCGCGTCCGTCGGGGGCCGGCGGGAGCACCCGCTCCCGGACGCCGCGACGGTGCCGCCTCGCCGGCCGGAGACGCCTCCGCCTGACTCACCGAACCCTCCGCGGCCGTACGCGCACGCCGGGGAGCGGTCGGTGCGCCCGTTGCCTCGGGTGCGCCCGTTGTCTCGGACGCCTCCGTCTGGCTCGCCGAACCCTCCGCGGCCGTGCGGGTGCGCCGGGGCGTGGTCGGTGGGGAGGCCTCTGCCTGGCTGGCTGAGCCTTCCGAGGCTGTGCGGGTGCGGCGTGCCGGGCGTTCGCCGGGGGCGCGGGTTGCCGCGCGGGCCGGGCGGGCGGGGGCAGGGGGCAGCTGGCCCTTCAGGGGGCCCCATTCGTTCGGGTCGGGGACACCCGGGGGGAGCATCTGGCGGCGTTTGGGGCCGCCGTGTTCGGACTCGCCGGGTTCCTTGGCGCCGGGCCAGGCCTTGGCGACGCGGGCGGCCAGGACGAAGTCCTTGCGCAGGGGGTGACCCTCGAAGCCCTCCGGGAGGAGGAGGTGGTCCAGTGCCGGGTGGCCTTCGAAGGCCACGCCGAACATTTCGTGGGTCTCTCGTTCGTGCCAGGCCGCGCCCGCGTAGACATTCACGGCGGAAGGGAGGACGGGGGTCTCGTGGGGGACCGTCGTGCGCAGGAGCAGACGGCGTACCGGCGACAGCGCGACCACGTGCGCGGTGACGCGGAAGCCCGTGCCCGGTTCGTCGACCGCGCTCAGCCAGTCGAAGTAGGTGCAGGACAGCCGGTCGCGGGCCGCTTCCAGCGCCGCGATCCAGGATGCCGGAGGGACGTCCACGGTCAGGACGTCGTACGACTCCTCGGCCGTGGCCTGCGCACCGAAGAGCTCCTCGGTGGGGGCGGGCAGCCAACCGACCGTGGTCATCGGCCCTCCCCCGAACCCGAAGCCGAAGCCGAACCCGAACCCGATGCCGAGCCCGCGGTCGGCGGCTTGATCAGGCCGCTCTGCAGGGTCGCCGCCGAGGGGCGCGCGCCGCCGTGGCCGTACCGCTCGCCCAGTGACTCCCGGGCGATCTTCTCCTGGAGCTTCAGGATGCCCTGGAGGAGTGCCTCGGGGCGGGGCGGGCAGCCCGGGACGTACACGTCCACCGGGATGATCTGGTCGACGCCCTTGGTGACGGAGTAGGAGTCCCAGTAGGGGCCGCCGCAGTTGCTGCACGCGCCGAAGGAGATGACGTACTTCGGCTCGGGCATCTGCTCGTACAGCCGCTTCACGGCCGGCGCCATCTTGTCGGTGACCGTGCCGGAGACGACCATCAGGTCGGCCTGGCGCGGGCCCGGCGCGAACGGGATGACGCCGAGGCGGATGAAGTCGTGGCGGGCCATCGACGCGGCGATGAACTCGATCGCGCAGCAGGCGAGGCCGAAGTTGAAGACCCAGAGCGAGTAGCGGCGGCCCCAGTTCAGGACGACCTTCATCGGCTCGGGGGCGAGGCGGGCGAGGGCGCCCAGCCGCTTCGGCTCCGGCAGGTACACGGGTTCCGGGGAAACCGCTTCTGGCGTCACGTCCATGCCAGGACGCCTTTCTTGTAGGCGTACAGCAGGCCCACGGCCAGGAAGCCGAGGAAGATGAACATCTCGACGAGCGTGGTAGCGCCGTAGCCGTCGTTGGCGAAGACCGTCGCCCAGGGGAACAGGAAGATCGAGTCGACAGCGAAGATCACGTAGAGGAAGGCGTAGACGTAGTAGCGGACCTGGGTGTGGGCCCAGCCCTCGCCGACGGGGTCGACGCCGCACTCGTACGTCAGGAGTTTCTCGGGGGTGGGGACCACGGGTCGCAGCAGGCGCCCCGCTCCGAAGGCGACCGCGACGAACAGCACACCGACGACGGCGAGCAGTCCGACGACCGAGTAGGACTGGAAGTAGTCCGCCGCCACGACGACGGTCGGTTCCGGCACGTCCGTCCCTCGCTCCCTGACTTGGTGACCTTGCGGTTCTGTGACCCTACGGTTCTGTGAACCCTACGGTCCGTGGCCGGTCCACCGGCCCTGCGGTCCTCTGGCCCCTGCAACCCTGTGATCTTGTGAACGACGCTGTTCGACGATCTGTACGCACGGGAGTCTAGGGCCTGATAAAGACACGGTAAGCAGGCCGTCACGGGTCGAGAAGGCGGGGTGGGGTTTTCCCCAGTGGATCGTGGCGGTCCGCCTCATGGCGCGGCGGGGCGTCGCGCGGCACGCTGGCCCGTATGACCGACCCCCAACCGTCCAGGGACAGCAACCGTCTGCCGTCCGAGGACAGCGACCGTCTGCCGCCCGTCCGCTTCGCCTACGACCGGCACACGTGGAAGGAGATCGCGCACCTCCTCGCGAACTTTCCGGTGTCGCTGTTCGGGTTCATCTACGTCGTGACGGTGCTGTTCACCGGCGCGTTCCTGACCCTCACGGTGATCGGGTTGCCGCTGCTCGCGGCCGGGCTGGTGGGCGCGCGGCAGCTGGGCAAGCTGGAGCGGGCGCGAGCCCGGGCGCTGCTCGGGGTGCGGGTGGACGAGCCGAGCCCGCTACCGCTCCGCAGCACGAGGAACGGGGTCTTCGCTCAGTTGTGGATGGCGCTGAAGGATCCGGTGGGCTGGCGCACGGTCCTGTACGACTTCATCCGGCTGCCCTGGGGCATCCTCACCTTCACCGTCACGCTGACCTCGCTGTTCGTGCTGTGGCCGGTGCTTCCGTTCATCGCGCGGGGCCTCGCCAACGCGGACCGGGCGATGGTACGGGGGCTTCTGTCGCCCTCCGACGAGCTGGAGCGGCGTATCGCCGAGCTGGAGTCGGACCGGGGGGTCGTGGTCGACACGGCCGCGGCCGACCTGCGGCGCATCGAGCGGGATCTGCACGACGGGGCGCAGGCGCGGCTGGTCAATCTGGCGATGGGGCTCGGCCTGGCCAAGGAGAAGCTGCTGGAGGGCCAGACCGACGACACCGTCGCGATGATGGTCGAGGAGGCGCACGGGGAGGTGAAGCTCGCGTTGCAGGAGCTGCGGGATCTGGCCCGCGGCATCCATCCCGCCGTACTGACGGACCGCGGTCTGGACGCCGCGCTGTCCTCGGTCGCCTCGCGCTGCACCGTGCCCGTGAAGGTGACGGCGGATCTCGATTCCCGGCCGGCCGCGGCCATCGAGGGCATCGCCTACTTCACCGTCTCGGAGCTGCTGCAGAACATCAGCAAGCACAGCGGGGCGAGATCGGCGTCGGTCGATGTCTGGCGGACCGAGAAACGGCTGCTCATCCAGGTGTGGGACGACGGACGCGGCGGCGCGAACCTCGACGGCGGTACGGGGATGCGGGGTCTGGCCGAACGCCTGGACGCGGTCGACGGGCTGTTCGTCGTCGACTCGCCGCCGGGCGGCCCCACCACCGTCACCGCGGAGCTGCCGTGGCGGGACCGGAGCGAGGACGTCCGGCGGACCTGACGACGCCCCCGTGGGTGGGGAAAACCCCCGGGCCGAGACGCCGACGGCCGTCATGGCCCGCGGGGGCGTGGCCGAGCAGTCTGGAGGTACGACAGCACAGCCGACCACGACGAGCAATGGCTCAGGACACGGGCAGGCTCAAGACACGAGCACAGCTCAGGACGACGGGCACAAGCTCGGGACGAGTAGAAACGGACGACGCCGATGGCCACGGACCACGGACAGGGCTACGGGCACGACAGCGGGTTCGGGCACGACAGCGGGTTCGGGCACGACAGCGGGTTCGGGTTCCCCGGTGACGCCGGTGAGCGCCGGCGGCGGCTGCCCGCCGGGCTGCGGGCGCCGTTCGAGGCGCGCAGCTGGCGCGAGTTCGGGTATGTGCTGCTGAGCCTGCCGGTGAGCATCCTGCTGTTCACGTACGCCGTCACGATGCTCTCGCTCGGTGTGGGCCTGCTCGTCACGTTCCTCGGGATACCGGTGCTGGCGGCGGGGCTGGCCGGGTGCCGTGGGTTCGGGGCGCTGGAGCGGGCCCGGGCCCGTGCCCTGCTGGGTCTGGAGGTGGCCGACCCCGAGCCGCTGCGGATGCGGAAGAGCGGCCTGATGGCGTGGATGGGGGCCGTCCTCAAGAGCGGCACGTCCTGGCGGAACCTGCTGTACGCGGTGCTGCAGCTCCCGTGGGCGGCGTTCTCATTCGGCGTCGCGGTGGCGTTCTGGACGTATGGGTGGGCGCTGCTGACGTATCCGCTGTGGTTCTGGCTCTTCCCGCTGTACGGCGGGCAGGGCGGGCTCCAGCTGTACGGCGACGACCGGCACCAGGTCTACCTCGACAACGCCTTCGAGATCACCGTGACCGCGCTGGTGGGGCTGTTGTTCACGCTCGCCTCGCCCTGGATCGTGCGGGCGCTGACGACGGTGGACCGGCTGCTGGTGCACGGGCTGCTCGGGCCGTCGCGGCTGTCGGCGCGGGTGGTGGAGCTGGAGTCCGACCGGGGGGTCGTGGTCGACACGGCCGCGGCCGACCTGCGGCGCATCGAGCGCGATCTGCACGACGGGGCGCAGGCGCGGCTCGTGGCGCTGGCCATGGATCTGGGACTGGCGAAGGAGAAGCTCGCGGAGGATCCGCAGGCGGCGGCGCGGATGGTGGACGAGGCGCACGGCGAGGTGAAGACGGCGCTGCAGGAGCTGCGGGATCTGGCCCGCGGGATCCATCCGGCGGTGCTGACGGACCGGGGGCTGGATGCGGCGCTGTCCGCGGTGGCCTCGCGGTGCACGGTGCCGGTGCAGGTGGAGGTCGATCTGGCCGAGCGGCCGGCGGCGGCGATCGAGGGGATCGCGTACTTCACGGTGTCGGAGCTGCTGCAGAACATCAGCAAGCATGCACGGGCGACCTCGGCGGCGGTGGATGTGTGGCGGGCCGAGGACCGGTTGATGCTGCAGGTCGTGGACGACGGGGTGGGTGGGGCGGATGTCTCCGGGGGGTCGGGGCTGGCGGGGCTGGCCGGGCGGCTGGGCGCGGTGGACGGGGTTCTGGTGGTGGACTCGCCGGTCGGGGGGCCGACGAGGGTGACCGCGGAGTTGCCCTGGCGGCGGTGAGGTGCGCCGGCGGGGGTGGGCGGCTCGGCTGGGCGGGGGGGTGCGGTGAGGGTTTTCGGTTTCGCCCCCGCCGCCCTTACCCGTCCCATCCCTGGGGGCTGCGCCCCCAGACCCCCCTTTCGGCCTGGACGGCCTCGTCCTCAAACGCCGGACGGGCTGACTGCGCCCGCCCCCGCCACCTTCACAACCACGTGCTCAAGATCATTCCGCTCTCTTCGCCCCGCGCAAGCGCACCCGCATCCGATTGCTGGAATGCTGGGCCCTGTCGTGCGGGCGGGCTATGGGGGGCCGGAATCGTGGAGGACAGGGTGCGTGTGGTCATCGCCGAGGATTCGGTGCTGCTCAGGGAGGGCCTGACCCGGCTGCTGACCGACCGTGGGCACGAGGTCGTCGCCGGGGTCGGTGACGGGGACGCGCTGGTCAAGACCATCACGGAGCTGGACGGGCAGGGCGAGCTGCCGGATGTCGTGGTGGCCGACGTACGGATGCCGCCGACGCACACCGACGAGGGGGTGCGGGCCGCGGTGCAGTTGCGCAAGGCACACCCCGGTCTCGGGGTACTCGTACTGTCGCAGTACGTGGAGGAGCGGTACGCCACCGAACTGCTGGCCGGTTCCAGCCACGGGGTCGGCTATCTGCTCAAGGACCGCGTGGCGGAGGTGCGTGAGTTCGTGGACGCGGTCGTGCGGGTCGCCCAGGGGGGTACGGCCCTCGACCCGGAGGTGGTCGCGCAGCTGCTCGGGCGCAGCCGCAAGCAGGACGTGCTCGCGGGGCTCACCCCGAGGGAGCGCGAGGTCCTGGGGCTGATGGCCGAGGGGCGCACCAACTCGGCGATCGCCCGCCAGCTGGTGGTGAGCGACGGCGCCGTCGAGAAGCACGTCAGCAATATCTTCCTGAAGCTCGGGCTGTCCCCGAGCGAGGGGGACCACCGGCGGGTGCTGGCGGTTCTGACCTATCTGAACTCCTGAGCAGTCTTGAGCGCTCCTGCGTTTGGACGGGCCGCAGAACCGGACCCCGGATCGGCAGCGTCTTCAAGGATGCGCCGGGGGCGCAGTAAAGCGTGACGGGCACATCCTGACAAGTCAGGGCGCCCGACCATCTCAAAAGCATGTCCATCATGCGAATGACCCAGGGAAGGCGACCCTCACGGTCGTAGGGTTGATCCTGGGAAGGGACCTGTGGGAAGGCCGCCTCCCAGACAGCCGCCTCGAGGGAGGTCCAGTTCAGTGACCAGCAAGGTCAGTAGCCCAGCGGAGCAGGCAGACGGAACCGTCGTAGGAGAGCAGCGCAAAGCGGCCGGCGCCAAGGACGTACGCCGCCTCGACCGGGTGATCATTCGATTCGCGGGCGACTCGGGTGACGGTATGCAGCTCACCGGCGACCGCTTCACCTCGGAGACGGCGTCCTTCGGCAACGACCTGTCCACCCTGCCGAACTTCCCCGCCGAGATCCGGGCCCCTGCGGGGACTCTGCCGGGCGTGTCCTCCTTCCAGCTGCACTTCGCCGACCACGACATCCTCACTCCGGGTGATGCGCCGAACGTGCTGGTCGCCATGAACCCCGCCGCACTGAAGGCGAACATCGCCGATCTGCCGCGCGGCGCGGAGATCATCGTCAACACGGACGAGTTCACCAAGCGGGCGATGCAGAAGGTGGGGTACGCGGCCTCGCCGCTGGAGGATGGCTCCCTCGACGGTTACAGCCTGCACCCGGTCCCGCTGACCACCCTGACCGTCGAGGCGCTCAAGGAATTCGACCTCACCCGCAAGGAGGCCGAGCGCAGCAAGAACATGTTCGCGCTGGGCCTTCTGTCGTGGATGTATCACCGGCCGACCGAGGGCACCGAGAAGTTCCTGAAGGCCAAGTTCGCCAAGAAGCCCGCCATCGCGGCCGCCAACATCGCCGCCTTCCGCGCGGGCTGGAACTTCGGGGAGACGACGGAGGACTTCGCGGTCTCCTTCGAGATCGCCCCGGCGACGAAGGCCTTCCCGGTCGGCACCTACCGCAACATCTCCGGGAACCTCGCCCTGTCCTACGGGCTGGTCGCCGCGTCCCGGCAGGCGGACCTGCCGCTCTTCCTCGGCTCGTACCCGATCACGCCCGCCTCGGACATCCTGCACGAGCTGAGCAAGCACAAGAACTTCGGTGTGCGCACCTTCCAGGCCGAGGACGAGATCGCCGGTATCGGCGCGGCGCTGGGCGCGGCCTTCGGCGGCTCGCTGGCGGTGACGACGACCTCGGGTCCCGGTCTGGCCCTGAAGTCGGAGACCATCGGTCTCGCCGTCTCCCTGGAGCTGCCGCTGCTGATCGTCGACATCCAGCGCGGTGGCCCGTCCACGGGTCTGCCGACCAAGACGGAGCAGGCGGATCTGCTGCAGGCGATGTTCGGCCGCAACGGCGAGGCCCCGGTGCCGGTGATCGCGCCCCGCACCCCGGCCGACTGCTTCGACGCCGCCATCGAGGCCACGCGGATCGCGCTGACGTACCGCACTCCGGTGATGCTGCTCTCCGACGGCTATCTGGCCAACGGCTCGGAGCCCTGGCGCATCCCGGACCTCGACGAGCTTCCGGATCTTCAGGTGCAGTTCGCCCAGGGACCGAACCACACCCTGGAGGACGGCACCGAGGTCTTCTGGCCGTACAAGCGTGATCCGCAGACGCTCGCCCGTCCGTGGGCGATCCCGGGCACACCGGGCCTGGAGCACCGGATCGGCGGCATCGAGAAGGAGGACGGCACGGGCAACATCTCCTACGCCCCCGCCAACCACGACTTCATGGTCCGCACCCGCCAGGCCAAGATCGACGGGATCGACGTCCCGGATCTGGAGGTCGACGACCCGGACGAGGCCAAGACCCTGGTTCTGGGCTGGGGTTCGACCTACGGACCCATCACGGCGGCGGTACGACGGCTGCGCACGGCCGGGGAGTCGATCGCGCAGGCCCATCTGCGCCACCTCAACCCGTTCCCGAAGAACCTCGGCACCGTCCTGAAGGCCTACGACAAGGTGGTGATCCCCGAGATGAACCTCGGGCAGCTCGCCACCCTGGTCCGGGCGAAGTACCTGGTCGACGCACACTCGTACAACCAGGTCAATGGAATGCCGTTCAAGGCGCAACAGCTCGCCGCGGCTCTCAAGGAGGCCATCGATGGCTGAGACGTCCACAGAAGGCGCGGGCACGATCGAGGCGCTCACTCTGGTGCCCAAGGCCGAAGCCAGGCAGTCCATGAAGGACTTCAAGACCGACCAGGAAGTGCGCTGGTGCCCCGGCTGCGGTGACTACGCGATCCTCGCAGCGGTGCAGGGCTTCATGCCGGAGCTGGGGCTGGCGAAGGAGAACATCGTCTTCGTCTCCGGCATCGGCTGCTCCTCTCGGTTCCCGTATTACATGAACACCTACGGCATGCACTCGATCCACGGCCGGGCGCCCGCGATCGCGACCGGACTGGCCACCAGCCGGCGGGACCTGAGCGTGTGGGTGGTCACGGGGGACGGTGACGCGCTGTCCATCGGCGGCAACCATCTGATCCACGCCCTGCGCCGCAACGTCAACCTGAAGATCCTGCTGTTCAACAACCGGATCTACGGTCTGACCAAGGGCCAGTACTCCCCCACCTCCGAGGTCGGCAAGATCACCAAGTCGACGCCGATGGGGTCGCTGGACGCGCCCTTCAACCCGGTGTCGCTGGCGATCGGCGCGGAGGCGTCGTTCGTGGCGCGGACGATCGACTCCGACCGCAAGCATCTGACGGAGGTGCTGCGGCAGGCCGCCGCCCATCCGGGCACGGCGCTGATCGAGATCTACCAGAACTGCAACATCTTCAACGACGGCGCCTTCGAGGTGCTGAAGGACAAGCAGCATGCCGAGGAGGCGCTGATCCGGCTGGAGCACGGGGAGCCGATCCGCTTCGGGTCGGACCGTTCGCGCGGGGTCGTACGGGATCAGGCGACCGGCGATCTGCAGGTGGTCACGGTGACGCCCGAGAACGAGGCGCAGGTGCTGGTCCACGACGCCCACGCGGCCTCGCCGACCCAGGCGTTCGCGCTGTCCCGGCTGGCCGACCCGGACAATCTGCACCACACGCCGATCGGTGTCCTGCGCTCCGTGGAGCGCCCGGTCTACGACACGCAGATGACCGACCAGCTCGACACCGCGATCGAACAGAAGGGCAAGGGCGACCTGGCGGCCCTGCTGGCGGGCGGGGACACCTGGACGGTCGTGGGCTGACCTGCCGCTGACGTCCGAGGGCCTGGGTGCTGCAGCGCACCCAGGCCCTTTGCGTCGTGTCGGGGAGGTCAGACACCCCATGTCGTTTGGTGTCAAGCGGCGGGGGTGTGGGCGTGGTGTGACCAGGCGGTCGCCTCGTCGTAGGTGGTGCGGGTTTTGAGGCAGCCGTGGAGGATGCCGACGAGGCGGTTGCCGACCTGTCGGAGGGCGGGGTTGTAGCCGGCCTCGCGGGCGCGCTGTCTGTCGTAGTAGCGGCGGGCGCCGGGGGAAGCGCGTAGGGCTGAGAACGCCTGACGCTGGAG
>NZ_VZRB01000001.1:279432-521892 GCF_008806595.1 Streptomyces luteolifulvus | reverse complement strand
GCCAGCGTTCGTCCTGAGCCAGGATCAAACTCTCCGTGAATGTTTTCCCGTAATCGGGACGACACCACGAGAGCGGAACAGCCAGGCGGAATAAGCCCGGCCGTTCACAGCGTCCTCGCTGTGTTTTGTTTCAAAGGAACCTCGCCCCGGCCGTGACGGCCGGAGACGGGGTATCAACATATCTGGCGTTGATTTTTGGCACGCTGTTGAGTTCTCAAGGAACGGACGCTTTCTTCGTACTCACCCGAGACCATCTCTCGGGTTTTCCTCCGGGCGCTTCCCTTCGGTGTTCCAAACTCTATCAGTGTTTTTCCGGCTCTCTGACCACCGTTCTACAGGCATGCAGAAGGTGTCCCCGAGACAGGATCTGACAAGTTGGGTGCTGCTGAGTAAGGACGCTCGTCACGTCGCTCGGCCTCAAGCAGGAGTACGACTGTACACGGGGCAGCGAAGCGCGCGCAAATCCATTACAGTGGTGGTCTAGACCACTATGTGGATCTTCCTGACGGAACCGACACGGCAGCTGACATACGCTGCTGCACAGTGCGCCGTCGGGACAGCACTGACGGCCCATATGAATCTCCACCCCTGGGAGGCTTCCCATGACCACCGTGACGTCCCCGCTTGTCGGACGCGCCATCGGACTGGCCGCCGTGCCGGATCCGGTCTTCTCCGGAGCCATGGTCGGCCCGGGTACGGCCATCGACCCCGTGCGTGAGCCTTCCGACGCCGTCGCGCCCGTGGACGGTGTGATCGTCTCCCTCCACCCGCATGCCTTTGTCGTCGTCGACGAGAAGGGCCACGGGGTGCTCACCCACCTCGGCATCGACACCGTGCAGCTCAATGGCGAGGGTTTCGAGCTGCTGGTGAACAAGGGCGACACCGTCACGCGCGGTCAGGGTGTCGTGCGCTGGAACCCGGCCGCCGTCGAAGCCGCGGGCAAGTCTGCGGTGTGCCCGGTCGTGGCGCTCGAGGCCACGGCCGAGGCTCTCTCCGACCTCCGCGAAGACGGCGATGTGAAAGCCGGCGACAGTCTCTTCCTCTGGAAGTGACGTCAGCACCGTCGCATGACGGCACGTAGGCACAACCACCGCGGCGGCGGGACCCGCCGCACTATCGGAGACGGGTGAGATGGAGACAACGCTGCGAGGCGTCGGCGTGAGCCATGGTGTGGCCATCGGCGAGGTTCGGCACATGGGAACGGCGGTCCTCGAACCGCCTGCCAAGCAGATTCCGGCCGAGGAGGCGGAGCGTGAACAGGGGCGCGCTCGCAAGGCCGTGGAGGCTGTGGCGGCCGACCTGATTGCGCGCGGCAATCTGGCGGGGGGCGAAGCCCAGGCGGTGCTCGAGGCGCAGGCCATGATGGCCCAGGACCCCGAGCTGATGGCGGACGTGGAACGGCGGATCGCGGTCGGCAGCACCGCGGAGCGGGCGGTCTACGACGCCTTCGCCGCCTACCGCGCCCTGCTGGCCGGTGCGGGTGAGTACCTCGCCGGCCGGGTGGCCGACCTCGACGACGTGCGGAACCGTATCGTCGCGCGGTTGCTCGGGGTGCCGATGCCGGGTGTTCCGGACAGCGACGAACCGTACGTCCTGATCGCGCGTGACCTTGCGCCGGCGGACACCGCGCTGCTGGACCCGGCTCTGGTCCTCGGTTTCGTGACCGAGGAGGGCGGTCCGACCAGCCACAGCGCGATTCTGGCGCGGGCGCTCGGCGTTCCCGCCGTGGTGGCGCTGCCGGGAGCCGGTGAGCTCGCCGAGGGCACGGTGATCGCCGTGGACGGGAGCAGCGGCGAGATCTTTGTGAACCCCAGCGAGGAGAAGAAGGCGCAGCTGGAGTCCGCGGCGGCCGAGCGCAAGGCCGCGCTGGCCGCGTCGACCGGGCCGGGTGCCACCTCGGACGGTCACAAGGTGCCGCTGCTGGCCAACGTCGGCGGTCCGGCGGACGTACCGGCCGCCGTGGAGGCCGGCGCCGAGGGTGTCGGTCTCTTCCGCACCGAGTTCCTCTTCCTCGACGACAGCAAGAACGCGCCGTCGGAGGAGACGCAGGTCGAGGCCTACCGGCAGGTTCTCCAGGCGTTCCCGGAGGGCCGTGTCGTCGTCCGCGTGCTGGACGCGGGTGCGGACAAACCGCTGGACTTCCTGACGCCGGCCGACGAGCCGAACCCGGCGCTGGGCGTGCGCGGTCTGCGGACGCTGCTCGACCACCCGGAGGTGCTGCGCACCCAGCTGACGGCGCTCGCCAAGGCGTCGGAGGGGCTGCCGGTCCACCTCGAGGTCATGGCCCCGATGGTGGCGGACCGGGCCGATGCCAAGGCGTTCGCCAACGCATGCCGTGAGGCCGGGCTGCATGCGAAGTTCGGTGCGATGGTCGAGATTCCGTCGGCCGCGCTGCGGGCGCGCTCGATTCTGCAGGAGGTCGAGTTCCTGTCCCTGGGGACCAATGACCTCGCGCAGTACACGTTCGCCGCCGACCGTCAGGTGGGTGCGGTGTCCCGGCTGCAGGATCCGTGGCAGCCCGCGCTGCTCGACCTGGTCGCGCTTTCCGCCGAGGCGGCGAGGGCCGAGGGCAAGAGCTGTGGGGTCTGCGGTGAGGCCGCGTCCGACCCGCTGCTGGCGTGTGTGCTGACCGGTCTTGGTGTCACCTCCCTTTCGATGGGTGCGGCCTCCCTTCCTTATGTCCGGGCGATGCTGGCGAAGTACACGCTGGCGCAGTGCGAGCGGGCGGCGGCTGCCGCGCGGGCGGTCGACAGCGCCGAGGAGGCGCGCAACGCGGCTCAGGCGGTGCTGTCCGGCGAGTAGCGGGACAGGGCCGCACGGCGCGGCCGGTGTCGAGGGGCGCTCCACATGTGTGGGGCGCCCCTTTCGGGTTCGGTTCAGTGGTGGTGCGACGTCGGTCCCGCTTCTCCGAGGTCGGGCGGCACGCAGTAGTCGACGTCCGATTCCGGGGAGATGAGGTCTCCGGTGTCCATGTCGGTGCAGTAGGCGTCGAAGACCTCTCCGGCGGTGAGGGGTTCGAGGCTGTCTCCGCGCAGGCGCCAGCCGTAGATCCGGTCGGTGGTGCCCGGCGCGCTGGTTCGCATCACGAGTCCTCCGGGGCTGTGGGTGCCCAGGCCGAGCGCCAGGACGGTGGTGAATTCCAGGGCTTCGGCTTCGTCGAGTTGTGTGACCCCGTCGGGGTTGTCGTCGGCGTGGAGGACGGACAGGAGTGTTTCGGGGGTGCCCGTGACGCTGCAGACGAGGTGTCGGTCGCCGGGCGGAGCCGTCTCGAGGATGCGGACGACGAGGTCCGAGGCCCAGGCGAAGGCGGCGCGGCCGAGGTCCTCGCCGCAGGAGGCGCAGGTACCGAGCCGGGTCAGGAGTGTGGCCGCGTACTCCCAGGTGGCCTGGCGGATTCCCTCGTCGACCAGGGCCGGAACGAGGTCGGCGAGCGGCTGACCCTCGTAGGCGATGGTGGGTCCGGTGGTCGCGAGTTCGGCCGTGAAGCGGGTACGGCTGGACGGGATGTCGGGGTCGATGCCCTTGGTCGTGCAGAACTCGGCGGATTCCTGCGGGTCGAAGAGGGCCACCGTGGTGTGGGTGCCCTGGGCGGCCCGTGTTCGGAGGAGGGATTCGACCTGTTGCAGATAGGTGGTGTGGTCGTTGAAGGAGAAGCTGCCGTAGCGCTGCATGGCGCGGAAGTCGTGCTCATCGGTCAGCAGGCCGATGGTGCCGGCGATTTCGCGGCGCAGGACGCGTCGCATGGTCTGGTGGTCGGTGTGCGCCATGTTTCCCCCTGTACGCAGTCGATCAATGCTCACTCACAGTAACCGGCGGCACTGACAACGGCGGGCGGGCGCCCGTCGGCCGACGGGGCCGGCCGGCTGTTCCGTGGGGGCGCTCAGGCCCGTTTGCGGGCCAGGTCCTCGTAGAAGGGGAGCAGGTCGAGGTTGTCGATGGAGCCCGGGTTGACCGCTTTCTCCATGGGGGTGCCCTGCAGAAGACGCTTTACCGGAACCTCGATGCGTTTGCCCGTGAGGGTGTGCGGGATGCCGGGTACCTCGATGATCTCGTCGGGGACGTGGCGCGGTGAGAGTTGCTCGCGGATGGTGTGCTTGACCTTGTCGAGGAGGGCTTCGTCGAGGACGGCACCGGGAACCAGGTGCACGAAGAGGGGCATCCAGTAGCCGCCGTCGGGCTGTTCGACGCCGACGACGAGGGATTCCCTGATCTCGGGGAGGCGTTCCACGGCTTCGTAGATGTCGGCCGAGCCCATGCGGACGCCCTGGCGGTTGAGCGTCGAGTCGGAGCGGCCGTGGATGACGACGGAGCCGCGGGAGGTGAGGGTGATCCAGTCGCCGTGACGCCAGACGCCGGGGTAGGTGTCGAAGTAGCTGTCGTGGTAGCGGCTTCCGTCGGGGTCGTTCCAGAAGTAGATCGGCATCGACGGCATGGGGTTGGTGACCACGAGTTCGCCCACTTCGTCGATCAGGGGCTTCCCGCTGGGGTCCCAGGACTGCAGGTCGGTGCCGAGCCCGGGCGCCTGGAGTTCGCCGATGTGGACAGGCAGGGTGGGTACGGCTCCTGCAAAGCAGGAGCACACGTCCGTGCCGCCGCTGACGGAGGCGATCCACAGATCGTCGCGGACCTCATCGTGGAGCCAGCGGAATCCGTCGGGCGGAAGTGGTGATCCGGTCGTCGCGACGCACTGCACCGTGGAGAGGTCGAAGTCGCGCGCCGGGTGCACACCCGCCTTGCGGCAGGCCATGACGTATGCGGCGGAGGTGCCGTAGAGGGTGGCTTCCGTGCGTTCGGCGATCCGCCACTGGGCGCCGGTGTCCGGGTACCCCGGGCTGCCGTCGTACAGGACGATCGTCGTGCCGGTGAGGAGGCCGGAGACGAGGAAGTTCCACATCATCCAGCCGGTAGAGGTGTACCAGAAGAACCGGTCCTCGGGGCCGAGGTCGCAGTGCAGGCCGAGCTGCTTGAGGTGCTCGATCAGGATGCCGCCCTGGGACTGGACGATGGCCTTGGGGAGGCCGGTGGTGCCCGAGGAGTAGAGCACCCACAGGGGGTGGTCGAAGGGCACCTGCTCGAAGACGGGCGTCGCGTCCGCGCTCGTGAGGTCCGCCCACTCGACGGCTCCTTCGGGAGCCTCGGTGCCCAGGAGGGGGATGTGGACGACGGCGCGCAGGGTGGGCAGTTCGCGGCGCAGTTCGGCGACGATCTCGCGGCGGTCGTGCTCCTTGCCGCCGTAGCGGTAGCCGTCGACGGTGAACAGGACGACCGGTTCGACCTGCTGGAAGCGGTCGAGGACGCTGCGGGCGCCGAAGTCGGGGGCGCAGGAGGTCCAGACGCCGCCCA
Source organism: Streptomyces luteolifulvus (assembly GCF_008806595.1). Classification (GTDB taxonomy): domain Bacteria; phylum Actinomycetota; class Actinomycetes; order Streptomycetales; family Streptomycetaceae; genus Streptomyces; species Streptomyces luteolifulvus. Next base: position 516,549 of record NZ_VZRB01000001.1, on the reverse strand, counting down.
CGGCTGCCGTGGCGAGGAGGGCGACGACGGCCTGGGGGATGTTCGGGAGATAGCCGCTGACGCGGTCCCCGGGGCGTACGCCGAGCGCACGCAGTTCGGCGGCCAGGGAGCCGACCTGGCGGCGCAGCTCCGCCCACGTCACCGGGCGGGGCTCATGGGTCTCGTCGACGTGGAGGAGGGCGGGTTCGTCCCCGCGGGTCTCGGCGGCGCGCAGCGCGTGCTCGGCGTAGTTGAGGGTCGCCCCGGGAAACCACTGGGCGCCGGGCATCGAGCGATCGCCCAGTACGCGCGCGTAGGGGGTCGAGAACCGTACGTCGAACCACTCGACGACGGCCTTCCAGAACATGTCCAGGTGGTCGACGGACCAACGGTGCAGGGCTGGATACCCGCCCTCGGAAGGCGCACCGTGATGCTCGGCGGCCCAGGTCTGGAATCTGGTGACCTGTGCCTGCGCGATGCGTTCCGGATCTGGCTGCCAGAGCGGCTGGGTGTTCACGGTCGACATGGGGCGGCTCCCGGACTGTGCGCGTGGTGTGCGTCGGTCGCGCACGGGCTGGGGTGTGCGCGTGACGCGATGACACGGACGATGCCATGTGATCGACTTCTGCACCAGGGCGAACCACACATGGTCCGTGTCGTGAAGATGTGGTCCTGGCATGGGTGAACGGCAGTTGAACGGCACGCGCGCGTGGGGCGGTCAGTGGCAGGGTGAGCAGCATGGACGGTCGTGACCTGGTGCGTTCGGTGAAGGCGGTCGGTTCCGCGGGGGTGAGTCAGAGGTTGCGTACCGTACGGGCCGCGTGGCGCAGGAGGCGTGCCGACGCCGCCGGGCTGCCGTCGCGGGGTGCCGAGCGTGCTCGGGTGCCCGGGCAGGTGCAGGAGGTCGAGCCCCGGCTGGGTGGGGGCATCGTCCGCTTCGGGCGCTCCGAGCTGCGGATCGTTGTCGCGGTGAACGGCGCCGTCTTCTGGGGCTGGGACGGGGCAGGTCCCGAGCCGTCGTACGCGCTCGGGGGCCGTTGCCCGGAGGCGGATCCCCGCGCGGTGCTGGAGCCGGACAAGGACGGTGGCTGGCGGGTCGTGGCGGAGCGGGCGACGGTCGTCGTGTCGCGGCACGGCGCCGTAGAGGTGCGCACGCCGGGAGGCGTGACGCTGCGACGCGATCTGCCTCCCCGGTGGTGGGAGCCCGTCGGTGGCGGTGAGGCGCGCTGGATGCAGCGGTCGGAGGTGGCCGCGGACGCCCGGTTCTTCGGGCTGGGAGGGCGGGCCGCGGGCCCGCGGCTGCGGGACGGAACGTACCGGCTGTGGAACACCGACCCCGGTGGCGCTTTCGGCCCCGGCGACGATCCGCTGTACATCACGATGCCGGTGCAGCTGGTGGTGGCCGACGCGGCCGCGCATCTGGTGTTCCACGACACCTCGTGGGACGGCAGCGTGACACTGCGGGAGGGCGAGGAGGGCGCCGGTTCCGGGCACGACCGGGCGGGAACGTCCGAGCTGCGGATGGACGGCGGTCCGCTGCGGTGCTGGGTGATGGTCGGCACCCCCGCGCGCGTGCTGCACGCCTGGACCTCGCTCACCGGCGCTCCCGCGCTGCCGCCCGCCTGGGCGCTCGGCCACCATCACGCGAAGTGGGGCTTCGACACCGAGCAGGAGGTGCGGCGGATCGTTTCGGGGTACCAGGAGCGCGGGCTGCCGCTCGACGCCGTCCATCTGGACATCGACCACTACGACGCCCACCAGGTGTTCACCGTGGACCACGAGCGTTTTCCCAAGCTGCCGCAGCTTGCCGAGGATCTGCGGCGGGACGGGATCCGCCTGGTGTCGATCGTCGACCCGGCGGTCAAGGCGGCGCCGGGCAACGCCGTGTACGCCAGCGGGGCCGACGAGGACGCGTTCGTGCGGGACGCGTCGGGGCGGGTCGTGCAGGGCGTCGTATGGCCCGGGGAGGCGGTCTTCCCTGACTTCACGCACCCGCGCGTGCGGCGGTGGTGGGGCAGCCTCTATGCGGAGCGGCTCTCACAGGGGTTCTCGGGCTTCTGGCACGACATGAACGAGCCCACGTCGTTCAACGCCTTCGGGGAGACGACGCTGCCGCGGTCGGCCCGGCACTTCCTGGACGGGCGCGCCGGGGACCACCGCGAGGCGCACAACGTCTACGCGCTGTGCATGGCCCGCGCCGGTTACGAGGGAGTCCGCGAACTGGAGCCCGAGAAGCGGCCTTTCGTCTTCTCACGCTCCGGGTGGGCCGGTATGCAGCGCTACGGGGGAACCTGGTCCGGCGACGTGACCACGGGGTGGCCCGGCCTGCGGGCCTCACTGTCCCTGGTCATGGGGCTCGGGCTGTGCGGGGTGCCGTACTCGGGGCCGGACGTGGGCGGCTTCGACGGCAGTCCGTCGCCCGAGCTGTACCTGCGCTGGTTCCAGCTGGCCTCGTATCTGCCGCTGTTCCGCACGCACTCCAGCCTGCGGGCGGGCCGCCGGGAGCCGTGGGAGTTCGGTGCCGATGTGCTGGAGCACGCGCGCATGGCGCTCGCCGAACGCCGGCGGCTGCTTCCCTACTTCATGACGCTGGCGCATGTGGCCCGGCGCACCGGCGCTCCCTATGTACGCCCGTTGTGGTGGTCGGCGCCCGAGGACCGGGCGCTGCGGGACTGCGAGGACGCCTTCCTGCTGGGCGAGGGCCTGCTGGTGGCGCCGGTGCTCGACCCGGGTGCGCGCCGCCGTGCGGTGCAGTTGCCGCGCGGCCAGTGGTACGACACGGCGACGGGTCAGGTGTACGAAGGGCCGGCACAGGTTCTCGTCGATGCTCCCCTGTCGCGGATTCCGGTGCTCGCGCGCGCGGGCGCCGTCATCCCCGTACGCGGGGACGACGGTGGTCTTCAGCTGGAGGTGTGGGCGCCCGCCCGGGGCCGTACCGGTGGCGGGCTGGTGGTGCCGGATGCGGGCGACGGGTGGGAGGAGCCGGAGATCGAGCGCTGTGTCGCCCGCTGGCAGGGCCGGCGGGTGGTCGTCGAGCGGGAGGGCGAGGACGGTGCGAGCAAGCCCCTGCACCCGGTGCGGGTCCGCGGGCTGGAGGGGGCCTGACCTCAGAGGTACCGGCCCTCGAACCAGGCGCGCACGGCCAGTGTGTGCAGGGGGAAGGCGAGCTCTTCGGGCCGGCGCAGGAGGTGCCAGCCCTCGGTCTCGTCCGTGGCGGCGGACCGCGGCAGCCCCTCGGCCGGGCGCTCCGGCAGGAGCCCGAACAGCAGCAGATGCCCGTCGGGCGAGCTCATCGCGTCGACGAGCCGTACGTCGCGGCTCGCCGCGTCGATGCCCGTCTCCTCCTTGAGCTCGCGGACGACGGCGTGCCGCCAGTCCTCGCGGTCGTCGATGTAGCCGCCGGGCAGGGCGGTGCCCCCGCGCGCGGGGGCGATGGTCCGGGTGATGACGACCAGGGCGGTGCCCTTGGTGTCGTACACGGGCTGGAGGGCCACGGCGACCGGCAGCGGATTGCGGTAGGCCACGGTGTGGCAGGCGGGACAGGTGCGGGGCCAGCCGGTGGTGCCCTCTCCGTAGGAGGCTCCGCAGCTCGAACAGTGGGAGTCGGGCGCGGAGTTGGACGGGGGGGTGGACTGATGAGTTTCGGACACGCGGCGGACTGTATCCGATCGCCGGTATGCCGTCTTCCGGAGGAGCCTCACTTGCTGTTGGTGAGCGATGTCGAGGACACGGGGAAGTCGAAGTAGGTGTCCGGGTACGGCTCGGGTTTGAAGGTGTAGTGCCACCACTCCTCGGCAAGGTTCACGAAGCCGAGGCCCTCCAGGGTGTTCTTGAGCAGCAGCCGGTTGGCCCGCTGTTCGCCCTGGATGCGCGGGTCCAGGGTGTGCGCGAGGGTGTCGAAGCAGTCGAATCCGGTGCCCATGTCGACGGAGTTGTCGGGGAAGCGCCGGTCCTTGGGCGCGTAGCAGGGAACGAGGGGCTCTCCGGGGTGGTACGGCCTGGTGGGCCTCGTCGGCAGCTTCACGACGGTGAGGTCCAGGGTGGAGCCACGACTGTGGCCGGATTTCGCCGCAATGTAGCCGTCGTCGAACAGCCGGCTCTTGTCGACGTTCGGGTAGAACTCGCCCTTCATGGCCTGGTCGTCGAGATCCTTGGCCCAGCGGACGAAGTGGTTCACGGCGCGCTGTGGCCGGTAGCAGTCGTACACCTTGAGGGTGTAGCCCGCACGCAGCAGTTTCGTCTGGGCCCTGTGGAGCGCTTCGGCGGCGGGACGCGTGAGGATGCACAGGGGTTGCCGATAGCCGTCGATGCGCTCGCCGACGAAGTTGTGCCGGGTGAAGTAGCGCATCTCCTGGATGATCGTGGGGTCCACGGTTCTCAGCGCCACGAAGTCCCCGGGCGCCTTGGGCCGGGTCGTCGCCTCGGCCGTCACGGAGGCACCGGTCACGGCCAGCACGGTGGCGAGTGCGGTGACCAGTCCGCGGAGTGCCCGGGAGAGTCGCGTCATGTCTCCAGCGTCTATCAGGTGCACGCTTCTCCAGGGAAGCGAACGCGCGCGCCCTGCCTCTTTCCGGTGCCCCGTGGCACACTTCTGACGTTCCGTCAGATTGATGGCCGGGGAGGGGCTTTGTCACGTACACGCACACCTGTGGTCGCCGGGTGGTTCGCCGGCGACGAGGACGACTTCAGGCTCCTCGGTACGAGCTGTTCCGCCTGCGCCTCGGTCTTCTTCCCGCGAGAGGACGCCCGCTGCCGCAATCCCGGATGCTCCGGCGGTCATCTGGTGGAGGTCCCCCTCTCCCGTCGCGGGCGGGTGTGGTCGTACACGGACAGCCGGTATCGCCCGCCGTCACCCTATGTGACGAATCCGGAACTTCCGTGGGAGCCGTACGCGTTGATCGCTGTGGAACTGGAGCCGGAGCGGATGGTGGTCCTGGGGCAGGCGGCACCCGGGCTCACCGTCGCCGATCTGGCGGTGGGCATGGAGGTGGAGGTCGTCCCCGGTGTGCTCCATGAGGACGAGGAGACGACCTGGACGACCTGGAACTGGCGGCCGACGGGGGTGCGGACATGACGGACGACGTGGCGGTGCTGGGCGCGGGCATGCACCCCTGGGGCAAGTGGGGGCGCAGCTTCGTGGAGTACGGAGCGGCGGCGGCCCGTACGGCGCTCACCGACGCCGGGCTGGACTGGCGGGACGTCGGCTCGCTCGTCGGGGCGGACACCGTGCGCGGCGGCTACCCGGGGTATGTGGCGGGCGCGACCTTCGCGAAGGCGCTCGGCTGGCAGGGAGCCAGTGTCACGAGCGTGTACGCGGCGTGCGCGTCGGGGGCGCAGGCCGTCGGCGTCGCGCGGGCACAGATCCTTTCGGGCCTCGCGGACGTGGTGCTCGTGGTGGGTGCCGACGCGGCGCCCAAAGGGTTCTTCCGGCCCGCGGGCGGGGACCGGCCCGATGATCCGGACTGGCAGCGGTTCCGGGTCCTCGGGGCCACCAATCCGACGTACTTCGGGCTGTACGCGCGTCGGCGGATGGCGGTGCACGGGGACACACCGGAGGACTTCGCACAGGTCAAGGTGAAGAACGCCGCCATGGGGGCGCTGAATCCGAACGCTCGCTACCGCAGGCGGGTCACCCCGGAGGAGGTCGCCGCCTCGGCCGTGGTCGCCGACCCGCTGCGGCTGCTCGACATCTGTGCGACCTCGGACGGCGGGGCGGCGCTGGTGCTGTCCAGCATGGAGTTCGCGCGCCGGCACGGGGTGTCCGAGCCGGTGCGGATCCGAGCGGTCTCCACCGTGACGCCCCGCTACCCCAGCACCGTGCTGGACCTGCCGGACATCGCGACGGACTCCGCCGTGGCCGCGGAGCCCGCCGTCCAGACCTTCCGGTCGTCGATCCCGCGGGCGGCCTACGAGGAGGCGGGCATCGGGCCCGAGGACCTCTCCCTCGCCGAGGTCTACGACCTGTCCACCGCCCTGGAGCTGCAGTGGTACGAGGAACTGGGGCTGTGCGCAGAGGGCGAGGCGGCGAAGCTGCTGCGGGAAGGGGCGACGGCCCCGGGCGGGCGCATACCCGTCAACGTCAGCGGTGGGCTCGCGTCGTTCGGTGAGGCCGTCCCGGCCCAGGCGATCGCCCAGGTCTGTGAGCTGACATGGCAGTTGAGGGGGGACGCGGGCGCGCGGCAGGTCGCCGGAGCACGCGTGGGGATCACGGCGAACCAAGGGCTGTTCGGGCACGGATCGGCGGTGATCGTGATGCGCTGAGGCTGCGGGCCACCGGCGACCGGAACCGGAATCGGCATGGGGGACGGCGGCTCGGGCGTAAGCCCTTTCTCCTACGCTGTGTGATCGACCCGAAATGCTGTGTGAACGTCTCATGAACTGGGCTTGGGCGTGCTCCGGCAGCGCCATCATGCTCCACGTGCACTCCTGGACGGATACTCTCCGCTTTGCCTTCCAGCCGGTGGTCAATCTGACGACCGGAGGGATCGCGGGGCTGGAGATACTCGCCCGGCCGGAGACCGGCGACATCCTGGCCGAAGCACGCCGGGACCCCGAGCTCGACGGCCGGCTCGCGGTCCTGGCGGCCCGTGCGGCGGCTCGCAAGGAGACTCTGCTGCCACTGCACGTCAACGTGTTCGCCGGCACCCTCGCCGATCTCGGCGGACTGACCCCCCTGCACGACGCGGTGCGCGAGGCGGGGCGGATGCCCTGGGAAGTGACGATCGACATCGGCCCGCCGTACACCCATGTGCCGCAGCAGGCGCTGCTGGAGGCGGTGGAAGGGCTGCGCGGGCAGGGCTTCCGGGTCAGCGCGGACGGCGTGGGCGACGGGGACGTTCCTCTGCGACTGCTCACCGATCTGGCGCCCGACCTGGTCAAACTCGATGCGGCGCTGCTGCCCCGGCCGGCGGCGGTACGGGCGATGCGGACGCTGTGCGATGAACTGGGGGCCCTGCTCTGTGTCGAGGGCGTGCAGACCGAGCTGCAGTGTGCGGAGGTACGGTCGGCCGGCGCGCACCTCGCGCAGGGCGTGCTGTTCGCGCCCCCGGCCAGGATTCCGGCCGCGGACGTGTATGTTCCGCCCCGCTCCCCCGGCGCCGCCGTGATGCCGACGCCGGGGCCGTCGATACGGGAGTTCGTGCGGCCGGCCGCGCTGTTGCCCGTCACCGTGTCGGCAGGGCAGGTGCGGGCGCTGCTGACCGGGTCGCCCGAGGTGTCCGGGGTGCTGCTCGTGGACCGGGACGGCGTACCGGTCCGGTCCGTGCACCGGTCCCGCTTCCTGCTGTCGATGTCGGCACGCTACGGGCACGCTCTGTACGCCGACCGGCCCGCCGTCAAGCTGGGGGACCCGCCACGGACGGTGGGCGTCGACGCCACCGCGTGGGAGGTCCTGGACGTGGTGGCGGTCGGCGGCGGGGGCCGCACCTCGGACGACGTGGCCGTCGTCGACCGGTACGGGCGGTGCGTGGGCGTCGTACGGCTCGCGGACCTGCTGCGGGCGCTGGCCGAATCACGCGTCGAGGAGGCGGCCGGGCTCAATCCGCTGACCCGGCTGCCCGGCTCGGACGCGATCACCCGTGAGGTGGACCGGCGGATCGCCGACGGGCGGGTATTCGCGCTGAGCTGGCTGGACGTCGACCACTTCAAGCAGGTCAACGACGGGGCCGGGTTCGCGGCGGGCGACGAGCTGATCCGGTCCGTGGGGCGGGCACTGCAGCACGCCGCGGCCGGCGGCACTCGGGTGGGCCACATCGGCGGGGACGACTTCCTTGTGCTCACCGATCCGGAGGGCCTGGATCCGCTGGCTGTCTCGGTGCTGGACGCGCCCTGGTCCGCGGGCGGGCGTCCCGTGACGCTGTCGCTGGCGACGGTGCTGTGCGGGCCGGGCAGCGTGACCCACCACCGGGAAGCGGCTGCCTGTCTGGCACCGCTGAAGAAGGCCGCGAAATCGCTGACCGGGGCAAGTTGGGTGCTGGGCCACGCCGGGCAGCCCGGCTTCGAGGTCCGTCGCGGCCCGGCGGCGACGATCGCGCAGGCGGGGTACGCTGTGATGGAACCGGGCTGAGCACCTCTTCACGTCGGCCGGGGGCTCGGCCTCGCTGCCCCAACCGTTGTCGTCGACGACCTTGACGCTCTTTGGGCACCGGTGAACACTTCCGGTGTCGGCCGACATCGCCGCACATTCTCGGAGTATCCAGGCACCACGCCGCGCGGGCCCCGCCTGAGTCACGGGCCATTCCCCACGGGCGATTCGGCTGCTACGGCACGCTCGTCACGGACGCCGGGCTGGGCGCGGGTCTCCCTGCTTCGGCTGTTCGCCAAGGGAACCGCACCCCGCACGGAGGCTCCGGGGCGATCGTCCCCGGGCCAGGGCCTAGGAGTCGCCATGAGCAACGGAGACATATTTCTAGGCGAGTTGATCGGCACCGCCACTCTGATTCTGTTCGGCGCGGGCGTGGTGGCCGGAGTGATCCTCAACAAGTCAAAGGCTCAGAACTCCGGCTGGATCGTCATCACCTTCGGATGGGGCTTCGGCGTCCTCGCCGGGGCGTACACCGCGGCACCGCTGTCCGGTGGGCAGATCAACCCGGCGGTGACGCTCGGCTTCGCGATCGAGGGCACGACGAAATGGGAGGACGTGCCCTACTACCTGCTCGGGCAATTCGCCGGTGCCATGGTCGGGGCCGTGCTCTGCTGGCTGGCCTATCTCGGGCACTTCAACCTCAACGCAGACAGGGACAACGCCATCGAGACGCTGGGGATCTTCTCGACCCGCCCGGCGATCTACCACACCGGCCAGAACCTGATCACAGAGTTCCTTGCCACCGTCGCCCTGATGGTGCCCATCCTCGCGATGGTCGGCGGGGACAGACACGTGGACGGCATCGGGGACGCGGGCCTGCCGGCCCTGCTCATCTCCCTCCTCGTCGTCGGTATCGGTCTCTCACTCGGCGGCCCCACCGGGTACGCCATCAACCCGGCCCGTGACCTCGGGCCTCGCATCATCCACGCGCTGCTGCCGATTCCCAACAAGGGCACCTCGGAGTGGAGCTACTCCTGGATCCCCGTGATCGGCCCGCTCGCAGGCGCCGCCATCGGAGCCGTGATCTACAACGCAGCATTCTGAAGGAACCCACGAAGGGGACGTCATGACGGACAAGTTCGTCGCGGCCATAGATCAGGGCACGACCTCCAGCCGCTGCATCATCTTCAACCAGGACGGCGCGATCGTCGCCGTCGACCAGCGTGAGCACCGGCAGATCTTCCCCAAGCCCGGCTGGGTGGAGCACGATGCCACCGAGATCATGTCCAAGGTGCAGGCGGTGGTCGCCGGGGCGATCGCCAAGGCCGGACTGCGCGCCGACCAGCTCAGCGCGCTCGGCATCACCAACCAGCGCGAGACCACCGTTCTGTGGGACCGCGCCACGGGCAAGCCCGTGCACAACGCCATCGTGTGGCAGGACACCCGCACGGCCGGCCTGGTCAACCAACTGGGCGGCTCGGACGGGCAGGACCGTTTCCGCGATCAGACCGGGCTGCCGCTGGCCACCTACTTCTCCGGCCCGAAGGCGGCCTGGCTGCTCGACAACGTGCCCGGTCTCAGGGCCCGTGCCGAGAACGGCGAGCTCGCCTTCGGCACCATCGACTCCTGGCTCATCTGGAACCTCACCGGGGGCACCGACGGCGGGCATCACGTCACCGACGTGACCAACGCCGGGCGCACCATGCTGATGAACCTGGAGACCCTGCAGTGGGACCCGTCCATCCTTTCCGCGATGAACATCCCCGAGTCGCTCCTGCCCGAGATCAAGTCGTCCGCCGAGGTCTACGGCACCGCGGTCGGGCAGCTCGCCGGCGTGCCCGTGGCCTCCGCGCTGGGCGACCAGCAGGCGGCCGTGTTCGGACAGGCCTGCTACGACGTGGGCACGGCGAAGAACACCTACGGCACGGGCAGCTTCCTGCTGCTCAACACGGGCAACCGGCCGGTGCCGTCGAAGAGCGGGCTGCTGACGACGATGGGCTACAAGATCGGCAGTGAGGCGCCGGTCTACTGCCTGGAGGGTGCGATCGCCATCACGGGCGCGCTGGTGCAGTGGTTCCGCGACCAGCTCGGCATCATCGGTACCGCCGACGAGATCGAGCCCCTGGCGGCGAGTGTGGAGGACAACGGCGGCGCGTACATCGTGCCCGCCTTCTCGGGTCTGTTCGCACCGTACTGGCGCTCCGACGCCCGCGGCGTGGTCACCGGACTCACCCGGTACGTCACGAAGGCCCACCTCGCGCGTGCCGTGCTCGAAGCGACCAGCTGGCAGACGCGCGAGGTCGTGGACGCCATGTACCAGGACTCCGGGGTGCACATCACCACCCTGAAGGTGGACGGCGGCATGACCAAGAACAACCTGCTCATGCAGCACCAGGCCGACGTGCTCGACGTCCCGGTGGTCCGGCCGAAGGTCTCCGAGACGACCTGCCTCGGCGCCGCCTACGCGGCGGGGCTCGCCACTGGCGTGTGGAACGACCTCGACGAGCTGAAGGCGCACTGGCAGAAGGACGTCGAGTGGACGCCCGCCATGGACTCCGCGGTGCGCGACCGCGAGTACCACAACTGGCGCAAGGCCGTGGAGCGGACGTTCGGCTGGCTGGAGGACGAGCACTAGACCGCCGCACGCGCGCGTAGTGCCCCGGGCCACGGCCCGTGCCCCGGTCGGCGGGGGTACGGGCCGTGCGCGCGTCAGGTGGTGACGGCCTGACGGCGGTTCGCCGCGTACGCCATCGCGTGCTGGACGACACCCACGAGGACTTCCTTGACGGACTCCCGGTCGCGGGCGTCGCACAGAACGAGCGGTACGTCCTGGTCGAGGTCGAGGGCCTGGCGGACGTCCTGGGCCGGGTAGTGGTCGGCTCCCTCGAAGCAGTTGACGCCGACCAGGAAGGGTATGGAGCGCCGCTCGAAGTAGTCCACGGCGGCGAAGCAGTCCTCCAGGCGCCGGGTGTCGGCGAGCACGACGGCGCCGAGCGCGCCCTCGGAGAGTTCGTCCCACATGAACCAGAACCGCTCCTGCCCGGGCGTGCCGAAGAGGTACAGCACCAGGTCCTCGCGGAGCGTGATACGGCCGAAGTCCATCGCCACGGTGGTCGTGTGCTTGGCCTCCACCCCGCTCGTGTCGTCGACCGGGCGTCCGGCCTCGGTGAGGAACTCCTCGGTGCGCAGCGGCCTGATCTCGCTGACCGCGCCGACCAGCGTGGTCTTGCCCACGCCGAAGCCGCCGGCCACCAGGATCTTGAGCGTGACGGGCTCGACCGGGGGCTTGCCGCGCTCAGAACGCCCGAAGATCATCGATCTCTTCTCCTGCTCGATGGGGGTCGGGCGACGGCGGGCCGTAGCCTCCGCCGCCGGGGGTTTCGATGACGAGTACGTCGCCGGGGCCGACGTCCGCGGAGTCGCTTCCGCCGAGTCGGGTGACCGTCCCGTCGGCGTGCTCCACACGGTTGGCGCCCAGTGCGCCGCAGTCGCCGCCGGCCATGCCGTACGGCGGGACCCTGCGGTGCTGGGACAGCGTGGAGACGGTCATGGGTTCGTGGAACCGGATCCGGCGCACGGCTCCGTCCCCGCCGCGCCACTGTCCGGCCCCGCCGCTGCCCCGCCGGACCGCGAACTCGTCGAGCTGCACGGGCAGCCGCCACTCCAGGACCTCGGGGTCGGTGAGCCGCGAGTTGGTCATGTGGGTCTGTACGACGGACGCGCCGGGGAAGCCGTCGCCCGCGCCGGATCCGGAGGCGACGGTCTCGTAGTACTGATGGCGGTCGTTGCCGAAGGTGACGTTGTTCATGGTGCCGGAGCCCTCGGCCTGGACGCCCAGCGCCGCGTAGAGGGCTCCGGTGATGGCCTGCGAGGTCTCGACGTTGCCCGCGACGACAGCCGCCGGGGGCTCGGGCGCGAGCATCGAGCCGGGCGGAACGATGATGTCGAGCGGGCGCAGACAGCCGTCGTTGAGCGGGATGTCGTCGGCGACCAGGGTGCGGAAGACGTACAGGACGGCCGCGTTGACGACCGCGAAGGGCGCGTTGAAGTTGGTGGTCAGCTGGGGTGATGTGCCCGTGAAGTCGACGGTCGCGGAGCGGTTGTCGCGGTCCACGCGCACGCGTACCCGGATGACGGCGCCCGAGTCGGTCTCATAGGCGTACGCGCCGTCGTCCAGGGCGTCGATGACCCGGCGGACCGCCTCCTCGGCGTTGTCCTGGACGTGCTTCATGTACGCCTGGACCACATCCCGGCCGAAGTTCTGGATCATGCGGGCGACTTCGTCGACGCCCTTCTGGTTGGCCGCGATCTGGGCGCGCAGATCGGCCAGGTTGGTCCTGGGGTTGCGGGAGGGGTGGGGCGCCTCGGTGAGCAGGCGGAGAGTCTCCTCCTCGCGGAAGCGGCCCTTCTCGGCGAGCAGCCAGTTGTCGAAGAGGACGCCCTCCTCCTCGATCGTGCGGCTTGAGGCGGGCATGGATCCGGGGGCGATCCCGCCGATCTCGGCGTGATGGCCCCGGGAGGCGACGTAGAAGAGGATCTCGTCGTCACCGTCCGTGCTTGGTGCGGTCCTCGTTCCGAAGACCGGGGTGATCACGGTGACGTCGGGGAGATGCGTGCCGCCGTGGTACGGATCGTTGACGGCGTAGGTGTCCCCGGGCCGCATCCCGGACCCGCGACGCCGGATCACCTCTTTGACGCTCGTGCCCATCGAGCCCAGGTGGACGGGGATGTGCGGGGCGTTCGCCACCAGGTTTCCGTCCGGGTCGAACAGGGCGCAGGAGAAGTCGAGGCGCTCCTTGATGTTGACGGACTGGGCCGTCGACTCCAGTCGGGCGCCCATCTGTTCGGCGATCGACATGAACAGGTTGTTGAAGACCTCGAGGAGAACCGGATCAGCTTTCGTGTCCAGGCCGGAACTCTCCGTAATCGCTGCGCGTTCCATGACCAGATGCCCGCCGTCGGTCGTCGCGGCCAGCCAGCCGTCGTCGACGACGGTCGTGGCGCTGGGCTCGGTGATGATCGCGGGGCCGGTCACGGTCTCGCCGGGAGGAAGGTCCTCGCGGCGATGGAGGGGGACGTCACGCCAGGTGCCGCCCGTGTGGAGCCGGACGGTCTCCGGCGCGGCAGCGCCGTTTCGGCAGGTGGGTTCGTAAGGGGCGAGAGCGGAGAGATCGGGGGGTTCGGTGATGCCGGTGGCTTCCACGGAGAGGGCTTCGACGACGATCGGACGGTCGAGGACGAAGGAGTACGTGGCGCGATGACGTTCTTCGAAGGCGTGCCTCATCGCGCCGGGCTCGGCCAGTTCGACGGTGAGGGTGGTGTCGGTGCCGTCGTAACGGAGCTGGGCGCGCCGGGTGACCCGGATGTGGTCCTCGAGGACGTCCTCGGCGAGGAGTTCGGCGCGGGCCGCTGCCTCCAGGTCGTCGGCCGTCTTGAGGACTCCGGGCAGGGAGGCGAGCCCCAGGGGCGCCTCCACGGACTGCTCGCGCATGGCGGTGGTGTCCGCGAGACCGATGCCGAGTGCGGACAGGACACCGGCCATGGGGGGCACGAGGACGGTACGGATGCCGAGCGAGTCGGCGACCATGCAGGCGTGCTGCCCGCCCGCGCCACCGAAGGTGGTGAGGGCGTAGCGGGTGACGTCATGACCCTTCTGCACCGAGATCCGCTTCACGGCGTTGGCGATGTTGGCGACGGCGATCTGCAGGTAGCCCTCGGCGACCTGCTCCGGGGTGCGGTCGTCGCCGGTCTTCTCGTGGATCTCGCGCGCGAGGGCGGTGAAGCGGTCGCGGACGAGCGTGTCGTCGAGGGGTTGGTCGCCGTCGGGTCCGAACACCGTGGGGAAGTGGGCGGGTTGGATGCGGCCGAGCATGACGTTGGCGTCGGTGACGGCGAGCGGCCCGCCGCCCCGGTAGCAGGCGGGTCCGGGCTCGGCGCCCGCCGAGTCCGGTCCGACGCGGTAGCGGGTGCCGTCGAAGTGCAGCACCGAGCCGCCGCCGGCGGCGACGGTGTGGATGTCCAGCATCGGCGCGCGCAGCCGGACGCCCGCGATCTGCGTGGTGAAGACCCGCTCGTACTCCCCCGCGAAGTGCGAGACGTCGGTGGAGGTGCCGCCCATGTCGAAGCCGATCACGCGGTCGAAGCCGGCCAGCTGCGACATCCGGGCCATGCCGACGATGCCGCCCGCGGGGCCGGACAGAATGGCGTCCTTGCCGCGGAACTGCCCGGCTTCGGCAAGGCCCCCGTTGGACTGCATGAACATCAGCCGTACGCCCGCGAGTTCATCGGCGACGTGCTGGACGTAGCGGCGCAGTACGGGCGAGAGGTAGGCGTCGACGACGGCGGTGTCCCCGCGTGGGACGAGCTTCATCAGCGGGCTGACCTCGCTGGACAGCGAGATCTGCGGAAAGCCCGTGCGGGCGGCGAGTTCCCCGACGGCCCGTTCGTGGGCGGGGTGGAGGTGGCTGTGCATGCAGACCACGGCGACGGCCCGGATGCCGTCGTCGTACGCCTCCCGGAGGGGACCGGAAAGGGCCTTCAAGTCGGGGGCGCGCAGGACTGTGCCGTCGGCGGCGATGCGCTCGTCGACCTCCAGGACCCGCTCGTACAGCAGCTCGGGGAGTTCGATGCGGCGGGCGAAGATGCGGGGGCGGTTCTGGTAGGCGATGCGCAGGGCGTCGCTGAAGCCGCGGGTGACGATCAGCAGGGTGCGCTCGCCCTTGCGTTCCAGGAGGGCGTTGGTGGCGACCGTCGTTCCCATGCGGACGGCTTCCACCGACTGCTGGGAGCCGTCCAGCAGCCGGCGTACGCCCTCGACCGCCGCGTCGGAGTAGCGCGCGGGGTTGTCCGAGAGCAGCTTGCGCGTCAGCAGCCGGCCGTCCGGGTGCCGCGCGACGATGTCCGTGAACGTGCCGCCCCGGTCGACCCAGAACTGCCAGCCTGTCACGTCAGTACCCCGCTTCCGCGCCGCTCACAGCGCCCGGAGGCCGTTGATCACGTCGCGCAGAATACTCTCGTCCGGCAGTTCGGCCGGGGGTACGGGCCGGTTCACATGGACGAATTCCCCGTGCACCAGGTCGCCGACGAGGACCCGGACCACGCCGACGGGCAGATCGAGCCCGGCGGCGAGCTCGGCGACCGACTGCGGGCTGTCACGGCACAGCTCGACGATGTCCACGTGCTCCGGTGCCAGCGAGTGGTCCGCCTCCGGATCGTCCGCGTGGGGCTCCGTGACGACGACCGCGATCAGGTCGAGGCGGTGCTGGGCCGCACTGGTCGTGCGGCCGCGCGTCATGGCGTACGGACGGACGACCGGTCCGGCTTCGTCGTCGAACCAGTGGCTTCTTCCCTGACCGTCTGCGCTCATGTCATCCCACTACCCGCCAGAAGGCAGATCGGTGCGTGGAACGGCACCCAGATGCACACCGACCCGCTTGACGAGAAGCGTCATCTCGTAGGCGACCTGGCCGACGTCCGAGTCGGCGTCCGAGAGGACGGCGAGGCAGCTGCCGTCGCCCGCGGCGGTCACGAACAGGAAGGCGTCGTCCAGCTCGACGACGGTCTGGCGGACGCTGCCCGCCTCGAAGTGGCGGCCCACCCCCTTGGCCAGGCTGTGGAACCCGGACGCGACGGCGGCCAGGTGCTCGCCGTCCTCCCGCGTCAGGTCTTTCGACACCCCGGTGGCCAGGCCGTCGCCGGAGAGTACGACGGCCTTGCGAATGCTCGCGACGCGGTCCACCAGGTCGTCGAGGAGCCAGTTGAGCTCGCCGGACCTGGTCGTGGTCTGGCCGGTCGGCTTCGGTGCGGTCATCGACCGTCCCCCTTAGTCGTTCCTTGTGCTGTGCCGCTGTGGGCGTCGTCGCCCTCGGTGTTCTCCTGGCGGCCCCGCTGCCAGCCGCGCTGGAGCGAGGCCATGCGGCTGCGTACCTCGTCGGCGTCCCGCTCCATGGGCTCCGTCGCCTGCTGCGGGGGGCTCTGCTCGGTGATGTCCTGCCTCAGCTGCGGAGCCAGGTTGGCCTGGCGTACCCGCCGGGGCAGGGGCGCAGTGCCGGAGTCGGCGGTCTGCGGCGGGGTGCCGGGAGTCCGGATGCGGTCGCCGGAGCCGCTCGACGCGATCTCGGCGCGGCGGGTGCGCCTCGGGAGCGCGGGGGGCTCGCTGCCGACGAGGTCACGCTCCGGGGATTCCGGGGAGGATGCCGTGAGCTCGTCCGTGCGGTCGGCCACGCCGGTGCCCCGGCGGAGCGGAGCCGCACCGCGCAGGCGGGACGGCAGCGGGGCCAGCGCCCGCGACCGGGCCGGGTCCGCCGACGGCTCCTCCTGCGCGTCCTCGCGTCGGGGCCTCGGCTCGGTGACGGGGCGGCCGTGGGAGCTGACCAGTTTGGGGGTCCTGTGGCGGGGCAGCGGGACCGGACCGCCGAAGGGGGCGTCCGCGTCGGCCGGATCCGGTCCGCCGTGGGTGCCGTGGACCTCGTGGAGCTGCTCGCCGGGGCGGGGCTGGTCGTCCGCGCGGGCGAGGGAGCGGCGGGGCCGGAAGAGTCCGCCGCGTTCGCTGTCCTCGTCGCCGAGCGCACCCGGGAAGTCCTCGATGGCGTCCAGATCGACGGGAGCCTCCAGCTCGACCGGCCCGTCCAGGAGCGTGGCCGGCAGGCCGGGCCGGTGTGCGGGCACCTGGGAGAGCGAGGCCAGGCGTGCCTCCTCCAGCTCCGCCTCCCTGGAGGGCGCGGGCCGGTCGAGGCGGAAGCCGATGCCGTTCGTGTCGGGCACGTCGTCGGTCAGCAGCGCGTCGGGGATGAAGACGACGGCTGTCGTACCGCCGTACGGGGAGGGCTGCAGTGAGACGCGGACGTTCTGTCGCTGGGCGAGCCGGCTCACCACGAACAGACCGAGCCGGTCGGTGTCGGACAGCTCGAACTCAGGTGTCTCGGCGAGCCGGAGATTGGCGTCCAGCAGCGCGTCGGCCGCCATGCCGAGGCCGCGGTCGTGAATCTCCAGGGTGAAGCCGTTGGCGACCCGCTCGCCGAGCACCTGGACGGCGGTGTGCGGAGGGGAGAACACGGTGGCGTTCTCCAGGAGTTCGGCCACCAGGTGGGTGACGTCGGCGACCGCCGGCCCGGTGACGGCGACCCTCGGCAGTCGGCGGACCTCGATGCGTTCGTAGTCCTCGACCTCGGCCACGGCGGCCCGGACGACGTCCATGAGCTGGACGGGCTTGCGCCACTGCCGCGAGGGCGCGGCCCCGGAGAGGATGACCAGACCCTCGGCGTGCCGGCGCATACGGGTGGTCAGGTGGTCGAGGCGGAACAGGTCGGAGAGTTCGTCGGCGTCCTCGGTCCGTCGCTCCATGGTGTCGAGCAGGGTGAGCTGCTTGTGCAGGAGGACCTGGCTGCGGCGGGCGAGGTTCACGAAGACCTCGGAGACTCCGGCGCGGAGCTCGGCCTGTTTGACGGCGGCTTCGACCGCGGCGCGCTGCAGGGTGTTGAGGGCCTGGCCGACCTCGCCCATCTCGTTCTTGTCGTACTCCAGACGCGGTACCTCGGTCTCCACGTCGACCTCTTCGCCCACGGACAGGCGGCGCATCACGCTCGGCAGCCGCACGCCCGACGCCTCGTGGGCGTCCAGGCGCAGCTGTCGCAGATCACGGATGAGGCCGCGGCCGACGCGCACGGAGAGGAAGAGCGAGAAGAGGATGGCGATCAGTCCGAGCACGCCGACGACGGCCGCCTTGACGATGACCTCCATCGCGGCGGGGCGGACCCGGTCCTGATAGCGGTCGCCCGCCTGGTCGTTGAGCGTGGCGAGCTCGTCGAGCGCGCTTCCGGCGGCGGCGTCCCAGTTCTTGGCGCTCACGGCGCCACTCGTGATGCCGGGCCGGGCGGAGATGACGATCTGTTCGGCCGACCGCAGAGGCGCGGTGGAGGCGTTCTTCCAGAAGCGCTCGTACCGTTCGCGCTCCGCAGTCGGAAGGACCGGCAGGCTGGTGTCGTACATCAGGGTGCGCTGGGCGACCAGGTCGGCGACGTCGCGGATCTCGTCACGGGAGAGTTTCCCGACCACCAGGGCGGAACCGAGCAGGGCGTCCTCGCGGGAGAGCAGTTCGCGGGCGCGGATGATGTTGACCAGTGCGCGGGCCTGCTTGTCCAGCTCCACGCTGTCGATGCCGTCGAGCGAGGCCAGCAGGGTGTAGCAGGGGTCGACGAGACGGTTGTACTGGTCGAGGGCCTCTGCCCGGCTGACCGTGCCCTCCTCGACGGTGCGACGCAGCGAGTCGATCCCCTCGAAGGCGTCGAGGACGGCGGTGAGGCGTTCGGTGTCGTCCCCGTCGAGTCCGTCACGGAGGTCGGGATTCCGCGCGTTCTCGCGGAACTCGGCGACGGCACGGTCGGTGGCGGTCCGGGTGGTGCGCAGAGCGGACAGCGCGTCCGAGGCCCGGGGATCGGCGAGGTAGACGAGGGTCTGGCGGCGTTCCTGCTGCAGTCCGCGGACGGTGTCCTCGGCGGGGTATCCGATCTCCTCCACGACCGACGACACATGGAACAGCTGGGCGACTTCCCGACCCGTGAGTACCGTGGCGAAGCCCCAGACCGCGATCAGGGACACCAGCGGCACGAGAAGCAGCGCCACGATCTTCCGGCGGATCGACTTCCCGCGAAAGCGCATGGCCTCCCCCAGCTCGACCCCCCGTGTCAGGGGGTGGTCATGTACGTCAACAAACGGCGTGAGCCTACTACCGACGCACAGTTAACTCGAAGACCCGTCCGGAAGCCGAACCTCCGCACCGGCTGAGAGAGATGAGGAGGTGTCCGCGCATTGCGGGTGATTACCTCCCTCAATCCCACGACGCCATCCGGAACGGAGCCGAACGGTCCTCATGGTCAGTTGGCCGAAATTTTTCGATTCGAGGGAATCTTGAGGACGTTTTGTTCGTCCTCTCTATGGGAGTTGGAGGCGGAATCGGCCGCATGAGCCGAATCCCGCAACCTGGCGGCGTAAAACAGCGCAAGCCGGGCAGTCACTGTGGAACCGGTCTACCTGAGACCGGGACGGGGGTCTGCCGGCGGTGGGGAGTGACACGTTGATGGGCACGGCGGAGCGGCGTGAGGCGCCCGAGGGCGGCGTGACGGCACAGTTGACCGCGCAGCGCGACCCAGAGGCGCCGGATCGCGACATTCCGCGGCACGAGGACACGGCGAAGGCACCGGACGGGGAACAGCCGCCGTCCCGGCCGCCGTTGTGGGTCGAGGAGCCCGCGCGGCACCGCCGGATGCCCGATCCGGTGCGTGCGGCGGCGGTGCGGGCGGTGCTCATCATCGCCGTGACGCTGATCCAGGCGATGGTGGCCTTCCTGTGCACCCTCGCCGGTTCATGGCTGGCCTTCCCGATGGTGCTGAGCAGCGTGGCCGGCACGGTGGTGGCCACCTGGGGGGCGCTGGACGTGTGGGTGACGCGTCAGGTCTGGAACCAGCGCAACGGCGTGGTGTCCGTGCCGAGCAGCACCGCGCGTGCCCTGCGCCGTGAGAAGCGCAGGGCACGGCGGCAGAGCCGGGCGGCCGAGCGCGCGCAGGAGCGGATACGCCGGCGGGGCGGCACGGGGCAGCTGTCGCACCCCTGACCCGGCCGACGGACCCCTCGCTGACATCTACGGGGTGATCGGCGCCGCCGGCCGCTTGAACATCCGCGTCGCCGTGATCTCGCTGTGGACGGCCTCCCCGGCGGGAGTCTCACGCGGCAGTCCGGGCCGGAGGTGTTCCTCCACGCTGATGTACTTCAGGCCGGCCCGCAGGTCGGCGTCGTTGCGCAGCCGGATGACGAGGGGGAACTCGGCGAGCGCGGTCGTGTCGAACAGGCCGGTGGTGTAAAGCAGTTGGACGCCGAGGGCGTCGGACACGGCTCGCTGGAGCTCCAGCAGATAGGTGGCGTTGGCGCGACCGATGGGGTTGTCGAGGAACAGGGTTCCTGCGTGCCGCTGCTTGTCCCGGCCCCGGTCGTTGCTTCTGAGGGCGGCCATGGTGCAGTACAGGGCGATGGCCGCGGTGAGCAGCTGGCCGCCGGAGAACACGTCGCCCATCTGCCCCACGGGGACGCGCTCGGCGCGCAGCACCGCGTCGGGCTTGAGGATCTCGACGGCGACGCCCTTGGGCTGGAGGGCCGCGCCCACCCCGCGCAGCAGCAGGGACATGCCGTCGCGCCGCAGATCGGAGTTCTTCTTCACGGCGGCCCGGGTGGCCTCGTCGATGACCTCGCCGAGCCGCTCGGTGAGCGTGGCCTGATCGGGCTCCTCGAAGCGGATGCGCAGGAACTCCTGTCCGGACCACTCACCGAGGCCCTCGGGCAGCCGGGACAGCCGCTGCGCGGACCGCAGCGTCGCCAGCGCCGACTCGACCAGGCCGCGCAGCCGGTCCACGATCGAGTCCCGGTTCCGCTCCAGCTGCGCCAGTTCATCGGTGAGCACGCGCAGTCGGGGTGCGAAGGCCTGCGCCCACTTCTGGGCGTGCTCGGGCAGCGCGGATGCCGGCAGCTCGCGGATCTGCTGGCGTGCGGGAGTGCGGACCTGCTCGTAGCGGGTGGAGTTGGCGTGCCGGACCAGGACGTCGCTCGCCTCGCGCACGGCGGCCTCGGCGGTGGACAGGTCGGCGGCACAGCCGCGCAGGGAGCGGCGGGTCTCGGCCGCGGACTGCCGGGCCTCCTCCGGGCTGCCGGGGTACGGCTCCGGCTCGTCCTGCTCCTCCTCCGCGGCGTGCTCGCGCAGCAGGTCGCGGAGCATCGCGGCGATCTCGTCGAAGCCGCCGGCCGCGTCCTGAGCGGCACGGTGGGCGTCGAGCAGTTCGGCGTGGGCCTCCCGCGCCTGGCTCAGCGCCTCCGTGCGCGAGGCGAGTTCGGCCGTCGCCGTGCGCAGCAGCGCAGTTGCGTGCTCGGCGTCGCGCGGGAGCAGTTCCTCGGGCAGCTCGGTGTGCGCCTCGCCGTCCTCGGGCGCGTGCCGCTCGGCCTCGCCGCGCAGCCGGCCGAGCTGCTCGCTGGCGCTGGACATCCGCGTCTCCAGGAGCTGCACGAGTTCCTCGGCGCGGGCGGCGGCGGCCTGCCGGGACGGTCCGTCGGAGCCGTGGGGTGACTGGAGCAGCTGCTCCGCGCGCGTGCGGACCTTGTTGCTCAGCCGGTCCAGCTCCGCGTGTGCCGCGCTCTCGTCGCTCTCCGCGCGGGCCTGCTCGGCGCGCAGATCGGCACCGACACCCACCTTCTCGTACACCTGGGAGGCGGCCCGGTAGGCCTCGCGGAGGGCGGGCAGGGACGTCCTGGGTGCGCCCGCGTCGTCCTCGGGCAGATCGTCCGGGGCGCCCGCGATCTCCGAGCGCTCGGCGCGCAGCGCACGGGCGGTGCGGCGGGCGTCGTCGGCGGCGCGCTGGGCGGCCCGCCGGTCCTCGTCAGCGGCTCTGGCGCGTTCCAGACAGCTCTGGGCGCCGGCCTCCGACTCGGCCGCCTCGTCGGCGAGTTCACGCAGTTTGACCTGCCAGCCGGCCCGCTCACGCAGCCGGAAGGCGAGCCCGGCGAGAGCGTCGGCGGCACGCCGGGCCTTCTGCGCGCCCTCCTGCCGCTCGTCGCGCACCTGGGCCGCCTCGGCTGCGGCCTCGTCGGCCTCGGCCCGCACGGTCCGCGCCTCGGCCAGCTCGGCCTCGGCCTCCTCGGTGAACGCGTGCGCGTCCCGGGCGGCCTGCGCGAGCTCGACGAGCCGCCCCGCAGGACAGCCGGTGCGCCAGGAGGCGAGCCGTGCCGCAAGCTCCCGGTCCTTGCCCAGCCGGGCCGCGAGCGATCGGATCTCCTCGTCCCGCTCGGCCGCTCGCGCGCGCAGCGCCTGCCGTTCCTCGTCGGCGGCGTGCTCGTCGTGCATGGCCGGGTTCGGCGGTACGAGGAAGATGTCCGCGTTCTGCGCTCCGGGCGCCGGCGTCGGGGCGAGCAGGGCAGCGGCGGTGCCGACCGCCACGGCGGACCGCGGCAGCAGCGCCGCGTCGTTCAGCGCGTCACGGGCACGTGCGTGGGTACCGGGATCGGTGATGATCACACCGTCGACCAGCTCCGGTCGCGCGGCCAGTACGCGTGCGTGGTCGGCGGGGTCGACGGCCTGTGCGAGATAGCGCCAGCCGGGCAGCGCGGGGATGCCGTGCTCGCCGAGGAACTCCACGGTGGCCAGCACGTCCGGGCCCGGCGGCAGCAGCCCGCCGTCGCCGAGCGCGCCGAGGATCCGGGAGTCGTCGGCGGCCGCGGTGCGCAGCTCGAAGAGCTGCCGCTCGGCGGAGGAGACGGCGTCGTCGAAGAGCTCGCGCAGTTCGTCCGCAAAGCGGTCCAGTTCCTCGGGGGTGAGGAGGCCCTCTCGGTGGCCGGTGGGTTCGGCGGACCCGCTCCCGTCGTCCGCGGCATCCGCGCCCGCGCGGGGCAGCGGCACCCCGACGCGTCCGCTGCGCGCCACACCGGGCAGGCTCAGCAGCTCGGCGAGCCGTTCCTCCGCCGCCAGACCCTCGGCGAGGCGGCGCTCGGCCTCGTAGGACCGTTCGGCGGCGACGGCCGCATCCGCCGCGCGGGCCGCCGTCAGCTCCGCACGCGACTCGGCCGATGCCGCTTCCCGGGCGTGCTCGGTCGCCCGGCGCGAGGCCTCACGGGCTGTGTCCCAGGCGGCGACGGCGCTCTTCTCGGCGTCGCTGGCGGCCAGCGCGGCCCGGGCAGGGTCGGCGTCCGGCGTGCTGTCGTCGAGCCAGCCGGCGCGCACCGCCTCGGCGGTCTCCTGCTCGACCTCGGTGAGCCGCTGCCGCAGGTGTCCGGCCTCGCTGCGGGCCCGCTGCGCCTCCGTGGCGGACGCGGTGGAGTCCCGGTACGCGGACTCGCCGGCCTCCTGCAGCGCGGCGGACCGCTCCTCCTCCTGGTTGGCGAGGGTCTCCGCGCTCTCCGCGGCCGCGTGCAGGGCCCGTACGAGATCGACCGCGGCCTTGGCGCGGGCGGCGAGCGCCGGGGCGGCGTCCCGCTCGGCCTCCTGGATCGCGGCGGCCACGCGTGCGACGCGGTCGGCCGCGGCGCGATGGCGCAGCACGGCCTCGGCGGCCTGCCAGGCGGAGTGCAGGGTGCGGGCGTCGGCGAGCTCGCGCTTCTGCGCGGCCGCGGACTTCTCGGCCGCCGCCAGAGCCAGGGAGGCGTGCCGGTAGGCGAGTTCGGCGGCAATCAGGGCGCTGCGCTCACGGCCGCCCTCGGCGTGTGTGACGGCGTACGCGGCGGCGGTGACCCGCTGGGCGAGGTCGCCGGCCCGGACGCGTTCCTGCCCGCCGCGCGCGGAGAGCCTGCGTACCAGCGTCCTTGTGCGGCGCTCGGCCGCGGTGTGGATGTCGCGCGCGCGGGAGCGTGCCTCGGCGGCCTCGACGATCCGGCCGAGCAGGTCGACCGACCCGGCGGTGAAGTCCCGTTCGGCGATCAGCTCGGCGCGACGGCCCAGCTTGTTGCCGAACCCACTGACCAGGTCGGCGAGGCCGTCGGTGTCCCGGGTGTCGGTCACGGCGCGCAGCAGCAGGTCGGTGAAGTCGGAGTCCTTCTTGACCGCGAAGAGACCCGCGGCCTCGCCCTCGTCCGCGTTCATCTCCCGCTGGTAGCGGAAGAGTTCGGGGTCGAGGCCGAGGTCGCCGAGGTGCTCGATCCACCGGTCGTGGATCTCCTCCCAGTGGACCTCCAGATGGGGATACGCCTTGCCCGCCTCGGTGATGGCGTCCCGGAAGCCCTTCATGGTGCGCCGGCGCCCCTGGGCACCCGACTGGCCCTCGACGGGCGGTCGTACGGCCGTGGACTCGGCGACCGGGAGGTTGTCCAGGCTCAGCCCTGGCCCGGGACGGAAGGAGTACCAGGCCTCGGCGAACTTCCTCGGGTCGTTGGAGACCTGGCGCCCGCGCCACTCGCTCACCTTGCCGACCACGACGCACTCACCGGTCTGCACGTGCTGCCACTCCAGGGCGACATGCCCGCAGTCGTCGGCGAGCAGGAACTTGCGCAGCACGCCGGAGCTGGCGCCGCCGAGCGTGTTGCGGTGGCCGGGCAGCATCACGGAGAAGATCAGCTTGAGCAGGACGGACTTGCCGCCGCCGTTCTCCAGGAACAGCACGCCGGCGGGTGCGGGCCTCAGCGGCGGGCCGACGGGCTCCTCCTCGAAGAACTCCGCCTGCATGGGCGCGGGGTCGGGCACGGGCTCGCCCACGCCCCGCAGGTCCAGCACGGTGTCGGCGTAGCGCGCACCGGCGGGACCGATGGAGTAGAGGCGGACCCGGGACAGCTCGTACATGGCGGACTCTCGTAAGTCTTCGTCAGATTGGGGAAGTTCGGGCGGAACTCGGGGGAGCTCGCGAAGCGCTGCGGGGGAGCTCGGGTGGAGCTCAGGAGGAGTGGAACGGCAGTCCTGCGTCGGCCACCAGCTCCAGTTCGTCTCTCTCCTCGGCCGGCAGCAGGGTCGGCGTCCCGTCAGTCACCGGGACGACGCCCAGGTCGAGGAGCTCGGCCATCGCGGCGCCGGCCGCCATGTCGCGGGCCTGGAGCTGATAACGGGCCGTCGTGCGATAGGTGCCGCCGCTGTCGTCGCCGGTGCGCTGCAGGAACCCGGAGTCGGTGAGGAACGCGACGGCCTTGCCGACGATGCCGGTCGTGGAGCCGGCGAGGCGGCGCGCGTCCTTGGTGGCGCCGGTGGCGCTGCGTCTCGCCCAGATCCGCCAGGCGGCCTCCAGGCCGGGCGCGTCGGTCACCGGGTCGGTGTTCTCGCCCTGGTCGCCGGCGCGCTCCTCCAGCCGGCGGCAGGCCTGGCGCACGAAGGCGTCGACGCCGTTGACGGTGACCCTGCCGATGTACCCGTCGTCGGCGAGGTCCTCCGGGCGGGGGAAGGCCATGGCGGCGACGGCGAGATGGGCGAGCCCGTGCAGGAACCGGTCCCCGGAGTCGGCGGACGTGCGACGCGCGTAGTCGCCCATCCGTACCGCGAACACCGAGTCCTCGGCGGCGGTCACGGCCATCCCCGCGCGCGGGGACACCTCCAGCACCACAAGACCGAGCCCGGTGGCCACGGCGTCGGCGAGCCGCGCGAACGGCGGTTCCTCGCGGTAGCGCCGCAGCAGGTCCTGGTACTCCTGGTCCCGCGCGGGCTGCAGCTTGGGCTGCAACCCGAAGGAGACGAGCCGCGCCGCATCGGCGGCGTCGGCGGGGGTGACGGCGGCGGCCGACGGTACGGCGACACCCTCCGGCTCGCTCCGGTCGACGTGCTCGCTCACGACAACAACTCCTTGATCTTGAAGACGCAGCTCAGGGCAACCCCGGCAGGGGCGCGGCGAACTGCGCGCCCAGCCCCGACGGACCCGCACCGACCCACCGGCACAAGCATCACGCCGCCTCCGCCCGATCCGCGGCCATCCCGGCCGCATCCAGCTGGGCCGTCCCCACAATGAGATCCGCCCCACCGAACTCCGGATCGTCCAGCTCCGTCCCGTCGTCCACGGCGAACAACAGCGCCTCCTCACCCTGCCGATACGCGGTCCCGACCGCCGGACTGGCCGCGTGCACGGCCAGCAGAGCCACGAGATACGGCAGATCGGGGTCCTGACGCCGAGCCTGCGCAAGCAGCCCCGACAGCCGACGCGGCGCATCCGCCGGCAGATCCAGCAGTTCCATGGCGGCAGCCAACTGCTCCTCGCTGAATCGGCTGTCGTCCGGCGTCGCGATGAGGTCCGGCTCCGGCATCTCCGCCCCGAGGTGCTCCCGCTCCACGGGCGGGGTCAGCAGGATGTCGACGAGATCGCCGACCCGGACGGACACCGGGGTGCGCAGCCCGGTCCCCTGCGCGAAGAACGCGTCCGTGACCCGGACCGCCTGCTCCAGGGGCAGCGGCAGCACGGGGGCGAGGAGATGGCCGTACAGGTCGGTTCCCGAGGTCGTCATGGGGGTGGCGAAGGCCTGCCGGTCCTGCTCGGCGCGGAACAGCGGCCCCGCCTCCAGCAGCCGGGACTGGAGCTGGGTGTGGCGCCGGATGCAGTCCTTGACGATGTCGACGAGCTCCGCCGCGCGCCGCTTCTGCTCCGGGTCCTCGGACTCGTCGCGCGCCTTGCGGATGTTGGTGAGGATCGCGTTCTCGTGGCGGTAGCGGTCGGCGACGTGGTCGAGGGCCTCGGCGATCATGTCGGGCACCGTGCTGAGCCAGTCCACTGCCCGGACGTTGCGCCGGGTGGCGTCCAGGGCCCTGCGCAGGGTTTCCGAGTACTGGACGGTGCGGTACCGGGCCTGCTCGGCGGCGAGCTGGGCGTCGGCGAGGCGCCCGCGGCTGATCAGTACCTCCAGCTTGACCTCGGCGGCGATCTGCGCGCTGGTGACATCGGTGTCGAGGGCGCCGACGAGGACGTTGACGGCCTCGTCGGTCGTCCGGAGGTAGACGGTGCCACCCGGGCCCGGCACCTCCTCGATCAGCTTGAAGTCGTAGTCACGGCGCACATAGGTGCCGTCCGCCGCGAACGTGCCGTACACGGCCCGGAAGCCGCGGTCGACGCTGCCGACGTTGATCAGGTTCTCCAGGACCCAGCGCGCCACGCGCTCGTGCTCGGCGACGGGTCGCTGCGGGGCCTGGGCGGCGATGCGGGGAATGAGCCGGGCGACTATCTGGTCGTGGTCGGCGCCCGTGTCGAAGTCCATGTTCAGCGTGACGAGGTCGATGGCGGCAAGCGCCACCTCCGCCATGCCGTACACCGAGTACTCGCCCGCGAGGTTGGCCTTGCGTGCGTCGAGGTCGTGCAGCGGCGCGGTGCAGGCGAGCGCGCGCAGCCGCCGCGCCAGCCCCTCGTCGGCGGCCGGTCCCGGTGCGGGGCGCGGCCCCGCGCTGAGCTGGGGCGGAACACTGTCCGTCGATGCAGGCGAAGTCACGGTGCACAGACTAGGTCCTCGGTCTGACAACGACCCAAACGACGCAGATGCGCCCCGGCGTCACGGTTGTCACACCGATACGGCGCGTCCCAGCCGTCCTAGCCGTCCTCGCCGACCCTCCGCCGGTACACCTCGACCACCCGCTTCAGCGAATCGTCGAGATACACGGCGAGCAGCTTCTCGGCCTCGCTCTTGTCCCCGTCCTCCAGCGCCTGAAGGATCTGCTCGTTGCGCCCGAGGTACGGCTCGTGCAGCCGGCGGGGGTCGTCCGCGACATGGAAGGCGAGCCGCAGCTCGGCGAAGACGCTGCGCATCAGCTCGTCGGTGCGGTCGCTGCCGGCGAGCGCGACCAGTTCCCGGTGGAAGTGGATATTGGCCGTACCCAGCGTTTTCCAGTCACCTTCACGCGTTGCCCGCTGCCCCTCCACCACGGCCTGGGCCAGTGCCTCCAGGGCGTACGGCGGCTCGCCGAGACCCCGTACGACCGCGCACTCGACGAGGCTTCGGGTGCGGTAGATGTCCTCGACGTCCTCGACGGTCAGGACCCGGACGAAGACGCCCCGGTTCAGTTCGTGGACGAGCAGCCGCTCGTGCGTGAGCAGCCGGAACGCCTCGCGGAGCGTGTTGCGGGAGACGCCGAGCGCGCCGCCGATGCTGTCCTCCGACAGTCGCGTTCCGGGCGGGAAGTACCCCTCGGCGATACGGCTTCTGAGGATGTCCGAGACCCGTTCGGCGGTGCTGGTGCGCCCCAGGAGGGCGCGGTCGTCGGCCAGTCCCGTCAGCTGCTCTGCCATGCCCGGAATTCAATCGCAGATACAAGGACGAAACAACATGGGTATTGAAGGATCGTTCAACGATCCTCTACCTTGCTGGGCACGGCACGGCCAGTCCTCAAGCACCCTCCGTCCTCCCACTGCGAGGTGCACATGAGCACGACCCCTCCACCGCAGGCCCTGACCAACGACCCCCACACCGGAACCACCGCGAGTGAACGCGCCGCCGACGGCGGCGCGTTCGGCTGGCTGCGCGCCCTGGGACCGCGCGGCCGTCGCGCCTTCGCCGGCGCGTTCGGCGGCTATGCCCTGGACTCGTACGACTACTTCACGCTGCCGCTGAGCATGGTCGCGCTGGCCGCGTACTTCGGCCTGGACAGCGGACAGACCGGCCTGTTCACCACCGTCACGCTCGTGGTCTCGGCGGTCGGCGGCGCCCTCGCGGGGGTGGTGGCCGACCGGTTCGGCCGGGTCAGGGCACTGATGATCACGGTGATCACCTACGCGGTGTTCACCGTCGCCTGCGGATTCGCGCCCAACTACGAGACGCTGCTGGTCTTCCGCGCCCTCCAGGGACTCGGCTTCGGCGGCGAGTGGGCCGTCGGCGCCATCCTCGTCGCCGAGTACGCGAGCGCGAAACACCGGGGCCGCACGCTCGGCGCGATCCAGAGCTCGTGGGCCGTGGGCTGGGCGCTGGCCGCGGTCATGTACACCGTGGTCTTCTCGCTGCTCGACGAGGACCTCGCCTGGCGCGTGATGTTCTGGACCGGCGCGCTGCCCGCGCTGCTCGTGGTGTGGATGCGCCGCCGGGTGCAGGACGCGCCCGAGGCGGTCGCGGTACGCGAACAGAGCTCCGAGAAGGGCTCGTTCACGGCGATCTTCAAGCCCGGCCTGCTGCGCACCACGCTCTTCGCGGGTCTGCTCTCCACCGGCGTCCAGGGCGGCTACTACACCCTTGCCACCTGGGTGCCCACATACCTCAAGACCGAGCGCGACCTGTCGGTCGTGGGCACCGGCGGCTATCTGACGTTCCTGATCTCCGGCGCCTTCCTCGGCTATCTGACCGGCGGTTACCTCACCGACCGGCTGGGCCGCCGGCGCAACATCTGGCTGTTCGCCCTGCTGTCGGCCGTGTGCATCCTGGCTTACGCGAACATCCCGAGCGGCGCCGACACCCTGCTGCTGGTGCTCGGGTTCCCGCTCGGGTTCTGCATGTCGGCGATCTTCAGCGGCTTCGGGTCCTTCCTGAGCGAGCTGTACCCGACCGCGGTGCGGGGCACGGGACAGGGCTTCACGTACAACACCGGACGCGCGGTCGGCGCCGTCTTCCCCACCACGGTCGGCTTCCTGGCCGAGAGCTGGGGCGTGGGCGGCGCGCTGGTCTTCGGCGCGATCGGCTACGGCATCGCCGCGCTGGCTCTGCTGGGGCTGCCGGAGACCCGAGGGAAGGAGCTCGCGTGAACGGGACGCCGGACCGCCCGCCGGCCGTCACCCAGGACCGCCCGCTGTCCCTCGTCGACGAGCACGCGTACGCGTGGAGCCCGAAGCACGCCCGGGCCCGCTTCCGGGCGGGTCTGGCCGGCCCCACCGCCGGGGTCGCGGCGGGTCACACCCAGGTCAACCTGATCTCGGTGCCCGCCGACTGGGCGTACGACATGCTGCTGTTCTGCCAGCGCAATCCGAAACCCTGTCCGGTCCTGGACGTCACGGACGCCGGTTCCTTCACCACCGTCCTCGCCGACGGCGCGGACCTGCGCACCGATCTGCCGCGCTACCGGGTGTGGCAGGACGGCGAGTTGGTGGACGAGCCGACCGACGTGCGTGCGCACTGGCGCGGCGACCTGGTGTCGTTCCTGATCGGCTGCAGCTTCACCTTCGAGTGGGCGCTGTCCGGGGCGGGCGTCCCGATCCGGCACATCGAGCAGGGCCGCAACGTCCCGATGTACGTCACCGGCCGCCAGTGCCGTCCGGCGGGACGGCTGCACGGCCCGCTGGTGGTGTCGATGCGCCCGGTGCCGCCGGAGCACCTGGCCGACGCGATCCGGGAGAGCAGTCTGCTCCCGGCGGTGCACGGCAGCCCCGTTCACTGCGGCGATCCGTCGGCGCTCGGCATCGACGACCTCGGCCGCCCCGACTTCGGCGATCCGGTGGCCGCCGAGCCGGACGACATCCCGGTGTTCTGGGCCTGCGGA
Organism: Streptomyces luteolifulvus; assembly: GCF_008806595.1. Lineage (GTDB taxonomy): Bacteria > Actinomycetota > Actinomycetes > Streptomycetales > Streptomycetaceae > Streptomyces > Streptomyces luteolifulvus. The sequence goes on along the minus strand of NZ_VZRB01000001.1, from coordinate 486,673 downwards.
GTGACCCCCCAGGCCGCGGTGATGGCCTCGCGCCCGCCGTTCGCCCTCACCCATGCACCGGGGCAGATGTTCCTCACCGATGCCCGCGACGAGCAGTACCGCGTGGCCTGATCAGGAGACACGAAGGATCCATGACCTCGATCGATCTCAACGCCGACCTGGGCGAAGGCTTCGGCCGCTGGCGGCTGACCGACGACGAGCGGCTGCTGTCCGTCGTCACCAGCGCCAACGTGGCCTGCGGCTTCCACGCCGGGGACGCGGCCACCATGCGGCGGGTGTGCGAGCTGGCGGCCGAGCGAGGGGTACGGATCGGTGCCCAGGTCTCCTACCGGGACCTCGCGGGGTTCGGGCGGCGCGCGATGGACGTGCCGCCCGAGGAGCTGACGGCCGAAGTGGCCTACCAGATCGGCGCCCTGGAAGTCTTCGCGCGCGCGGCGGGCACGCGCGTGTCGTACGTCAAGCCGCACGGCGCGCTCTACAACCGCGTCGTGCACGACGAGGAGCAGGCCGGCGCCGTAGTCGACGGTGTGCTCCTCGCGGACGCCACGCTGCCGGTGCTCGGCCTGCCCGGCTCGCGGCTGCTGGAGCTGGCCGGGAAGGCGGGCCTGTCGGCCGTCGAGGAGGCGTTCGCGGATCGTGCCTACACCGAGGCGGGCACGCTCGTGCCGCGCGGCGAGGACGGCTCGGTGGTCACCGACCCGGAGGCCGTGGTGGCGCGCTCGGTGAGCCTGGCCCGCCACGGCACGGTCACGGCGCACTCCGGATCGCGCATCGAGGTACGCGCGCGTTCCCTGTGCCTGCACGGGGACACGCCCGGCGCGGTGGAGCTGGCCCGCCGGGTCAGGGAGCGGCTCCAGGAGTCGGGCGTCCGGGTGGAGGCCTTCGTATGAGGGCGCTGCTCGTCGGCGAAACGGCCCTGCTCGTCGAGGTGTCCTCGGGAGAGGAGGCCCAGGCACTGCACGCGGAGCTGCTGCGCCGCCGCGCGGCGGGACTGCTCACCGTCCGCGAGATCGTCCCGGCGGCGCGGACCGTGCTGCTCGACGGTCTCGAGGACCCGGCCCTGCTGGCATCCCGGCTGACCGGCTCGGACGTGCCTGCCGCTCCCCCGCGCGAACAGGAGGTGGTGGACATTCCGGTGCGTTACGACGGCCCCGACCTCGCCGAGGTCGCCGCGCACTGGGGTGTGTCGGCCGAGGAGGCCGCTCACCTCCACGCGGGCACCGAATTCCGCGTCGCCTTCTGCGGGTTCGCGCCCGGGTTCGGCTATCTCACCGGTCTGCCGTCGCGCTACGACGTTCCGCGCCGGGCCACCCCGCGCACGGCCGTCCCGGCCGGGTCGGTGGCGCTGGCGGGCCCGTACACGGGTGTGTACCCGCGCGCGTCGCCGGGCGGCTGGCAGCTGATCGGCACCACGGACGCCGTGCTGTGGGACCACGCGCGCGTGCCGGCCGCGCTGCTGTCGCCGGGCACACGGGTGCGGTTCGTCCCGTTGGTGCCGGCATGACGGACCGCGCGCTCGCCGTCGTCCGGGCAGGAGCCCTGACGACGGTGCAGGACCGTGGGCGCCCCGGGCACGCCCATGTCGGGGTGCCCCGCTCCGGGGCACTGGACCCGCCCGCGGCCGCGCTCGTCAACCGGCTGGTGGGCAATCCGCCGGAGGCCGCCGTCCTGGAGACCACGCTCAACGGCTGTGCGGTGCGCCCTCGTTCGGCCGTCACCGCGGCGGTCGGCGGTGCACCCTGCCGGGTCACGCTGGACGGCCGCCCGGCCGCCTGGGGAGCGCCGGTCCGGGTGCCCGCCGGGGCGGTCCTGGAGATCGGGGCGGCCCTGTCCGGGGTACGCAGCTATGTGGCCGTGTCCGGCGGCATCGCCGTCGAGCCGCTCCTCGGCAGCCGCTCCACGGACCTCCTCTCGGGCCTGGGCCCCCCGCCGCTCACGGACGGCGCGGTGCTGCCCCTGGGCCACCCCGTTGACCTCCACGCGCGCGTGGACGTCGCCCCGCAGCCCCGGCCCCCGGCGGAACTCGTCCTGCGGGTGACCTTGGGGCACCGCGACGACTGGTTCACGCCGCAGGCCGTGCGGGCCTTCACCACGCGCGCGTACCGCGTGTCCTCCGCGAGCAACCGCATCGGCCTGCGCACGCAGGGCCCGGTCCTGGAACGGGCCCGGTCCGGTGAACTCCCCAGTGAGGGCATGGTGCTGGGCGCGGTCCAGGTGCCGCCCGACGGCAGGCCGGTCATCTTCCTGGCCGACCACCCGACCACCGGGGGCTACCCGGTGATCGCGGTGGTCCGCGCCGCCGACCTCCCGGCCGCCGCCCAGGCCGTGCCGGGCATCCCGGTGCGCTTCGTGGCCGTGAGCCGTCGCTGAGCCGTCCGGCCCCAGGCCGTCGCCGAATCCGTCCGGTCCCGAAGCCCGCACGGTCGGCCCGACGCGCCCTATGCGGCATCCGGCTGCTGTTCCGGCACCGACAGGGCGGCGAGTGCCGCGGACACCGCGGCACTCGCCCTCAGGTCGAGCCTGGCGCTCGTCCCGCGCGCGCGATGGCGCATTTCGTCGACGCCAAGCGTCAGCAGTTGGGGCAGCAGGTCCGTGCACCGTCGGACCACCCAGCCGGTGCCGGCGGTGGCCAGCCACAACAGGCTCGCCGACCTGGTGGGCGCCGGGAACTCGGGCTCGGGCGAGGGCGCGGTTCCGGTCGCGATGCCCCTCTGCGCCAGCAGCGCGTGGAAGCGCACCGCGAGCTGCCGGTGCCCGCGCTCGCCGGGGTGCAGCCGGTCGGAGCTCCACATCGCCCGGTCGGTCAGCCACGCGCCCTCGGCGGCGTGCAGATGCACGGCGCCGTACCGGGCGGACAGGGCGTGGACCACGGCGTTGACCGCCCGCTGCCGCCGGGCCAGCGGGCGGGCCAGGGCGCCGGGCAGGCCGAGCATCGCACCCGGGTCGGGCAGGCACGCCGTGAGCAGGACCGCGCCCTGTTCGGTGCAGGCCGCGTACACCTTGTCCAGCCGGGCGGCCACGGCGTGGATGTCGAAGGTGCAGCGCAGGGTGTCGTTGACGCCGATGACGACCGACACGACGTCCGGGCCCAGGGCGAGCGCGGCGGGCATCTGCCGTTCCAGCACGTCGCGCGTCTGGGCCCCGCTCACCGCGAGGTTTCTGAAGTCGGCACACTCCTGTCCCAGCCCCGTCGCGAGCAGCGCGGCCCAGCCGCGCCATCCGTCACCGACGGGATCGCCCACGCCCTCGGTCAGCGAGTCGCCGAGGGCGACGAAACGCATGGGTCTCATGCGATGCCCCCGGGCACAGAGGGGCGTGCGGAGGGCACCGCGTCGTGCGCGGCGAGGAACGCCTCGACCGCCGTACGCCACCCGAAGCACTCCGCACGCGCGCGTGCGGCCTCGCGCCGCTTGCGTTCCGGGCGGTCGAGCAGCATCTGCACGGCGTCCGCGAAGGCGTCCCCGTGGTCCGTGGCCGTGGCCCCGGCGGAGCCGATCACCTCCGGCAGCGCGGAGGACGTGCTCGCCACCACGGGCGTGCCGCAGGCCATCGCCTCCAGCGCGGCGAGCCCGAACGTCTCGGCGGGCCCCGGCGCCAGACACACATCGGCTGACGCCTGCAGCGCGCCGAGCAGACCGCGGTCGCCGACGTGTCCGAGGAAGGTGACCGGCAGCCCGCGCTCGAGCGCCCGTTGTTCGAGCCGCTCCCGGAGCGGTCCGTCCCCGGCGACCACCAGCACGACGCGCCGGCCGCGCCGCACCAGCGCCTCCAGGGCGTCGAGCGCCGTCCCGGGCCGCTTCTCCACCGACAGCCGGGAGCACATCACCAGGAGCGTCTGGTCCGCGCCCGCGTGCCGGGCGCGCAGCCCCGGGTCGCGCAGGGCGGGGTGCCGCTCGACCAGGTCGACGCCCAGCGGGGCCCGTACGACGTTGCGCGCCCCGATCCGCACGAACTCCCGCTCGGCGAACTCCGTGGTGCACACCACGCGCGCGTACGTGTGCGCGGTGCGGACGTTGAGGGCGTCGGCCGCCCGCCGGGACAGGTTCTCCGGCAGACCCCAGGTGCGCAGGACTCCGTCGGCGGTCTCGTGGGAGACCATCACGGCGAGGACGCGGGCCCGCCGCGCCCACTTGCCGGTCCACCTGAGGGTCGTACGGTCGGAGACCTCCAGGCGGTCGGGGGCCAGCTCCTCCAGCAGCCGGGCGACCCGCCGCTTGTCGGTGAGGACGCGGTAGCCGCCCGTGCCGGGCAGTAGCGGACCGGGCAGCGTGATCACCCGCCCCTGCTCGGTCTCGCGGTCGCCGGCCCGTTCGCCGGGCACGATGAGCACGGGCTCGTGTCCCGCCGCCTTGAAGCCCTTGCCCAGCTCGCGCAGCGCGGTGCGCAGCCCGCCGGACGCGGGCGCCACGAAGTTCGCCAGCCGGACGATCCGCAGCGAGCTCATGCCGCCACCACCGTCCGGCGGGTGGTGAGCACACCCGCGTAGTGCCCGATCAGCTGGTCGCCGACGGCCGCCCAGGTGCGTCCCTCGACGGTCGCGCGCGCGGTGGCGCCGTAGGCGGCCCGCACGGCCGGATCGGCCGCGAGGGACCACACCGCGTCCCGTACGGCGGCCGCGTCGCGCGGCGGGACCAGCAGCCCGGTGCGTCCGTGGGCGACCAGGTCCAGCGGACCGCCCGCGGCGGGCGCGACGACCGGCACGCCGCTGGCCATGGCCTCCTGCACGGTCTGGCAGAAGGTCTCGAAGGGGCCCGTGTGGGCGAAGACGTCGAGGGAGGCGAAGATCCGGGCGAGTTCGTCGCCGGTGCGGCGGCCCAGGAAGACCGCGCCGGGCAGCGCCTCGTCGAGGCTCGGCCGGCTCGGCCCGTCGCCGACGACCACGACGCGGACGCCCGGCAGACCGCACGTGCCGGCCAGGAGCTCGATGTGCTTCTCCGGGGCGAGGCGCCCCACATAGCCGACGATCAGCTCGCCGTTCGGCGCGAGTTCGCGCCGCAGCGCCTCGTCGCGGAGCTCGGGGCGGAAGCGAACGGTGTCCACGCCCCGCGGCCACAGCCGCACGCGCGGCACGCCGTGCCCTTCCAGGTCGTGCAGGGCCGAGCTGGACGGGGCGAGGGTGAGGTCCGCGGCCGAGTGGACGGAGCGGATGCGCCGCCAGGCCGCGGCCTCACCGGCGCCCATGTAGGTGCGGGCGTACCCGGCGAGGTCGGTCTGGTAGACGGCCACGGCGGGGATGCCGAGCCGGGCGGCGGCCGCCATGCCGCGGACGCCGAGGACGAAGGGGCTGGCCAGGTGGACGATGTCGGCGCGGTGCTCGATGAGCGTCGCGGCGAGGCGTCGGCTGGGGAGGGCGACGCGCACCTGGGGGTAGCCGGGGAGCGGAAGGGAGGGGACATGGACGACGGGGCACGGCGCGGATGCGTCGGGCTTGTTTCCGGGGGCGGGGGCCGGGGCGACGACGAGGGGGGCGTGACCGCGGTCGACGAGGTGTCGGGCGGTCTGGAGCGCGCAGTGGGCCACGCCGTTCACGTCGGGGGGAAAGGATTCGGTCACGATGACGACACGCATACCGGTGTTGTCGCCGTGCTGGACGTGGCCTCGTCAACGTGGATCTTTCCGGACGAGGAACGGTCCATGAGCGTTGCGCTGCACACCCGAGCAGGTCAGGCCGCGTCCACACGCGCCTGACCTGCGGGTCACCCCTTGTTCACACGGCGGGCGCGTCAGGCCCGATCCGGCTGCGTACGGCTGTCTGGACCTCGGCCTCCTCGGCCGGATCGGCGGCCAGCCTGCGCAGCCGCTCCACGACCCGGGCGTCGCCCGTCTCGGCGTGGCGGGCGGCGATCTCACGGGTGGACTCCTCGCAGTCCCACAGGCACTCGACGGCGAATCCGGTGGCGAAGGAGGGGTCGGTGGCCGCCAGCGCACGGGCCGAGCGGCCGCGCAGATGGGAGGAGGCGGTCTCGCGGTAGACGTGGCGGAGCACGGGTGCGGCGCAGGCGATGCCGAGCCGTCCGGCGCCGTCGACGAGGGTCCACAGGGTCGGCGCGTCGGGACCCTCGCCCCGTACGGCCTCGCGGAGTGCCGCGAGGACCAGTTCGCTGTCCTTGGCTCCGCCCCGGCAGGCGAGCATCCGGCCGGCTGCCGCGCCCAGCGGGTCGGGGCGCCGGGCCCAGCGGCGTGCGCGGTCGACCGCGGCGACGCTGCGCATCCGTTCGAAGGCGTCGACGGCGGCCTCCACGACGAGCGTCGATCCGGTGGTCACGGCGCCCTCGATCAGGTCGAGGGCGTCGGGATCGTTGCTGTCGGCGAGATAGCGCAAGGCCGTACAGCGGGCTCCGTCGCTGCCGTCCCCGGCGGCCGAGAGGATCTCGGGCCGGTCCTCCGGGCCGGCGACGGCCGAGAGGCAGCGGGCGGCGGGGACATGGAGCGCGGCGCCGCGTTCGACGCCCTGCTGGGCCCATTCGAAGACGGCCTGCACGCTCCATCCCGGGCGGGGTCCGGTCGGCCGCATCTGGCGTTGCCAGCGGTCGAAGCAGCCGGTCTCCTGGGCGGCACGCACGCGCGTGGCGATGGATTCGCGCGGATCCTCGGCCCACAGCCGCCAGGGCCGGGGCTCGAAGGCGTCGCGCACGGCGGCGGCCAGCTCGGCCTCGCCCTCGGCATCGGCCGCGAAACGCGCGAGGACCGGTGCCGCGAGGGCCCGCAGTCCCGCGTCGTCGTCCCGCAGGGCCAGTTCGTCCAGGGCCCAGGTCCAGTTGGCGCCGGAGGCGGCGTACCTGCGCAGCAGGGCGAGGGCGTCGCGCCTGCCGTAGGAAGCGAGGTGGCCGAGGACCGCGAGGGCGAGCCCGGTGCGTGACTCGTCGGTGTCGAAGGCGTCCTCGACGTCGAAGAGGTGCGCCTCGATCTCGTCGAGTTCGCCGTTCAGATCGAGGTAGAGACGGGCGTAGTACAGGGAGCGGTTCTCCACCTGCCAGTCGTGGCGGGGGTCGCGCAGCACACAGTGGTTCAGGGCCGCGAGCGCTTCGGCGCGCGGTGCGGTGAGCGCGTGCAGCGTGCCGTCGCCGCGGCCCCGCTGAAGCAGGCCGAGCAGCGTACCGCTGGGCGCTATGACCGGATCGAACATGGGAAACAGCCTCACATCAAGCGTCGACGCAACCGGGGACGTGCATTACCTGGCCGCGTGACAACACGTCGGGGCGCCCGCCGTTTCCTGCTTGCTGTAGACCATCTTCCTCTGCCTCTCGTCGGTGGCCCATGCGGACCTCTCACGGTCCACGCGGTGCGGCATCACCTGCCCAGCCATCGTGTCCGTGAATCACGACGTCATGATGACTCGGCAGTTCCACCTGCCGCGACCGAAATTTCGGCGGCCCTTTACCGCCTCCCCCGTTTTGTGTGTCTTCCCTGGTCAGGACAGTCGGATCAGCTGGTGCCGAACAGTTCGAGCAGATCCCTCTTGCCGAACATCCGTGCGGTGTCGACGGCCGACGGCGTACCGGCGGCCGGGTCTGCGCCGGCCTCCAGAAGAACCTTGATGACCTCCGCCTCACCCTTGAAGACCGCCCCCGCGAGCGGGCTCTGGCCTCGGTCGTTGATCCGGTCGGCCTCGGCGCCCCGGGCGAGCAGCGCGCGCACGGCATCGGCGTGGCCGTGGTAGGCGGCGAGCATCAGCAGCGAGTCGCCGCGGTCGTTGGTGAGGTTGGCCGGAACCCCCGCGTCCACGTACGCCACGAGCGTCTCCGTCTGCCCCTGTCTGGCCAGATCGAAGATCTTGGTGGCCAGCTCCACGACCTCGGGGCCGGGGGCTTCAGTCATCGGCCGGACCGCCTCTCGTTACAACCGTTCGAGTGAATCGCCAGAGTACTGGCTTCCGCTGCACATGACCGGCCATGTCCTCGGCAAAGATCACCACGGTGTCCTTCGCGGCAACGGCCCTGACCAGAGGGCCCAAGCGGTCCAGTCACCCGGGTGAAATCTATAGAAATTCACCCACTTGCACCTTTTATCGTATGGATACATCCTGTGATCCTGGAAGTACTCATGGTGACTGTCCCCGCGAACCAGGAGACCTCAAATGATCCTGTCCATCTCTGGCGTGGTCCTGCTCGGCATCATCGTCTTCCTCTTCTTCCGCAAGGACGGACTGAAGGCGTCGCACGCCACGGTCTCCGTCCTGTTCGGCTTCTACCTGGCGAGCACGGCCATCGCCCCGAGCATCAAGGCGGGCGGCGAGAGCCTGGCGAGCCTCCTCGGTGGAATCAACTTCTGACGCCCCACCCGACCGTACGCACTTCCAGGAGACAGCTGTGGCCCGGCGCCCCCTCCCCCGCATCCTGAGCAAAGGCAGCGCGCAGTTCGCCCGGAGCCGGGAGCTGGCCCGTACGGCGGCCGACAGCGCCACTGACGTGCTCCACCCGCTGATCACGGTCACCCGCGGGCTGCGCCGGCTGGCCTCGGCAGGGCGGCGCAGGTGGGCCGCCACCCCCAAGGACAAGCGCGGGCCGCTGCTCTTCCTGGTGGCCTCGGTGATCCTGGTCGTGGGGCTCGTGCCGTACGGCCCGCTGCTTGCCGTCATCACGCTGATGGCGGCGGCCGCCTGGCAGGGACGGGACCGCAAACCGCAGACCGCCGAGGGACCCGACGCCTCGCAGACCCAGCGCCTCCGGTCGCTGTACGAGGCCCTCGTCCCCTACTTCTCGGCCGCCGAGGATCCCGCCCCGCTCTACGCGCACGGCGGCGAGTGGGAGAAGGCCTTCCCCGCCTACGAGTTCGACGGCTCGGGTCGCGTCACCCGCCTCGTGATCCGCTACCCGGCCTACTTCACCGACGGCGAGGCGGCCTCCCGCGCCAGGATCGAGCAGCTGCTGCACGCCAAGTCGGGCCGTGGCCGCGAGTACCACTTCGGGTGGGAGGAGGAGGGCAACCAGCTCACCGTCACGGTCCTCGCTCCGCTGCCCACCGACATCGCCGCACAGCGCTTCGTCACGGCACCCGGGGAGACGGTCCTCGGATTCACCGACCCCAGCCAGGTCCAGCGGACGCTCCCCCTCACCCACGGCGAGGAACAGCGCGACGTCCCCCCGGTCGTCTGGCGCACGGGCATCCGCTCCACCGAACCCCATCTGCTGGTACTGGGCCAGCCCGGCAGCGGCACTTCGACGCTGCTGCGTTCGGTCGCCCTCCAGGCGCTGCAGTACGGCGACGTGGTGATCGTCGAGGGCGGCAGCACCGGCGAGTACGCCTGTCTGACCGGCCGGGACGGCGTCCTGGCCGTCGAGTGCGGGCTGGCCGGCGCGCTGGCGAGCCTGGAGTGGGCGTCGCACGAGACCGAGCGCCGGCTGATCGCGGCCAACCAGGCCCGTCAGGCGGGCCATCCGCCGCCGGACGACACCAAGCGACCTCTGTGGATCCTGCTGGACCGCCCGAGCGCCTTCGCCCACCTCGCCGCGACCGACGGGCGCCGGGACCCGCAGTCCCTGCTCCAGGTTCCGCTCCGGCACGGCCGTGCGGCGCATGTGACGGTGGTCGTGGCCGACCAGTTCGACAGCATCGACGTCCTGAGCGAGGCGGTACGGCAGCACACACGCGCGCGTGTCGTCCTCGGCCCCGCCACCGCCGAGCAGCTGGAGTCGGCCCTCGGCGCTCCGCCACCCACCACCCCCCTCGCCGAGGTGCCGCCCGGCCGCGGCTATGCCCGGCTGGGCACGGGCCCGGTCCACCGTCTCCAGGTCCCGGTGACCCCGGACCCGTACGACGACGCGACGAGCGACGCGGACCGTCAGGCGGTGCTGACGCTGCTGCCGCCGCGCACGACACCGGCGGACGCGGAGCAACTGCCGGAGCCCGTGCCCACCGAAGCCGAGCCCGTGCCCACGGAGGCCGTCGCGGCGGAGACCTCCTAGGGGCCCCCTGGGCCCCGACTGCGGGCGCGGGCCGCGTCACGCTACGAACGTACGCGGCGTCTCGCCGCCCCCTGACCTCCCGCTCTCCACCAGTCGCGCCGCCGCGGCCAGCCGTACCGCCGCCTCCTCCGCCACCGCGCCCCCCACGGTGAACGGCAGCCGCACATACCCTTCGAACGCCCCGTCCACCCCGAACCGGGGCCCGGACGGCACGCGTACGCCGACGCGCTCACCCGCCTCGGCGAGCCGCGACCCGGACAGGCCGCCCGTCCGCACCCACAGCGTGAGGCCGCCCTTCGGCACCTCGAACTCCCACTCGGGCAGCTCCCGCCGTACGGCAGCCACCAGTGCCTCCCTGTTCTCCCGGGCCTGGGTCCGCCGCACGTCCACGGCCTGCTCCCAGCCCCCCGTGCTGAACAGCCAGTTCACGGCCAGCTGCTCCAGCACGGGCGTGCCCAGATCGGCGTACGCGCGCGCGGCGACCAGACTTCGGATCACATCCGGTGCCGCCCGCACCCACCCGATGCGCATCCCCGCCCAGAACGCCTTGCTCGCCGACCCGACGGTGATGACCGTCGACCCCGCCGCGTCGAAGGAACACACCGGGCGCGGCATCGCGGCGTCCGCGATGTCCTGGTCCAGCCACAGCTCGCTCATCGTCTCGTCGGCGACGAGCACCGTCCCCGCCGACCGGGCCGCCTCCACCAGCCGGCGCCGCTGATCGTCGTCGGCGAGCGCACCGGTGGGGTTGTGGAAGTCGGCCACGACATAGGCGATCCGGGGCGCCGACTCGCGCAGCACCTGCCGCCAGCGGTCCAGCTCCCAGCCGGACAGCCCCTCGGCCATCGCGACGGGCACGAGCCGGGCGCCGGCCTCCCGCATCAGCTGGAGGATGTTGGCGTACGAGGGTGACTCGACGGCGATGCGCTCGCCCCGTCCCCCGAACAGATGACAGATGGCGTCGATGGCGCCCATCGCCCCGGTCGTCACCATGATCTGTTCGGGCATGGTCGGGATTCCGCGCGCGGTGTACCGCTCGGCGATCATCGAGCGCAGCGCGGGCAGCCCGGCCGGATAGTCGCCGTGCGTGTGGGCGTACGGCGGCAGTTCCTCCAGCGCACCCTGCACGGCACGGGTCAGCCATGGCTCGGGGGCGGGCAGGGCCGCACAGCCGAGGTCGATCATCGAGCCGAGGGCCTCGGGCGGCAGCGGCTCCAGCCCGCGTGCGGGCAGCGGATTGCCGGCCGGCACGGCGGTCCAGCTGCCCGCGCCGCGCCGCGACTCCAGGAAGCCCTCGGTCCGCAGCGCCTCGTAGGCCGCGGCGACCGTGGTGCGGCTGACGGACAGCGACAGCGCCAGCTCACGTTCGGCGGGCAGCCGGGCGGCCACCGGGACGCGCCCTTCCAGCACCAGCAGCCTGATGCCGTCGGCCAGCGCACGGTAGGCGGGCGGACGGCGCGTGCCGGGACCCGCCGGACGGTCCTGCTGGGATTTGAGCAGCCGGGCAAGCTGCGCCGCCCCCACAGCCGAGGTCCACTGCCCCATGGAAATCAGTCCACCTTCCCCGAATTGGCCATGGATGGTGTTCATCACCCAGCCACAGGGTGTCATGAACCAGGCCACTACGACCACCGGGGGCATGTCTTGTCCGAACCCAGCCGCATCGGGCGGCGGTTGATCCAGCTGTACGTCGGCCTGGCGCTCTACGGAGCGAGTTCGGCCCTGCTCGTGGACGCGGGCCTCGGTCTCGAACCCTGGAACGTGCTGCACCAGGGACTGGCCGAACTGACCGGCCTGACGATCGGCGTCGTCTCGATCATCGTGGGCGCGGCAGTGCTGCTCCTGTGGATCCCCCTGCGCCAGCGGCCGGGCCTGGGCACGGTCTCCAACGTCTTCGTGGTCGGGATCGCCATGGACGGCACCCTCGCCGCCGTCCCGGAGGCGCACACCCTGGCCGTACGGATTGCGCTTCTCCTCGCCGGCATCCTGCTCAACGGCGTGGCCACCGGCCTGTACATCGCCGCCCGCTTCGGTCCGGGCCCACGCGACGGGCTGATGACCGGACTGCACCGGCGCACCGGCCGCTCGATCCGGCTGATGCGGACCGTCGTCGAGTTCGCGGTCGTGGTCACCGGCTTCGTCCTCGGCGGCACCATCGGCGCCGGCACCCTTCTGTACGCGCTCTCGATCGGCCCGCTCGCCCAGCTCTTCCTGCGGCTGTTCGCCGTCCCGTCGGCATCCCGCGGCAGCACGGTCGTTGCCGCCGGGCCACCGGAGCGAGCGATACTTCGACGGTGACCACGCGTATACGCCACCCCTACCTCGACCATCCCGGCCCCATCCCCTTCGCCCACCGGGGCGGTGCGGCGGACGGGCTGGAGAACACCGAGCTGCAGTTCCGGCGTGCGGTCCAGGCGGGATACCGGTACATCGAGACCGACGTCCACTCGACCGCGGACGGGAAGCTGGTCGCGTTCCACGACTCGACGCTGGACCGGGTGACGGACGGGGCGGGCCGGATAGCCGACCTGCCCTGGAAGGACGTGCGGCACGCGCGCGTGGCGGGCAAGGAGCCGGTGCCCCTCTTCGAGGAGCTCCTGGAGAGCTTCCCCGAGGTGCGCTGGAACATCGACATCAAGGCGGAGCCCGCACTCCACCCCCTGCTCGACCTGATCGAGCGCACGAACGCCTGGGACCGGATCTGCGTCGGCTCGTTCTCCGAGGCGCGCGTGGTCCGCGCCCAGCATCTGGCGGGGCCGCGCCTGGCGACGTCGTACGGCACCCGGGGCGTGCTCAACCTCCGGCTGCGCTCGTGGGGCGTGCCGGCCGCGCTGCGCGGCTCCGCGGTCGCCGCCCAGGTGCCCGAGTCCCAGTCCGGTATCCAGGTGGTGGACCACCGCTTCATCCGCACCGCCCACGCGCGCGGGCTCCAGGTGCATGTGTGGACGATCAACGAACCCGAGCGCATGCACCGGCTGCTCGACCTGGGAGTCGATGGCATCATGACCGATCACATCGACACGTTGCGCAAGGTCATGGAAGAACGGGGCGTCTGGGTCTGACCCCTGAGCGAACGCCTTCGCGCGGCACCTTCACGGGGAAGCGAGGGCACGGGTGGGCACCGACACCGTGCGGGCGGGTTCGGCCGACGAGGCCGGCGAGATCGCCCAGCGGCGGCGCGAACAGCGCGGCTGGTACTTCTACGACTGGGCGTGCTCCGTCTACTCGACGAGCGTGCTCACCGTGTTCCTGGGTCCCTATCTGACCTCGGTCGCCAAGGCGGCGGACGCCGACGGGTTTGTGCATCCGCTGGGGATCCCGGTGCGCGCCGGGTCCTTCTTCGCGTACGCGGTGAGCCTGTCGGTGATCGTGGCCGTGATCGTGATGCCCCTGGTGGGCGCGGCCGCCGACCGGAGCGGGCGCAAGAAGCCCCTCCTGGCGGCCGCCGCCTATACGGGGGCCGCGGCGACCACCGGCATGTTCTTCCTCGACGGCGACCGCTATCTGCTCGGCGGCGTGCTGCTGGTCGTCGCCAACGCCGCCCAGTCCGTCGGGACGATGCTCTACAACTCCTATCTGCCGCAGATCGCCCCGCCGGAGGAGCGCGACGCGGTCTCCTCCCGGGGCTGGGCCTTCGGCTATGCGGCGGGGTCGCTGGTCCTGGTCGTGAATCTGGTCCTGTACACCGCCCACGACACCTTCGGCCTCTCGGAGGGAGAGGCGGTCCGCATCTGTCTGGCGTCGGCCGGACTGTGGTGGGGTGCCTTCACCCTGGTGCCGCTGCGCCGGCTCCGCGACCGCCGCACCGCGACGACGGAGCAGTCCGCCCCCGCGTTCCGGCAGCTCGCCGCGACCCTCCGGGACATGCGCCGCCACCCGCTGACCCTCGCCTTCCTCCTGGCCTACCTGATCTACAACGACGGCATCCAGACGGTGATCTCCCAGGCCTCCGTCTACGGTTCCGAGGAGCTGGGACTCGGGCAGTCGACCCTCATCGGCGCCGTGCTGCTGGTCCAGGTGCTCGCGGTGGCGGGGGCGCTGGGCATGGGCCGGCTGGCGAAGGTGTACGGCGCGAAGCGCACGATCCTCGGTTCGCTGATCGCCTGGACGGTGACGCTCGGGGCCGGGTACTTCCTGCCCGCCGGGGCGCCGGTCTGGTTCTTCGTCCTCGCCGCCGGGATCGGACTCGTCCTCGGCGGCAGCCAGGCCCTGTCCCGGTCCCTGTTCTCGCACCTCGTGCCGCCCGGCAAGGAGGCCGAGTACTTCTCGGCGTACGAGATGAGCGACCGCGGCATGAGCTGGCTCGGCCCACTGCTGTTCGGGGTCACCTACCAGCTGACCGGCAGTTATCGGGACGCGATCATCTCGCTGGTGGCCTTCTTCGTCATCGGGTTCGTGCTGCTCGCGCGGGTTCCGGTGCGGCGGGCGATCGGCGCCGCGGGCAATCCGGTTCCCGAAAGGATTTAGCGTTCAACACGAAAGGGCTGTAGTGTACGCGTTTGGCCTGCCAGGCGTACCGTTACTGCGCGTCAAAGATGCCGAAACGCTGGGTGACATCTGCTAGCAGATGTGACAAACCGGGCGCTGGTGGGTACAACAAGGGGCGGCTACGACGGCGACGCATGACCCGGAACGGGAATCTTTACCGCCGACCGGACGTTGACCGGATGACGACGACAGCGACACCTGTCCTGTGGGCGACAAGCCCGGGAGGCACGATTCATGAGTGAGCGAGCTCTTCGCGGCACGCGCCTCGTGGTGACCAGCTACGAGACGGACCGCGGCATCGACCTGGCCCCGCGCCAGGCCGTGGAGTACGCATGCGAGAAGGGGCACCGGTTCGAGATGCCCTTCTCGGTCGAGGCGGAGATCCCGCCGGAGTGGGAGTGCAAGGTCTGCGGGGCCACGGCACTCCTTGTGGACGGCGACGGCCCTGAAGAGAAGAAGGCCAAGCCCGCGCGTACGCATTGGGACATGCTGATGGAGCGGCGCACCCGTGAGGAACTCGAAGAGGTCCTCGAGGAGCGTCTGGCCGTTCTCCGCTCCGGTGCGATGAACATCGCGGTGCATCCGCGGGACAGCCGCAAGTCGGCTTAGTTCCTCGGCGGGTCGGGCGGAACACGACACAAGCACGAGACCGCGGGCTCCGTACGTGAGGTACGGGGCCCGCGGTCTCGTGTGTCCGGAGGCGGAGCTCGGCCGTTCGCGGGCGGAGCTCAGCGTGTCAGCGGCGGCCGAGGGTCCTGCGGGGTGTCGCCCGGCTCGTCCCTGATGACCTCGCCCTGCACCACCTTCCCGTCGGGACGGTGGATCCGGACCTGCTGGAACGCATCGCCCAGGGTGCCCGGGGCGGCCGCGCGCAGCTTGCGCTCGAAGGTGCGTTCCGCATACCGGCTCACGGCCTTCTGGACCGGGGGGACCAGGAGCAGCAGGCCCACGGCGTCCGAGACCAGGCCGGGCAGCATGAGGAGCAGACCGCCCAGCATCATCAGCCCGTTGCCGCCGCCGCGCGAGTCCGAGGGGGCCTCGCCCCGCTGCAACGCCTCGTTGAGATTCTGGAAGGCGCGTCGGCCCGCCCGCTTGATCACCACCGCGCCGAGCACGAATCCGGCGAGCAGCAGCAGGAAGACCACGAATCCGTTCGAGGCGCCCGCGACCACGGTCAGCAGCCAGATCTCCAGCACCAGCCAGGCGGCGATGCCGAGCGGCAGGAAGGTCCGCAGCCGGGAGCGCCGGGGCCGGGCGGGGTGCGTGGGGGTCGAAGCGCCAGTCGTCATGCCTCAAGTGTGCATGGGTCCGGCTCAGTGCGGGATAAGTCCGGCTCTGTGCGGGACAAGAGGGACAAGGGGCCGGTCAGCGGTGTCCCCCCGGCCGTGCCCGCACGGCTGTCAGTGCTGTGTCACCGCGGCGACGACCTGCCGCCGCGGCCGGTTATCTTGCCGAACCGCTCCCCCACGCCCCAGGTCGTGACCCGCCACAGGGCTTCCACGAGGATGTCCCGGCTCATCTTGGAGTCACCGAGCTCGCGCTCGACGAACGTGATGGGCACCTCGACGACGTGGTAGCCGGCCCTCACCGCGCGGCGGGCGAGGTCGACCTGGAAGCAGTAGCCCTGGGAGGCGACGTCGTCGAGGCCGAGCCCTTCGAGGGTCTCGCGGCGGAAGGCGCGGTAGCCGCCGGTGATGTCGCGCAGCGGCAGGTCGAGGGCGAGACGTGAGTAGAGGCTGCCGCCGCGGGAGATGAGCTCGCGGGACTTCGGCCAGTTCACGACCCGGCCCCCCGGCACCCAGCGGGAGCCGAGGACCAGGTCGGCACCCTTGAGCGCGGTCAGCAGACGGGGCAGTTCCTCGGGCTGGTGGGAGCCGTCGGCGTCCATCTCGATCAGGACGCCGTAGCCGTTGTCCATGCCCCAGCGGAAGCCCGCGAGGTAGGCGGCGCCGAGGCCCTCCTTGCCCTTGCGGTGCAGCACCTGGACCTGGTCGTCGCCGGCGGCGAGTTCGTCGGCGAGCTTGCCGGTGCCGTCGGGGCTGTTGTCGTCGGCCACGAGCACGTGCGCCTCGGGGACCGCTTTGCGCACCCGGCCGACGATCGCCTTGATGTTCTCCGCCTCGTTGTAGGTCGGGATGATCACCAACGCCGTGCCGAGCGGGCCGAACCGTCTCCCTTGGGCCTGTGCCCCGAGGGTCCCGTCACCGTCGTTCACTGCTGCCCCTTCACATCGGTCCGCAGGGGTCCACCATAGTGGCCGCTGCCTGCGCCGACATGACAGGACGTTCGTACGGTGGTGTCGTTTCCGCAAGAGCGGGGTAGGAATGCACGCTTCGACCGCGGTTCGTCCTGCGGATGGAGGCCCGGCGCCCTTCGGGCCGACCTGGGACCCGCTGGCTGCGGGTCGACCGAAAGCCGTTGTCTACTGAGCGTCCGGGCCCCACCCGGGTCACACCTCCCCGGCCGGCCGGAACGCTCCCTCGACGCGGCGCGGGCGCTGAGCCTGGCTCCCAGTGACGGTGCCCCGGTGCGGCACACCGTCCCTGACCCAGCGGCGCTGCGGCGAGTGGGCGGACGTTCCCCGGTCGGGCGTCCGGTGGTGGACTCGGCCGAACCTACCGGCCCCCTGCCGCCGCCTGTCAACAGCCGTTTGACCTGCGGATATCTATCCAAAGACCTGATCAGCGCAGAGGATGCGCAGGTCGCGCGACGGGGCGGTGACGGTGGATCCGCACCGCGCCACCCCGGGAGATCACTCGCCCGGCCGTACGAAAACCGTTCGCCCGCCCACCACGGTGCGCAGGCAGACCGGGAGGTCGCGGCCCGGGGTCAGATCGGGCAGGCCGGGGGTGCCGGAGCGGGGGTCGGTCGACCAGCGGGCGACCCGGTCGTCCGGGGCCTGGACGACCAGCTCACCGGTGTGCCACACCGCGTAGTCCGCGGGCGCGCCCGGCACCAGGATGCCCGCATCGTCCCGGCCGACGGCCCGCCAGCCGCCGCGCGTGTGGGCGGTGAACGCGGCGCGCACGGAGACGCGGTGCTCGGGGGTGCGATGGAAGGCGGCCGCGCGGATGGTGCCCCACGGGTCGAGGGGAGTGACCGGGCTGTCGGAGCCGAAGGCGAGCGGGACGCCCGCGCGCAGCAGGGCCGCGAAGGGGTTGAGCGTGCGGGCCCGCTCGCCGCCCAGGCGCTGGGCGTACATGCCCTCCTCACCGCCCCACAGCGCGTCGAAGGCGGGCTGGACGGAAGCGGTCAGACCGAGCTCCGCGAAGGCCGCGACCGTCTCGGGGGTCAGCATCTCGGCGTGCTCGACACGGTGGCGGGCGGCGCGGACCCGGGCGAGGCCGGTCTTCTCGGCGGCGGCGCGCACGCCCTCCACCACGGCCGTCACGGCGGCGTCACCGATCGCGTGGAAGCCCGCCTGGAGGCCCGCCTCGGTGCAGGCGACCACGTGGGCGGCGACGGCGGCCGCGTCCAGGTAGGCGGTGCCCGTGTGGCCGGCGTCGGCGTACGGCTGGTGCAGGCAGGCGGTGTGGGAGCCGAGGGCGCCGTCGACGAACAGGTCTCCCGCCGCGCCGGCCGCGCCGAGCTCGCGCGCCTTGTCGACACCCTTGTCGCCCTGCTCGGCCCAGTAGCCGACCACGCGCGGGCCCGGAGCCTCGCCCGCGAGCCGCAGCAGGCCGGTGAAGTCGTCCTCCGAGGAGATCTCCGGGCCGCCGCACTCGTGGACGGTGCCGATGCCGAGGGAGGCGGCCTGTGCGAGCGCCGAGCGCTGGGCCTCGGTGCGCTGTGGGGCCGTGACGGCGGCGAAGGCCGCGGCGCGTACGGCGTGGTGGGCGTCGCTGGTGAGGGGAGCGTCCGCGCGGGGCAGCTCCCCGGGGACCCTGTCGATGAGCGCCGTGGTGACGACCGCCGAGTGGACGTCGATCCGGCTGAGGTACAAGGGGCGTCCGCCGGTGGCCCGGTCGAGCTCGGCGCGCGTCGGCGGGCGCCCGCCGGGCCAGCGCGCGGCGTCCCAGCCGTGACCGAGCAGCACGCGGTCGGCGGGCCGGGCGGCGGCGAAGTCCCGGACGAGGACGAGGGCCTCCTCCAGGGAGGCGGCGCCGGACAGGTCGAGGCCGGTCAGGGCGAGACCGGTGGCGGTGGTGTGCACATGTGCGTCGGTGAACGCGGGGGTGACGAGGGCTCCGTCGAGGTCGATCACCTCGTCGACACCCTCCGCGAAGGCCTCGGCGGCGCCCTCGGAGCCGACCCAGGCGACATGTCCGCGCTCCACGACCATCGCCGTCGCGAACGGGTCGGCGGGGCTGTGGACCTCGCCACGGCGGAGCAGGACGGTCTTCGGCTCGGGGGTGCGCTCACTCATGGGGAACAGTCTCGCGCCTCGCCCGAGCCGCCCGGCACGCAGGTGGGTCAGATCCGCGGGGGTCGTGCCTCGTACGGCGTCGACAGCACCACCGTCGTGCGCGTGGAGACCCCGGCCAGCGAGCGCAGCCGGGCGAGCAGTTCCTCCAGTTCGTGCGGGGTGGCCACGCGCACCTTGAGGATGTAGTTCTCGTCGCCCGCGACGCTGTGGCAGGCCTCGATCTCGGGGACGTCGGCGAGCCGGTCCGCTATGTCGTCGGGGGCGCTCGGGTCGAACGGCTTCACCGAGATGAAGGCGGTCATGGGCAGCCCCACGGCTTCGGGGTCGACGACCGCGGCATAGCCGCGGATCACACCGCGCTGCTCCAGCCGGCGCACCCGCTGGTGCACGGCCGACGTGGACAGCCCCGTGGCCTTGCCCAGGTCTGTGTAGCTCATCCGCCCGTCCTTGACGAGCAGCTGCACGATCTGTCGGTCGAGCTCCTCCATGGCGCAAGAACCTACAGTGCGCCTGATCGCCTCGGATACCCGAGCAGCGCAGGTCATACCCGGTTCGTGATGCGGACGAGTGCGGCCTGCGAGCCGTCCGGGGGACGGCCGGGCCGCCATGAGCACCTGCGCATGGCATGTGACGAACGCCACACGCCATGGAAGGCCTGCGGGATGGTCTCGTGATTACCGTCGGGACGTGGCGGGAAGTGCTTGCTGTGGTCGAGGCCGCAGAGCCTTCACGGCCCAGCCCGAGGGGGAGAATCCCATGCAGAGTCTTAAGCGCCCTGGTCGTACCGCGCCCAAGCGGCTCCAGCCGGTCGTCGAGCCCGAGCCGGAGGGCGTCGAACCCGACGCCTTCGACGACGAACCCGACGCGTACGACACCTTCGAGATGTACCGGGTGACCTGCCCGGACTGCGCGCAGCCCATCGCCCTGCTGGCGGACGAGGACGTCCTGCCCGAGCACGCGCTGTGCGCCTCTCCGTGGAACCCGTTCGGGCTCACGGTCTGCCCCGGCACGGGCCGTGGTGCCGCCGACGCCCGCCCCGCCGACGCGTCGATGAAGCCCCAGGAGCAGGACACCGCCCTGCTGTTGACGCTCCCTCAGGGACTCGACTGGCGGATGCAGCCCTTCTCGCACGTCGGCGGCCCGGGCTCACGCCCCATCAGGGTTCCCGCCATGCGGCGCCAGGCCGCCTGAGCGGCACGCTCGCCCTTCTCCTGCGACCTGTCCCGGTCCCAGTAGCTGCCCTGCACCATGGCTCGCAGGCTGCCGTGGTGCAGGATCAGTGTGTCCGGATCCGGCGGGACGGCGGCCTCACCGAAGTGCACCTGACAGTTGGCGACGCCCTCATCGCGCGGCCAGAGTTCCTCCAGCCGCCGGAAGGCGTCCTCGATGAGCGGTGAGCGGCGAGCGGGCGAGATCGTCAACCACCCATGCGTAGTGGCACGTTGAGCCGTGACATGGCGGCGCAGCGCGTCCCCCTCACCGGGAAGCGTGAGAAACCCGGCCTCCTTCTCCGGGACTTGGTCGTGCAGCCCGGCCAACAGACCGATCGTGGCCGCCTCCACGCGTTCCATGGCGAAGAACGACGCGCCGAGTGGGCCGGGATCCTACTCCAGCCACAGCACACGCGGCACGGGCACGTCCGAGTGCTCGGCGACCAGACGCATCGTGCGGTACTGACGGGCCATGTCGTACGAAGGGGACACGGTGTACGCCGCCGGATCCGCGGCTAGCCGCAACGCGCAGGGACGGTTGGGGTGCTCGATCGCGAAGAGCAGGGTCTCGCTGGACATGCCGTTGGACGCGGGGACGGTGACGTCGACGGCTTTGGCTCCCGGGCAGCCTGGTGCCGAGCTCAGGCCGTGAGCCGACGCGTGATCTCCTTCGGATCGCGGGTGCTGGTACGCGGGCGGGGTGCCGTGGCCATGTCGCCGGCCCCCTACGGTGCGACCGAGTCGAAACCGGTGAAGCCGCTCGGGTCGTGCCGCCCGAACGAGCCGTGCTCGATGTTGAGGGAGCGGTGACCGTCGGCGCCCTCCTGGGTGATGACCATCAGGAAGCGGTCCTCGAAGCGGACCGGGCACCAGATCCAGTGGAAGCCCTCGGTCGGGTGCTCCTCGACGAACCGCCCGCCCTCCTCGCCGGGCAGGGGCCGCACCCCCCAGCTGCGGTCGCGGGTGCCGGTCCACTCGGCGGCGGTGAGCCGGGCGCCGCGGCGCTGGAGGTGGTGGGGTTCCCCGAGGGCGGGGGAGCCGGCGGTCCAGGTGAGGTCGTACGACAACAGGTGGTCGTCGCACGGGGGCGGTCATCGGGCATGGTCGGCCTCCCTGACGGCGTTCGGCTGGCGGTACGTCACACGGCCGTCGGAGGCCGGATACGGGGAGGGACATCCGGAACGCACGCCCGATTCCGCCGACCGGTGACCTGTCCGCCCTCGGGCGCGTTGCCCTGGTATGACCCCCACCTACACAGCGACCGGGCGTCAGCGGCTGGTGTTCGTGCCCGCGCCGGCAGAATCGGTTCGGCCCCCGGCGCCGCCGCAGGCCCAGGACCCGCCCATCTACAGCGCCCTGATGCGCACCTGGGCCGACCGGGGCCGCACCCTGCCGGGGCGCCACGATCCGGAGTGGGTCCGGCTGGCGGCGCCCCTGGTCACACTGGGCCAGTTCAGCGCGTCTCGGGACCAGCGAGGTGACGGGCGATGACCATCCGCTGGATCTGGTTGGTGCCCTCGACGATCTGCAGGACCTTGGCCTCGCGCATGTAGCGCTCGACCGGGAAGTCCGCGGTGTAGCCGTACCCGCCGAGGATCTGGACGGCGTCGGTGGTCACCTTCATCGCGGCGTCGGTGCAGTGCAGCTTGGCCATGGCCGCCTGCTTGGCGAAGGGCCGCCCGGCGTCCCGCAGCCGGGCCGCCGCCAGATACAGCGCCCGGCCGGACTCGATCTGGGTCGCCATGTCGGCGAGCATGAAGCGCAGCCCCTGGAAGTCGGCGATCGGCCGCCCGAACTGCCGCCGCCCGGTGGCGTAGGCGACGGCCTCGTCGAGCGCCGCCTGGGCCAGTCCGATCGCACAGGCCGCGATGCCGAGCCGTCCGGAGTCGAGCGCGGACAGGGCGATCGCGAAGCCCTGGCCTTCCTCGCCGATGCGCCGCTCGTCCGGGACCCGGACGCCGTCGAAGTGGACCTGAGCGGTGGGCGAGCCCTTCATGCCCATCTTCTTCTCGGGCACCGCACCGCCCAGGCCGGCCGCGTCACCGGGCACCAGGAAGGCGGTGATCCCGCGCGGACCCTCCTCGCCGGTACGTGCCATGACCGTGTAGAAGTCGGCGATGCCGCCGTGCGTGATCCAGGCCTTGGTCCCCGTGATCACCCAATCGTCGCCCTCCCGCACGGCCTTCGTGCGCAGGGACGCGGCATCGGAACCGGACGAGGGCTCGGAGAGGCAGTACGCGCCGAGCAGGCCGCCGCCGAGCATCGCGGGCAGATGCTCGACCTGCTGCTCCTTGGTGCCGTAGGCGGCGAGGCCGTAGGAGGCCAGGGTGTGCACGCTGACACCGAGTCCGACGGTGAGCCGGACCGCGGCGAGCTCTTCGAGCACCTGGAGGTAGACCTCGTAGGGCTGGTCGCCGCCGCCGTACTCGGAGTCGTACGGCAGGCCGAGCAGCCCCGATTCGGAGAGCAGGGTGAAGACCTCGCGCGGGAAGCGTCCGGCGTCCTCCTCCTCGGCCGCCTTCGGGGCGATCTCGCGCTGCGCGATGTCGCGGACGAGCGAGATCAGATCCCGGGCCTCGTCCGTGGGCAGTTGACGGTCCACCGGCTGCGGGGCGCGGTCGGGCATGGCGACGCTCTCCTCCCTTTTCGGGCACTGGCGGACGCGGCCCGTTGTGGGGCGGCTCCGCCGGTCGTACAGGGTGCTGGCCGATGCTCGCACTCCCGGGTCTCGGAAGCTGCTGACCAGCGGCTCTGCGCTGTGAGTATGCCCGATCGGACGCATCGAGTCACCAGTTAACGACCGCTCACTTCAGTGAATTCCCACCGTGATCGAATGCGCCGGAATTGGTCCGAACCATTGACCAAGTGGTCTAGTCCTCCTACGGTTTCGGTTCGACGCCTCCCCGCGTTCATGCCAATCGGCGTGCGATCCCTCCCTGTCCTGCGAGGAGACACCCGATGCACACCCCGCTCCGCCCCCGCCCCCGCTCCCGGTTCCGGGCGTCCGTGTCCGCCGGCTGCTGCGCCGCCCTCGGCGCCGCGCTGCTCGCCGGCGCGGGCACCGCGACCGCCACCGAGCCCGGCTCCGCCGCAGCCGGGACGCACGGCGCGCCTGGCGCGCCCGGTGCGCACGGCTCCAAGGTTGTGGGCTACTTCACCGACTGGGGCATCTACGACCGCGAGTACTACGTCAAGAACATCGAGACGTCCGGCTCCGCGGACAGGCTCACCCACATCAACTACGCCTTCGGCAATGTCACCGGCGGCAAGTGCGCCCTCGGCGACTCCTGGGCGGACACCGACAAGCCGTTCACCGCGGAGCAGTCCGTGGACGGCGCGGCCGACACCGCGGAGCAGCAGCTCAGCGGCAACTTCAACCAGCTGCGCAAGCTGAAGAAGCTGCACCCGAACCTCAAGGTCATCTGGTCGTTCGGCGGCTGGAACTGGTCGGGCGGCTTCGGCGAGGCGGCCAAGGACCCGGCGGCCTTCGCCCGGTCCTGCCACGACCTGGTCGAGAACTCCCGGTGGGCCGATGTCTTCGACGGCATCGACATCGACTGGGAGTACCCCAACGCCTGCGGGCTGACCTGCGACACCAGCGGGCGGGAGGCGTTCCGGGACGTGATGAAGGCCCTGCGCGCCACGTTCGGCAAGCGGGCGCTGGTCACCGCGGCGATCACGGCCGACGCCTCCAGCGGCGGCAGGATCGACGCGGCGGACTACGCGGGCGCGGCGCGGTACGTCAACTGGTACAACCCCATGACCTACGACTACTTCGGCGCCTGGGCCGCCACCGGCCCGACAGCCCCGCACTCCCCGCTGACCTCCTACCCGGGCATCCCGGCGGAGGGCTACAACACCGCCGCCACCATCGCCAAGCTCAGGAGCCTGGGCATCCCGTCCTCGAAGCTGCTGCTCGGCATCGGCTTCTACGGACGCGGCTGGACCGGCGTCACCCGGGCGAAGCCGGGCGGCACGGCCACCGGTCCGGCGGCGGGGACGTACGAGAACGGCTTCGAGGACTACAAGGTGCTGAAGACCAAGTGCCCGGCGAACGGCACCGTCGGGGGCACCGCGTACGCCAAGTGCGGCAGCGACTGGTGGAGTTACGACACTCCCAAGACCATCAAGGGGAAGATGAGGTTCAAGAAGGCACAGCGCCTGGGCGGCACGTTCTTCTGGGAGCTGAGCGGGGACACGGCCGATGGTGAGCTGATCAGGGCGATCAACTGACGGGACCCACGGGGGACTCGGGGCGGAGGACCACGAGCCTCCGCCCCTTGCCGTCGTGTCGTCCTGCTGCCCTGTCGTCCTGCCCCCGGTGCCGCTGCCGTCAGCCGTCCCGGCGGGCCGGCCGCGGGGCCGGGTGGGCGGGGTCCAGTTCCTCGATGGCGCGCATCGTACCGCCGAGCGTCCTGACCAGCAGCTCGCACATGGTGGCGCGGGACAGTTCGGGGCGGGCGATCCAGTCGAGGGTGGCGCCCTCGACGCTGCACACCCAGGCGAGCAGGCCGATACGGGCCAGCGGGGCGATGTCGACGCGCCCGTACGCCCCTTCGGCGATGGTCGAGACGATCGCCGCGCGCACCCCGTCCCGGACGGCGTGCACCTCGGTGTCGAAGCCGACTCCCCCGCTGACGATCGTGCGGTACGCGGCCTGGTTGTGCTCGGCGTAGCGCAGATAGCTGTCGATGGTGCGGTGGACCCGGTCCACCGGGGGCAGTTCGAGTCCGCTCGCCGCGTAGGTGACCAGGTCGGCGACGGAGTCCTGGATTATCGCCAGGTAGTAGCCGCGCTTGGACTGGAAGTAGTAGTAGATCAGCCCCTTGGCGACATGGGCCTGCCGGGCGATGTCGTCCATCGAGAGCGCGTCGTACGAAGTGTCGGCGAACAACCTCCGCCCGATGGAGATGAGTTCGGCGCGACGGGCGGCCGAACGCTCGGTGCCGCGCGCCCGGGGGCGGACAGCTGCGCGCTGCTGACTGATATTCAATTTCGACCCTGGTCTCCAACGGGCGGCGGGACACCCGCAGTATGGCAGGTCGGTATGGATCAGGTCACAGCAGGCCGAGCTGGGTCACAAGCATCGCGAACACCACGACGAGGGTCCATCCCATGACGTGCTCGAGGACCTTCGGACCGTCGCCCTCGGGCCCGCCGGTACGGGGGCGGGAGGCGGTGGCTGAGTGTGCGGTCATGGTTGTCCACCTTGCCACCGGAAGCGGCTTTTGAGGTGGAGACGTTGGTCACATGAGAAGGCCCCCGGCGCACCGGGGGCCTTCCGTTCGCCGTTCCGGGCCCACGCCCGGAGCGGGCTCAGCGCACGCCCACGGCCGCGAGCGCCTTGCGCCGGCGCGCGGTCGGGTGTGCCGGGAAGTACAGGTAGCAGACACCGCCGGTACCGGAGACCACCTTGCCGGAGGCGTTGTACCGCTTGGTTCTGAGCCAGATGTTCTCCCACTCGCGCCGGTTGTAGACGCGCCGGACGGCCACGTCGCTCGGGGAGGCCGGGTCGTTGGCGATCACATCGCCGTCCGCGGTGAAGCCGATCACCGTCATCAGATGGCCCGCGGTGCCGTAGCCCGCCCCCGTGAGCTCGTCCTTGCGGAACGACTGGGACGTTATGGCCGGGATGCCGGCCGCGATCAGCGTCTCCAGGTCGGTGAGCGAGCCGAGCCGGGTGACCACGCCCTGGAGGTCCGGGAAGGTGGCCGCGTAGGCGGCGTTGAACGGCCAGTTGCCGCAGCCGGCGTACTGGTAGTCGTAGGTGTACCGGGCCGCGTGGCACACCTGTGGGTCGGCGTAGGCCGGGTCGACCCAGGCCAGCTGTTCCGGGGTGAGCCGGCCGCCCCAGTACTCGATGATCATCTGCGAGGAGGTGGGGCTGCACCAGGCCTCGCCGCCGTTGTCGTACTCGGGGTACTGGCCGGCGTGGATCTCCTGGGAGTAGCGCGGGACGATCAGCTCCCGGGCGAGGCCCGGGGTGGAGGCCGGGACCGTGAACCGGCCGGGGATGTCGGAGCCCATCGCACCGAGCCGCCAGACGGTGGGCGTGAGCTGTGTGCCGGGCCTGCGGTAGAGGGTCAGCCGCAGACGGTACGAGGTCAGGCGCAGGCCGGTCGTGGCGTCGTCGATGGCGAAGGTGTCCGTCCAGACGGTGCTCCTGCCGTCCGTCTGGTCGTCGACGGAGGTCCGCCTGATGTCCTGGTCGCCGACCGCCCAGCGGCCCATCACGTACCAGGGCGTGTTCGTGCCGTCGGAGTACGTGCCGGTCAGCTCGACCTGGAGCCACGTGCCGGCCGGGGTGTGTGCGTTCCAGGAGGCGACCGCCTCGGTGGAGGGGACGGTGAGCCCGTGGACGGGGGACGTCCAGGTTCCGTACTCCCAGGCGGCGGTGGTGCCGGTGTGCGGGTCGGTGTAGTCGGCGGTGCCGGCCGGGGTGCCGAGGACGAGGCCGGGGCGGGCGCCCGCGACCGCTCGGGTGCCGTTTCTCGCACCGCTTAACCAGTCGGCGCAGGTGATCCAGGCACGGTTGTCGACCGGGCGGGACGGCACCTGCGCCAAGTCCACGGCGTCGGCCGCGGTGTCGGCGGCCGCCGGGGCCGCGCTGCTGGTCACCGCCGCGGCGACGGCGGCGGCAAGGACGGTTCTACGGGACGGCTGTTCGGATCTGCTCATGGGCGGAATGACCCCCAGGTGTCCGAGTCGGGGCAGGTCCAGTGCGCGTTCGTCCACCGGCTGGCGCGCGGTGGTGCGCCAACTATGGCCGCAGCGGCCATGGTCCGGCCAGCATCTCGGGCCGTGCCACGCCCATGAATATGGGTCTGGACCACTGGCATGACCTGCTGCGGGACGGTCCCGGCGCGGTCGGACACGCCGCGCCGGGACCGATGGGCCGATCGACCGATGGACCAAGAGGCCGATGGCCGATGGCCGATCGTCAGATGAGATCCATCGCGGCCACCTCGTCCGGGCGGCCGTAGCTCACCGGACCGCGGAAGCGGCGGCGGGCGGTGGCGAACCACCACACCGTGGCCACGAGCAGCACGACGCCCAGGGCGATCGGGGCGTAGTTGAAGGAGTCGGCGGTGATCGGCGAGGCCTGCGGCAGCATGAACAGGACGCTGCTGAGTAGGATCCAGGTCACCGCCACGGCCCCGACAGGCCGGCCCCAGCGGCCGAGGTGCCACGGCCCGGGCTGGAACTCGTCGCCGAGCCGCAGCCGCAGGAAGATCGGCACGGCGTAGGCGAGGAAGAGCCCGACCACGTTCACGCTGACGATGGCGGTGAACGCCGTGTGCGACCACCAGCCCGGCAGCACGAGGGCCAGCGAGCAGACGACCGCCAGCCAGACCGCCTTGACGGGGGTGCGGGTGCGCGGGGAGACCGAGTGCCACCAGCGCGAGCCGGGCATCGCCCCGTCCCGGGAGAAGGCGAAGATCTGCCGCGTGTTGCTGGTGAGATTGGCCAGGCCGCAGAAGAGCATGGCCCCGATCACGATCAGCAGCAGTGCCTTGGCGGTGCCGAGGCCGAGCCCGTCGATCAGGATCTGGACGGGAGGCGCGGACGCGCCCGCCACACGGTCGTAGTCATGAATGCTCAGGACGAGCGCGAGCACCAGGATCAGTCCGGTGATCGCCGAGTAGCCGATCGCACGAGTGATCCCCCTGGGGGCGTTCACCGTCGCCCGGACGGTTTCCTCGGACATGTGGAAGCTGCCGTCGAAGCCGGTGAAGGTCCAACTGGTGAACAGCAGGCCGAGCAGGCCGCCGTACAGCCCGCTCGTGAAACCGGTGTTGTTCACGAAATGCGTCACGAAGGACGCCGAGCGGTGCTGGTCGGGCATGACGATCAGCGTGCTCACGATGATCACGAGCCCGGTCAGCAGCCACCAGACGGAGATCCGGTTGAGGACGGCGACCAGGTGCACGGTGTACGTGTTCGCGAGGCCCTGGAGCACGATGATCAGGGCCGTGATCAGGACCGTCCGGTGGGCTGTCGGCTCGTACGAGGGCCACTGGAGGGTGATGAACGCCTGGACGAAGGTGGCGGCGGCGTAGCCCGTGGCGGCCGTGCCGCCGACCTGGCCCACGAAGTTCAGCCAGCCCGTGTACCAGGACCAGGCGCCCTTGTGCCGCCTGGCGAGTTTCCCGGCGGAGAAATACAGCGCCCCGCTCGTCGGATAGGCCGAGGCCACTTCCGCCATCGCTGCTCCCACGAAGAGCACCATGACGGAGACACCGATCCAGCCGAAGACGAGAATGCGCGGGCCGCCCGCGTTCAGACCGAATCCAAAGCCGGAGAAAATACCGGAGATGATGTTGATGATGGTGAATGAGATGGCGAAATTGTCGAACGCCTTGAAGCGGCGGGTGAGTTTTCTCGGATAACCCATCGCATGCAGGGTGGCGTCGTCGTCGAGCAGGTCCGGATCGGCTTCCCCGCGGGTTCGGGCACGCGGGACCGATATCCGTTCTGACAAGGGTCTGCCTTTCTCTCGGTGGGGGGTTGGGTGGGGCTCAGGCGGCTCCCGGCACGGGGAGGCCGCAGGCACGGCGCGCCCGCGACAGCTGGTCCGCCGGTTCACCGAAGACGCTCCAGGGCATCCGGGAGGCGTACGGACCCATCGCCGTGAACACCGCGCGGGCCTCGAACTCGCGCCCGCCCATGACCAGCGCATGCGCGAGGTATGCCAGGTCGAGCACCGGCGTGAAGCGGTAACCGGCCACCGCGGGCAGCCAGTTCTGGTAGACCGCGAGCGCGGCCGAGCGCCACTGCGGCTGCTCCCAGACCCGGTCGGCGAGCAGCTGGGTCGGGTTGTAGCTCTCCACCAGCGCGACCAGCGGGAGCAGCCGCAGCGGCGAGTCCGCGGGCGCCCGCTGGCCGAGGAACGCGGCGACGTCCCAGGCCGCGTTCACCGAGCCGCCGTACCGGGTGAAGAAGCACGCCAGGAAGCGGTGGTGGGCCTCACGGTGCCAGGGGTCGAGCGACAGGATGTGCGAGAACAGCCGCCAGGGTCCCGGCGGTGCGGTCAGCAGCCCGTGCGGCGCCGGGTCGCGCAGCCGGTGCAGCCGTGCCATGGCCAGCTTGGCCACCCAGGGGGTGGGATCGGCGGGGTGGGCCGCCGCGGCCCGGTCGCAGGCGGCCAGCGCCATCCGCTCCAGCGCCTCGGCCCGCGGATCGTGGGCGTCGGCCGCGCGCAGCGCCCGCAGCACGGCGACCCGCGCCCACATCAGGGCGGCCTCGGGAGTGGGGTCCTCGTCCAGCCAGCGCTCGGCGAGGTCGGAGTCGGCCGCCTCCGAGGCCAGGACCAGGGAGCGGTGGCCGCGCAGCCCGAAATCTCCCCGTGTCTCGGCCAGGGCTTCCTGGGCGCTGTGACTACGGCCGGCCCGTACGTCGACGCAGACGCTCGCGAGCAAACGGTCGTCGGCCGCCGGATGCCACACATACTGCCCCTCGAATAACCCCGCGGCCATCTGCTCCTGTCCATCCCCGTTACGACGTCTCGCAGTTGAACACCAGGCACCCTACTCAGCGGCACGGGCACTGGGAACGCCGATTTCGACATAACGGACGGGGTTTTCCGACGACATCGGAGAAGACAAGAGCAAGACTCAACAACTAGTTCAATGCGACACTATTTCCGGGCCCATGAGCCCCTGGCGCTAGAATGTTCCAACGAAATATGCTCGCCCCACTCCTTCGAGGAACAGCCATTCACGAGCTCGCCTCCCGGCTCCGCCGTCTGCCCCCGTCCTGCGGCCCGGTGCGGCTGATCGGCATCGACGGGCACGCCGGCTCCGGAAAGTCCACGTTCGCCGGACAGTTGGCCCGGGCCCTTGCGGGCGCACCCGTACTGCACCTCGACGACATCGCCAGCCACGACGAAATGTTCGGGTGGACCGGGCGACTGCTGGCCCAGGTGATCGAACCGCTCGGCCGCGGCGAGAGCGCGCACTACGCCACCTACGACTGGCGGGCTCGCCGCTTCGGCCCGACGCACACCCTGCCGCCCGCCCCCGTGATCCTCTTGGAGGGAGTCGGCGCCGGCCGCCGCGCCCTGCGCCCGCATCTGGCGCAGCTGCTGTGGATGGAGCTGCCGCACGAGGAGTCGTGGACCCGCGGCCGGTCACGGGACGGCGAGGAGCAGCGGGAGTTCTGGGCCGGCTGGGTCCGGGCGGAGCGCCGGCACTTCGCCGAGGACCCCTCCCGGCCCTACGCGGACCTTCTGGTACGGCAGTACAGCGAGGGATACGAGGTGCTCAGGGGGCCTGCCGGGACATGTGGACCGGACCGGCCCCTCACACACGGTGACGGACCATCCGCAATGTGCTGAACGTGTGAAGAACCCCTGCGCTGGAACTTTCCGGAGTGCTTCAACTCGGCTTGACCGGGGGCCCGTACAGGACTTACGTTCTCAATGTGCGGCTATCGGAAGTCGCCCACAGTCGCGAAGCCCCCGGTTGTTCCCCCGTGATCGGGGGCTTCGTTCTGCCCTCTCTGGGTGATCCGGGCGCCGCGGGGCCTGATGTCTTCACCCTCGGTCACCACGCTCGATGCGCCCCATCTGCTCCCACCTCGTCAAACGGCCCGTGCGGCACCCTTCGGCGGGCGAGGCCGTCGCGGGTACGATGCCCTCGGTGCGACACAGGGACGGCAGCTCTGCGCACCGTCGCAACTCCGGTCCGCGGCACGGCCGTTGGACCACAGCGCCGACGGGCGACGGCCCGTCGGTGAACCAGCGGGGGCACGGTTTGTGGGGGACGTGATGGACTTCGGCACGCAGGGCACCGAGGCCCCGGCCGACCTCGCCTGGCTGCGGGGTGTGGATGCCTACACGATGGGTGCCTATCCGCAGGCGGAGGAGGAGTTCCGGGCCGCGGTGCGCATCGATCCCGGGATGGCCGACGGCTGGCTCGGGCTGCACGCGCTGCGCGTCGACACGACGACCGCGTTACTGCGCATGTTCCGGCACCGGGAACGCTTCGGCGAACAGCGCGCCCGGCACCGTCGCACCCTGAACTCCTGGTACTGGCTGGGCTGGTGGGTGCAACCCGTCCTGGAGAGCCCCCGCGATCTGCTGCTCGCGCACGCCTCCCACTGGCTGGACGGCCGGCACGTCCCGGAGCTGGACCGGGCCCTCGCCGGACTGCCGCCGGTCGACGCCGACCACCAGGTCCGCTTCCTGCACGCCTGCCGCGCCTATCTGGTCAAGGACTGGGAGCAGCTGGTCCGGCACACCGACCCGCTGCTCGACGACCCCATGCTCGGCATCGAGGCCGGTCTGTTCGGCGGCATGGCCCGCGTCCGCCTGGAGATGTACGGGCAGGCCGAACCCCTCCTGTCGGCCGCTCTGATGCGCTGCCGCAGCGAACAGCCCCAGCGCAAGGAGCTGCGCTACTGGCTGGCGCGGGCGCACGAGGGCACGGGCCGCAGCGCGGCCGCCCTCCCCCTGTACCGGGCCGTGCACCGCGTCGACCCGGCGTTCATGGACACCTCGGCCCGCCTCGCGGCGATCGCCGAGGGTGACGGCTACGACGACCCCGCCGACCTCGCGGCGATCACGCTCACCGGCCTCGGGCAGGACGCCCTGGAGGGGCCGGACTGCCTCGACCCGCTGTTCGGCACCGAAGGACGGGACCTGAGGCTGACGGAGCCCGAGCCGTCGCCGGCCGGCCCGCTGCCGTCGGTGACCGGACCGGCCGTGCGCGAGAAGAACGCACCGGTGCCGCCGCTGCCCGCGGGACCCACCGATCCCGTGCTGCTGGAGGAGGCGCTCGCCGAGCTGGAGCGCATGGTGGGCCTGGAACCCGTGAAACGCCAGGTGAAGGCGCTCTCCGCCCAACTGAACATGGCCCGGCTGCGCGCCGGTCAGGGCCTGCCGGTCCAGCCGCCCAAGCGGCACTTCGTCTTCTCCGGTCCCTCCGGCACCGGCAAGACCACGGTGGCCCGCATACTGGGCCGCGTCTTCTACGCCCTGGGGCTGCTCGGCGGCGACCATCTGGTCGAGGCCCAGCGGGCCGACCTGGTCGGCGAGTATCTCGGCCAGACCGCGGTGAAGGCGAACGAGCTCATCGACTCGGCGCTCGGCGGAGTCCTCTTCGTCGACGAGGCCTACTCCCTGTCCAACTCCGGCTACGGCAAGGGCGACGCATACGGCGACGAGGCCCTTCAGGTGCTGCTGAAACGGGCCGAGGACAACCGCGATCACCTGGTGGTCATACTCGCCGGCTACCCGGAGGGCATGGACCGCCTTCTCGCCGCCAATCCCGGGCTGTCCTCCCGCTTCACCACCCGCGTCGACTTCCCGTCGTACCGCCCCCTCGAACTGACCTCGATCGGCGAGGTGCTGGCCGCGGAGAACGGGGACGTGTGGGACGAGGAGGCGCTCGACGAGCTGCGCTCCATCGCCGGGCACGTGGTCGACCAGGGATGGATCGACGAGCTGGGCAACGGGCGGTTCCTGCGGACCCTGTACGAGAAGAGCTGTGCCTACCGGGACCTGCGGCTGTCGATGTATCCGGGCACGCTGTCCCGGGACGACCTGTCCACGCTCCGGCTGCCGGATCTGATGCAGGCGTACGGCGAGGTGCTGTCGGGCCGGGGCCCGCAGGATCCGTCGGCGATGTGACGGACCCCGCGGACCGGCCGGCGGTCGTCACGTCAGCCCGCCAGCGCCCCCTCGGGCTCGCCGCTCGCCCGCGGCTCCGCCACCCTGATCGTGTGCGGCGTCTTCCGGTGCGCGGGATCCGTCACCTCGCCGACCAGCAGCTCCAGCACGTCCTCCAGCGCGACCAGCCCCAGCACCTTCCCGGACGCGTCCGCCACCTGCGCCAGGTGGGTCGCGGCGCGGCGCATCACCGTCAGGGCGTCGTCCAGGGGCAGTTCGGACCTGAGGGTCGTCATGGGACGCCACAGCTGCTGCGGTACGGCCCGTTCGGAGTCCTCCAGGTCCAGTACGTCCTTCACATGCAGATAGCCCATGAAAGCGCCCGTCTCGGCGGCCACCGGGAAACGGGAGTACCCGGTGCGGGCGGTGAGCCCGACGATCTGCCCCGGGGTGACCGCCGGGCTGACCGTCACCAGGGACTCGCGCCGCAGCAGCACGTCCGTCACCGGGCGGGAGCCCAGCTCCAGGGCGTCCTCCAGGCGTTCCTGCTCCTCGGGGGCGAGCAGACCGGCCTGCCCGGAGTCCTCCACCAGCCGGTTGAGCTGTTCGCTGGTGAAGACCGCCTCGACCTCGTCCTTGGGCTCGACGCGGAAGAGCCGCAGGATGCCCTGGGCGCAGGCGCCGAGCGCCACGGTGATGGGCCGGCACAGGCGGGCGAAGGCGACCAGGCCGGGGCTGAGCCACAGCGCGGCCTTCTCGGGGGCCGCCATGGCGAGGTTCTTCGGGACCATCTCGCCGATGACGAGATGGAAGAAGACCACGGCGGCGAGCGCGATCACATAGCCGAGGGGGTGGATCATCCCGTGCGGCAGATGGATCCACTCGAAGACCGGCTCCAGCAGGTGCGCGACCGTCGGCTCGGCGACCGCGCCCAGGGTCAGCGAGCACACGGTGATGCCGAACTGGGCGGCCGCCATCATCTGCGGCAGCCGCTGAAGGCCGTACAGGACCTGCCGGGACCGCGCGGTGCCGAGCGGCTCGATCTGGCTGCGGCGCACGGAGACGAGCGCGAACTCGGCGCCGACGAAGAAGCCGTTGGCGAGCACCAGCAGCGCGGCGAAGAGGAGTTGGAGCATGCTCATCGGGCGGCCTCCACGACGGTCCCCGTTCTGACCAGGCGGACCCGCTCGGCGCGGTAGTGGCCGACCCGGCGCACGGACAGCCGCCAGCCGGGCAGTTCGGCCCGGTCGCCGACGGCCGGGATCCGGCCGAGCAGATCGGCGACCAGACCGGCGACGGTCTCGTACGGTCCCTCGGGCACATCGAGGCCTATGCGCTGCAGCACGTCCACACGGCAGCTGCCGTCGGCGTCCCAGGCGGGCCTGCCGTCCTCCGGCAGGGCGGCGGCCAGTTCGGGCAGGTCCTGTCCGTCGTGCTCGTCGCGGACCTCACCGACGATCTCCTCGACGATGTCCTCCAGCGTGACCACACCGGCCGTGCCGCCGTACTCGTCGACGACGACCGCGATGGGCTGTTCGCTGCGCAGCTGGGCCAGCAGCGGCTGCACGGGCAGGGTCTCGGGCACCAGCAGCGCCGGGCGGGCGATACGTCCCACCGGGGTGCGCAGCCGGTCCTGCGAGGGGACCGCGAGGGCGTCCTTGAGGTGGACCATGCCGACGATCTCGTCGATCTTCTCCCGGTAGACGGGAAAGCGGGACAGACCGGTCGCGCGGGTCAGGTTGACCACGTCCTCCGCGGTCGCCGACGACTGCAGCGCGCTGACCTTCACACGCGGGGTCATCACGTGCTGCGCGGTCAGCTCGCCGAGCGACAGCGTCCGGACGAAGAGGTCGGCGGTGTCCTGCTCCAGGGCACCGGCCTGCGCGGAGTGCCGGGCCAGGGAGACGAGTTCGCCGGGGGTGCGGGCGGAGGCCAGCTCCTCGGCCGGCTCGACGCCCATCGCGCGGACCAGGCGGTTGGCGACGGCGTTGAGGCCGGCGATCACCGGCCGGAACAGCCGCGCGAAGGCGTGCTGCGGGCCGGCGACGAACCGCGCGACCTGCATGGGCCGGGACACCGCCCAGTTCTTGGGCACGAGTTCGCCGATCACCATCTGCACCGCGGAGGCGAGGAGCATGCCGACGGCCACGGCGACACCGGACACGGCTCCCTCGGGGATGCCGACCGCGGCGAACGGGCCGTGCAGCAGCGCGGCCAGCGCGGGTTCGGCGAGCATGCCGACGACGAGGGAGGTGATGGTGATGCCGAGCTGGGTGCCGGAGAGCTGGAAGGACAGCTCCTTGAGCGAGTCGGCGACCTTACGGGCCCGTCGGTCGCCGTCGGCGGCGGCCCGTTCCGCGTCCGTGGCCTCGACGGTGACCAGGCCGAACTCGGCCGCGACGAAGAAGCCGTTGGCGAGAATCAGCACGAAGGCTGCCGCGAGCAGCAGCAACGGGGTGGTCATGATGCCGCCGCCGGCGCGTACGCGCGGACCGGGTCCGCGGTATGTCGGCAGGGGGCGGCGCAGGTACTACAGGACGATCCGTCCATCGCCGGAGGGTGTCACTCCTCGGGTAGCAGGAACCCCTGGGCGCCGGGCGGCACACAGGGGCGGAGACGCAGCGAAACGCGCCTCCGCCAACAGATTAATCAAGACACGGGGCTGTGCGGCAGGGTCGGCGGCCGTGAGTCAGTCTTCATGGTGCGTGGGGCGGCCTTGAAGTGGCGCGAGTCACCCGTGCTGCGGCCCGGGATCCTTGATGGACCGGGCCTCGGCCAGCGCCCGCAGGGTGCGCGCGTCGTCGATGGCCCGCTGCTTGGCGATCCCCGGCTGGATGCCGAGCGCGGGCAGGCTGGTGCCGTCGCTGAGGTCGAGGAACACCCACGGGTCGCCGGGCCGCAGGTTCACCCGGAGGATTTCGGCCCAGTCGAGACGGCGCCTGCCGGCGATGTTGACGACGGTGACGCCGGACTCGTCGGCGACGACCTTCGGCCGGGACAGCACGAGCAGCACGCCGAAGAGCATCGCCCCGGTGAGGACGAAGCTGAGGCGCTCCCCCGCGCTGAGCTTCTCCAGCAGCATCGCGATCGTCGTGATGACGGCGAAGATGGCGCTTCCGGCGGTCAGCAGGACCGCGCGGGTGCGGCCCGGCCGGAAGGTGACGGGAAGGGTGGGCAGGTCGGACATCTCTCCGCGACCCCTCAGAGCCGGCACGCGTGGATGGCGGTGGTCAGGATGGCCCGTGCGCCGATGTCGTACAGGTCGTCCATGATCCGCTGCGCTTCCTTGGCGGGGACCATCGCACGGACGGCGACCCAGCCCTCGTTGTGCAGCGGCGAGACGGTGGGCGATTCCAGGCCCGGGGTGAGCGCGACGGCCTTCTCGAGCTGCTCGACGCGGCAGTCGTAGTCCATCATCACGTACGTCCGGGCCACCAGGACACCCTGGAGGCGGCGCAGGAACTGCTGCACCTTGGGGTCCTCGGCGTCGGCGCCGCTGCGCCGGACGACGACGGCCTCCGACTTCATGATCGGCTCGCCGATGATCTCCAGGCCGGCGTTGCGCAGCGAGGTGCCGGTCTCGACGACGTCCGCGATGACCTCGGCGACACCGAGCTCGATGGCGGTCTCCACGGCGCCGTCGAGGTGGACGACGGAGGCGTCGATGCCGTGCTCGGCGAGGTGTCCGGCGACGATGCCCTCGTACGAGGTGGCCACCGTCATGCCGCCCAGGTCCTCGACACCGGTCGCCGTGCCCGGCTTGGTGGCGTAGCGGAAGGTGGAGCGGGCGAAGCCGAGCGGCAGGATCTCCTCGGCCTTCGCACCGGAGTCGATCAGCAGATCGCGCCCGGTGATGCCGATGTCGAGGCGGCCGGAGGAGACGTAGATCGCGATGTCGCGGGGGCGGAGGTAGAAGAACTCGACCTCGTTCTCCGGGTCGACGATCCGGAGTTCCTTCGACTCTCGGCGCTGCTGGTAGCCGGCCTCATGCAGCATCTCCGCCGCAGGGCCTGACAGGGAACCCTTGTTGGGGACGGCGATGCGCAGCATGAGGTCGGCTTCCTTCGTTCGTTCGTACGGTGCTGGGGTGCGAGGTGCGGCTCAGAGGTGGGCGTAGACGTCGTCCAGGGAGATCCCGCGGGCGACCATCATCACCTGGACGTGGTAGAGCAGCTGCGAGATCTCCTCGGCGGCCGCCTCCTTGCCCTCGTACTCGGCGGCCATCCAGACCTCGGCGGCCTCCTCGACGACCTTCTTGCCGATGGCATGGACGCCCTTGCCGACCAGCTCTGCGGTGCGGGAGGTGGCGGGATCGCCGTGGGCGGCCTTGTGCTGGAGCTCGGTGAAGAGCTCCTCGAACGTCTTCTTGGACATGGTGGTGCCCACCCTAGCCGTTGTGCCGCCCCGCCTAGTGCCACGGTTCAGATACTGAGCGGAGGGTGGCCGCGGTGGCCACCGCCGCCGTCACCGCCTCGTGTCCCTTGTCCTCGTTGGAGCCCTCCAGACCCGCGCGGTCCAGGGCCTGCTCCTCGGTGTCGCAGGTCAGCACGCCGAAGCCGACGGGGACGCCGGTCTCGACGGAGACCTGGGTGAGGCCCTGGGTGACGCCCTGGCACACGTAGTCGAAGTGGGGGGTGCCGCCGCGGATCACGACGCCGAGGGCGACGACCGCGTCGTACCCGCGGCCCGCGAGGACCTTGGCGGCCACCGGGAGCTCCCAGCTGCCGGGGACCCTGAGCAGGGTCGGCTCGTCGATACCGAGCTCGTGCAGGGCGCGCAGGGCGCCGTTCACCAGTCCGTCCATCACCGTCTCGTGCCACTGTGCCGCGATGACGGCGACCCGCAGGTCCCCGACATTGCGTACGGACAGTTCCGGTGCACCCTTGCCGCTCACGTCTCTCCTCGTTGTTCTCTTACTGGTTGCCGCAGGTGGACGCGGGGGCCGCGTCCAGCCAGGGCAGGTCGTGCCCCATCCGGTCCCGCTTGGTGCGCAGGTAGCGGAGGTTGTGCTCGCCCACGGTCACGGGCATCGGCTCGCGTCCGTTGACCTTGAGGCCGTGGCGCAGCAGCGCGTCGGTCTTCTCGGGGTTGTTCGTCATCAGACGCAGGCTGCGGACGCCGAGGTCCGCCAGGATCTGCGCGCCGGCGCCGTAGTCCCGGGCGTCGGCGGGCAGGCCGAGCTCCAGGTTGGCGTCGAGGGTGTCGCGGCCGCGCTCCTGGAGCTCGTACGCGCGCAGCTTGGACATCAGCCCGATGCCGCGTCCCTCGTGGCCGCGCAGATAGACGACCGCTCCCCGGCCCTCGGCCTGGATGCGGGCCAGGGAGGCGTCCAGCTGGGGTCCGCAGTCGCAGCGCAGGGAGCTGAAGACGTCACCGGTGAGGCATTCGGAGTGGACGCGCACGAGGACGTCCTCGCCGTCGCCGATCTCGCCGTGCACCAGGGCGACGTGCTCGACCCCGTCGACGGTGGAGCGGTAGCCGTACGCCGTGAACGCGCCGTGGGCGGTGGGCAGCCGCACCTCGGCCTCGCGGCGGACGGTGGGCTCGGCGGCCCGGCGGTAGGTGATCAGGTCCTCGATGGAGATGATCGTCAGGCCGTGCTTGCGGGCGAACGGGATCAGCTCGGGCAGGCGCAGCATCCGGCCGTCCTCGCCGGCGATCTCCACGATCGCGCCGGCCGGGCGCAGTCCGGCGAGGCGGGCGAGGTCGACGGCGGCCTCGGTGTGGCCGTTGCGGACGAGCACCCCGCCCGGCCTGGCGCGCAGCGGGAAGATGTGGCCGGGGCGGACGAAGTCGTCGGCCCCTGCGGTGCCGTCGGCGAGCAGCTGAAGCGTGGTGGCGCGGTCGGAGGCGGAGATCCCGGTGGTCACCCCGTGCGCGGCGGAGGCGTCCACGGTGACGGTGAACGCGGTCTTCATCGACTCGGTGTTGTCCTCGACCATCTGCGGGAGCTCGAGCCGGTCCAGCTCGTCGCCCTCCATGGGGGCGCAGATCAGTCCCCTGCACTCGCTCATCATGAAGGCGACGATCTCGGGGGTGGCCTTCTCGGCGGCGATGACGAGGTCGCCCTCGTTCTCCCGGTCCTCGTCGTCGACGACCACGACGGGGCGGCCGGCCGCGATGTCGGCGATGGCCTGCTCGACGGGGTCGAGGGACCAGTCCTCGATGTCGGTGCTGTAGAGGATGGGGGCCGTTGTCATGCGGGCACTCCTTCCAGGACGGGCCGCGAGTCCCTGCGGGAGCGCAGCCACCAGTCGCGCATGCCCCACAGGACGAGTGCGCCGTAGATGATGTAGACGAAGCCGGAGAAGGCGAAGCCGTTGGCGAAGTTGAGGGGCACGCCGACCAGGTCGACGAGCAGCCAGGCGAACCAGAACTCGACCATGCCGCGCGCCTGGGCGTACATGGCGACGATCGTGCCGACGAAGATGTAGGCGTCCGGCCAGGGGTCCCAGGACAGCGACGGGTACGCCTTGAAGAGCAGCGCCACGGCGACCGTGCCGAATGCGGCGGCACCGGCCAGGGCCGTGCGCTCGCGCCAGGTGGCGAACCGGACGGCGACGCCGCCGTCCTGCGCCTGGCCCTTGCCGCGGTTCCACTGCCACCAGCCGTACACCGCGACCGCCATCACGACGATCTGCTTGCCGGCGCTGCCGGAGAGGTGCGCGGTGGCGAAGGCCGCGAAGAGGACGACTCCCGAGACGAACTGGGCGGGCCAACTCCAGATGGAACGCCGCCAGCCGAGCGCGAGGGCGATCAGGCCGATCACGTTGCCGATCGTGTCCGACCACTTGATGTGCTGGTCGAACAGCGTGAACGCCTCGGAGTTGAGCCAGTTCACCGGGTGGCCCCCTGACTGCCCAGCAGCCGCTCGACGTACTTGGCGATGACGTCGACCTCGAGGTTGACGGGGTCGCCGGGCTGCTTGTGGCCGAGGGTGGTCAGCGCGAGGGTGGTGGGGATGAGGCTGACGGTGAAGTGGTCGGGGCCGGCGTCGACGACGGTGAGGCTGATGCCGTCGACGGTGATGGAGCCCTTCTCGACCACGTAGCGCGTGAGGTCCGCGGGGAGCGAGATCTTCACGATCTCCCAGTTGTCGGACGGCGTGCGCTCCAGGACCGTGCCGGTGCCGTCGACATGGCCCTGGACGATGTGCCCGCCGAGGCGCGCGCCCACGGCCATGGGGCGTTCGAGGTTGACGCGGGAGCCGACGGTGAGGGCGCCGAGGCTGGAGCGCTTGAGGGTCTCCGCCATGACGTCGGCGGTGAATTCGTCGCCCTCGTGCTCCACGATGGTGAGACAGACGCCGTTGACGGCGATCGAGTCGCCGTGCCGCGCGCCCTGGGTGACGACCGGTCCACGCAGACGGAAGCGGGAGGCGTCGTCGAGGATCTCGACGGCGGTGACTTCACCCAGCTCTTCGACGATTCCGGTGAACACTTCCCGGGTCCTCCTGCCTCATGGGGGCACGGACTCCGGGGCTGTCGATGACGACACAATGAACGAGCAGGGACACCGGGGGCGACGCCGGACGGAGCTCGCCTGATGGCGAACCGATACGGCGGCGCGCACGAATGCCCGCCCGCCGCGCACTGCCTCCCATCCGGACTTTAACCGTCGGTCCAGGAATTTCACCTGGTCAACCGGCCGCTGGAGGCGACCGGGTCGCGGACTGTAACCGCCGGTTCGGACTTTCACCGACCCCGGAGTGCGCTGCTTCTGGTACAGAGCCAGTGTGCCACGCCCGGTCGGCGTCCATACGGGCGAACCGTGTGGGGTCGATCACAAGGTTCGCGACTGGACTTCTCGGACGGGCCGGGCGACCCAACTCGCTCACGGGCGGGGCGGCTTGAGATTGGTCCATACCTATTGACCCGTATGGTCTAGTCCTTTTAGGGTCTGCCCGGGTGAGGGGCTTCCGCCCTCCCCGCGCCGACCGGCCCGGCGGCGGTGACGACGGCCCTTGCCCGTCGCCGGGTCACTCATCACCCCGCTCCCCCGCTCTGGCAGGGTGAACGCATGACGAGCGCGATCGCCGACGAGTTCGAACGCCACCGCCCCCGGCTGTTCGGCCTGGCCTACCGGATGACGGGCTCCGCCGACGAGGCCGAGGACACGGTCCAGGACGCGTATCTGCGGTTCAGCGGGGCCGACCGTGCGGCCATCGAGCACCCCGCGGCCTGGCTCGCGAAGGTCGTCACCAACCTCTGCCTCACCCGGCTGACCTCGGCCAGGGCCCGGCGCGAGCGGTATGTGGGGACCTGGCTGCCGGAGCCCGTGGTCACCTCGGACGGCACGCTCGGCCCCCTGGAGTCCGCCGAGCAGCGGGACGCCGTGTCCCTGGCGATGCTGATCCTGCTGGAACGGCTCACACCGACCGAACGGGCCGTGTACGTGCTGCGGGAGGCGTTCGGGTACGGGCACCGGGAGATCGCCGACGCGCTGGACCTGACCGAGGCCAACTCCCGCCAGCTGTACCGGCGGGCCGTCCATCGCATCGGTGAGCCGCGGTCCCGTTTCGAGCCCGCGTCGCCCGAGCGCCAGGAGGAACTGGTCACCACCTTTCTCACGGCGGCCCGCGAGGGCGATCTGGCCGGGCTGGAGAAGCTGCTCGCGGACGACGTCACCTGGTGGAGCGACGGCGGCGGCAAGGTCTCCGCCGCGCTGCGGCCGATCGAGGGGCGGGAGAAGGTCGTCCGGTTCCTGGTCGGCATCGCACAGAAGTTCACGGCGGACCTGCACTTCACGGTGGCCGAGGTCAACGGCATGAGCGGACTGGCCGCATGGGCCGGCGACTCGCTCGTCGGCGTCCTCGGATTCGAGCGGCGCGACGGGCTGATCGTGCGGGTGCGGGCCATAGTGAATCCGGACAAGCTGGAATACGCCGCCCGTCAGCTCACGCGCCCGTAGAAAGAAGCCCCGGGAGGTTGTCACATTTCCCGGCGGCTGTCCGGTCCCAGCTGACGAAGGGCACTCCACCCGGGGCGCCCGTGTCCGAAAGGGCGGAAACAACATGAGCACGATCCTGGTGACCGGCGGTACCGGAACCCTCGGCCGGCACGTCACCGAGCGACTGCGGGCGCAGGGGCACGAGGTGAGGGTGCTCAGCCGGCACACACCGCCGTACGCCGTCGATCTGCGCGAGGGCGGCAGCGGTCTGGACGCGGCCGTCGAGGGCGTGGACACGATCGTGCACTGCGCCACAACGCAGCGCGGCGGGGACGAGCAGTCGGCCGCGCACCTCATCGCGGCGGCGCGGCGGGCCGGGGTCGCCCATCTGGTGTACATCTCCATCGTCGGCGTCGACCGGGTGCCGTTGGGCTACTACAGGACGAAGCTGGCCGTGGAGAAGCTGATCGAGGAGTCGGGGCTCGGCTGGACCGTGCTGCGCACCACCCAGTTCCACGATCTGCTGGTCCGGCTGTTCCAGCAGATGGCCAAGGTGCCGGTCGTGCTGGTGCCGGCCGGGGTGCGCGACCAGCCGGTCGAGGTGACGGAAGTCGCGGACCGGCTGGCCGAGTTGGCGAGGGTGGGGCCGGCGGGCCGGGTCGACGACATGGGCGGGCCCGCGGTACGGACACTCCCGTCGCTGGCCCGTGCATATCTGAAGGCGACGGGGCGCCGGCGTGCGGTGCTGAGCGTCCCGCTGTGGGGCGCGGCGTACCGGGGGTTCCGCGAGGGCGGCCACCTCGCACCCGAACAGGCCGTCGGCAAGGGCACGTTCGAGGACCACCTGGCCACGCGCTTCGGGGTCGGCCGACGCCGCTGACCGAAGGGCGGGCGGACAGGGCCTGTTGGGGCATTAGGCCCTGTCGTCAAATGCCCGTCGTCCGCCCGGCAGGCAGGCGGGCATTTGACGACAGGCCCTAGCTCTGGGGAGGTGCGAACAGTTCCTCCTGGGCCCGGTCCCGTGCCCTCAGCAGCGCTCCCCGCAGGACCGCGCCGCCGCCCAGGCTCGTGGGGCGTACCTCCGTGTGCAGGGGCGACATCCGGGCGAGGCGGTGCTGGACCCGGGCGGCGAGGGAGTCGCCGCCCGCGCGGCCGATCTCGCCGGCCAGCACCAGGCAGCCCGGGTCCAGGACGGAGATCACGGCGGCGGCGCCGAGGGCCACGCGGTCGGCGAGGGCGTCGAGGAAACCGTCGGCGGCCGGGGCGGCGCCGACCCGGGCCACGGCCTCCCGGACGAACGCCGCCGCAAGCGGTTCGTGCGCGGCGGGCGACGCCGTCACGCCATACCGTGCCGCGAGGTCCGCGACCGCCGCCGCACCGGTCAGTGAGTGGAAGCCGCCGTCGCAGTCGGTGGCGGAGGGCAGGCCCTCGGTCCCCGGCAGCGGCATGAAGCCGATCTCGCCCGCGCCGCCGGAGGCTCCCCGGCGCACCGCCCCGTCGAGGACGACCGCGGCGCCGACCCCCATGCCGAGCCACAGCAGCACGAAAGTGTCCCGGTCCCGGGCGGCCCCGTCGCGCTGTTCGGCGACGGCAGCGAGGTTGGTCTCGTTCTCGACGCTGACGCGGGCGCCCGGGAAGCGCTCCCGCAGGGCGGTCATCAGCCGCCGGTGCCACTCCGGCAGGCCGCTGGAGTCACGGAGTTCGCCGCTCGCCGGGTCGATCAGGCCGGGCGCCCCGATCCCGACGGTGTGGAGCCGGTCGGCGCCGGCCTCCTTCGCCACACGTTCGACCAGCGTGACCGCCTGCTCCACGGCGGGGCCCGTGCCCGTGTCCCCGCCGATCGGCACGGACGCCTCGGCGAGCACGTGTCCGAGCAGGTCGGAGACGACCACGGCGACGCCCTCGGTGCGCACATCCAGGGCTGCGAGGTGGGCGCGGCCGGCGACGATCCCGTACAGCTTCGCGTTCGGGCCGCGCCGCTGCTCCCCCGACTCCCCGACCACCTCGATCAGTCCGGAGACCGTGAGGCGTTCGACGAGGTCGGCGACGGTCGGCCGGGACAGGCCGGTCAGCTGCTTCAGCTGCCCTGCCGTCAGCGGGCCCTCCTGCTGGAGCAGACGCAGGGCGAGCCGGTCGTTGATGGCCCGGGCGGTGCTCGGTGATGCGGGCATGCCGGGATCCTTCCAGATCGGCGGGGCGCCGGAGTCGGGCGACTGTCCCCTTTTTATCAGGCAGGGTTCCTGATAGTTTTCGCCGACGCAACGAAGGGGCCGGAAAGCCAAGGAGGGGCCGCACAATGAGTGCAGTGGTTCACGAGCAGCACGAGGTGAAGCGGGCACGGTACGCCGTGGCCGCCGTGTTCGCCGTGCACGGCGCCGTGACCGGCTCGTTCGCAACGCGGGTGCCGTGGATCCAGGACCATGCGTCGGTCAGCGCCGGACAGTTGGGGCTCGCCCTCGCCTTCCCCGCGCTCGGCGCGTCGCTGGCGATGCCGCTCGCGGGCGGCGTCAGCCACCGCTTCGGCGCCCGGAACGCGCTGCGCGGTCTGATCACCCTCTGGACGCTGTCGCTGATCCTGCCGTCCCTCGCGCCGAACCTGCTCACGCTCTGTCTGGCCCTGTTCACCTACGGCGCCACCGCGGGCATGGCGGACGTGGCGATGAACGCGCTCGGCGTCGAGGTGGAGAACCGTCTCGGGCGCTCGATCATGTCCGGCCTGCACGGCATGTGGAGCGCGGGCGCCCTGATCGGCTCGGCGGCCGGCACCCTCGCCGCGCATCTGGGCTCGGACGCCCGTCTGCACCACTTCCTGGCGGCCGCGGTCCTGACCGTGCTCGGAGTGACCGCGTGCAACTGGGTGCTCGATCTCCAGCCCGCCGAGGACGAGGAACCCCCGCCCCGGTTCGCGCTGCCGCCCAGGTCGGCTCTGCTGATCGGCGCGGTCGGATTCTGCGCGGTGTTCGCGGAGGGGGCGAGCCTGG
Organism: Streptomyces luteolifulvus; assembly: GCF_008806595.1. Taxonomy (GTDB): domain Bacteria; phylum Actinomycetota; class Actinomycetes; order Streptomycetales; family Streptomycetaceae; genus Streptomyces; species Streptomyces luteolifulvus. The sequence continues at coordinate 442,223 of NZ_VZRB01000001.1, read as the reverse complement.
ACTGGTCGGCGGTCTATCTGCGCGACCAGCTCGGAACCTCCGCGGGTCTCGCGGCCGCGTGCACGACCGGCTTCATGCTGACCATGGCGCTGGCGCGGCTGGTGGGCGACGCGGTCGTGAACCGCTTCGGCCCGGTCCGCACCGTCCGGGTCGGCGGCGTGCTCGCCGCGGCCGGTGGTCTGCTCATCGTCGTCGCGGGTCATCCGGCCGTGGCGATGACCGGATTCGCGCTCATGGGCCTGGGCATAGCCGTGGTCGTCCCGCTCTGCTTCGCGGCGGCGGGCCGCAGCGGCCCCAACCCGAGCCAGGCCATCGCGGGCGTCGCGACCATCACGTACACCTCGGGCCTGGTCGCGCCGAGCGCCATCGGCGGAATCGCCGAGGCAACCAGCCTGACGGTGTCGTTCGGACTGGTGACCGTGCTGGCGTGCGGGCTCGTGGTCTTCGCGGGGGTGCTGCGCGCGGGCACCCGCGACCGGGCGAAGGTGGATCTGCGGGCCGCGGCGGTTCCCGACCCGCGGCCGTGAACCGGTCGCCCCGCGGCCCGGTGACCTCCAGGTCCGCGTTCCCCCGTTCCGGGGAAGCGCCGGGCCCGCTGGTACCCGGGCCGGCGTGCAGCTGGGACTCTGCCCCCATGGTGCGATGCCGGCAAGTCACCGCTCCCCTGGACGGGGTCGTCTCCCGGATGCGTGCGCTGGACACCGCCCTGCCGGAGCGGGACGGGGTCGCGGTCTTCAACCGCGTGTACCTCGCCGTCACCGAGGCGGTCGGCCGGTGCATCGACACGGGTCGGCTCGGGGACGCGCGGGCCGCGGTCACGCTGGACGTACGGTTCGCCGAGCGCTACCTGGCCGTCGTGGAGACGGCGGCCGACGACCGGCGCCCGCCCGCCTGTTGGCGGCCGCTGTTGCAGTTCCGCCGTCATCCCGGCGTACGACCGCTGCAGTTCGCGCTCGCGGGCATCAACGCGCACATCGGTCACGACCTGGTGCTCGCCGTGGTGGACACCAGTCGTGCGCTCGGCTGCGAACCCACGGATCTGGAGGACGAGTTCGACCGCGTGGGCGATCTCCTCGGCTCGCTGGAGGAACGCGTCCGCGAGGATCTGATGCCGGGACCCGACCTCCTCCAGGTCGCCGATCCGCTCACCCATCTCCTCGGCTCATGGAGCCTGGAGCGGGCCCGCGACGCCTCCTGGTCGGCGGCCCGCGCGCTGTGGGCGCTGCGCCGGCTGCCCGACCTCGCCGGGGAGTTCGCCGACCGCCTGGACGCGGCGGTCGGCCTGGCGGGCCGCATGCTGCTCACCCCGCTGCCGGGGTGAGCAGACTCAGTCCTCCGGAAGCTCCACCGGCGCGATCTCGTCGTAGACGTCCCCCGGGCCGGGGTTGGTCGCGTCGGTCTGCCCGCCGAGCTGGTGCATGACGCCCCAGACCGCGTTCAGCGCCGTCTGGACCGCGCCCTCGGCCCAGCCGGCCGTCCAGGAGATGTCGTCGCCGGCGAGGAAGACGCCCCGCTTGTCCTCGGGCAGCCGGTCCTGCATGAAGTGCGTGAACAGGCGCCGCTGGTAGCGGTAGTGGCCGGGCAGGTTGGCCTTGAACGCGCCCATGAAGTAGGGCTCGTTCTCCCAGGAGACGGTCACCGGGTTGCCGATGATGTGCTTCCGGATGTCGACGTTCGGGTAGATCTCGCCGAGCGACTTCAGCATGACCTCCATCCGCTCGTTCGCGGACAGCGGCAGCCACTTCAGGCTGTCGTCGCACCAGGTGTAGGAGAGGCAGATGACCGCGGGCTTGTCCGGACCGTCGTCCAGCAGGTAAGTACCGCGCGTCATACGGTCGGTGAGCGTCATCGACATGACGTCCCGGCCCGTCGGATTTCCCCTGTCGTCGACGGCCTTGTCCAGCCAGAAGGGCCGGTCGACCGGGACGAAGAGCTTCGAACTCTCCATGTAGTGGGTGCGCTCGATCGCCGTCCAGTGGTCGATCGGGAACAGCGAGTCGTCGCAGGCGATCTTAGACAGCAGCATCCAGGACTGGGCGGTGAAGATCGCCGCCTTGTAGGTGCGGATGTCGCCGTTCGCGTCCGTCACCGTGATCTGGTTGCCGGCGGTGCGGTGCAGCCGGGTCACGGCCGGGCGCGGCTCACCGTCGCTGTGCAGGGACCTCAGCGAGGTGCCGTACGGCCAGTGCACGATCTTCTCCGGCGTACGCTCCCACAGGCGGAGCGGCAGCTGCTGGGAGCCGCCGACGATGCCGCGGTGGTGGTCGTCGGCCTCGGTGTAGACGACGCGCAGGATCTCCAGGATGGAGTTGGGGAAGTCCGTGTCCCAGCCGCCGGTGCCGAAGCCGACCTGGCCGAAGATCTCGCGGTGGCGGAAGGACTTGAAGGCCTCGGAGTCGCAGAGGAAGCCGTAGAAGGTCTGGTTGTCGAGCTTCTCGACGAGCCGCGACCAGATCTCGCGGATGCGCGGGACGTCGCGCGCGCGCATGGCCCGGTTCATGTCGGAGAAGTCGGCGCCCTCTTCGAGGCACCTGTTCCAGGCGTCGGCGACGTCCCGGTAGACCTGCGGCAGGTCGTCGATCGTCTCGGCGTAGTGGGACTCGCCCTTGAGGTCGACGACCGTCGAGGGCGTGGCCTCCGCGAGGGGGTTGGGGAAGGGACTGGTCTCGAGCCCGACCAGGTCGATGTAGTGCTGGAGTGCCGTGGAGGACGGCGGGAAGCGCATCGCGCCCAGCTCGCAGGCCAGCGACTCCTCGCAGCCCTCGAAGCCGACGGTGCGCAGGCGGCCGCCGATCTGGTCGGCCTCGTAGACGACGGGCTTGAGGCCCATCTTCATCAGCTCGTAGGCGGCGACGATGCCGGACAGGCCGCCGCCGATCACCGCGATCTCGGTGCCGTGCTCGGTCGCGGGTACCTGGCCGAGGCCCGCGGGGTGGGCCAGGAAGTCGTCGTACGCGTACGGGAAGTCCGGGCCGAACATGGTGATCGGCAGTCGCTGCTCGTCAGCGTGCTCGACGGCGTTGGGCACGGTGGACGTCATGGGGTACGGACTCCTTGCGCGAAAAGAGCTGGGGGCTGGGCTGAGGGCGGGCTTGGCGGGTTTCAGACGAGGGACCCGTAGAGGCCGGGGCGGCGGTCCTTGAGATACGGGTTCGCCTCACGGGAGGCGGCGAGCAGGACGGGGTCCGCATCGGCGACGACCAGTTCCTCGTCGCGGCCTGCGCGGGTGCGGGCGACCCCGTCGGGGGCGGCGAGCGCGGAGAGCCCGACGAACTCGAACTCGCCCTCCTGGCCGACCCGGTTGACGTACGCGACGTACATCTGGTTCTCGAAGGCGCGCACCGGGACCAGGGACTCGGCGACGAACTGGAACGGGTGCATCTGCGCGGTCGGCACCAGCAGGAGGTCGGTGCCGGCGAGGGCGTGGGCGCGGACGTTCTCCGGGAACTCGACGTCGTAGCAGATCATCAGGCCGACGCGGAGACCGTTCAGCTCGGCCTGGACGACCGGCGTGTCGCCCGGGGTGAAGTGATCGTGCTCGAAGCAGCCGAAGAGGTGGGTCTTGCGGTAGTTCGCGAGCCGGGTGCCGTCGGCGGCGATCAGCTGGGCGGAGTTGAAGACACGGCCGGACGCTCGCTCCGGGTAGCCGTAGGCGATCGCGAGGCCGTGCCGGCCCGCGATCTCGGCGACCGCGTCGGCGGAGTCGCCGTCGGCGGGCTCGGCGAGACGGGCGATGTCGTCGCCGATCGCGTACCCCGTCAGGAACATCTCCGGCGCGACGATCAGCCCTGCGCCCGCGGCGGCGGCGCGGCCCGCGGCCTCGTCGAGAACCTTGAGGTTCGCGGCGACGGATCCGGGTCGGCCGGAGCTCTGGAGCAGGGCGGTGCGCATGCGGGTTCCTCACCGGTACGGACGGGTTTGGGGGGTCCTTTAGACGGTACGGTCGGCGGGCTCGGCCGGACAAGGAGGAGCCGTTGCGCGCTCGTGAGCGGATCGTTGCGCGCATCGGGGGTGGGGCGGCGATTCGTTGCGCGGCTTCCCGGCCACCGGCGGCCCCCCGGCCGGGCCTGCGAGGCGGTCGTACAGAGCCCCGATGCCGATCGCCCCGGCGGACTGCCCGAAGACCCACCTCCCGGGCACCGACGGCCCCCGACCGCCGCTCCGCAGCCCGGCGCGGCTCTCTGCCCCCCGGCGCGCCGCTCCCCAGCCCCGGCGCGGCTCCCTCCCCCCAGCGCACCGCTCCCTAGATCCGGCGCAGCAGCTCCACGATCTCCCGCAGCAGCTCCGGGTCGGCCACGGGCCACCCCTTCCCGCGGGCCGCGGCTCGCCGATGCACACCACGCCCGCGCCACCGACGCCCCCCCCCGCCGCACCGCACCCCCAGCCCCGCGCGGCTCCCTCCCCCCGACACGCACCGCTCCCTAGATCCGGCGCAGCAGCTCCACGATCTCCCTCAGCAGTTCCGGGTCGGCTGCCGGGCCGCCCGGTGTCGCGGGCCGCGGCTCGTCGATGCGGACCAGGCCCGCTTCGGCGAGGTCGCCCAGCAGGACGCGTACGACGGTCAGGGGCAGGTCGGCGTCCGCGGCGAGCTCGACGAGCGTGCGGGGGCCGCGGCGTACCAGGGCTAGCAGGGACGTCCGGGCGTGGTCGACGCCGACGGGCTGCTGATCCGTGTCCAGGGCCGTGACCCGGGACATCAGATCGAGGGTGTGCCCGGCGGCGGGCCGGGTGCGGCCCCGGGTCACGGTGTAGGGACGCACCATCGGCCCGGTCTCGTCCTCGTACCAGTGCTCGTCGGTCACAGGCGGTTCAGGAACCGTTCGGGTGGCTGTCCGACCGCGCGGTGGCGTCCAGGTGGCGGCCGACCCGGCGGACGAGCAGCGCCATCTCGTGGGCCAGCTGACCGACGTCGGTCTGCGCCTCGCTCAGCACGGCGAGGCGGCTGCCGGCGCCCGCCGGAGTGATGAACAGATACGCGTCGTCGAGCATCACCATGGTCTGCCGCACCTCGCCGACCTCGAACCGCTCCCCCGCGGACCGGGCCAGGGCGTGGAAGCCGGAGCAGACGGCGGCGAGGTGCTCGATGTCCTGGGTCCGCATCCCGTCCGAGGCGCTCAGCGGGAGGCCGTCCCCGGTCAGCAGGACGGCCTGGCGGACGTGCCCGGTCCTTGCCACGAGATCGTCGAGCAGCCAGCCGAGGTCCGTCCCGGGGTGCTCGGGGGCCCCTGCCTCCCGGCTCCCGTCGTCACTGCGCATCGTCGGCGTCCGTCCGTTCCTCGGTGTCGGTCGGCTGTGCGGGCCCGGTGCGCGCCGGCAGTCCCTTGCGCCCACGGTCGAGCCCCCGCTGAAAGGCCCCGAAGACGGCACGCATCTCGTCGGGGGTGATCTCACGCTCCGCTTGTTCAGCGGCGACCGGTGCATCGGCGCGCAGGGCGGGGGCGATCGAGGCCTGGCGGACGCGCGTGGGAAGGGCGGGGGCGACGTGCTCCGACGTGCGGTCCTCCGGGGCGATCACCGTGGTCGCCCTGGTCGCCCCGGTCGCCCCGGTCACGCCGGTCACTCCGCTCGCCCCGCTCACCGTGTGCCGCCCCAGGGCCTCCGGGGCCTCGTCCTCGGCCCCCGGCTCCGCCAGCACCCCCTCCGGCAGCAGCACCGTCGCCGTCGTTCCGCCGTACGGCGAATCGTGCAGGCTGACCGAGATGCCGTGGCGGGCGGCAAGGCGGCCCACGACATAGAGGCCGAGGCGGTCGTGGCGGGTCGGGTCGAAGTCGTCGGGGGCGGTGAGGGTGCGGTGGGCCTCCGCCCGGCGGTCGCCGTCGAGGCCGAGACCTCGGTCGTCGATCTCCACGACGAAGCCGCCGCGGTCCCGCCCGGTGCGCAGGGTGACCCTGGTGTGGGGCGGGGAGAACGAGGTGGCGTTCTCCAGGAGTTCCGCGATCAGATGGACGACGTCCGCGACCGCGTCCGCCGCGACACCCACCCGCTCCATCGGCGGCACTTCCACGCGCGCGTAGTCCTCGATCTCGCCCACCGCCGAGGAGACGACGTCGGCGATCGGCACCGGCCGCCGCCATCGGCGCCCGGGTGCCGCGCCGGAGAGGATGATCAGGCTCTCCGCGTGGCGTCGCATCCGGGTGGTGAGGTGGTCGATGCGGAACAGCTGGTGCAGCACGTCGGGGTCGTCCGTCTGCCGCTCCAGCCGGTCGACGAGCTTCAGCTGACGGTGCACCAGCGCCTGGTTGCGCCGGGCGATGTTGAGGAGGACCGCGAACAGCCCGCGGCGCAGGGTGGCCTGCTTGACGGCGGCCTCGACGGCCGCGAGCCGCGCGGTGTTGAAGGACCGGCCGACGTCCCCGATCTCGTCCGCGCCCGCCTCCCCGTCGGCCAGCGGCGGCGCCTCGGTGACGGCGTCCACCTCTTCGCCCGCGCTCAATCTCGCCATGACGTCCGGGAGTTGGCGGGTGCTGAGCAGATCCGCGGCGTCCCGCAGCGTCTCCAGACGGCGCGAGATACGACGGGCGCCGCGCACCGCGAACCACAGGGACACCCCCACGGCGAGGAGTCCGAGCACCCCCACGACGGCGGCCTTGGCCAGCTCCCGGTAGGCGAACTCCCGCCCGCGCTCGGCGGAGTTCATCGCCGAGCGTGTGCACAGCAGCATGTACCGCTTGACGGCCCGGTCGGTCGTGGCGCGCCAGATGTCCGCCGCGACCGCCTCGCCCGCCCGGCCGGCCCCCGCCCGCAGCAGGGCGTCCTCACCGCGCTGCAGCTCCCGGTGGAGCGGCCCGCGCCGGAACTCCTCGAAGAGAGACCGCGAGTCGGCGGGGAGGTCGGGAACGTAGGTCCGCTCGAAGACCCGACGGTCCTCGATGGTGGCGGTGAGCGTGTCGTACTGGCGGTCGGTGAGCGTACCGGCGGCCCGCGCCCCGGCGACGAGCGCGTCCTCGCGCGACACGAACTCCCGTACCCGCACCAGTTCGATGACGACCTGGGCCTCGCGCGCCAGCTGACCCGCCTGCAGTGCGGTGAGCGTCGACTGGACGTCGAAGCCCGGCTCGACGAGGGCGCCGTACTCGGTCACCGCCCGGTCCCAGGACAGGTCCCGGGACAGCACGCGCCGGCGCAGCCCCTCCAGCCCGTCGACCGTGTCGAGCATGGCGTCGAGGGCCTGTCGCTGCCGGTCCGAGAGCCGGTCACGGTCCCCGCCGCGGATCGCTTCGCGCAGGGCGTGCACGGCACGGTCGGTGCGGCGCTGCTGCTCCATCAGATCCGCGGCGCCCGCCGTGCCGTGTCCCGCCCCCAGGTACGCTGCGGCGAGCCGCCGTTCGATCTGGATCTGCCCGATCGCCGTGTCGACGGGGGTGCCGAAGTCCTCGTACACCCCCTGGAGCCGTACCAGCGCGCGCAGTTCGCCGGTGACGGACACCATGGCGAAGCTCCACAGCGCCATCAGGGCGATCGCCGGTGCGAGTGCGAGCGCCACGATCCGAGCGCGGACCGTGGTCGGACGGCCGATGGGCCAGGGCATGCTCTCCCCAGGGCGACGGGACGATCGGGCGTGGCGGGAATCCAGTCACCCCTCGGTGTTACCCGCCGGTAGAGATCGCCGCACAACCTACGGGATGCCCCACCGGGACCGCAATGGCCGTCCGGCCGCGAGCAGCAGCGCTGTCAGCAGATAGGGCACCGCGAACACCGCGAAGGCGGTGCCGTGCCCGGTTGTCGTGCCGATCGCCGCGTACCCGGTGTACACGAGGACCGTGGCCAGTTCTGTGCCCAGGCCGGCCACCGAGGTCAGGGTCGCCCGGCCCGTGGTGTCGATCCGCTGCTGGAGCCTGGCGTCGGCCAGCACCTCCGCGAGCTGGAAGCCGCCGAAGGCGACGGCCACCAGGGCGATGCCCGGCACGCTCCCGGCCGCGGCTCCTGTGGCCAGGGCGAGCGCGGCGACCGTGAGCAGCCCGGCGAGTCCGGCCGTGCCCAGGCGTTCGGCCGGACCGGCCAGCAGACTTCCCGCCGTGGCACCGACCCAGATCACCAGGAGCAGATAGGGAACCGTCTCGTCGGCCACGCCGGTGCCGCGCACCAGCAGCGGTGTGTACTCGTCGAGCGCGCCCCACACGGCGGCGACGGCCGGGACCAGCAGGAGCGCACCGCGAACGGACCGGTCACCGCGGGCATCGGCAAGTCCGGCCCGCAGCGTCGATGCCCATCCGTCGCTGCCCGCCGTCGGGGTCCGGTGCTCGGGGAACGCGGTCGCGGTCGCCGCCGCCAGCACACAGGCGAGCACACTCGCCGCGCCCACGGCCGGGTAGCCGCCCCAGGCGAACACCGGTCCGGCCAGCCCCGTCGCCGCCATCACGGCGACCAGTCCCGCGGCCCGTGCCCGGCCCATGATGCGCGCGTACCGGCCCGCCGCACCGAGCCGGTCCAGCTCGTCGTAGACCAGGGCCTCCAGTGCCCCGGAGCCGAGCGCTCCCCTGGCTCCCCACAGCACGAAGCCGAGCGCGAAGGCCCAGTACGACGGGACGAGTATCCACAGGGCGAAGCCGACGGCGGTGAGCAGGGGGCCGAGCCACAGCAGCAGTCGACGGGAGACGGCGTCGGCCCAGGCGCCGGAGGGGACCTCCAGGAGGACGCCGGTGATCGACCAGAGGGCGAAGAGGGTGGAGATCTGCCAGACGGACAGACCGGTGTCGCTGAAGAGGAGCGCGTACACCGGGTAGAGCAGGACGAAGTCGTCCAGGAACGCGTAACCGTACAGCGTGGCCGTCAGGCGCCGGACGCCGGTGGTGGGCACACGCGCAGGTGAGAGTGTCATGAGGCCTTCCCGCAGGGACGGATCGGATGCCGGGGATACGGCGTCCGAGGCGGCCCTCGGGAGGCACGGCTGGTGGATCAATGTCGCCAGGTCATGTGACCGATGGTAGGCGCAACCCGGCGCGCGGGGCAGTGGATTATGCGGGCGGACCACCCGGACCGCGACCGCGCTGCGCCCGGGCGCCGGCTGCGCTATGTGGGCGACCCCGACGAGAAGCGGCGCAGCAGCGGTGACAGCACCAGCACGGACTTGGTCCGCTCCACGAACGGCTCCCCCGCGATCCGCTCCAGGACCCGCTCGAAGTGCCGCATGTCGGAGGCGAAGACCTGGACGATCGCGTCCGCGTCACCGGTCACGGTGGAGGCGGCCACGACCTCCTGGTAGCGCTCCAGGCCCCGCTGGATGGTCTCCGGTGTGGTGTGCCGCCGGCAGTAGATCTCGACGAACCCCTCGGTCTCCCAGCCGAGCGCCGCCGGGTCGACCCGGACGGTGAAGCCGGTGATGGCGCCGGTGGCACGCAGCCGGTCCACGCGCCGCTTGACGGCGGGCGCGGACAGACCGACCAACTGCCCGATGTCCGCGTAGGAGCGGCGGGCGTCCTCGGCGAGGGCGTGCACGATGCGTTCGTCGAGATCGTTCAGCACTGCGGGTCGTTCACTTCATTTCGGACGGTGCGAGACGGGAACGGCGGTAGCCGTACACGAAGTAGAACACGAGCCCCACGGCCATCCAGACACCGAACACCACCCAGGTGACGGTGGACAGGCTCCCCATCATCCACACGCAGAAGGCGAGACCGAGGATGGGCAGGACCGGCGACAGCGGCACCCGGAAGGTGCGGGGCATGTCGGGACGGGTCCGGCGCAGCACCACCACGGCTATGTTGACCAGCCCGAAGGCGAAGAGCGTGCCGATGCTGGTGGCGTCGGCCAGTTGGCCCAGCGGGACGGCCGCGGCCAGCACACCGCAGAACAGCGAGACGATCAGGGTGTTGGCGCGGGGGGTGCCGGTCTTCGGGTCGACCTTGGCGAAGACCTTGGGCACGAGTCCGTCGCGGGACATCGCGAAGAGGATGCGGGTCTGGCCGTACAGCACGGTCAGCACGACGCTGGCGATGGCGACCACGGCGCAGGCGGCCAGCAGGGTGCCCCAGAAGGTCTGCCCGGTGACCTCGCGCATGATCTGGGCGAGCGCGGCCTCCGAGTCGCCGAACCTCTTCCAGGGCTTGGCGCCGACGGCGACGGCCGCGACCAGGACGTACAGCGCCGTCACGATGACCAGCGAGAGCATGATCGCCCGGGGCAGGTCGCGCTGTGCGTTCCTGGCCTCCTCGCCGGCGGTGGAGGCGGCGTCGAAGCCGATGTACGAGAAGAAGAGCGTCGCACCGGCCGCGCTGACGCCGGCCATGCCGAGCGGCATGAAGTGCTCGTAGTTGCCGGAGCGGAAGCCCTGGATGCCGATCGCGCAGAACAGGACGAGCGCGGCGATCTTCACGACCACCATGATCGTGTTGGCGCGGGCGGACTCGCGCGCCCCGCCGAGCAGGAAGGCCATCGCCAGGAGGACGACGATCAGCGCGGGGAGGTTGAAGACACCGCCGTCTCCCGGCGGGGCGGACAACGCGTCCGGGATGGTGACGCCGATGGTCCCGTCCAGCAGCTCGTTGAGGTATTCGCCCCAGCCGACGGCCACGGCGGCGACCGAGACGCCGTACTCCAGGACCAGACACCAGCCGCAGATCCAGGCGATGAGTTCGCCCATCGTCGCGTACGCATACGAGTACGAGGACCCGGCGACCGGAATGGTGCCCGCCAGCTCGGCGTAGGACAGGGCCGAGAAGAGCGCCGTCAGACCGGCGATCACGAAGGAGAGGGTGACGGCCGGGCCGGCCTTGGGGACGGCCTCGCCGAGGACCACGAAGATGCCGGTGCCGAGGGTGGCACCGATGCTGATCATGGTCAGCTGCCACAGGCCGAGGGAGCGGCGCAGGCTCCCTCCCTCGCCCTGGCCACCCTCGGCGACCAGGTGTTCCACGGGCTTGCGCCGCATGAGACGCGCACCCGGCCCCGGGGACGGTGGGGCTGTCTGGGTGCGGTGGTGCGGGGGTGCGCCTTGATCGAGCACGCGCTGACTCCTTCGTCGCTGCCTCTCGGGGCGGCGGGGAACGGCGGCACCCCTGTGCGAGCAGGGCCCCACCGAGCGGGGTCCCCGCCACGCCATGTACAGCGCATGACCCTATGAGCCGGGGCATCACGGTCGTAATGCAGCAACCTTGCGCGTCTCCGCAAGATCCTTGCGTTCATCGCATAGGGGGCGTGCGTTCGTTGCACAGGAGCTGCGGACCGTTGTGCACGCCCCCGTTCAGCCCTCTCGGGCTCCCCGGTTCAGCCTTCTCGGGCTCCCTCGCGACGGCCCTCGCCCCGGCCGCGTCCCGCGCGTCGTATCCCCTGTGGCCGGGTCAGCCGTGGCCGCGCAGGCAAAAGCCCCCATGGTCCCTGGCCGAGGGACAACGGGGGCCGTTCGCAAGGGAGTCGGGTCAGCTCCAGCTGGCGTGCAGCGGCTTGCCCTCCGCGTAGCCGGCGGCGCTCTGGATGCCGACGACGGCCTTCTGAGCGAACTCCTCCAGGGATCCGGCGCCCGCGTAGGTGCAGGAGGAGCGGACGCCCGCGATGATCGAGTCGATCAGGTCCTCGACACCCGGACGGTCCGGGTCGAGGAACATGCGGGAGGTCGAGATGCCCTCCTCGAACAGCGCCTTGCGGGCACGGTCGTACGCCGACTCCTCCGACGTACGGTTGCGCACGGCACGCGCGGACGCCATGCCGAACGACTCCTTGTAGGGCCGGCCGCTCGCGTCGTGCTGAAGGTCGCCAGGGGACTCGTAGGTCCCCGCGAACCACGACCCGACCATCACATTGGACGCACCGGCCGCCAGCGCCATGGCGACATCACGCGGATGGCGGACGCCCCCGTCGGCCCACACGTGCTTGCCGTACTTCCTCGCCTCGGCGGCACACTCCAGGACGGCGGAGAACTGCGGCCGGCCGACGCCGGTCATCATGCGGGTGGTGCACATGGCACCCGGTCCGACACCGACCTTGATGATGTCGGCTCCGGCCTCGACCAGGTCCCTGACCCCCTGCGCGGCGACGATGTTGCCCGCGACGAGCGGCACCTGCGGATCCAGCGCCCGCACCACCTTGACGGCGCTGATCATCGACTCCTGGTGGCCGTGGGCCGTGTCGATGACCAGCACGTCCACGCCCGCGTCGAGCAGCTGCTTGGCCTTGCCCGCGACATCGCCGTTGATGCCGACGGCGGCGGCGATGCGCAGCCCGCCCCGCGCGTCGGTGGCCGGCGTGTACAGGGTGGCGCGCAGGGCGCCCTTGCGGGTGAGGATGCCGGCGAGACGGCCGTCCCGGTCGACGGCGGGCGCGTAACGGCGGTTGGCCGCGTCGAGCCGGTTGAAGGCCTCGCGCGGGTCGATGTCCGCATCGAGCAGCAACAGGTCCTTGGACATGACCACTTCGAGCTGGGTGAAGCGGTCGACCCCGGTCAGGTCCCGGTCGGTGACGACGCCGACGGGCCGCTGCTCCTCGTCGACGACCACGCCGGCGTTGTGCGCGCGCTTGGGCAGCAGGGCCAGCGCGTCGGCGACGGTCTGGTGGGGGGCCAGCACGATCGGGGTGTCCAGCACATGGTGGCGGCTCTTGACCCAGGAGACGACCTCGGTGACGACGTCGATCGGGATGTCCTGCGGGATGACCGCGAGGCCGCCGCGCCGGGCCACGGTCTCGGCCATGCGGCGGCCGGCGATGGCGGTCATGTTGGCGACGACCAGCGGGATCGTGGTGCCCGAGCCGTCCCGGGAGCTGAGGTCCACGCCCTGACGGGAGCCGACCGCGGACCGGCTCGGCACCATGAACACGTCGTCGTACGTCAGGTCGTACGGGGGCTGGATGTCATTGAGGAAACGCACGTGCTGCACATCCCAGTCGATCAGAGGTGGCCCCCGGACAGGTCAGCCAGGGGGAAGGAGCACGTACTTCATTGTCCCATGACACCCCCCGTGCCCTGCCCCGACAGAACATCCAGGCTGGTCAGACGGGCTTAGGAGGAACCTCCAAGGGCCGCCTTGTCCGTGATCTGCCGAGGTCGGGCACCACGACTTGCCGGCCGGTCGGCTCGTCGCTCACCTCAGGGCCCGTCCGGGTCCGCCCGGTTGAGCGCGGGCTTCGGTGCCGAGCCGGCCGTCATCAGGTAGTCCGCGGCCGCCGTGTCCGTCACCAGGCTGGTGACGAGCCCGGACCGCAGCACCGCGTCGATCGCGGTCGCCTTGCGCTGCCCGCCCGCGATCGCGACGACCTCGGGGATACGGCGCAGTTGGTCGGCCTTGACGGTGATGCACCGCTCGCCCAGGTCCCGTCCGACCCGGCGTCCCTCGGCATCGAAGAGGTGCGCGGACATCTCGGCGGCGACACCCAGCGAGGCGTAGTGCGCCCGCTCCTCGTCGCTGAGCATGTCGTGCACCGTCGAGATGCCCGGCTCCCAGGACCCGATGGAGACACAGGCCACGGTGACCTTGTCGAAGTACTCGAAGGCCCGGGCGATCCCGGTCTGGTTGCGCAGCGCCGCCGCGGTGGCCGCGTCCGGCAGCAGCATCGGCGCGTAGATGGGGTGGGCGTCGCCGCCCGACACCTGCGCGGCGCGCCGCACCGCCTCCACGGAGCCGCGCTCGGCGGTTCCGGCGTCGTACACACCCGTCAACTGCACCACCGTGCACGGCGGCAGCCGGTCGAGGGCGGCCGCCATGTGGATGGTGGACCGGCCCCAGGCCAGACCGAGGATGTCGCCCTCGTTCACCAGCTCGCCGAGCAGGTCCGCGGCGACCTCCCCGAGGTTCTCGGGATCGGGCGACTCCTCGGCCTCGGCCGGGGACTCGACCACGACGGCGTGCCTGAGGCCGTACCGGGCGCGGAGCGCGTCCGAGCGCTCGGCGTCCAGTTCGGCAGGCACGCGGATCTCGATGCGTACGAGATCCCGTTCGAGGGCGGTCTCCAGGACCCGGGCCACCTTGAAGCGGCTGACGCCGAACTCCTCGGCGATCTGGATCTTGGACTTGCCCTCGAGGTAGAAGCGGCGGGCCATGGCCGCCGCCTGCACCAGCTCAGCGGGTCCCATCCGCATGGCTGACCGGCCCGCCGACATACCCGACACGGCCATCTCCTCACTGCTGTTCACATTCTGGATTCGCCGTTCATCCTTGCAGATCCGGCGGAGTCGATCAGACCTGACGAGAGCCGTTCATGTTCCTGTGGCTCAGTGGTCGCATGCCCAGGACGCTTTCGCGGTGGTCGCCTCGGCCTGGGTGCGCAGTGCACGTACCGCATCGGACGGGTCGGACGCGCCGTAGACCGCCGAACCCGCGACGAAGACGTCGGCTCCCGCTTCCGCGCAGCGCTCGATGGTCGCGGCCGAGACCCCGCCGTCGACCTGGAGCCACAGTTCGAGGCCGTGCTTGCTGATCAACTCGCGGGTGCGGCGAATCTTCGGGAGCATGATGTCGAGGAACGCCTGTCCCCCGAAACCCGGCTCGACGGTCATGATCAGCAGCATGTCGAGCTCGGGGAGCAGATCCTCGTACGGCTCGATGGGCGTCGCGGGCTTCAGTGCCATGGAGGCACGGGCACCCTTGGCCCGGATCTCCCGGGCGAGCCGCACGGGAGCGGCGGCCGCCTCGACGTGGAAGGTGACGGAACCGGCCCCCGCCTCGACGTACTGGGGCGCCCACCGATCGGGGGCCTCGATCATCAGATGGCAGTCCAGCGGGGTGTCCGTCGCACGGGCCAGGGACTCTACGACCGGCACACCGAGCGTGAGGTTCGGGACGAAATGGTTGTCCATCACGTCGACATGGAGCCAGTCGGCTCCTTCGACCGCCTTCGCCTCGTCCGCGAGGCGGGCGAAGTCGGCGGACAGGATGCTGGGGTTGATCTGCACGGCCATGACCCAAGCCTCCCATGCCCGCGCGCGTTTGTTCGCGCCGGTCCAGACCTAGGACGTCCGCCGGATGTGGCGACCGGGCCCGGCATGTCATGCTGGGCCGCCGACCGGCTCCAGATACGGCTGCAGGGGTGGCCATGACGGACGGAATCGACCACGGGCGCCATGTGCGCCAGGGACTCATCGGATTCATCACCGGGCACCGCAGCAAATGGCTGATCGTCGCCCTCTGGCTGATCGTGCTCGTGGTCGCCGCACCGCTGGCGCAGAAGCTCACCGACGCCCAGGACAACGACGCGGCCTCCTGGCTGCCGGGCTCCGCTGAGTCCACCCAGGTCCTCAACACCGCGAACAACTTCAGGCCGGAGCAGATCCCGGCCGTCGTCGTCTATGCGCGCGACGGCGGACTCACCGTCCAGGACAGGCGGGAGATCGCCGAGGACGTCGACCAGATCAGACAGCTCACCGACCACGGCATCCGCGGCGCCGAGACCCGCGGCCCCGTCTACAACGCCACGACGTCGCCCGAGGCCGCCCAGATCTACGTGCCGATCACGATGGACGAGAAGGGCTGGGAGCGGATCGCGCCCGCCGTCGACTCGATCCGTGACCAGACGGGAGAAGGCCGGGACGGGCTCGCCGTCCACATCACCGGGCCCGGCGGCACGTCGGCCGACTTCTCCAAGGCGTTCGAGGGCATCGACTCGACGCTGCTGTTCTCGGCGATGGCCGTCGTGATCGTGATGCTGCTGATCACCTACCGCAGTCCGACGCTGCTGCTCGTGCCGCTGTTCGGCGTGGTCGTCGCGCTGTTCACCGCTCAGGCGCTGATCTATCTGCTCGCCGAGCACGCGGGCCTGACGGTCAACGGCCAGAGCGCGGGCATCCTCACCGTCCTCGTCTTCGGCGCGGGGACCGACTATGCCCTTTTGCTGGTCGCCCGCTACCGCGAGGAACTGCGGCGTCACGAGGACCGCCACGAGGCGATGGCGCTCGCCCTGCACCGCGCGGGCCCGGCCGTCCTGGCCTCCGGGGCGACGGTCGTGCTGAGCATGCTGGTACTGCTGGCCGCCGAGATGAACTCCACCAGGGGCCTCGGCCCGGTCGCGGCGATCGGCGTGGCCGTCGCGCTGCTGGCCATGCTGACGCTCTTCCCGGCCCTGCTGCTGGTCTTCGGACGCTGGATCTTCTGGCCGGCGATCCCGCACCTCGGTACTCCGGACCCGACCGAGCGGGGCGTGTGGGCACGCATGGGCCGGCGTTTCGCGGTCCGGCCACGGGTCGTCTGGGGGGCCACGGTGGTCGCCCTGGCCGTGGTCTCCCTCGGACTGCTGCAACTGCGTGCCGCGGGCATCAGCAACGCGGACGCCTTCACCGGCAAACCGGACTCGATCACCGGCCAGGAGGTGTCCGAACGCTACTTCCCGGCGGGCAGCGGCGATCCGCTGGTCATCGTCTCCAACCAGGCGCAGGGCGTGCAGGTCGGCCGGGTCGTCGCGTCGACGGAGGGCGTGGTGCCCACCAGCCTCGGTGTCCCGCCGGGGACGAAACCGACGTACGACGGCAAGGTGCTGTTCGAGGCGACCATGACCGATCCGTCCGACAGCGAGGCCGCGAAGCAGACGGTGGAGCGCGTCCGGGACGCCGTGCACGACGTGCCCGGTGCCGACGCCCAGGTGGGGGGCGGCACCGCGGCCCTGCTCGACATGGACGCGGCAACGACGCACGACAACGTCGTGATCATCCCGGCGGTGCTGGCGGTCGTCCTGCTGATCCTGTCCGTGCTGCTGCGCGCCCTGGTGGCGCCGCTGCTGCTGATCGGCACGGTCGTGCTGTCCTTCGCGGCCGCGCTGGGCGCGAGCGCGCTGGCCTTCCGGCACATCTTCGACTACGCGGGCGAGACGACGGACTTCCCGTTGTTCGTCTTCGTCTTCCTGGTGGCGCTGGGCATCGACTACAACATCTTCCTGACCACCCGCATCCGCGAGGAGGCGGCCCGCCGGGGCACCCGCCCGGGCGTGGTGACGGGCCTGGCGGCCACCGGCGCGGTCATCACCTCCGCCGGCCTCGTCCTGGCCGGCACCTTCGCCGCCCTCGCCACGCTGCCGATGGTCGGCTTCGCCGAGATCGGCTTCGCGGTGGCGTTCGGCATCCTGCTGGACACGTTCATCGTGCGGTCGGTGCTGGTCACGGCGCTGTTCCTGGACGTCGGCCCGAAGGTGTGGTGGCCGCACCGGCTGGCCCGGGAGGACGGCGGGGCGCCCGCGGTCTCCCGGCCCGAGGAGCGGGTCAGCCAGTCCTCCGAATGAGCGCCAGGTACATGGCGTCGGTCCCGTGCAGATGCGGCCACAGCTGTACGTCGGGACCCTCGCCCAGGGCCGGTACGCCCGGCAGGAAGGGGCGGGCGTCGACGAGTTCGGCCGCCGGGTACTCCTTGAGCACGTCGTCGACGACGGCCCGGGTCTCCGCGAGGTGCGGCGAGCAGGTGGCGTAGCCGACGATCCCGCCGGCCCGGACGGAGTCGAGGGCCGTGCGCAGCAGGCCGCGCTGCAGCGGCGCGAACCCCTCCAGGTCGTCGGGGCGCCGCCGCCAGCGCGCCTCGGGACGCCGCCGCAGCGCGCCGAGCCCGGTGCACGGCACGTCCATCAGCACCCGGTCGAAGGAGCCGGGCCGCCAGGGCGGGCGGGTCCCGTCGGCGGCGATGACCTGATACGGCCCGGGGTTGCCGTCCAGGGCCCTGGCCACCAGTCCCGCCCGGTGCGGCTGCTTCTCGGAGGCGAGCAGCACGGCCCCGCGCTCCGCGGCGAGCGCCGCGAGCAGCGCGGCCTTGCCGCCGGGCCCCGCACAGCCGTCGAGCCACCGCTCGTCCCGGCCATCGAGGGTCGCGTTGGCCAGGGCCAGCGCGACGAGCTGGCTGCCCTCGTCCTGGACGCCCGCGCGGCCCTCCCGTACGGCCTCCACGGCGCCCGGTTCGCCGCCCTCGGTCAGCCGCACGGCATACGGCGACCAGCGCCCCGGCATCGCGGCCTCCTCGCCGAGCAGCTCCTCGGTCGTGGCCCGGCCGGGCCGGGCCACCAGGGTCACCTCGGGCCGCTCGTTGTCGGCCTCCAGCAGATCCTCGATACCGGCCCGTCCGCCACCGAGCGAGTCCCACAGCGCGGAGACGATCCACCGGGGGTGGGAGTGCACGACGGCGAGATGGTCCTCCGGGTCCTCGTCGTACGGCGGGGCGACCCGCTGCAGCCAGCCGTCCAGATCGTCCTGGGCGACCTTGCGCAGCACGGCGTTGACGAACTTGGCCCGTCCGTCCCCGAGCACGACCCGGGCGAGCTCGACCGAGGCGGAGACTGCGGCATGGGTGGGAATCCGCGTTCCGAGCAGCTGGTGCACGCCCAGGCTCAGCACATCGAGCACGGGCGGGTCGACGTCCCTGAGCGGCCGGTCGACGCAGGCGGCGATGACGGCGTCGTAGGTGCCCTGCCGGCGCAGCGTCCCGTACACCAGCTCGGTCGCGAGCGCGGCGTCCCGAGCGTCGAAGTCGCCGCTCTCACGCGCCTTGCGCAGCAGCGGAGGGAGCACGAGGTTGGCGTACGCGTCCCGCTCGTCCACGGCCCTCAGGGCCTCGAAGGCGAGGATGCGGACGGGGTCCTTCTTGGGCCGGCGGTACGGCTTGCCGGGCTTGCGGGGACGGGACTGGTCACTCACAGAAAAGGTGCTCCGGATGTCAGGGAGGGATACGCACCAAGCCTACGTCGCACCGGCTTGCCCGCCGCCGGCCACTCCCCGGGGTCTCCCCGTCGGCTACTGCCCGAGGGCTTCGCCGTCGGCGATCCGCACCCCGCGTGCCCAGTCCGCCGCCTTCATCGGCTTCTTGCCCTGGGCCTGCACCCACAGCAGCTCGACGGCGTACGAACCCGTGCCCACGTAGACGTTGTTCTTGCCCACGGACAGCTGCCCCGGGGCGAGTTCCGTCCGCTCGGGCACCGGCACGACGTGAATGAGCTTGAGCCGCTCGCCGCGGAAGGCGGTCCAGGAGCCGGGCGCGGGTGTGCATCCGCGCACCACCCGGTCGACGCGCAGGGCGGGGGCGGACCAGTCGACCCGGGCGTCGTCCACGGTGATCTTCGGTGCGACCGTGATGCCCTCGGCCGGCTGCGGTACGGCCTTCAGCGTGCCGTCCTCGACGCCGTCCATGGTCGCGGCGAGCAGCCCGGCGCCGGCGAAGGCGAGCCGGGTCAGCAGGTCGCCGCTGGTGTCGGTGGAGCGGATGACTTCGGTGACCGTGCCGTAGACGGGGCCGGAGTCGAGCCCCTCCTCGATCAGGAAGGTGGACGCCCCGGTGATCTCGTCCCCGGCCATGAGGGCGTGCTGCACGGGCGCCGCCCCGCGCCAGGCGGGCAGCAGCGAGAAGTGCAGGTTGACCCAGCCGTGGGCGGGGATGTCGAGGGCGACCCGGGGCAGCAGGGCTCCGTAGGCGACGACGGGACAGCAGTCCGGGGCGATCTCCCGCAGCCGCTCCAGAAACTCCGGATCCCGCGGCCTGGCAGGCTTCAGCACCTCGATGCCGGACTCCTCGGCCCGCTGGGCGACCGGGGAGGCGACCATCCGGCGGCCCCGCCCGGCCGGGGCGTCGGGGCGCGTGACGACGGCGGCCACCTCGTGCCGCCCGGAGGCGATGAGAGCGTCGAGGGAGGGGACGGCGACCTCGGGGGTACCGGCGAAGACGAGCTTCATGGGTGGGTTCGGGCCTCTCGGGCGGGGTCGGCTGCGGGCAACGCACAAGTCTATGGCGACATACGGCCGTCCAGGGCGACCTGGGGCCGCCGACCGCGGGCGGGCGGTGGTCAGGCAACCCCAAGGGCAGGCCTCGAGGGCGACGCCCACGGGGGCGTACGCACACACCGATACGCCCCCGGTGCGTGACCAGCGGAGCACACACGCGTTGGTCAAGAGAGAGTTGACCACTACGGGCCGCTATCGCGCGGCCCGATCCTTTTCAACGCCGGTTCGAGAGGCTTGTTCATGGCCGACCACGCAACCCACGACGCCCAGGCTCGGGCCAGCCTGCACTTGCTGGTGCGGGACATCGAGCGGGTCCGCCGGCAGGTGGACGCACTGCGCACGCTCACCGCCCAGCTGGGCAACGTCTACCGCCCGCGCCGCTCCGGCCCCTCCACGGGCTTCGTCGTCTACGGACGCGCCCCCGCCCCGACGGTCCGTCTCGCCCAGGAACTGCGGGACAGTGTCGAGACCCTGGTCACGGCCGCCGTGGACTTCGACCGCTCGCTCGGATTCTCCTGGGACGCGGTCGGCTCCGCCCTCGGCGTCACCAAGCAGGCGGTGCACCGCCGTTACGGCTCCCGCCGTGCCGCGGCCCCGTCGGCCACCGGCGAGGCCGAGCGCACCCCGGAGGCGCCGGGCCCCCGCACGATCGGCGTCACCACCGGCATCCCCACGGTGCCGACGGTCCCCGCGGCCCGCTCCATGCCGACCCAGCCGAGCCCGGCCCTCGGCGAAGAGCCCAGGCGCCCCACGTTCCGCGACGACCCGAGGCCCACCCCCTTCCCGGGCCCCCGCAACGGCTGACACCCCCACCCAGGCCCTCCCGGCCCCTCCGGGAGGGCACATCTGCACGCACCCACGCCCGGTGAACTGCGCGCCGCCGTGCCGCACGCCGAGCCTGCTCCCGGCGCCCACACCACTTCCGCTGCTCGGCGCCCAGCACCAACTCGATCTCACTGCCGGCGCCGCCCCCTCCGCGTACAGCGCTCAACCGCTGGCCGGAGTCCACGCCCCAGTTCTCGCAGTCCGCACCTCACATCACCCCGTCCCCGCGACCGCGACAACCCAAAGCCCCGCACCCGGCACCTCACCCGGCCTCCGGGCACACCGAACCCCCGCGGACCCCGCCCAGCCTGCTCCCGGCACCCACACCACTACCGTCGTCCGACGCACGCCCAATCTCCGGCACACAACACCGACTCGATCTCGGTGCCCGCGCCGCCCCCTCCGCGTACAGCGCTCGGCCGCTGGACAAAGTCCACGCTCCAGTTCTCGCAGTCCGCACCTCACATCACCCCGTCCCCGCGACCGCGACCGCACCAACCCGAAGCCCCGCACCCGGCACCTCACCCGGCCTCTGGGCACACCGAACCCCCGCGGACCCCGCCCAGCCTGCTCCCGGCACCCACACCACCACCGTCGTCCGACGCACAGCGCCCCGCCCAAATTCCTACGCACAGCACCAACGCAACCTCGGTGCCCGCGCCGCCCCGGCATCCGGCGGCCGCCCCTCACCCGACCGCCGCGAACCCTGCCCACCCGGTCCCCGGGCTCCGTGCCCGACAAGGCCGGGGCAGCCCGCCTCAGCCGATGTCCGGCGGGTCGATCCGCACCCGTACCGCCGCTTCTCCTCCCCCGCGTGCCATCCGTGACGCCTGGGTGGCTTTCAGGGCGGACGCCAGGGCCGCTCCGGTGCCCGGTGGGACGCGGATCAGGGCCCGTGCCCAGTGCTCCCCGGGTGGCGGTGCCCCCGGGCGCCGCGGGCGTCCCGGCATCGTGTCCGGCAGCGGAACCGGGCCCAACACCTCCGCCCCGGGCGGCAGTTCCACCGCGCGGAGAAAGTCCGCGACCGCCTCCTGCGGTCCCGCGACGGCCGCCATCCGCGACACCGGCGGAAACCCCAGCTCGGCCCGCTCGGCCAGCTCTCGCACGGCATGGCCGACGGGATCCCATCGCACCAGCGCCTGTACGGGCCGCAACGTCGGCTCGGCCACGACGACCACGGTCCCCCCGGCACCTTGCGGCCGTACCAGAGCCGAGGCCCCGATCCACCGCCGCAGGGCGTCCTCACCGGCGCGCAGATCGGGCCGCCCGAGCATGGCCCAGCCGTCCAGCAGCAGCGCAGCCGCGTAGCCGCCCTCGGCGACCGGTTCGGCCCCCGGAGTGCTCACCACCAGCGCGGGCGCCCCCGGCACGGTGTCCAGCACATGCTCGCGCCCGGAGGTCCGCACCGCAACGGCCGGAAACGCACGCCCCAGTTCCTCCGCGGTCCGCCTCGCCCCCACGATCTGGGCCCGCAGCCGGAACGACCCGCACTCCGGACAGTGCCAGGCACCCTCCTCGTGCCCGCACCACCCGCAGCGAAGCACCCCCGCGGCCTGGGCCTCCAAGGGCCCGGAGCAGTGCCGGCACCGCGCCGGTGCCCGGCAGTCGGCGCAGGCCATGCGCGGTACGTACCCCCGGCGGGGAACCTGGACCAGCACCGGTCCGTGCCGCAGCCCTTCCCGTACGACCTGCCACGCGAGGCTCGGCAGCCGGGCGGCACGGGCGGCCTCGTCCCGCGCGAGATCCCCGTCGCTCACGGTCCTGACGAGAGGAGCGGCACCGCGCACCTGGTCCCGCGAAGCGACCAGCGGCCGCGCCCAGCCGCTCTCCACGAGCTGCGCCGCCTCCACGGTGCAGCTCCAACTACCCAGCAGAAACGCGCACTTCTCCTGAGCCGCACGCAGCAACAGCACCTCACGCGCATGGGGCTGCGGCGCATGCTGCTCGCTGTGACTGTCGTCGCCGTCGTCCCACAGGGCCACCAGCCCGAGGTCCCGGACCGGAGCGAACATGGCGGCCCGCGTGCCCACAACGGCCCGCACGGACCCCCGTCGCACGGCGAGCCACTCCCGATAGCGCTTCTCGGGCCCGGCGTCCGCCGTGAGCACGGCGTGCCGCCCCTGCCCCAGCAGCGCGGTCAGCGCGGCGTCGATCCGCGCGACCGCCCGCCCGTCCGGCAGGACGACCAGCGCACCCCGGCCGGAGGCCAGCGTCGCCGCGACGGCCCTCGCCAGCTCCTCGCTCCACTCGGGCCCGGGCAGCGCGTTCCACACCGCTCGCGGCGCCCCGCCCGAGGCCAGCGACTCCACGAACGCGGCCCCGCGCTCGTACCGCGCCCAGGAGCCCGCATCGGGCGCCCCCGGCGGCGCAAGCGCCTCCGGCGACGGCCGCTGCTCCGCTCGCGCGCTGCGCGGCGGCACGGCGAGCTGCAGCACATCGGCGAGACTGCCGGCGTACCGGTCGGCGACGGCCCGTGCCAGCCCCAGCAGCTCCGCGCTGAGCACCCGCTCCGGCGACACGACCTGGGCGAGCGCCGCGAGCGGCCCGGAGTAGTCGGACTCGGCCAGCCGCTCGACGAGGAATCCGTCGATCAGCCCCCCGCCCTCACGTCGCCCGGCCCGCACCCGGTGCCGCCCGGCCCCGAACCGCACCCGGACCCGCACTCCGGGCTGCGCCTCGGCGTCCAGTTCCTCGGGCACGGCGTAGTCGAAGTACCGGTCGAGATGCAGCACGCCCTTGTCGACCAGCACCCGCGCGACGGGCAGCTCCTTGGCCAGCGCGGCACCCCGCCAGGTGCGCGGCTTGGCCCGGGGCACCTTGGCGCTCCGTACACTCTCCCGGATGAACGCGAGCTGCTCCGGCGGCGCCTCTTCGGCCCCACCGCCCCCCTGCCCGTTCTCGCTGCTCACGCTTGCATTCTTACCAAACGCCACTGACAACCGACGCCGCCCGGGATCAGCCCGGCGACCCTTTTGCCTTCCGGGAAACGCCGAGGTCCGGCCCCCCTCGGGAGGGCCGGACCTCGGTGGGAGACAGCTCGGGGCTTACAGCCCCGCAGCCTTGCGCAGCGCGTCCACGCGGTCCGTGCGCTCCCAGGTGAACTCGGGAAGCTCACGGCCGAAGTGGCCGTACGCGGCGGTCTGGGCGTAGATCGGACGCAGCAGGTCGAGGTCGCGGATGATGGCGGCCGGACGCAGGTCGAAGACCTGCTCGATCGCCTGCTCGATCCGCTCGGCCTCGATCTTGGCGGTGCCGAAGGTCTCGACGAACAGGCCGACCGGCTCGGCCTTGCCGATGGCGTAGGCGACCTGGACCTCGCAGCGGGAGGCCAGACCCGCGGCGACGACGTTCTTGGCGACCCAGCGCATCGCGTACGCCGCCGAGCGGTCCACCTTGGACGGGTCCTTGCCGGAGAAGGCGCCGCCGCCGTGGCGGGCCATGCCGCCGTAGGTGTCGATGATGATCTTGCGGCCGGTGAGGCCGGCGTCGCCCATCGGGCCGCCGATCTCGAAGCGGCCGGTCGGGTTCACCAGCAGGCGGTAGCCCTCGGTGTCGAGCTTGATGCCCTCGTCGAGGAGCGCCTTCAGCTCCGCCTCGACGACGAACTCGCGGATGTCGGGCGCCAGCAGCGACTCGAGGTCGATGTCGCTCGCGTGCTGGGAGGAGACGACGACCGTGTCCAGACGGACCGCCTTGTCGCCGTCGTACTCGATGGTGACCTGCGTCTTGCCGTCCGGGCGCAGGTAGGGGATCGTGCCGTTCTTGCGGACCTCGGACAGGCGATTCGACAGGCGGTGCGCCAGGAAGATCGGCAGCGGCATCAGCGTCGGCGTCTCGTCCGTCGCGTAGCCGAACATCAGGCCCTGATCGCCTGCGCCCTGGCGGTCCAGCTCGTCCTCGTCGCCCTCGACACGGTTCTCGTACGCCGTGTCGACACCCTGGGCGATGTCCGGGGACTGCGCGCCGATGGACACCGAGACGCCGCAGGAGGCCCCGTCGAAGCCCTTCTTGGAGGAGTCGTAGCCGATCTCGAGGATCTTGTTGCGGACCAGGGTCGCGATGTCCGCGTAGGTCTTGGTCGTGACCTCGCCGGCCACATGCACCAGGCCGGTGGTGATCAGGGTCTCGACGGCGACCCGGGAGGTCGGGTCCTCACGCAGAAGCGCGTCGAGAATGGTGTCGCTGATCTGGTCAGCGATCTTGTCGGGGTGACCCTCGGTCACGGACTCCGAGGTGAACAGGCGACGGGACACAACGCTCCCTGGGGTTGCAGCGGCTGCTGGCTGATCATTGGCGGACGGCCGGGGGCTGCGCCCGGCGTCGTCCGAGAACAGTTTATCGGTCGCACCCGGCCACCGGCCCCCGTGTCTCGCCTCTCGGGAGCCCTGTGACCTGCGGCACGGGCATTCTGCCCAATCGCGGGCGGCGTTGGCCAGGGCCGCCACGCCCCAATGTGGGTGGTTCCAGCGCGCCCCGAGGTGAAGGCAAGCTTCACACCAGGCGTTCGGCCACCAGGTCCCACACGGTTTCGGCCAGGGCTTCCTTCGGGCCGTACGGGACGATCGTCTCGCTTCCGTCGGCGCCCAGCACCACGGCCTCGTTCTCCTCCGACCCGAAGGTCTTGCGCTCCCCCACCTCGTTGACGACGAGCAGGTCGCAGCCCTTGCGCCGGAGCTTGGACAGGCCGTTGGCCAGCACGTCGTCCGTCTCCGCGGCGAAGCCGACGATCACCTGTCCGGGGCGGGCGCGGTCGGCCGAGATCTCCGCGAGGACGTCCGGATTGCGTACGAGGACGACGGGCTCGGGGTCCTGGCCGTCCTTCTTCTTGATCTTTCCGGCGGCGTACGTCTCCGGGCGGAAGTCGGCGACCGCCGCGGCCATGACGACCGCGTCGGCGTCGGCGGCCGCCTTCAGCACCGCCTCGCGCAGCTGCACCGCCGTGCCGACCGGGACGACATCCACTCCCGCCGGGTCCGGCAGTCCGGTGTTCGCCGAGATCAGCGTGACGCGGGCGCCGCGCGCGGCGGCGGTGCGGGCGAGGGCGTAGCCCTGTTTGCCCGAGGAGCGGTTGCCGAGGAAGCGGACCGGGTCGAGGGGTTCGCGGGTGCCTCCGGCGCTGACGACGACGTGCCGCCCCGTGAGGTCCGGTCCGGCCACCCCGCGGGCCAGCACACGGCGACAGACCTCGAAGATCTCGGCGGGGTCGGGCAGCCGGCCCTTGCCCGTGTCGACCCCGGTGAGCCGGCCCACGGCCGGCTCGATCACGACGGCTCCCCGGCGGCGCAGCGTCGCCACGTTCTCCTGGGTGGCCGGGTGCTCCCACATCTCGGTGTGCATGGCGGGGGCGAAGACAACGGGACAACGGGCGGTGAGCAGGGTGTTGGTGAGCAGATCGTCGGCGAGGCCGTGGGCGGCCCTGGCGAGCGTGTCCGCGGTGGCCGGGGCGACGACCACCAGGTCGGCGTGCTGGCCGATGCGGACGTGCGGGACCTCGTGGACGTCGTCCCAGACCTCGGTGGAGACGGGGTTGCCGGAGAGCGCGGACCAGGTGGCGGCGCCGACGAAGTGCAGGGCGGAGGCCGTGGGGACGACACGGACGTCGTGGCCCGACTCCGTGAGTCTGCGCAGCAGCTCACAGGCCTTGTAGGCGGCGATGCCGCCGCTGACCCCCAGAACGACCTTCGGCTTGTCCACCGTCTCTCCCCGGACTAGGAAACGTACAACCCCCATGACACACCACGGGCCCGGCAGTCGCGCTGCCGGGCCTGTGGAAAACCAAACTGCAAGCAGAAAAAACTACTGCGCCGGACCCTCGATGGCCTCGGACGTCAGCAGCCCCGCGTTGATCTCGCGAAGAGCGATCGAGAGCGGCTTCTCGTGGACATGGGTGTCGACGAGCGGACCGACGTACTCGAGGAGGCCCTCGCCGAGCTGCGAGTAGTACGCGTTGATCTGGCGGGCCCGCTTGGCCGCGTAGATCACGAGGCTGTACTTCGAGTCGGTGGCCTCGAGGAGCTCGTCGATCGGCGGGTTGATGATGCCCTCGGGCGCGGAGATGGAAGAGGACACGCTCTACCTTCCGATGGATGGGAAAGATTCAGTCGGCGTGATCAGACAGTCGGCGGAAGCAGACCCGTCACGATCACACAACGTCCATCAAGGCTAGCAGCTCGCGAGCCACGTCCTCGACGGAGGTGTTGACCAGGGTCGCATCGAACTCCGGCTCGGCCGCCAGCTCGACCTTGGCCGCGTCCAGACGGCGCTCGATCACCTCGGGCGGCTCGGTCCCCCGGCCGGTGAGTCTGCGCACCAGCTCCTCCCAGGAGGGAGGGGCCAGGAACACCAGCTGGGCCTCGGGCATGGACTCGCGGACCTGCCGGGCGCCCTGGAGGTCGATCTCCAGGAGAACCGGCACCCCGGTCTCCAGGTGCTCCAGTACGGCCGCACGCGGCGTGCCGTAGCGGTTGCCGGCGAATTCCGCCCACTCCAGCAGCTCGCCGTTGGCGATCAGCTTGTCCATCTCCTCGTCGGTGACGAAGAAGTAGTGGACCCCATGCCGCTCGCCGGGGCGGGGCCCCCGGGTCGTCGCCGACACCGAGAGCCAGACCTCGGAATGTTCCTTGCGCATATGGGCGACGACCGTGCTCTTACCGACCCCTGAGGGGCCGGAGAGCACGGTCAGCCGCGGACGTTCACTCATGCAGCGATTATTCCAGCAATCCCGGAGTGCCCGGGACTCCTTGCCCGGAGGACCGGGATCAGGAGCCGGTGCTGCCGAACTCACGCTCCAGGGAGGCGATCTGGTTGGAACCGAGGCCGCGCACGCGGCGGCTCTCGGAGATGCCCAGTCGCTCCATGATCTGCTTGGCGCGGACCTTGCCCACGCCCGGCAGGGACTCAAGGAGGGCGGAGACCTTCATCTTGCCGATGACGTCGTTCTCCTGGCCCTGCTTGATGACCTCGTGCAGGGAGGCGCCGGAGTGCTTGAGTCGATTCTTGACCTCGGCCCGCTCCCGGCGAGCCGCGGCGGCCTTTTCGAGCGCGGCTGCGCGCTGTTCAGGGGTAAGGGGCGGAAGAGCCACGCCTACGTCACCTCGGATGTTGAACTGTCGGATACGGACCGGTGAGGAACCTAGTCGCCCCACACCTGGGGAGCCACGAGCAACACGCTGCCCGTTCTCCCCCACTGCCTTGAGGGCGTGGGAGGTGCCCTCACTCGTCGGAGACTAGCGGCCAAGTCCGCCAGAGTCAGCGAGAACAGCGGAAAAGTCCTGGTCAGCCTCCGTCAGGACGGACATTTCAGACATACTGCCCTGGATTTGAGGATGTATCCAGACTCAAGTAGGCCCCGAATCACTCATCGGCGGACTCCGGCGGGCACCCAGGACGGCTCAGGCGGCTGCCACGGCGGCCCGGATCTCCTCCGCGAAGCGCTCAGCGGCCCTGCGCAGCGCTCCTACGTCGGGACCGTGCCGCAGCACCCCCCGGCTGACGTTCGGGACGACATTGCGCACCGCCGTACCGAAGACCCCGGGAAGATCGGCCGGGGTCGCCCCCTGGGCGCCGATGCCGGGCGCGAGAAGCGGCCCGTTGATGTCCAGGTCGTAGGACGACAGGTCGCCGAGCGTGGCGCCGACGACCGCACCGAAGGAGCCCATGGGCTCCTCCCCCAGGTTTTCGGCGGCCAGGTGGGCCAGCATCGTCGCGCCCACGGTCCGGCCGTCCGCGCGGACCGCGTGCTGGACCTCCCCGCCCTCCGGGTTGGAGGTCAGCGCGAGGACGAACAGGCCGGCGCCGCTCTCCCGCGCGAGGGCGACGGCGGGAGACAGCGATCCGTAGCCGAGGTACGGCGAGACGGTGAGGGCGTCCGAGAACAGCGGGGAGTCCTTGTGCAGGAAGGACTCGGCGTACGCGGCCATCGTCGAGCCGATGTCGCCCCGCTTGGCGTCCATCACGACCAGCGCACCGGCCGCCCGCGCCTCCTCGACCGACTTCTCCAGGACGGCGACCCCGCGCGACCCGAACCGCTCGAAGAAGGCGCTCTGCGGCTTCAGGACGGCGATCCGGTCGGCCATCGCCTCGACGACGGTGCGGCTGAACCGCTCCAGCCCCGCGATGTCGTCCTTCAGGCCCCACTCGGCGAGCAGGGAGGCATGCGGATCGATCCCGACGCACAGCGGGCCGCGCTCGTCCATGGCCCGGCGCAGACGCGCGCCGAAGGGTTCCAGATGCGTCATGCCGTCTTCCTTACGTCGGCGCCGACCGCGTCGGCAAGCGTGGCGTACGGGCTCGTGCGGAGGCGGGCGGCGAGCCCCTTGTGCAGGGCGCGGTTCCAGAAGGGCCCCTCGTAGATGAAGGCGCTGTACCCCTGTACCAGCGTGGCGCCCGCCAGGATGCGCTGCCAGGCGTCCTCCGCGTTCTCGACGCCGCCGACGCCCACGAGGGTGATCCGGTCGCCCACGCGCGCGTAGAGGCGGCGCAGCACCTCCAGGGAGCGCGCCTTGAGGGGGGCGCCGGACAGTCCGCCGGCCTCCTTGACCAGGGAGGGTTTGGATTCCAGACCGAGTCCGTCGCGCGCGATGGTGGTGTTCGTGGCGATGATCCCGTCCAGGCCCAGCTCGACGGCCAGGTCGGCGACGGCATCGACGTCCTCGTCCGCGAGGTCCGGGGCGATCTTCACCAGGAGCGGGACGCGGCGCGTCCCGACCGTACGGTCGGCGGCCTCGCGCACCGCGGTCAGCAGCGGGCGCAGCGCCTCGGTCGCCTGGAGGTTGCGCAGTCCGGGCGTATTCGGGGAGGAGACATTCACGACCAGGTAGTCGGCGTACGGCGCCAGCCGCTCGGCCGACTTCACATAGTCGGCCACGGCCTCCGCCTCCGGTACGACCTTGGTCTTGCCGATGTTGACGCCGACCACGGTCCGGAACACGGGAGTACGGGAGGCCAGGCGGGCGGCCACGGCCAGGGAGCCGTCGTTGTTGAAGCCCATCCGGTTGATCAGCGCCCGGTCGGCGACGAGGCGGAACAGCCGCTTCTTGGGGTTGCCCGGCTGCGGCTCCCCCGTCACCGTGCCGATCTCGACATGGTCGAAGCCGAGCATCGACATGCCGTCGATGGCGACGGCGTTCTTGTCGAAGCCGGCGGCGAGCCCGAAGGGCCCGTGCATGCGCAGCCCGAACGCCTCGGTGCGCAGTTCTTTGTAGCGGGGCGCGAGCGCGGCCGCGACGAACGTACGCAGCACCGGGACGCGGGCGGCGAGCCGGATCCAGCGGAAGGCGAGGTGGTGCGCCCGCTCGGGATCCATCCGCTTGAAGACGAGGGTGAAGAAGAACTTGTACATGGTGTCCTCACGAAGACGGGGTGTCCTCACGAAGAGGGGGACACCGTTTCCGATGTCCCCCTCAGGGCTGCTAGTCGCGGGCCGCGGTCAGGTGTTCCGCGTGTTCCTGCAGTGAACGCACGCCTACGTCACCGTGGTTGAGGGCGTCGATGCCCTGGACGGCGGCGGCGAGTGCCTGGACAGTGGTCAGGCAGGGCACGGAGCGGGCGACGGCGGCCGTGCGGATCTCGTAGCCGTCGAGGCGGCCGCCGGTGCCGTAGGGGGTGTTGACGATGAGGTCGACCTCGCCGTCGTGGATGAGCTGCACGATGGTCCGCTCGCCGTTCGGGCCGGTGCCCTCGGACTGCTTGCGCACGACCGCCGCGTTGATGCCGTTGCGCTTGAGGACCTCGGCCGTGCCGGAGGTGGCCAGCAGTTCGAAGCCGTGGGCGACCAGCTCACGCGCCGGGAAGATCATCGAGCGCTTGTCGCGGTTGGCGACCGAGATGAAGGCCCGGCCCTTGGTGGGCAGCGGGCCGTAGGCGCCGGCCTGGGACTTGGCGTACGCCGTGCCGAAGACCGAGTCGATGCCCATGACCTCGCCGGTGGAACGCATCTCCGGGCCGAGCACGGTGTCGACGCCGCGCCCGTGGATGTCGCGGAACCGCGACCACGGCATCACGGCCTCCTTGACGGAGATCGGCGCGTCCAGCGGCAGCGTGCCGCCGTCCCCGTTCGCCGGCAGCAGGCCCTCCGCGCGCAGCTCGGCGATGGTCGCGCCCAGGGAGATCCGGGCGGCTGCCTTCGCCAGAGGCACCGCGGTGGCCTTGGAGGTGAAGGGGACGGTGCGCGAGGCACGCGGGTTGGCCTCCAGCACGTAGAGGATGTCCCCGGCCATCGCGAACTGGATGTTGATCAGACCGCGGACCCCGACACCCTTCGCGATGGCCTCGGTCGAGGCCCGCAGGCGCTTGATGTCGAAGCCGCCCAGCGTGATCGGGGGCAGGGCGCAGGCCGAGTCGCCGGAGTGGATGCCGGCCTCCTCGATGTGTTCCATCACGCCGCCGAGGTAGAGCTCGGTGCCGTCGTAGAGGGCGTCGACGTCGATCTCGATGGCGTCGTCGAGGAAGCGGTCCACCAGGACCGGCCGCGAGGGGCTGATCTCGGTGGACTCGGCGATGTACGAGGACAGCCGGGCCTCGTCGTAGACGATCTCCATGCCGCGCCCGCCGAGCACGTACGACGGCCGGACCAGAACCGGGTAGCCGATCTCGTCGGCGATGGCCTTGGCGGCGGCGAAGGTGGTGGCGGTGCCGTGCTTGGGGGCGGGCAGACCCGCCTCGGCCAGCACCCGGCCGAAGGCGCCGCGGTCCTCGGCCGCATGGATCGCCTCCGGGGAGGTGCCCACGATCGGCACCCCGTTGTCCTTCAGCGCCTGCGCCAGACCCAGCGGGGTCTGCCCGCCCAGCTGCACCACCACCCCGGCGACCGGGCCCGCCTGCCGCTCGGCGTGGACGATCTCCAGCACGTCCTCCAGGGTCAGCGGCTCGAAGTACAGCCGGTCGGAGGTGTCGTAGTCCGTCGACACGGTCTCCGGGTTGCAGTTGACCATCACCGTCTCGAAGCCGGCGTCGCTCAGCGCGAAGGAGGCGTGCACGCAGGAGTAGTCGAACTCGATGCCCTGGCCGATGCGGTTCGGGCCGGAGCCCAGGATGATGACGGCGGGCTTCTCGCGTGACGCGACCTCGGTCTCCTCGTCGTAGGAGGAGTAGAAGTACGGCGTATTCGCCGCGAACTCGGCGGCGCAGGTGTCGACCGTCTTGTAGACCGGGCGGATGCCCAGGGCGTGCCGCACCTCGCGGACCACGTCCTCGCGCAGCCCGCGGATCGCGCCGATCTGCTGGTCGGAGAACCCGTGCCGCTTGGCCTCGGCCAGCAGCTCGGTGTCCAGAAGGTCGGCTGCGGCCAGCTCGTCCGCGATCTCCTTGATCAGGAAGAGCTGGTCCACGAACCACGGGTCGATCTTCGTCGCTTCGAAGACCTCCTCGGGCGTGGCGCCCGCGCGGATGGCCTGCATCACGGAGTTGATCCGGCCGTCGGTCGGGCGGACGGCGTCACGCAGGAGTTCGGCCTTGTCGCCGGGCTCGCCCACGAACGTGAACTGCGAGCCCTTCTTCTCCAGCGACCTGAGAGCCTTCTGCAGCGCCTCGGTGAAGTTCCGGCCGATCGCCATCGCCTCGCCGACCGACTTCATGGTCGTCGTCAGCGTGGAGTCGGCCTGCGGGAACTTCTCGAAGGCGAATCGGGGAGCCTTGACGACGACGTAGTCGAGGGTCGGCTCGAAGGAGGCCGGGGTCTGCTCGGTGATGTCGTTCGGGATCTCGTCGAGGGTGTAGCCGACGGCGAGCTTGGCCGCGATCTTGGCGATCGGGAAACCGGTCGCCTTCGACGCCAGCGCCGAGGAGCGCGACACGCGCGGGTTCATCTCGATGACGATCACCCGGCCGTCGTCCGGGTTGACCGCGAACTGGATGTTGCAGCCGCCGGTGTCCACCCCGACCTCGCGGATCACCGCGATGCCGATGTCGCGCAGGATCTGGTACTCCCGGTCGGTCAGCGTCATCGCCGGCGCCACCGTGATCGAGTCGCCGGTGTGCACGCCCATCGGGTCGAAGTTCTCGATGGAGCAGACGACCACGACGTTGTCGTGCTTGTCGCGCATCAGCTCCAGCTCGTACTCCTTCCAGCCGAGGATGGACTCCTCCAGGAGCACCTCGGTGGTCGGCGACAGGGTCAGCCCCTGCCCGGCGATCCGCCGCAGCTCGTCCTCGTCGTGCGCGAACCCGGAACCCGCCCCGCCCATCGTGAAGGAGGGGCGGACGACGACCGGGTAGCCGCCGAGGGTCTCGACGCCCGCGAGCACGTCGTCCATCGAGTGGCAGATCACCGAGCGGGCGGACTCGCCGTGCCCGGTCTTCGCGCGGACCGCCTCGACGACCTCCTTGAAGAGGTCGCGGTCCTCGCCCTTGTTGATCGCCTCGACGTTGGCGCCGATCAGCTCGACCCCGTGCTTGGCCAGCACGCCGTTCTCGTGCAGCGAGATCGCCGTGTTCAGGGCCGTCTGCCCGCCCAGGGTGGGCAGCAGCGCATCCGGCCGCTCCTTGGCGATGATCTTCTCGACGAACTCCGGGGTGATCGGCTCGACATAGGTCGCGTCGGCGATCTCCGGGTCGGTCATGATCGTGGCCGGGTTGGAGTTGACCAGGATCACCCGCAGGCCCTCGGCCCTCAGCACCCGGCACGCCTGGGTGCCGGAGTAGTCGAACTCGGCGGCCTGGCCGATGACGATCGGGCCGGAGCCGATGACCAGGACGGACTGGATATCGGTGCGCTTAGGCACGCTGGCCCTCCATCAGGACAGTGTTCATCAAAGATGTGAAGCGGTCGAACAGGTAGGCGGCGTCGTGCGGGCCCGCTGCCGCTTCGGGGTGGTACTGGACGCTGAAGGCCGGCCGGTCGAGGAGCTGGAGCCCCTCCACCACGTTGTCGTTGAGGCAGACGTGGGAGACCTCGGCGCGGCCGTAGGGGGTCTCGGAGACCTTGTCGAGCGGGGCGTCGACGGCGAAGCCGTGGTTGTGCGCGGTGACCTCGACCTTGCCGGTCGTACGGTCCTGCACCGGCTGGTTGATGCCGCGGTGGCCGTACTTCAGCTTGTAGGTGCCGAAGCCGAGGGCGCGGCCGAGGATCTGGTTGCCGAAGCAGATGCCGAACAGTGGCGTGCCGCGCTCCAGCACCGCCTGCATCACGGAGACCGGGTGATCGGCTGTGGCCGGGTCGCCCGGACCGTTGGAGAAGAACACGCCGTCGGGCTGCACCGCGTACACGTCCTCGACGCTCGCGGTGGCCGGCAGCACATGCACCTCGATGCCGCGCTCGGCCATGCGGTGCGGGGTCATGCCCTTGATACCGAGGTCGACGGCGGCGACGGTGAACTTCTTCTCGCCGATGGCCGGAACGACGTAGGGCTCCTTGGTGGCGACCTCCGCCGACAGGTCGGCGCCCTTCATCTCGGGGGCCTGGCGCACCTCGGCGAGCATGGTGCCCTCGTCGGGCAGCGCGTTGCCGGAGAAGATGCCGACGCGCATGGCGCCGCGCTCGCGCAGGTGCCGGGTCAGCGCACGGGTGTCGATCCCGCTGATACCGACGACGCCCTGGTGGCGCAGCTCCTCGTCCAGCGACCGCTTGGCGCGCCAGTTGGAGGGCACGCGCGCGGGGTCGCGCACCACGTATCCGGACACCCAGATCCGCTGCGACTCGGGGTCGTCGTCGTTGACGCCGGTGTTGCCGACGTGCGGGGCGGTCATCACGACGACCTGGCGGTGGTACGACGGGTCGGTGAGGGTCTCCTGGTAGCCGGTCATGCCCGTCGAGAACACGGCCTCGCCGAAGGTCACCCCCACGGCCCCGTAGGCACGGCCGTGGAAGATCCGGCCGTCCTCCAGGACGAGTACCGCGGGAACCTTCGAGGCTCCCCTTGTGGAGGTCGTCATCGTGCGCCTTCCGTTTCCGTCTTGTTGATCATGGAGTTGATGGCGTCGGCCCACGCGTGGTGCTCGGCCGCGCGGTCGGAGCGGAACCCGGAGTCGATCAGCCTCTCGCCGTGCTCCCAGGTCACGACGAGGAGGCCGCCCTCGGTCAGGACCTTGCCGGCGATGCCCTTGTCGAGCCGGGCCTCGCGCAGCGCGGCGGCGGGCACGAAGAAGTCGGTCGCGCCGGGGCGTACGACATCCAGTCCCGCGCCGGTCAGCGTGAGCTCGACGCGGCTGCGGGTGCCGAGGCCGTGCGCCACGATGCGGTCCAGCCACTGACCGGCGGTGGTGGAGCCGTGGTAGCGGCCGCTCATGCTCAGTTTCACCGGGCCGGTGTTCTCCGGCGCGGTGGGCAGCTCGGGCAGGTCGCCCTGGAGCGTGCCGCGCCACTTCCAGCCCTCGCGCATCAGCCAGTACACGAGCGCGACGAAGAGGGCGAGTCCGACGAGCCAGCCGATACGGCCGGCCCAGTCGGTGACCTGAGCCGATTCCTTCTCGGCGGCCAGCAGGAGTACAGGTGTCACGTGAGCTTCCCGTCGACGAGCGTGGCCTTGCCCCGGAGCCAAGTGTGGGTGACCCGGCCCGGCAGCTCGCGGCCCGCGTACGGGGTGTTGCGGCTGCGCGAGGCGAAGCCCGCGGGGTCCACCGACCCACGGTATGCCGTGTCGACGAGGGTGAGGTTGGCGGGCTCACCTGCCGAGACGGGACGGCCGTGGCCCTTCGCCCCGCCGATCCGCGCGGGCGTGAAGGACATGCGGTCGGCGACACCCGCCCAGTCGAGCAGTCCGGTGTCGACCATCGTCTCCTGGACCACCGACAGCGCGGTCTCCAGCCCGACCATGCCCATGGCGGCCGCGGCCCACTCGCAGTCCTTGTCCTCGTGCGGGTGCGGGGCGTGGTCGGTGGCGACGATGTCGATCGTGCCGTCGGCGAGCGCCTCGCGCAGGGCGAGCACATCACGCTCGGTGCGCAGCGGCGGGTTGACCTTGTAGACCGGGTTGTACGTCCGCACCAGCTCGTCGGTGAGCAGGAGGTGATGCGGGGTGACCTCGGCGGTGACGTCGATGCCGCGGGACTTGGCCCAGCGCACGATCTCGACGGAGCCGGCGGTCGACAGGTGGCAGATGTGGACGCGGGAGCCGACGTGCTCGGCGAGCAGCACGTCCCGGGCGATGATCGACTCCTCGGCCACCGCGGGCCAGCCCCCGAGCCCCAGCTCGGCGGAGACGATGCCCTCGTTCATCTGGGCGCCCTCGGTCAGCCGCGGCTCCTGCGCGTGCTGGGCGACGACACCGCCGAAGGCCTTCACGTACTCCAGCGCCCGCCGCATGATCACCGCGTCGTCGACGCACTTGCCGTCGTCGGAGAAGACGGTGACTCCGGCCGCCGACTCGTGCATGGCGCCCAGCTCGGCGAGCTTCCTGCCCTCCAGGCCGACGGTGACGGCACCGATCGGCTGCACATCGCAGTAGCCGTGCTGCTGGCCGAGCCGGTAGACCTGCTCGACGACACCGGCGGTGTCGGCGACCGGGAAGGTGTTGGCCATGGCGAAGACGGCCGTGTAGCCGCCGGAGGCGGCCGCGCGCGTGCCGGTGAGGACGGTCTCGGAGTCCTCGCGGCCGGGCTCGCGCAGATGGGTGTGCAGATCGACCAGGCCCGGCAGGAGCAGCTTGCCGCCGGCCTCGACGACCTCGGCGCCCTCGGCGGACAGACCGGCGCCCACCTCGGCGATGGTGGTGCCGTCGATCAGGACGTCCTGCGGCTCGCCGCCGAGCACCTTCGCACCGCGGATCAGGATCTTGCTCATCTGTCTTACTTCTCCTCGGTACGGGTGTGGGCGACGGCCGGCTCGTTTCCACCGAGCAGCAGATACAGGACGGCCATCCGGATGGAGACTCCGTTTGCGACCTGCTCGACGACGGTGCAGCGCTCGGAGTCGGCGACCTCGGCGGTGATCTCCATGCCGCGGACCATCGGGCCGGGGTGCATCACGATGGCGTGCTCGGGCATCTTCGCCATGCGGTCGCCGTCGAGGCCGTAGCGCCGCGAGTACTCGCGCTCGGTCGGGAAGAACGCCGCGTTCATCCGCTCGCGCTGGACCCGCAGCATCATCACCGCGTCGGTCTTCGGCAGCGTGCTGTCGAGGTCGTACGACACCTCGCACGGCCAGGTCTCGACGCCGACCGGCACCAGGGTCGGCGGCGCGACGAGGGTGACCTCGGCGCCGAGGGTGTGCAGCAGGTCGACGTTGGAGCGCGCGACCCGGCTGTGCAGGACGTCGCCGACGATCGTGATGCGCCTGCCCGCGAGGTCCTGCCCTATGCCGGCGTCGCGTCCGACCAGCCGGCGGCGCATTGTGAAGGCGTCGAGCAGGGCCTGCGTGGGGTGCTGGTGGGTGCCGTCGCCGGCGTTGATGACGGCGGCGTCGATCCAGCCGGAGTTGGCGAGCCGGTAGGGGGCTCCGGAGGCGCCGTGCCGGATGACGACGGCGTCGACGCCCATGGCCTCCAGGGTCTGGGCCGTGTCCTTGAGGGACTCGCCCTTGGACACGCTCGAACCCTTGGCGGAGAAGTTGATGACATCCGCGGAGAGCCGCTTCTCGGCGGCTTCGAAGGAGATCCGGGTGCGGGTCGAGTCCTCGAAGAAGAGGTTGACGACGGTGCGGCCGCGCAGGGTCGGCAGTTTCTTGATCGGCCGGTCGGCGACCCGGGCCATCTCCTCGGCGGTGTCGAGGATCAGGACGGCGTCGTCACGGGTGAGGTCGGCGGCCGAGATGAGATGACGCTGCATCTTTCAGGCTCCGTAAGGCAGTTCGTGTTCGGGAGATTCCGGGCAGGCGCAGGCGTGCCGATGCGGCGTACGACAGCGTCGTACGCGATCCGTCTGCTACTGGGTCGGCTTCACACCGAGCAGCACGGTGTCGCGACCGTCCTCCTCGGCGAGCTGGACCTTGACCGTCTCCCGCAGCGACGTGGGGAGGTTCTTGCCGACGTAGTCGGCGCGGATGGGCAGTTCGCGGTGGCCGCGGTCGACGAGGACCGCGAGCTGCACCGCGCGGGGCCGGCCGATGTCGCCCAGGGCGTCGAGGGCGGCGCGGATGGTGCGGCCGGAGAAGAGCACGTCGTCGACGAGGACGACCAGTCTGCCGTCGACGCCGTCACCGGGGATCTCGGTGCGGGCCAGCGCACGCGGCGGCTGCATGCGCAGGTCGTCGCGGTACATGGTGATGTCGAGGGAGCCGACCGGGATCTTGCGGTCGGTGATCTGCTCGAGCTTGGCGGCGAGCCGCTGGGCGAGGAAGACGCCCCGGGTCGGAATGCCGAGGAGCACCACGTCGTCGGCGCCCTTGGCGCGCTCGACGATCTCGTGGGCGATGCGGGTCAGCACGCGCGCGATGTCGGGGCCTTCGAGAACGGGCCGCGCATCGGAGTGCTGCGTGTCCTGCTTGTCCATACGAAACGGACCTCCTTCTCCGCCTCACGGGACGGACCTTAAAGGACGTCGAAATTGCGCCACCAACGGTAGCAGGTCCGGGCGAGAGCCCTGATCACCCCCTTGGCGTAATCGGCCACCACCGGTCACGGAAGCGTCGGTGCGGACCATTCGGCTTGACGCAGCAGAGTAACGCTGCGTAACCTCACAGTGAGTTACCAGCCGCGCGGCCTGGCCGCGTTCGCACAGTGTCCGGGGAGCTATATGTCCAGCGAATACGCCAAACAGCTCGGGGCCAAGCTCCGGGCCATCCGCACCCAGCAGGGCCTTTCCCTTCACGGTGTCGAGGAGAAGTCCCAGGGACGCTGGAAGGCGGTCGTGGTCGGGTCGTACGAGCGCGGTGACCGCGCCGTGACCGTACAGCGCCTTGCCGAACTGGCGGATTTCTACGGTGTCCCCGTGCAGGAGCTGCTTCCGGGCACCACGCCGGGCGGGGCCGCCGAGCCTCCGCCGAAGCTGGTCCTGGACCTGGAGCGGCTGGCCCATGTGCCGGCCGAGAAGGCCGGTCCCCTCCAGCGGTACGCGGCGACGATCCAGTCCCAGCGCGGTGACTACAACGGCAAGGTGCTGTCGATCCGCCAGGACGACCTGCGCACACTCGCCGTCATCTACGACCAGTCGCCGTCGGTCCTCACCGAGCAGCTGATCAGCTGGGGCGTGCTGGATGCGGACGCCCGCCGCGCGGTCTCCCACGAGGAGGGCTGACCGACACAGCAGAAACGTGCCGCCGGGGTGGCCGGAACTTCACGGTTCCGGCCATCCCGGCGGCTTTCTGCGGCCTTCCCGGGCCTCGGAGGTACAGGAACGCCCGAGGGCCCGCAGCAGTCACGCTGCGGGCCCTCGGGCGTTTCGTGCCTCTGGCGTCTTGTTATGCCTCGTCCCGGCGCAGCGAGGGCTTCAGGTCCTTCAGACGGCCGAGCAGGCCGTTGACGAACGAGGGCGACTCGTCCGTGGAGAACTCCTTCGCCAGCTGCACCATCTCGTCGAGCACGACGGCGTCCGGGGTCTCGTCCGCCCAGATCAGCTCGTAGGCACCCAGCCGCAGGATGTTGCGGTCGACGACCGGCATCCGGTCGAGCGTCCAGCCGACCGAGTACTGCGCGATCAGCTCGTCGATGCGCCTCGCGTGCTGCGCGTAGCCCTCGACCAGCTGCATCGTGTACTCGCTCACCGGCGGCTGCCGGGTGTCGGTCCGGGAGAGCCGGATCCAGTCCGCGAGGACCGTCAGGACGTCGGCGCCGCGCTGGTCGCCCTCGAAGAGGATCTGGAAGGCGCGCTTGCGGGCCGTGTTGCGGGCAGCCACGGTTAGCTGTTCACCCGGCCGAGGTAGTCGCTGGTGCGGGTGTCGACCTTGATCTTCTCACCGGTGGTGATGAACAGCGGAACCTGGATCTGGTGGCCGGTCTCCAGGGTGGCGGGCTTGGTGCCGCCCGTGGAGCGGTCGCCCTGGACGCCCGGCTCGGTCTCGGCGATCGTCAGCTCGACCGCGGCCGGGAGCTCGACGAAGAGCACCTCGCCCTCGTGCTGCGCGACGGTGGCCGTGAAGCCCTCGATGAGGAAGTTGGCGGCGTCCGCGACCGTCTTGCGGTCGATGTGCAGCTGGTCGTAGGTCTGCATGTCCATGAAGACGAAGTAGTCGCCGTCCATGTACGAGAACTGCATGTCGCGCTTGTCGACAGTGGCCGTCTCGACCTTGACACCGGCGTTGAACGTCTTGTCGACGACCTTGCCGGAGAGCACGTTCTTGAGCTTGGTGCGCACGAAGGCCGGGCCCTTGCCGGGCTTGACGTGCTGGAACTCGACGACGGACCACAGCTGGCCGCCATCGAGCTTGAGCACCATGCCGTTCTTGAGGTCGTTCGTGGAAGCCACGGTTGCGGAATCTCCTGGACTGACGTGGACGACCCCGGCGCACGCACCTTCCTAGAGGGCGAGCAGCTCCTTGGTCGTGATGGTGAGTAGCTCCGGTCCGCCGTCCGCCTCTGGGCGGACGACGAGCGTGTCATCGATCCGGACACCGCCCCGGCCCGGGAGGTGGACCCCCGGTTCGACGGTGACCGGCACGCAAGCGTCCAGTTTACCCATGGCCGACGGGGCCAGTTGCGGGTCCTCATCGATTTCGAGTCCGACGCCGTGCCCCGTCAGGGCCGGAAGGCCCTCCGTGTGCCCCGCTGAATCCAGCACCTGACGTGCGGCTCGGTCCACGTCGCGGTAGGCGGCGCCGGGGGCCAGCGACTCCCGTCCGGCCCGCTGGGCTGCGAAGACGAGGTCGTACAGCTCGATCTGCCAGTCCGCCGGGGACGTGCCGATGACGAAGGTGCGACCGATCTCGCAGCGGTAGCCGCGGTAGGTCGCGCCGAGGCAGACGGAGAGGAAGTCGCCCTCCTCGACGCGGCGGTCGGTGGGCCGGTGGCCGCGCCGTCCGGCGTTCGGGCCGGTGGCGACGGAGGTCGCGAAGGCGGGGCCGTCGGCGCCGTGGTCCACGAGCCGCCGCTCCAGTTCCAGGGCGAGGTGCCGCTCGGTACGGCCGACGAGGATGGACTCGAGCAGTTCCCCGAGCGCCTGGTCGGCGATCTCGGCGCCGATGCGCAGGCAGGAGATCTCCTCCTCGTCCTTGACGACCCTGAGCTGCTCGACCGCGCCGCCCAGGTCGGACAGGCGCAGCCGGGGCACCACCGAGCGGATGGCGCGATGCCGGGCCACCGTGAGGTGGTGCTCCTCGACGGCGAGGGAGTCGGCGCGCTGGCCCTCGGCGAGATCGGCGGCGGCGACGGCGGGGTCGCCGCCGAGTGAGGGCAGCGCCTGGACCCGCAGCGCCTCGTCGAGGCGGCCCTGGCTCGGGCGGTCGTCGGGCGGGCCGGTGCACACCAGCAGGTCCTCGTGCTTGCCGAGCAGCAGGACGGCGCCCTGCGGGGCCGCTCCCGCGAGGTAGCGCACGTTGGCGGGGCGGGTCACGAGCGCGGCGGCGCTGCCGCTTGCGTTGCAGCGTTCCCTCAGCCTTGTTCGGCGGGTCCTGTACACCTCTGACATGACTTGAGCGTAGGAGTCGTGGCTGGATATCGCCGGTTGAGAGGGCCGAGTGGGTTTTCGGGGGGCGGCTCTTGACGCGAGGTGCGGCGTTTTCTGGCTGCCGGCCGGTGGGGGATTGGTCGCGCAGTCTCCGCGCCCGGGTTGGCCCAGTCCCCTGCCGGGTTGGCCCAGTCCCCTGCGATCACCACTGGGGTGGGCTTGCCATCGACCTTGCCAGGACGTCGTCCAGGAGCTGGGCCGTCTGAGGAATGTCCAGCTGGGAGTTGTCGATGATCGGGAGTCCCGAGCCGTACCAGCCGGCCATGCGGCCGTGGATGCGGGCGACCTCCTCGTCGGTGAGACGGCGGTTGCCGGAGCGTTCGGCGTTGCGCTCCAGGACGATCTCCAGGCCCGGCAGCAGGACGACCGGCAGCAGGCCCGGGCCCACATGTCGCTTCCAGCCGCCCAGGCCGACGACCGGACGGTCCGGGAAGACCGCGTCGTCGAGGATGCACGAGATGCCGTTGGCGAGAAAGTTGCGCGCGGCGAAGCCGCATGTGCGACGGGCGAGGCGGTACTGCGCCTCGGAGTGGTCGTTCCACCCCGACTGCGGGTCGGCGAAGCCCGAGCGGACCCATTCACGGACGTCGTCGAGGCTGATGTGCGCGGTGGGGACCCGGCGATGGTCCGCCCAGTACTTGGCGACGCTCGTCTTCCCTGCGCCCGCGGGCCCTATGAGCAGCACCGCGAGGGTCGTGCCGGCCGGGTCCGGGGCCACGGCCGTGGCGGGCGGGACGCTGGGCATGGCCACCGGGCCACCGGGCGGCAGCGGCACATGGCCGGTGGTGTCGGGAGCGGGCGGCGGCTGGGTGTGCTGCGGCCCGGGCGGAGGGGGCGCGTGGTGCGGGACGGGCGGCACCGGGCCGCCGGGGGCCTGGGTGAAGCCGGGTGCCGGGGTGAAGCCGGGGGCGGGCGGCGGTGGCACGGGGTCGGAACCCTGGTGCGGGCCCGGGTGATGCTGACCCGGGTGCTGTGCGGCCGGCGACCAGCCGGCGGCCGGTCCGTGCCCCGGCTGGTGGGGCGGCGGCAGCGGAGAATCCACTGCGTCCTGCATCCGGTGCCACTCCGTCTCGTTCATGTCGGGCTCGGTTCACCTCCGGCGCACCGCTCACCGCAGGCGATCGGCGCAGGCAGTGGGGTACGAACCCCGCTCCGCACCGAACGGTACCGCCCCCGGTCGTCATTTGGTGAACGGCCGGGGGCGGCCCGAAGTGCCCATTCCCACATGACATTTCGGACGGATGACGCTCGGGCGGACTTACTCGCCCACTTCGCCGTAGGCGGCGAGCAGCACGGCCGGGTCGGGTCCCTCCAGCACGGTGGGCTTGGCCAGGCCGTCCAGGACGATGAAGCGGAGCAGGTCGCCGCGGGACTTCTTGTCGACCCTCATGTTCTCCAGCAGCTTGGGCCACTGGTCGTGACGGTAGTGCAGCGGCAGCCCCACCGACTCCAGGATCGTGCGGTGGCGGTCGGCCGTGGCATCGTCCAACCGGCCCGCGAGGCGCCCGAGTTCGGCCGCGAAGTGCATGCCGACGGAAACCGCCGCGCCGTGGCGCCACTTGTAGCGCTCGTTCTTCTCGATGGCGTGGCCGAGGGTGTGCCCGTAATTGAGGATCTCCCTGAGGCCGGACTCCTTGAGGTCGGACGAGACGACCTCGGCCTTGACCCGGATGGAACGCTCGATGAGCTCGGCGGTGTGCGGTCCCGCGGGGGTGCGGGCGGCCTCGGGGTCGGACTCGATGAGGTCCAGGATCGCCGGGTCTGCGATGAAGCCTGCCTTGATGATCTCGGCCAGTCCGGAGACGTAGTCGTTGACGGGCAGGGAGTCCAGCGCGGCAAGATCGCAGAGCACTCCGGCCGGCGGGTGGAAGGCTCCGACGAGGTTCTTGCCTTCCGCGGTGTTGATGCCGGTCTTTCCGCCGACGGCCGCGTCCACCATGGCGAGGACCGTGGTCGGAATGGCGATCCAGCGCACTCCACGCAGCCAGGTCGCGGCCACGAAGCCGGCGAG
Organism: Streptomyces luteolifulvus; assembly: GCF_008806595.1. Taxonomy (GTDB): domain Bacteria; phylum Actinomycetota; class Actinomycetes; order Streptomycetales; family Streptomycetaceae; genus Streptomyces; species Streptomyces luteolifulvus. Next base: position 399,315 of record NZ_VZRB01000001.1, on the reverse strand, counting down.
GTCCGTGGTGGCGCCGCCACCGACGCCGACGATGACGTCACTGCGGGTGAACCCCGACTGCCCTAGCGCCTTCCAGCAGTAGGCGGCGACCTCCGCGGTCTTGGCCTCCTCCGCGTTGGGCACCTGGATGGCGACGGCCTCGTAACCCTGCCCGGCCAGGTCGGTGCGCAGCGCGTCGCCCGTCCCGGCGAGCGCCTCGGGGTGGATCACGGCGACCCGCTTGGCCCTGTCGCCGATCAACCCGGCGAGTTCACCGAGGAGTTGACGGCCCACCAGGACCTCGTACGGCTCGCTCCCTGCCGTGCCGCCGACCTGGATTCTTGTCATCTGGCTGGGCATGACGTCCTCCGGCCGGGGGCCCGAGGGTTGTCCCCCGGGAAACGCTGTCCTCAACTCCAGTGCGTCCAGGGCTGCTTGGGCGACCTCTTCCGGCGTGCGGCCGTCCGTGGGCACCACGGCGGTGGCGACCTCCTCGTACAAGTGCCGCCGCGCCTCCATCAGTTCGCGCCACTGCTTGCGCGGGTTGACGGCGAGCAGCGGGCGGGCCACGTTCAGGCCGGTGCGCTTGACCGCCTCCTCGACGTCCATCGAGAGGTAGACGACCCGCTGCCCGCCGAGCAGCGCCCGGGTGTCTTCGTCGAGGATCGCGCCGCCACCGAGCGCGAGGACGCCGTCGTGTTCCGTGAGCGCCCTGTGCACCGCCTGCTTCTCGATCGCGCGGAAGACCGGCTCGCCCTCGTCGACGAAGATCTCGGCGATGGTGCGGCCCTGCCCGGCCTCGATGTCGTCGTCGGTGTCCCGGTGGCCGACGCCGAGCCGCTCGGCCAGCAGCTGTCCGACCGTGGACTTGCCGACGCCCATCGGTCCGACCAGGACGACCAGCGGCCCGCTCATCGGATCTGCAGGTTGTCGAGGTACGACGTGACGTTGCGGTGGGTCTCGGCCACGCTGTCGCCGCCGAACTTCTCCGCGACGGCGTCGGCGAGGACGAGCGCGACCATCGCCTCCGCGACGATGCCGGCCGCCGGGACCGCACACACGTCGGAGCGCTGGTGGTGCGCCGCCGCCTGCTCACCCGTGACCACGTCCACGGTCTTCAGGGCCCGGGGCACGGTGGCGATGGGCTTCATCGCGGCGCGCACCCGCAGCAGCTCACCGGTGGACAGTCCGCCCTCGGTGCCGCCGGAGCGGCCCGACGTCCGCTTGATGCCCTGGTCGGTGGCCACGATCTCGTCGTGCGCCTTCGAGCCCGGCACCCGCGCCAGGTCGAAGCCGTCGCCGAGCTCCACGCCCTTGATCGCCTGGATGCCCATCAGCGCACCCGCGAGCCGGGCGTCCAGCTTGCGGTCCCAGTGCACATGCGAGCCGAGGCCCACCGGCACGCCGTAGGCCAGGATCTCGACCACGCCGCCGAGGGTGTCGCCGTCCTTGTGGGCCTGGTCGATCTCCGCGACCATCGCCTTCGACGCGTCGGCGTCCAGGCAGCGCACCGGGTCGGCGTCCAGCTTCTCGACATCGGCGGGGGTCGGGTAGACGCCGTAGGGCGCCTTCGCGGCGGCCAGTTCGACGACGTGCGAGACGATCTCGATGCCGGCCGTCTCCTTCAGGTAGGACCGGGCCACCGCGCCGAGTGCCACGCGGGCCGCCGTCTCACGGGCGGAGGCGCGCTCCAGGATCGGCCGGGCCTCGTCGAAGCCGTACTTCTGCATGCCCGCGAGGTCCGCGTGACCGGGACGCGGCCGGGTCAGCGGGGCGTTGCGGGCGAGGCTCGCCAGGATCTCCGGGTCGACCGGGTCGGCGGCCATGACCTGTTCCCACTTCGGCCACTCGGTGTTTCCCACCATGACCGCGACCGGGGAGCCGAGGGTGAGGCCGTGCCGGACGCCGCCGAGGAAGGTGACCTCGTCCCGCTCGAACTTCATCCGCGCACCGCGCCCATAGCCCAGCCGCCGCCTCGCCAGGTGGTCCGCCACCATCTCCGTGGTGATCGGCACGCCGGCGGGAAGTCCCTCCAGCGTCGCCACGAGTGCGGGACCGTGGGACTCCCCCGCGGTCAGCCAGCGCAACCTGCTCAACGGTGCTCCTCAGTCCTCGCGCCCCGGTACTGCCTGCGTACACGCTTCCTCGCGTACGGCGACGGCGCGGCCGGGTGCGCGGCCCTGGCCCGCCACCCCCGATCCTCCCACGTCCGGGTCCCGAATCCGGTGCCGGTCCAGCAGCCGGACGGAACGCGGGACGGCGAGGCGGCGGAAAAGGCGGGCCGTGATCAGTGCGCCCGGCGGTCGGCGAGCGCGTGCTCGCCTGCCTTTCGCATGGCGTCCAGCGGGGCCGGGATGCGGCCCGTCATCCGCTCGACCTGGAGGACCGCCTGGTGCACGAGGAGGTCGAGGCCGCTGACCACGGCCCCGCCGTACGCGGACCAGCGGGCGGCGAGCTCGGTCGGCCACGGGTCGTAGAGCACGTCGAAGAGGGTGGCGGGCCGTTCGGGCACGGCCGAGCCCAGCGCGTCGGTCGTACCGGCCGGGGTGGTGGCGACGACCAGCGGGAAACGCAGCGCCTCGGCCGCGTCCGCCCAGTCGGCCGTACGGATCTCCACATCGAGCCGCTCGCCCCACTGCCGCATCTCGGCGGCGCGGGCCTCGCTGCGCACGTAGGCGACGACCTCGCCGGTGCAGATCCGGGCCAGCGCGGCCAGCGCGGAGGAGGCGGTGGCGCCGGCGCCGAGGATCGCCGCGGTGCCGACCTGCTCGATGCCGCGTTCGCGCAGGGCGGCGACCATGCCGGGGATGTCGGTGTTGTCGCCCACGCGGCGGCCGTCCTCGGTGAACACGACCGTGTTGACCGCCTCGACGGAGGCCGCCGTCTCGCTGATCTGGTCGAGCAGGGGGATGACGGCCCGCTTGAGCGGCATGGTCAGCGACAGCCCCGCCCACTCGGGCCCGAGCTGCTCGAAGAACCCGGGCAGCGCCGCCTCGTCGATCTCGAACCGGTCGTACGACCAGTCTCTGAGCCCCAGTTCCGCATAGGCCGCGCGGTGCAGCACCGGCGAGAGGGAGTGCGCGATGGGCGAGCCGAGCACGGCGGCCCGGCGGGGAGCTGTCATCTGTCCTAGTTCCTCGACGCGTTCCACTCGTTGACCAGCTTCTGGTGCTCCTTGAGCGTCTTCGTGAACTTGCTGGTCTTCCCGTCCATCGAGATGAAGTAGTACCACCCGTCGTCCGTCGGGTTGAGCGCGCCCCTGAGCGCGTCCTCGCCGGGGTTGTCGATGGGGCCGGGCGGCAGACCCTTGTGGAAGTACGTGTTGTACGGGTTGTCGTACTTCCGTAGCTCGGAGATGCTCAGGTCGATCTTGCTCTGGTTCTTCACATAGTTGTACGTGGAGTCGAACTCGAGCGCGCCGTAGGTCTCCGGATTCCCGGGCTTGAGGCGGTTGTAGACGACCTCGGCCATCTTGCGGAAGTCGTCGTGACTGGTGCCCTCGGCCTGTACCAGGCTCGCGACGGTCAGAAGCTGCCAAGGGCCGTCGAGCCCGAGGCTCTTGGCCTTCTTCTCCAACCCGAGCTTTTCGTAGGTGTCGTTGGCGCGGGCGACCATGGATTTCAGGACGGCCTCGGGCTTCTGGCCCTTGGTGGCCGCGTAGCTGGACGGGTAGAGGAACCCTTCCAGCGGATCCTTGAGGTTCGCGTGGCCCAGCGCCCAGTCGGGCAGGCCGAGGCTCTTGTACTCGTTCTTCGCGAGCTTCGCCGTGGTGCCGTCCGCCACACCGAGGCGTTTGTCGATCAGTGCGTAGACGGCCGCGTTGCGCGAGCCCTCGGCGATGATCAGGTTGCTGCGGCTATTGGGGCTGAGCATCAGTTCGACCGCGCTTGCGGCCGACATCTGTTTCTGAAGCGTGTAGACGCCGTCCTGGATCGACATGCCGTCGGGGTTCGACGCCTGCGCGGACACGAACGCGCCGACGCTCTCGACGACGCCCGCCTCCTTCAGCTTCTGCCCGATCACAGAGCCGACCGCACCCTTGGGGATGACGACCGTGACCTGCTCGCCGTTTCCGTCGCCCGCGAAGTCGGGCGCCGGGCCGAAACGGTCCTGGTAGAACTGGTAGCCGAAGTAGCCGACCCCGCCGACACCGCCGGCAAGGATCACCGTGAGCACCAGACAGGCGCATCCGCCGCGTCGTTTCTTCGGCTTCTGACCACCGCGGCCCTTGCGGTTGCCGCGGTCTCCGCGGCCCTCGCGCGGGTCGTCCAGGTCGTCGTCGGCGTCGTCGTCACGACCGGAGAAGAAGGCATGCTCGCCCTGGTCGGGGCCCGGATCCCAGTCGGGCTCCGGTTCCGGTTCGGCGCGCCTGCGACCGGGCGGCTGCGGCGGCGGGTACGCGTCCGGGGTGCCGTAGTAGTCCGACTGCCGTCCGCCGTAGGCGGGGGACTGCTGCCCGTACGGGTCCGAGGGGTCGGTGTACTGGACCTGGGTGTGCGTGCCCGTGGCCCAGCCACTGTTGTCGTACGGCTGCTGCCCCTGACCTGCGTAGAACTGCTGCTGTCCGTACTGGTTCGGGTACTGCTGCTGTGCCTGGCCGTACGCGGCCTGCTGGTCACCGCCCCAGTCGCCGTACTGCTGCTGCGGCTGCTGCGGATACTGCTGCTGGCCGTCGTAGGCCGGCTGCTGGCCCGTGTGGGCCTGCTGGCCGCGCCATCCGCCGTCCCCGTACAACGGGTCCTCCGGATGCCACGGTTCGGAGCCTTGGCCCCGGCCATACTCAGTCATCTATCCCCTAGAGCCGCGAGACGGGCGGTTGCGCGGCCTGCAGGCCCGGCTTCCGTTCCGCCTCTCGTTGCGCGGCGGCTGTTCGAACACCACCGCATCGCGCGCGGAACGTTACCGTATCGCGATCAGATGACCACTTCGACGCCCTCGCCGGGTGCTTTACCTGACACTCGTTCGGATTCGAGCGCCTGCTGAAGGATGATCACAGCGGCTGCCTGGTCGACGACCGACCGGCCCTTCTTCGACTTCACCCCCGCCGCGCGCAGTCCCTGACTGGCCGTCACCGTGGTCATCCGCTCGTCCACGAGCCTGACCGGGACGGGTGCGATGCCCTTCGCGAGCTCCTGGGCGAAGCCGCGAACCTTTACGGCGGCCGGGCCCTCGCCCCCCTTGAGGGAGCGAGGGAGACCCACGACGACCTCGATCGGCTCGTACTCCTCGACGATCTGCCGGAGCCGGCGGTGCGCGGCCGGAATGTCCCGGCCCGGCACCGTTTCCACCGGAGTGGCGAGGATCCCGTCGGGGTCGCACGAGGCGACCCCGATCCGGGCGTCCCCGACATCGATCGCGAGCCGGCGTCCTCTGCGCATCGCTGCTGCCTTACTTCGCCGTCTCGGCCACGAGCCGCTCGACGGCATCGACGGCCTCGCCGACGGCGCCCGGGTTCTGGCCGCCGCCCTGGGCGACGTCCGGCTTGCCGCCACCGCCGCCGCCGAGCGTCTTGGCGGCGGTGCGGACCAGGTCACCGGCCTTGAGTCCGCGCTCGCGGGCGGCCTCGTTGGTGGCGATGACCGTCAGCGGCTTGCCGTTGCTGACGGTGAACAGGGCCACCACGGCGGCGCGTCCGCCCTGGATGCGGCCCCGCACGTCGAGGACCAGCTTGCGCAGGTCGTCGGCGGTCGTGCCGTCCGGGACCTGGCCGGTGACGACGGCGACACCGTTGACGTCCTTGGCGGACTCGGCGAGACCGGCGGCGGCCTGGAGCACCTTCTCGGCGCGGAACTTCTCGATCTCCTTCTCGGCGTCCTTCAGCTTGCCGAGCATCGCGGAGACCTTCTCCGGAAGCTCCTCCGGGCGGCCCTTGATCAGCTCCTGGAGCTGGGCGACGACCGTGTGCTCACGGGCGAGGAAGTTGTAAGCGTCGACACCGACGAGGGCCTCGATACGGCGTACGCCGGAACCGATGGACGACTCGCCGAGCAGCTTCACCAGGCCGAGCTGGGCGGTGTTGTGCACATGCGTGCCGCCGCACAGCTCCTTGGAGAAGTCGCCGATGGTGACGACCCTCACCCGCTCGCCGTACTTCTCGCCGAACTCGGCGATGGCGCCCTGCTTCCTGGCCTCGTCGATGCCCATGACGTCGGCGCGCACGTCGAGGTCACGGGCGAGCACCTCGTTGATCTTCTGCTCGACGTCGGTCATCACGGCCGTCGGAACGGCGGACGGCGAACCGAAGTCGAAGCGGAAGCGGCCGGGCTGGTTCTCGGAACCGGCCTGGGCGGCCGTCGGGCCGAGGGCGTCACGCAACGCCTGGTGGGTGAGGTGGGTGGCCGAGTGGGCGCGGGCGATGGCCTTGCGGCGACGATTGTCGATGGAGGCGTGCGCCTTGGCACCGACAGTGACCTCGCCGACCTGGACGACACCCTTGTGGACGTAGACGCCGGGGACCGGCTTCTGGGTGTCGCGGACCTCGATGACGGCACCGGAGTCGGCCTTGATGCGGCCGGTGTCGCCGATCTGGCCGCCGCCCTCCGCGTAGAAGGGGGTGCGGTCGAGGACGATCTCGACCTCGTCGCCCTCGGTGGCGGCCGGGGAGGACACACCGTCGACGAGGATGCCGACGATGGTCGACTCGCCCTCGGTGTCCGCGTAGCCGATGAAGTCGGTCTCGCCCGCGGTGTCGGCGATCGAGCGGTAGGCGCCGAGGTCGGCATGGCCGGTCTTCTTGGCCTGGGCGTCGGCCTTGGCGCGCTCCCGCTGCTCCTTCATCAGGCGGCGGAAGCCGTCCTCGTCCACGGACAGCCCCTGCTCGGCGGCCATCTCGAGGGTGAGGTCGATCGGGAAGCCCCAGGTGTCGTGGAGCAGGAAGGCCTTGTCGCCGGCGAGGACCGTGCCGCCGGCGGCCTTGGTGTCGGTGACGGCGGTGTCGAGGATGTTGGTGCCGGCCTTCAGCGTCTTGAGGAAGGCGTTCTCCTCGGCGAGGGCGACCTTCTCGATGCGCTCGCGGTCGATGACGAGTTCGGGGTACTGCTGCCCCATCATCGCGATGACGGTGTCGATCAGGTCCTTGACGACCGGACCGGTGGCGCCGAGCAGGCGCATGTTGCGGATGGCGCGGCGCATGATGCGGCGCAGGACGTATCCGCGGCCCTCGTTGCCGGGGGTCACGCCGTCGCCGATGAGCATCACCGAGGTGCGCATGTGGTCGGTGACCACGCGCAGGGAGACGTCCGAGTCGTGGGCGTCGCCGTAGGCCACGCCGGTCAGCTCGGTGGCCTTCTTGATGACGGCCATGGAGGTGTCGATCTCGTACATGTTCTGCACGCCCTGCAGAATCATGGCGAGCCGCTCCAGGCCGAGGCCCGTGTCGATGTTCTTGCTCGGGAGCTCACCGAGGATCTCGAAGTTGTCCTTGCCGGTGCCCTCGCCGCGCTCGTACTGCATGAAGACGAGGTTCCAGATCTCCACGTACCGCTCGTCGTTGACGGCGGGGCCGCCCTCGACGCCGAACTCGGGGCCGCGGTCGTAGTTGATCTCGGAGCAGGGGCCGCACGGGCCGGGGACGCCCATGGACCAGTAGTTGTCCTTCATGCCGAGGCGCTGGATGCGCTCCTTGGGCACCCCGACGACCTCGTGCCAGATGCGCTCGGCCTCGTCGTCGTCCTGGTAGACGGTGATCCAGAGCTTCTCCGGCTCCAGGCCGTAACCACCCTTGTCCTGGGGGCTGGTGAGCAGCTCCCAGGCGTACGTGATGGCGCCTTCCTTGAAGTAGTCGCCGAAGGAGAAGTTGCCGCACATCTGGAAGAACGTGCCGTGCCGCGTGGTCTTGCCGACCTCTTCGATGTCGGGTGTGCGCACACACTTCTGCACGCTGGTGGCGCGGGCGTAGGGCGCTTTGACCTCACCCAGGAAGTAGGGCTTGAAGGGCACCATGCCGGCCGGAACGAGCAGCAGAGTCGGGTCGTCCGCGATGAGCGACGCCGAAGGGACGACGGTGTGACCGCGCTCCTCGAAGAAGCTCAACCAGCGGCGGCGAATCTCGGCCGACTCCATCAGTGGTCCTCATTCCGGTTGTACGAGTGCGTCGTCCTGTCGGTGCCGACGGACTTCGGGTTGCTGCGGTTCTCGATGGCGGTGTACCGCCGGGGTGCGGGGAGTTCGGGGTCGACGGGGGCGTTGATGCCGAGCGCGTCGCCGAGTTCGGCCTCCCGCTGTGCCATGCCCGCGCGGACGTCGAGGGCGAAGCCCACCGCGCTGTCCTTGAGCCGGTGGCCCGCCTCGATCGCCTTGTTGGCCGCCTGCGCGGCGAGGTTCTCGGGGGTGAGCTGCTTCAGCTTCCGGTTGACCTTGGTGGTGGCCCAGACACCGGCGGCGACGCCCGTGGTGAACCAGAACGTACGGCGGAACATCGCTCGGTCAGTCCCTCTTTCCCGGGTTGTTCCCCCAGTTGTTCCGCTTCCCCCGCCGCTGGGCGGGGACGGTGCGGCCCACGATCACGGTACGCCGGGGCGTCTTGGCGGGCACGTCCTCCCGGCGACCGCCGAGGGCCCGGCGCACGCCGTAGCCGAAGGCGGCGACCTTGACCAGGGGGCCGCCGAAGGTGGAGGCCACGGTGGTGGAGAGCGCGGAGGCGTTCGACGTGACCTCCTGGACGTCCGACGCGATGGCGTCGACCCGGTCGATCTGGGTCTGCGCGGAGCGCACGGCCGCCGAGGCGTCGGCCAGCAGCGGGACGGCCTGGTCGGTCACGTCCGCGACGAGCTTGGTGGTCGCCTTGAGCGTCTGGGCCAGCCTCACCAGGGCGACGGCGAGGAAGGAGACCAGGATCGCCCAGAAGACGGCCACCAGGATCCCGGCCACCTCTCCACCGGACACTGTGTGCACCCGCTCCCTGAAACGTCCTTCAACATCGAAAAAGTCGTGGCACGAGCCTATCGCGCCGGGGATGCCGCTCCGAACCGGATTACCGCCCCGCGCGCAGCCGGTTTGAACGAAGCGATTGTACGGAGTGAATACGGTTGAGTACGCTCCGTGTTCCATGCAAGCTGATCAGTCCGGCGAGGGCCCCGGGGCCGGCAATCTGCCCCTGGAGACCGACGTGTTCGTAGGCCGCTGTGCCGAACTCGCCTCCCTGCGGCAGACGCTCGAGGTGTCCCGGCTGGTGACGGTGACGGGCGTCGGCGGCGTCGGCAAGTCACGGCTGGCGGCCCGGGTGGCCGCTCGGTGCGCTCCGCGGGACGGGGCGTGGCGGGTGGAGCTCTCGCCGGTGCGCGACCCAGCGTTCGTCGACTACGCCGTCGTGGAGGCCCTGGGACTGACGGACCACACCACGCGGCCGCCGCGCGAGACACTGCTCGCGCATCTCGCGGACCAGCGGCTGCTGATGGTCCTGGACGGGGTCGAGCACCTGGTGGACCCATGCGCCGCGCTGGTGAACGACCTGCTGACCCGGTTGCCGGACCTGAGGGTGCTGGCCGTGGGGCGCAGGCCGCTCGCCGTCACCGGGGAGCGCGTGTTCCCGCTCGCGCCCCTCGGCGAGGACGAGGCGGCGCGCCTGCTCGTGGACCGGGCGGCACAGCAGGGTCTGGTCGTGGAGGACGGCCGGGAGGTACGGGCGCTGTGCCGGCGCCTGGACGGAATCCCCCTGGCGGTCGAACTGGCCGCGGGCCGGCTGCGGGCTCTGTCCCCCGCCCAGCTGCTCGACCGGCTGGAGGACCGGTTCCGGCTGCTGACCGGCGGCGGACGGGACGTGCTGCCGCGCCACCGCACGCTGCGCACGGCGATCGGCTGGAGCCATGAGCTGTGCGCGCCCGAGGAGCGGCTGCTGTGGTCGCGGCTGTCGGTGTTCTGCGGGCAGTTCGACCTGGAGGCCGCGGAGTACGTGTGCAGCGGCGGCGGCCTCGACGCGGACGACGTCCTCGACGTCCTTTCCGAGCTGCTCGCCCAGTCCGTGCTGGCCCGCGAGGAGAGCGCTGCGGGCGTGCGCTACCGCATGCTCGACACGGTCCGGGCGTACGGCGCCGAGTGGCTGGAGGCCACCGGGGACGCGGTCCGGCTGCGGTGCCGGCACCGCGACTGGTACGTGGGCCTGGCCACCTGGTGCGAGCTGGAGTGGTTCTCGCCGCGGCAGCAGGAGGTGGCCGCGCGCATCGAGGCCGAACTGCCGAACCTGCGCCGCGCCCTGGACCATTGCCTGACCGAGCCGGACGGGGCGTCGCTGGGCCAGTACCTCGCGGGGTCGCTGTGGTTCTGCTGGGCGGGCTGCGGCCGGCTGTCGGAGGGACGGCACTGGCTGGAGCAGGCCGTGCGGCTGGAGCCCGGGCAGACGGCGGGCGAGCAGTTCCGGCTGAAGGCGCTGTGGGTGCTCGGCTACGTGGCGATCCTGCAGGGCGACACGGTCCCCGCGCTGGCGGCCCTTCAGGAGTGCCGGGAGGAGGCGGAACGGGTCGCGAACGCCACGGCGGTGGCGTACGCCGAACACCGCGCCGGCTGCCTCGCCCTGGTCACGGACGACATGGCCCGCGCGGAGACGCTGCTGCGCTCCGCACTGGAGCGCTACCAGGAGATCGGCGAGCTCAACAGCAATGTGCTGATGGGCCAGGTCGAGCTGGCGATGACCCGGGCGTTCCAGGGCGATCTCCCGGACGCCGTGCGGCTGTCCGAGGACGTCCGCCGGGTGTGCGAGGACCACGGCGAGCGATGGGCGCGCACCTACGCGCTGTATGTGCTGGCCTACGCGGCCTGGAGCGAGGGCGACCCGGTGCGCGCCCGCGAACTGCTGACCGAGTGCCTGAATGCCGCCCACGCCTTTCATGACCTGCTCGGCTCGGTGCTGACGATCGAACTGCTGGCCCTGGTCACGGTGACCGAGGGCGACGCCGCGGAGGCCGCGGTGCTGCAGGGTGCGGCGGCCGCGATGTGGCCCTCGGTGGGTCTGCCGCTGTTCGGGTCCGCGTACTTCCATGCCCCGCACCAGCGGTGCGAGGCCATGGCCCGCGAACAGCTGGGCGACGAGCGGTACGAGGAGTGCGTAGGGCAGGGGGCGCGGCTCGGCCGGGAGGCCGCGGTGTCCCGGGCACTGGGGCAGGCATGCGAAGGCCCGCCGCCCCGGCCGCCCGGAAGGGCGGGGAGACGGCGGGCCGATGCGCAGGTGGTGCTACGCCCCGGGAATCAGCGGGCGTAGTACTCGACGACGAGCTGCTCGTCGCAGATCACCGGGATCTCCTTGCGGTTCGGCTCACGGTCCAGGCGGAACGCCAGGGCCTTGAGGTTCACCTGGAGGTAGCGCGGGGTCTCGCCGTCGGGGGCGAAGCCACCCTCACGGGCGATCGCGAACAGCGTCTTCTCACGGCTGCGCTCGCGCACCGTGACGACGTCGTCGGGACGGACGCGGAAGGACGGCTTGTCGACCTTCTGGCCGTTGACCTCGATGTGGCCGTGGACGACCATCTGGCGGGCCTGGTAGATCGTGCGGGCGATGCCCGAACGCAGGACCAGCGCGTCGAGACGGCGCTCGAGCTCGATGATCAGGGCCTCACCGGTCTTGCCCTGGACCTTGGAGGCACGCTCGTAGGCGCGGACGAGCTGGCGCTCGGACACGTCGTACTGCGCGCGCAGACGCTGCTTCTCGAGCAGACGGACCTTGTAGTCCGAGTTCTGCTTGCGGCCGCGGCCGTGCTCACCCGGCGGGTAGGGACGGGCCTCGAAGTACTTGACGGCCTTCGGGGTCAGCGCGATGCCGAGGGCACGCGACTTCTTGACCTTGGGGCGGGACTGGTTCGCCACTGTCTTTTTCTCTTTCCTGGTTTCCGGCTTGTCAGAGTTGAGGGAGGTCGCATCCGCAGCCGGGGAAACCCGTCGGGTCCGCGTGGGACCTGCCGGGCAGCCGCTCCCCTGGTCTGGGCACATACGTGCAGCACGCGAGTGGCCCACCGACCGTCCCGGGACTCCGGGTGGTGGTGGGCTGCCCGCGACACCTTCGACGGTGCGCGACGCTCCTGGAGCCGATCCGAGGAGGATCGGAGCTCCGGCTGACTGTCCCGTTCTGACTGCACGGGACGCAGCACTTCGGGCAAGTCTACAAGGTGCTCAGGACCGCCTGCGACCGAGGTGCTTCCTGGTCCACTCGACGGCGTCCGCGTACCTCGCCTCGCCGCCGTGGCGGGTGGGTTCGTAGTACTCGCGGTCCTTGAGGGCATCCGGGGCGTACTGCTGGGCGGCGATGCCCTCGGGCAGATCGTGCGGGTACACGTACCCCTGCGCGTGACCGAGTTCGGCCGCGCCCTTGTAGTGGCCGTCGCGCAGATGCGGCGGCACGGGACCCGCCAGTCCCTTGCGTACGTCCTCCATAGCGGCGCCGATCGCCGTCGTCGCGGCGTTGGACTTCGGGGCCAGGGCGAGGGCGATGGTGGCGTGGCTCAGCGTGAGCGCGGCCTCGGGGAAGCCGATCAGGGCGACGGCCTGGGCGGCGGCGACGGCTATGGGCAGGGCGTTCGGATCGGCGAGACCGATGTCCTCGCTCGCGGAGATCATCAGCCGGCGGGCGATGAACCGGGGATCCTCGCCGGCCTCGATCATCCGGGCCAGGTAGTGCAGGGCCGCGTCGACGTCCGAGCCGCGGATGGACTTGATGAGGGCGCTGGCCACGTCGTAGTGCTGGTCGCCGTCGCGGTCGTACTTCACCGCGGCGCGGTCGACCGTCTCCTCCAGCGTCTTCAGCCCGATCTCCGGTTCGCCCTTGTCGAGCGCGGCACCGGCGGCGGCCTCCAGGGCGGTCAGTGCGCGGCGGGCGTCGCCGCCGGCGATCCGCAGCAGATGGCTCGCGGTGTCCTCGGGGAGGGCGACGGCGCTGTCGAGGCCCCGCTCGTCGGTGAGTGCGCGCTGGATGAGGCCGCGCACATCGTCGTCGGTGAGGGGTTCGAGGGTGAGGAGCAGGGAGCGGGACAGCAGGGGGGAGATCACCGAGAAATACGGGTTCTCGGTGGTCGCCGCGATCAGTGTCACCCAGCGGTTCTCGACGGCCGGAAGCAGGGAGTCCTGCTGGGCCTTGCTGAAGCGGTGGATCTCGTCGAGGAAGAGGACGGTCTCCTTGCCGAAGCCGCCCGTGGCGCGGCGGGCACCGTCGATGACCGCGCGGACCTCCTTGACGCCCGCGGTGATCGCCGAGAGCTCCACGAAGCGCTTGTTGGTGGCCTTGGAGACGACATAGGCCAGGGTCGTCTTGCCGGTGCCGGGCGGGCCCCAGAGGATCACCGAGGAAGGTCCGGCCGGGCCGCCCGCGCCCTCGCCGACCAGTCTGCGCAGCGGAGAGCCCGGCTTGAGCAGATGCTGCTGGCCCACGACCTCGTCGAGGGTGCGCGGGCGCATCCGGACCGCCAGGGGGCTGGCGGTCGGGTCCTTCTCCTGGCGTTCTTCTGCCGCGGCGGTGAACAGGTCGGGCTCCACGCTGAAACCCTAAATCACGGCACTGACAATCCCGTCCGGGCTGTCAGCTGGTCCAGAAGTCCCACCAGCGCGTCATGATCAGAACGCCGATCACGCCGATGTGCAGCACCGGCAGCACCCAGGTGAACTCGCCGAAGAAGCTCTTCAGCCAGCGCGGGGCGGGCAGGAAGTCATTGCGGACGTTGAACGACGTCACGTACCAGAACATGATGATCGTCGCGACCCAGGCCAGGGAGCACCACAGGCACAGGGCGCCGATCCGGTACAGGGACTGGTACATCAGCCAGGTGCAGAAGCCCACGCCGAAGAGCGTGCCGAAGTTGAAGGTGAGCCAGTACCAGCGCGGGTAGCGGGCGCGGGCGAGCAGGCTCATGGCGACGCAGATCACGATGCCGTAGGAGACGAGGCCCAGCATCGGGTTGGGGAAGCCGAAGGCGGCGGCCTGCTTGCTCTCCATGACGCTGCCGCAGGAGACGACGGGGTTGAGGCTGCAGCCGGGGGTGAACGTCTTGCCGTCGACCTTGGCTTCCAGCAGCTTGAACTTGTCGATCGTGATGACCCATGAGGCGAGCAGTCCTGCGGCGCCGGTGATCAGCAGCAGCAGGGCGAACGCCAGGCTGCCGCCCGCCGTGCGTGGCTCGGCGGCGGCGCGCTGCGGCTCGGGCTCGGTGGAGACGTCCTTGACTGTCGTCTTGCTCATCACGCCGATTCCGTCACTGGAGAGTTGGACCTTCTTCGGGCTGGGGCCATTGTGCCGCACCCCGGCACGTGTCCACCGTTCGCTGGACATAAGGAGGTACGCAGGACCGTCCCGGAACGTTCGGTTCAGGACAGGGTCTGTCAGCCCGTCCGGCCTGGTAGGGGCGGCGGGGGCGAAAACCCCCGCGCACACCCCGGCACCCCTCAGCCCAGCCTCGCCTCCAGTTCCGCCACGATCTCGTTCACGCCGACCGGCGTCTGCTCGCCCGACCCCATGTCCTTCAGCTGGACCACACCCTCCGCGAGATCCCGCTCACCGGCCACGATCGCAAAACGCGCACCACTGCGGTTGGCGTTCTTCATCGCGCCCTTGAGCCCCTTCGCCCCGTAGGAGAAGTCCGCCGCGATACCCACCTTCCGCAGCTCGGTGACCTTCGTGAACAGCACCCGCCGGGCCTCCTCGCCCAACGGAACCGCGAACACGCTGGTGGTGGCGGGGAGTTCGAGCTCCACACCCTCCGCCTCAAGGGCGAGCACCGTACGGTCGACGCCCAGCGCCCAGCCGACGGACGGCAGCGCGGGGCCGCCGATCATCTCGGACAGGCCGTCGTAGCGGCCGCCACCGCCCACCGCGGACTGGGAGCCCAGCCCGTCGTGGACGAACTCGAAGGTCGTACGGGTGTAGTAGTCGAGGCCGCGGACCAGCTTGGGGTCGTCCTCGAAGGCGACACCCGCCGCGGTGATCAGCTCACGGACCTCCTCGTGGTACGCCTTGCAGGCGTCGCAGAGGTAGTCGCGCAGCAGCGGGGCGTCCCCGAGCTGCTTCTGCACCGACTCGCGCTTGTCGTCCAGGACACGGAGCGGGTTGATCTCCGAGCGGCGCAGCGTGTCCTCGTCGAGGTCCAGGCCGCGCAGGAAGTCCTGAAGCGCGGCCCGGTACACGGGGCGGCACTCGTTGTCGCCCAGGGAGTTGAGCAGGATGCGGAAGGTGCGCAGCCCGAGCGAGTGGTACGCCTGGTCGGCCAGGATGATCAGCTCGGCGTCGAGCGCCGGGTCCTCGGCACCGATCGCCTCCGCGCCGACCTGCGAGAAGTGGCGGTACCGGCCCTTCTGGGGGCGCTCGTAGCGGTAGTACGAGCCCGAGTACCAGAGCTTGACGGGGAGGTTGCCGGCCTTGTGCAGGTTGGCCTCCAGCGCCGCGCGCAGGACGGACGCGGTGCCCTCGGGGCGCAGGGCGAGCTTGTCACCGCCCTTGGTCTCGAAGGCGTACATCTCCTTCGTCACGATGTCCGTCGACTCGCCGACCCCGCGTGCGAAGAGCTCGACGCTCTCGAAGCCGGGCGTCTCGATGTAGCCGTAGCCGGAGTTGCGCAGCGGGGCGGCGATCGCCTCGCGGACCGCGAGGTACTTGGCGCTCTCCGGCGGGATCAGGTCGTACGTGCCTTTGGGTGCCTTGAAGGTGCTCACGAAATGTCTCGTCACATTCCTCGTCGGGGAGCGTCGGCATGCGCTCCCAGGCCGGCGGCCACCTGCCGCAGATACGGGTTGGTGGCGCGTTCCTGGCCGATGGTCGTGTAGTCCTGGTGACCCGGGAGCACCACGGTGGAATCGTCGAGCGGCAGGACCACGCGGGCCAGGGACTCGAGCATGTCCTCCATGGAGCCACCGGGGAAGTCGGTGCGTCCGATGGAGCCGGCGAACAGCAGGTCGCCCGAGAAGAGGATCGGCGGGATGTCCGATCCTTCGGGCAGGCTGAAGGTCACCGACCCCTTGGTATGGCCCGGCGCGTGCGAGACCGTGAGTTCCAGCCCCGCCAGCTCCAGCTGCGCGCCGTCCGTCAGCTCCTTGACGTCGTCCGGCTCCCCCACGGTCAGCTCGCCCAGCAGCGGCATCCCGATGGAACGACCGAGCGCCCTGCCCGGGTCGTTCATCATGTACCGGTCCTCGGGGTGGATCCAGGCAGGTACGTCGTGCGCGCCGCACACCGGGACGACCGAGGCCACATGGTCGATGTGGCCGTGGGTGAGGACGACGGCGACGGGCTTGAGCCGATGCTTCTTCAGCGCTTCCTCGACTCCCTCGGCGGCCTGGTGGCCGGGGTCGATGATCACGCACTCCTCACCGGCGGCGGGGGCGACGAGATAACAGTTCGTCCCCCAGGCCCCGGCGGGGAACCCGGCAATGAGCACGATCGTCCTTCGTTTGTATCGGTACGGGTGGCTTCGAAACGGCTGCGCCTGTGGTCAGAGACTACCGGCGCTGCCGATTCCTCAGCGAACCCATATACGGTACGGGGCACACGCAGGCGGTCTGCTCACAAGCCGCACGCGTCCCAGTCGACGTACGAGACGCATGAGGAGAGAACACCGGTGGTCACCCAGGAACAGCGGAAGCGGCAGCTCGCCCGGGAGAAGTTCTTGCGGCAGCAGCAGCGGCGCACGGCCGCGCGGCGCAAGGCGCGCATGCGCAACTCGGTGATCGCGTCGGTGCTCGGCGTGATCCTGGTCGGCAGTCTGGCGCTGTACACCACCGGGGTCCTCAACGACGACGACAAGGCCGGCACGAGCGCCGAGGCGACGCCGAGCCCTGAGACGCCCAGCAAGGCGCCGGACCCGTGCGAGAAGCCCGCGTCGGGCAAGGTCAAGACGCAGAGCTGGAAGAAGGAGCCGGCGGTCACGATCGACAAGTCGGCGAAGTACACCATGAACCTGGCGACGACGTGCGGTGACATCGGCATCGCCTTGAAGACGTCGGCGGCCCCGCACACCGTCAACTCGTTCAACTTCCTCGCCGGGAAGGGCTACTTCGACCACACCAAGTGCCACCGGCTCACCACCAACGGCATCTATGTGCTGCAGTGCGGCGACCCGACGGGCTCCGGCAGCGGCGGTCCCGGCTACACGATTCCGGACGAGAATCTGAAGGACAAGAGCCTCAAGAACAACGTCTACCCGGCCGGCACGATCGCGATGGCGAACACGGGCCAGGCGCACACCGGCGGCAGCCAGTTCTTCCTCGTGTACCAGGACAGTCAGCTTCCGCCCAGCTACACACCGTTCGGTACCGTTTCCGAATCCGGCATGAAGGTCCTGAAGAAGATCGCCGGCGCGGGCGAGAGCACGGGCCAGGGCGACGGGGCGCCCAATGCAACGGTCGTGATCGACAAGGCAACTGTCACGAAATCCTGACCCCCAACTGCGAAATTTCGGTCGCGCGGGATGCGGACAGGCAACCCGCCGGTCGCCTATGTTGGCCGTGACGAAACTGTGGACGATGCTCGGGGGCGCCGAAGCTCGCCGGCATCATGTGGAGGAGGCGCTGTGAGCAGCGACCCGTGGGGCCGCGTCGACGAGACGGGGACCGTGTACGTGCGTACGGCCGAGGGCGAGCAGGTCGTCGGTTCCTGGCAGGCCGGCTCCCCCGAGGAGGCACTTGCCTACTTCGAGCGCAAGTACGAGGGCCTGGTTGTCGAGATCGGCCTCCTCGAGAAGCGAGTGACGACCACCGACCTGTCGGCGAAGGACGCGCAGGCCGCGATCGACCATATTCGCGAGCAGGTGGACGCCCACCACGCGGTCGGTGACCTGGACGCGCTGCGCAAGCGGCTGGACAAGCTCGTCGCGTCGGTCGAGGCGCGCCGCGAGGAGCGCAGGGCGCAGCGTGCCAAGCAGTCCGACGAGGCGCGGCACGCCAAGGAGGCGCTGGTCACGGAGGCGGAGCAGCTGGCGCAGTCCGACCAGTGGCGGGCGGCCGGTGAGCGGCTGCGTGCTCTCGTGGACAGCTGGAAGGGCCTGCCGCGGCTGGACCGCAAGTCGGACGACGAGCTGTGGCACCGCTTCTCGCACGCGCGCTCGGCGTTCTCCAAGCGCCGCAAGGCGCATTTCGCGTCGCTGGACGCGCAGCGCGAAGAGGCCCGCCGGACCAAGGAGCGCCTGGTCTCCGAGGCCGAGGCGCTGTCCGGTTCGACGGACTGGGGCCCGACGGCGGCCCGCTACCGCGAGCTGATGGCCGAGTGGAAGGCCGCCGGCCGCGCCCAGCGCGAGCACGAGGACGACCTGTGGAACCGCTTCCGCGGCGCCCAGGACATCTTCTTCGCGGCGCGCAGCTCGGTCTTCGCGGAGCGCGACGCGGAGCAGTCCGAGAACCTGAAGCTCAAGGAGGAGCTGGCCGGGGAGGCCGAGAAGCTCCTGCCGGTGACGGATCTGAAGGCGGCCCGTTCCGCGTTCCGCGCGATCAACGAGCGGTGGGAGGCCATCGGCCATGTGCCGCGCGACGCGCGGCCGAAGGTCGAGGGCCGGATGCACGCCGTCGAGCGGGCCATCCAGGAGGCCGAGGAGACCGAGTGGCGCCGGACCAACCCGGAGGCGCTCGCCCGTGCCGAGGGTCTCACCGGGCAGCTCCAGGCCGCGGTGGACAAGCTGAGGGGCCAGATCGAGCAGGCGCGTGCCCAGGGCAACAACGCCAAGGCGGACAAGCTGGAGCGTGAGCTGGAGGGCCGCCAGGCGCTTCTGGACCAGGCGCTGAAGGGTCTGCAGGAGTTCGGCGGCTGAGACCGCAGCCCCGCACGAGCCGGGCATACGACGAGTGGCTCCCGAACCGCTGGAAGGTTCGGGAGCCCCTCGTTGTATGCCCTGGGGCCGATGCTGCGCCGTCTGCTGCGCGGCTATCTGCTGCGCGCGGACGTCACGCGGTAGACGTCGTAGACGCCCTCGACGCCCCTGACCGCCTTCAGGACGTGTCCGAGGTGCTTCGGGTCGCCCATCTCGAAGGTGAAGCGGGAGGTGGCGACGCGATCGCGGGAGGTCTGGACGGCCGCCGAGAGGATGTTGACGTGCTGGTCGGACAGCACCCGTGTGACGTCGGACAGCAGCCGGGAGCGGTCCAGTGCCTCGACCTGGATGGCGACGAGGAAGACCGAGGACTGCGTCGGCGCCCACTCGACCTCGAGGATGCGCTCGGGCTCGCGGGACAGTGACTCGACGTTGACGCAGTCGCTGCGGTGAACCGATACTCCGCTACCGCGTGTGACGAAACCGATGATCGGGTCGCCGGGGACGGGCGTACAGCAGCGGGCCAGCTTGACCCACACGTCGTCGACGCCCTTGACCACGACACCCGGGTCGTTGCTGCTGCGCCGCTTGCGGCCGCGGCCCCGCGCGGGCGGTACCGCCTCGTCGATCTCCTCGGACGCGGCCTCCTCGCCGCCGAGGGCCTGCACCAGCTTCTGCACCACGTTCTGCGCGGCCACATGGCCCTCGCCGATCGCCGCGTAGAGCGAGGAGATGTCCGGGTAGCGCATCTCGTGGGCGAGCGTGACGAGCGAGTCACCGGTGAGGATGCGCTGGATCGGCAGGTTCTGTTTGCGCATCGCGCGCGCGATGGCGTCCTTGCCGTGCTCGATCGCCTCGTCGCGGCGCTCCTTGGAGAACCACGCCCGGATCTTGTTGCGGGCACGCGGCGACTTCACGAAACCGAGCCAGTCGCGGGAGGGGCCCGCGCCGGACGCCTTGGAGGTGAAGACCTCCACCAGGTCGCCGTTGTCCAGGGTGGATTCGAGCGGTACGAGACGGCCGTTGACCCGCGCCCCTATGGTGCGGTGGCCGACCTCGGTGTGGACGGCGTACGCGAAGTCGACGGGGGTCGCCCCCGCCGGGAGCGCTATGACGTCACCCTTCGGTGTGAAGACGAAGACCTCGTTGCGGGAGAGGTCGAAGCGCAGGGACTCCAGGAACTCGCTGGGGTCCTCGGTCTCCTTCTGCCAGTCCAGGAGCTGCCGCAGCCACGCCATGTCGTTGATGGCGTCCTTGTCCTTGCCGGACGCCTTGGGCACGTCCGTGCGGACCTTGGAGACGCCCGCGACGGCCTCCTGCTTGTACTTCCAGTGCGCGGCGATGCCGTACTCCGCGCGGCGGTGCATGTCGAACGTTCGGATCTGGAGTTCGACCGGCTTGCCGTTGGGGCCGATGACCGTCGTGTGCAGCGACTGGTACATGTTGAACTTGGGCATCGCGATGTAGTCCTTGAACCGGCCGGGGACCGGGTTCCATCGCGCGTGCACCGTGCCGAGAGCGGCGTAGCAGTCCCGGACCGTGTCCACGAGGACACGGATGCCCACCAGGTCGTAGATTTCCGCGAAGTCACGGCCGCGAACGATCATCTTCTGGTAGACGCTGTAGTAGTGCTTGGGGCGTCCGGTGACGGTCGCCTTGATGCGGGCCGCGCGCAGATCGGCCTGGACCTCGTCGGTCACTATGGCCAGATACTCGTCACGCTTCGGTGCTCTTTCGGCCACCAGCCGTACGATCTCGTCGTACATCTTGGGGTAGAGAATCGCGAAGGCGAGGTCCTCCAGTTCCCACTTGATCGTGTTCATGCCCAGGCGGTGGGCGAGGGGCGCGTAGATCTCCAGGGTCTCGCGCGCCTTCTTCTCCTGCTTCTCGCGCTTGAGGTAGCGCATGGTGCGCATGTTGTGCAGACGGTCGGCGAGCTTGATGACCAGGACACGCGGGTCCTTGGCCATGGCGACGACCATCTTGCGCACGGTCTCGGCCTGCGCGGCCTCGCCGAACTTGACCTTGTCCAGCTTGGTGACGCCGTCGACGAGCAGGGCGACCTGGTCGCCGAAGTCACGGCGCAGCTGTTCGAGGCCGTACTCGGTGTCCTCGACGGTGTCGTGCAGCAGACCGGCCATCAACGTGGCCGGATCCATGCCCAGTTCGGCGAGGATCGTGGTCACCGCGAGGGGGTGGGTGATGTACGGGTCGCCGCTCTTGCGCTTCTGGCCGCGGTGCCAGCGCTCGGCGACCTGGTAGGCCTTCTCGATCTGACGCAGCGTCGCCGTCTCGATCTTCGGGTCGTTGCTGCGCACTATCCGCAGCAGCGGCTCCAGGACCGGGTTGTACGGGTTGGAGCGCTGGACGCCGAGACGGGCCAGGCGGGCGCGGACACGGTTGGAGGAGCCGGAGCGCGCGGGCTGGCCGGTGTTCGGGCGGACCGCGGGGGGCGTGGGCGTGGGGCGCTCGGGAGGGGCGGGCTTGGGACGTGACTGCTCAGCCGACTTGTCGACGGGCCCGGACTGGGCATGCTCGACCCGCCCGCGGGTGTCGTTCTTCGCGTGCGGCGCGGACGGCGCGGGCTTGGCCGCGGCCGCCGAGGCGGACTCGGGCTTGGCAGCGGTCAGGTGCTGGGCCTCGTCTGGCAAGAGGGCTCCTCGTGCGCGATCCGGGTCCCCCGGTCAGGCTCCGGAGACCCCATGGTAGCGATCCTGGGCCGCAGGATCGCCTTCAGGCCACTGTGAGGGCCGTCTACCGGAGAAACACCAGAGGCGGGCGCCGGATTCCTCCGGGCCCGCCTTCGCGGTGTCCTTGGGGCGTCGTACGCCCTGCTCCGGGCTTTCGCGCGGATGCTCAGAGCCTGAGCAGCGCCTCCAGCGGGGCGCCCGCGAGCGTCGGTTCCAGGCGGGCCCGGCCGCCGAGGAAGCCGAGCTCCATCAGGACGGCGAGGCCCGCGACCTCGGCCCCCGCCCGGCGGATGAGCTGGAGGGACGCCTCGGCGGTGCCGCCGGTGGCGAGGACGTCGTCGACGACCAGAACGCGGTCGTCCGCGCTCAGGTCCTCGGCGTGCACCTCGATCTCGGCGGAGCCGTACTCCAGGTCGTACGCCTGGCCGAGGGTCGCTCCGGGGAGCTTGCCCGCCTTGCGCACCGGGATGAAGCCGAGGCCGGCCCGGACGGCGACCGGGGCGCCGAGGATGAAGCCACGGGCCTCCAGGCCGACGACCTTCGTGGCGCCGGAGCTCTGGGCGATCCCGGCCAGAGCGTCGGTGAGCGCAGTGAAAGCCGCCGGATCCGCGAGGAGCGGGGTGATGTCCTTGAAGAGCACACCCGGCGCCGGATAGTCGGCCACGTCGCGGATACGGCTGAGCAGCAGCTCCTCGATGCCGGTCATCGGCGCTTCCCGGAGGGCCGGCCACGTCCCCGGCTGCGGGAGGCGGGCTGGGTGCGCGGGCCGACGACCGCCGGGGCGCCGTCGTCCGGTTCGTCGTCCAGCGGCTGGGCGACGCGGTCGGTCTCCAGCGGCTCGCCCGTCGCGGCGGCCTGGGCCCGCTTGGCGAGGACGCGCTTCCTGAGCGCCTTCATCTGCGGCTCGCGCTCCTTGAGGTCGGCGACGAGCGGCGTGGCGATGAAGATCGAGGAGTACGCACCGGCCGCGAGGCCGACGAACAGCGACAGCGAGATGTCGTTGAGCATGCCGGCGCCGAGGACGCCGCCGCCGATGAACAGCAGGCCCGCCACCGGCAGCAGCGCGACCGCCGTGGTGTTGATGGACCGCATCAGGGTGCTGTTGATCGAGCGGTTCGCGACATCGCTGTAGGTCCAGCGGGTCTGCTTGGTGATGTCCTTCGTCTGCTCCTTGAGGCTGTCGAAGACGACGACCGTGTCGTAGAGCGAGTAACCGAGGATGGTCAGCAGACCGATCACCGTGCCCGGCGTGACCTCGAAGCCCACGAGGGCATAGATACCGGTGGTGATGGTGATGTCGTGGATCAGGGCGACGAGCGCCGCGAGCGCCATGCGCCACTCGAAGGCGATCGCCAGATAGATCACGACGAGGATCATGAAGATCGCCAGACCCTGCCAGGCCTTGTTGGCGATCTGGTCACCCCAGCTGGGGCCGACCAGGTCGGCGTTGATCTGCTCCGAGTCGACCTTCAGGTCCTTGGAGAGCTCGTCCTTGATGCTGTCGGACTTGTCGGTGTCGATGCCCGCGATCTGGATGCGCAGGCTGCCGTCGCCGAGCTTCTGGACGATCGCGTCGTGGCCGGAGGCCTCCTCCGCGTACGACTCGGTCTGTGCCACCGAGGCGGTCATGTGCTTCGGGGTGGTGAAGACGGCTCCGCCCTGGAACTCGATGCCCATGTTCAGGCCGCGCACCGCGAGGCCGAGGATGGCCGTGATGGTGATCAGGATCGAGATGCCGTACCAGATCTTGCGGTTGCCGACGAAGTCGTAGCCGACCTCGCCACGGTGCAGTCGGGCGCCGAGGTTGCCGAGCTTCGACATCTCACGCCTCCTTCGGGTCGACGGGGGCGTGGGGACGGCGGGTACGGCGCAGAGGAGGCTTGGCGCCCAGTGCCTTCGGGTCGAGGCCGGACCACTTGTGGCCGTTCGCGAAGAACTTCTTGCGGGCCAGGATCGTCATCAGCGGCTTGGTGAAGAGGAAGACCACGACCACGTCGAGCACGGTGGTCAGACCGAGCGTGAACGCGAAGCCCTGGACCTTGCCGACCGTGACGATGAACAGCACCGCGGCGGCGAGGAACGACACGAAGTCGGACACCAGGATGGTGCGCCGGGCGCGCGGCCAGGCCCGCTCGACGGCGGGGCGCAGCGAGCGGCCCTCGCGGATCTCGTCCCGGATGCGTTCGAAGAACACGATGAACGAGTCCGCGGTGATGCCGATCGCGACGATCGCACCGCAGACGGCCGGCAGGTTCAGCGCGAAGCCGATGGTCGGGCCGAGCAGCGCCATGATCACGTACGTGAGGATCGCGGAGACCAGCAGCGAGGGAATGGCGATGACCGACAGGCCGCGGTAGAAGATCAGCAGGTAGAGGACGACCAGTGCGAGGCCGATCGCGCCCGCGATCAGACCGGCGTGCAGCTGCTCACCGCCGAGGGCGGCGGTCACCGTGGTGACGCTGTCCTCCTTGAAGGTCAGCGGCAGGGCGCCGTACGACAGCATGTTGGCGAGGCCCTGGGCCTCCTGCTGGTCGAAGTTGCCGGAGATCTCCGCGTTGCCGCCGGTCAGCGCCTCCCTGACGAACGGGTCGGAGACGACCTCTCCGTCGAGGACGATGGCGAACTGGTTCTGCGGGGACTGGTTCTGGGCCAGCTTGCCGGTGATGTCCGCGAACTTCTTGCCGCCGCTGGACGTGAAGTTCATGGTGACCGTCCAGCCCGCGGCGGTCTGCGTGTCGAAGACGGCCTGGGCCTTCTTGACGTCCGTGCCGTCGACCGCGGCCGGGCCGAGGATGTACTTCTGCCACTGGCCCTGCGAGTTCTGGCCGCAGGCGACGGTGGTGTCGCTGGGCTTGGCGCCCTTGCCGGCGGTGGCGCGGGCGGACTTCTTGGAGCAGTCGAGCGCGGCGTACTGCGCCTGGAGCTTGGCGGCGCCCGCGTCGGCGGCGGAGCTGCCGCTCGCGGACGGGGAGGGGCTCGCGGAGCCGGAGCCGCTCGCGGAGGGCGAGCTGTCGGCCTTCAGGGCGTCGGTGACGGCGCGCCCCTGCGTGGTGGAGGTCGCCGACGGGGTCGCGGAGCCGGAGGGAGACGAGGACGAGGTCGCCTTGTCGGTGGCCTTGTCGGTGGCCTTGCCCGAGGCACTGCTGGAGGCGCTCGGCGAGGGGCTCGCCGTCGCGGGGCCACCGGAGATCTCGGTGGCGATCACCGGGCGGAAGTACAGCTTGGCGGTGGTGCCGACCTGCTGCCGCGCCTCCTTGGAGTTCGTGCCCTTGGGGATGTTGACGATGATGTTCCTGGTGCCCTGGGTCTGAACCTCGGCTTCCGAGACACCGAGACCATTGACACGGCGGTTCATGATGTCGACCGCGGTGTCCATGTTGGTCTTGTTGATCGCGGATTCCTGGCCCGCCTCCGGGACCGCCCGGAGCGTGATGCTCGTACCGCCGGCAAGATCGATGCCGAGGCGCGGAGTGGTGTGTCCGGAGGCGAACATTCCCCCGGTGAGCGCCACGATGGCGATCAGGATCAGGGCCAGCGAGCGCCCCGGCTTGCTGTGGGCGCTCGCGCTCCGGCCCTTTTTAGGTGCTGCCACCTTCTCGTACTCCCTCTCGGGCCGCCGCGCGCCTGGTCTGCGGGCGGGCGGCCATGACATGTGTCGGGATCCCGTGCGAGCTGCGCATGCTCCTGGGCGCGCGGAGCCCGCCCGCGCGCCCCGGAGTGCGGCTACTTCGCGTCGGAGTCGCCGTCGGCCTTCTTCGGCTCGTCGTCCTGCTTCGCCTCGGCCGACTCGTCGGCGGTCTCCTTCTTGCCGAGGTCGACGGACTTGTCGTCGGAGGCGGCGGCAGCGTCGTCGGCGGAGTCGTCGGACTCGGTGAGGGAGGAGGCGTCGTTCGGGACGACGTCGGTGTCGGACTTCAGGTCGTGCTCGATGCCGTGGACGATGCGGTTGTACTCGTCGTCGCTGAGGACGGCACCGATCGCGTTCTTGGCGAAGAGGAGCTCGACGCCCGGCCCGGCGTCGAGGAGGACGGTGTCCTCGTTGACTTCCTTGACCGTCGCGTACATGCCCCCGATGGTGCGGACGCCACTGCCGGGCTGCAATTGGTTCCGCATCTCCGTGGCCTGCTGCTGCTTGCGCTTGGCCGACCGGGTCATCAGGAACATGGCCCCGATGAGCACGATGAACGGGAGGAGCATGCCGATGTTATTCACGGGACGGATTTTCCTTCGCACGACCGCGGAGGTGAGCGGCCTGTTGGATGGGGGTTTGTTTGCCGCCGACAATGGCGGCATCGGCGGAGTCTAAGCGAGTCCACGCGCATGGAACAACGCTCAGCATGGCACCTGGGTTCCTGACCGGGCGAATGCCCTCGCCGTCACGCCCCGAACAGGTCCTGTTGTCCGTTTCCCGTGTGTGACGCGCGGGGCGGAGTGAGACCCAGGTGCGCCCATGCTGCGGGAGTGGCGACGCGCCCGCGCGGGGTGCGGGCCAGCAGCCCCTCCCGCACGAGGAAGGGCTCGGCCACCTCCTCCACGGTCTCGCGCTCCTCCCCCACCGCGACGGCGAGGGTGGACAGGCCGACCGGGCCGCCGCCGAACAGCTTGAGCAGGGCCTCCAGGACGGCCCGGTCGAGGCGGTCGAGGCCGCGGGCGTCGACCTCGTAGACCGCGAGGGCCGCCGCCGCGATGTCCCGGGTGATGAGTCCGTCGGCCTTGACCTGGGCGTAGTCGCGTACGCGGCGCAGCAGACGGTTGGCGATACGGGGCGTGCCGCGGGAGCGGCCGGCGATCTCGGCGGCGCCGTCGGCCTCGATCTCGACGTCGAGCAGGTTCGCGGAGCGGTGGATGACCCGCTCCAGCTCGGTGGGCTCGTAGAACTCCATGTGCGCGGTGAAGCCGAAGCGGTCGCGCAGCGGGGGCGGCAGCAGGCCCGCCCGGGTGGTGGCGCCCACCAGGGTGAACGGGGGCAGTTCGAGGGGGATGGCGGTGGCGCCGGGGCCCTTGCCGACGATCACGTCGACGCGGAAGTCCTCCATCGCCATGTAGAGCATCTCCTCGGCGGGCCGCGACATGCGGTGGATCTCGTCGAGGAAGAGGACCTCGCCCTCCTGGAGCGAGGACAGGATCGCCGCGAGGTCACCGGCGTGCTGGATGGCCGGGCCGCTGGTGATACGGATCGGGGCGCCCATCTCGGCCGCGATGATCATCGAGAGGGTGGTCTTGCCGAGGCCGGGGGCACCGGAGAGCAGGACGTGGTCGGCGGTGGCGCCACGCGCGCGTGCGGCGCGCAGGACCAGGTCGAGCTGTTCGCGGACCTTCTCCTGGCCGATGAACTCGTCCAGGTCCTTGGGCCGCAGCGCGGCCTCGACGGCCTGGTCCTCGCGGTCGGCTGACGCGCCGACGAGCCGCTCGGCGGCGGAGGTGTCGGTCGTGTCGTCCCAGTTCATGTGTGCCTCGGGGGTGGTCGGTCAGCGGGCGCGGTTCAGGGTCTGCAGGGCGGCCTTCAGCAGATGGCCCACCTGGGGCGTGCCGCCGGCCGCCTCCGCCTGGGGGGCCACGGCGGACACGGCCTCGTCGGCCTCGCGGGTCGCGTACCCCAGGCCGATCAGGGCGGCGTGCAGCTGGTCGCGCCAGCCCTGGGTGACCGGGACGCCGACCGCGGGGGCGCCGAGGGGCTCGCCGAGCCGGTCCTTCAGGTCCAGCAGAAGCTTCTGGGCGCCTTTCTTGCCGATGCCGGGGACGGCGGTCAGCGCCTTCTCGTCGCCGGTCGCGACGGCGCGGCGCAGGGCGTCCGGGCTGTGCACCGCCAGCATGGCCTGGGCGAGGCGGGGTCCGACGCCGCTGGCGGTCTGCAGCAGTTCGAAGGTCTGGCGTTCGTCGTCGTCCGCGAAGCCGTAGAGGGTCAGCGAGTCCTCGCGCACCACGAGGGATGTGGCCAGCCTGGTCGGCTGTCCCCTGCGCAGCCCGGAGAGGGTGCCCGGGGTGCACTGGACAGCGATGCCGATCCCGCCCACCTCGACCACGGCGGAGTCCGGGGCGAGGGCGGCGACCGGACCGCTCACGAAGGCGATCATCCCGTACGGCCTTTCGATGTGTGCAGGGCGACCGCCTGCTGGAGTCGGTTCTGGGCAGGGGCGCGCCAGATGTGGCAGATGGCGAGCGCCAGGGCGTCGGCGGCGTCGGCGGGCCTCGGCGGTGCGCTCAGCCGCAGCAGACGGGTCACCATCGCACCGACCTGGGCCTTGTCGGCGCGGCCGCTGCCGGTGACGGCGGCCTTGACCTCGCTGGGGGTGTGCAGGGCGACGGGGATGCCGCGCCGGGCGGCGCAGAGCATGGCGACGGCGCTGGCCTGGGCGGTGCCCATCACGGTCCGTACGTTGTGCTGGCTGAACACCCGTTCCACGGCGACGAATTCGGGCCGGTGCTCGTCCAGCCACGCCTCGATGCCCTGCTCGATGGCGACGAGGCGCCGGCCCAACTCGGCGTCCACCGGCGTCCGTACGACACCGACGCCCAGCATGGTGAGCGGCCGGCCGGGGACCCCCTCGACGACGCCGACTCCGCATCGCGTGAGTCCGGGGTCCACCCCGAGTACGCGCACGCGCTCCCCTCCCTTCGATCGCCTGTTTGTGCAGGCTATCCGGTGCCACCGACAACGGCCGCCAGCGACGCCCGACAACGCGACGGGCCGACGGGTCAAGTCCCGTCGGCCCGTTGAGCCGTACAGCTCGCGGCAGCGTTACGCGTCGACCTTCTCCATGATGTCGTCGCTGACGTCGAAGTTGGCGAAGACGTTCTGCACGTCGTCGCTGTCCTCGAGCGCGTCGATCAGCTTGAAGATCTTCTTGGCGCCGTCCTCGTCCAGCTCGATCTGCATGGTCGGGACGAAGTTGGCCTCGGCGGAGTCGTAGTCGATCCCGGCGTCCTGGAGGGCGGTGCGGACCGCGACCAGGTCGGTGGCCTCGCTGAGCACCTCGAAGGACTCACCGAGGTCGTTGACCTCCTCGGCGCCCGCGTCCAGGACGGCACCGAGGACGTCGTCCTCGCTCAGCTCGCCCTTGGGGACGATGACGACGCCCTTGCGGTTGAAGAGGTACGACACCGAGCCCGGGTCGGCCATGGAGCCGCCGTTGCGGGTCATGGCGACACGGACGTCGGAGGCGGCGCGGTTGCGGTTGTCGGTGAGGCACTCGATGAGCACCGCGACACCGTTGGGGCCGTAGCCCTCGTACATGATCGTCTCGTAGTCGGCGCCGCCCGCCTCGAGACCGCCACCGCGCTTGATCGCGGAGTCGATGTTCTTGTTCGGGACCGACTGCTTCTTGGCCTTCTGGACGGCGTCGTAGAGCGTCGGGTTGCCGTCGAGGTCGACGCCGCCCATGCGCGCCGCGACCTCGATGTTCTTGATGAGCTTCGCGAAGAGCTTGCCGCGCTTGGCGTCGATCACGGCCTTCTTGTGCTTCGTCGTGGCCCATTTAGAGTGGCCGGACATCTGCCTGTCTCCTTCGCGTAACCCATCTCTGTACGAACTCCAGAGATCCTACAAGGACTCCGGTATCCGATCGGCGCGCACCATGTCGACGAACAGGCGGTGCACGCGGTGGTCGCCGGTCAGCTCCGGGTGGAACGACGTGGCCAGCGCGTTGCCCTGGCGGACCGCGACGATATGGCCGTCGTGCTCGGCGAGCACCTCGGCCTCGGCGCCGACGGACTCGACCCAGGGGGCGCGGATGAAGACGCCCTCTACAGGATCACCCTGGACGCCCTTCACGTCGACCGCCGCTTCGAAGGACTCGTTCTGCCGCCCGAAGGCGTTGCGGCGCACGATCATGTCGATGCCGCCGATCGTCTCCTGGCCCGAGCGCGGGTCGAGGATCTTGTCGGCGAGCATGATCATGCCCGCGCAGGTGCCGTAGACGGGCATGCCGCCCCGCACGCGCGCGCGGAGAGGTTCCATAAGGCCGAAGAGGACGGCGAGTTTGGAGATGGTCGTGGACTCGCCGCCGGGGAGGACGAGGCCGTCCACCTCGGCGAGCTCTTCGGGGCGCCGCACCGGCCTGGCCACGGCGTCGGCCGCGGCCAGGGCGATGAGGTGCTCCCGAACGTCGCCCTGGAGCGCCAGGACGCCTATGACAGGAGTGTTCATGGGGTGACTACCAGAGGTCCTTACCAGCCGCGGTTGGCGTAGCGCTCGGCCTCGGGAAGGGTGTCGCAGTTGATGCCGACCATGGCCTCGCCCAGGTTGCGGGACGCCTCCGCGATGATCTTCGGGTCGTCGTAGAAGGTGGTCGCCTTGACGATGGCGGCGGCACGCTTGGCCGGGTCGCCGGACTTGAAGATGCCGGAGCCGACGAAGACGCCCTCGGCGCCGAGCTGGCGCATCAGCGCGGCGTCGGCCGGGGTGGCCACACCGCCGGCGGAGAACAGCACGACCGGCAGCTTGCCGAGCTCGGCGACCTCCTTGACGAGCTCGTACGGGGCGCGCAGCTCCTTGGCGGCGGCGTACAGCTCGTGGTTGTCGAAGCCGCGCAGCCTGGCGATCTCGTTCTTGATCTGACGCAGGTGGCGCACCGCCTCGACGACGTTGCCGGTGCCGGCCTCGCCCTTGGAGCGGATCATCGCGGCGCCCTCGGCGATGCGGCGCAGGGCCTCGCCCAGGTTGGTGGCACCGCAGACGAAGGGGGTGGTGAACGCCCACTTGTCGGAGTGGTTGACCTCGTCGGCCGGGGTGAGGACCTCGGACTCGTCGATGTAGTCGACGCCGAGGGACTGCAGCACCTGGGCCTCGACGAAGTGGCCGATGCGGGACTTGGCCATCACCGGGATGGAGACGGCGCTGATGATGCCCTCGATCATGTCCGGGTCGGACATACGGGCCACGCCGCCGTCCTTGCGGATGTCGGCCGGGACCCGCTCCAGCGCCATGACCGCGACGGCGCCCGCGTCCTCGGCGATCTTCGCCTGCTCCGGCGTGACGACGTCCATGATCACGCCGCCCTTGAGCTGCTCGGCCATGCCGCGCTTCACGCGGGCGGTGCCGGTCTCGGGGGCCTGGTTTTCGGAGAGCGTGCTGGACACGGGTGACCTCACTGGAGTGGGAGAGGAATTCTGCTCGTCGAGGAAACGTGAGGGGACCAGGCCACAGCAAGGGCCAATGGGAAGCCGGTGGATCGTTTTGCGGTCACCGCGTGGTCACCGGGTGTTCAGGCCGCCCGGTCCACCAGTGCCGCCGGCGGCTCGTCGTCCATCTCGAACGCCATCGGGAAGGGCGCGTGTCCCGCCAGCCGGAACCAGCGCACCTTGCGGTGCTCGCGCAGCCTCCGGGCGGCGCCCACAGCGTCGTTGTGGAAGCGCCGGGCCATCGGCACCCGGCGTACCGCCTCGGTCAGCTCCCGGGCGGCGGCCACACCGCCGGGCGCCTCCCGCACCGCCTCCACCTGCTGCGGTTCCGCGAACACCGCCCGCAGCGCCTGGCTCAGCTCGCTCTCGGCGACCTCCCGCTGCTCCTCCTCGGCCTGCCGTGCCGCGTGCGCGGCCTCGTACAGCACGATTGACGCGGCCGGGTCGAGCACCCCCGAAGTGGCCAGTTCCTGGGTCACCGAGGCGCGGCGCAGCAGCTGGGCGTCGAGCGCGGCACGCGTCGCGTCGATACGGGCGTGCAGCCGGTCCAGTCGGCCCGCCGTCCAGCTCAGGTACAGGCCGATCGCGACGAGGACGACTACGGCGACGAGGGTCCAGATGAGGGTTGCGGTCACGGGCGGCAGGCTACAGGTGCGCTCCGCCGGGCCGGCCGGGTGTCAGGGGGAGCCCCGAGAGCCCGTCAGTCCCGCGCCAGCCCCAGTCGCGCCCGCAGTCCCGTCGTCTTCTCGTCCGCCGCCACCGCCGTCGTCCCGTCCGTCACCGTCTCGTACACGGACAGGATGTCCGCGCCGACCGTGGACCAGTCGAACCGCCGGACATGGGCGCTGCCGCGCTCGCGGAGCTCGGCTCGGCGCTCGGGGTCGCCGAGCAGTCGTACGGCGGCCTCGGCGAGCGCGTCCGCGTCCTCGTTGGCGAACAGCTCCCCCGCCGCGCCCTGGTCGAGCACCTGCGCGAACGCGTCCAGGTCGGAGGCGAGGACGGGAGCCCCGGCCGACATCGCCTCGACGAGGATGATCCCGAAGCTCTCGCCGCCGGTGTTGGGTGCCACGTACAGGTCGACGCTGCGCAGCAGACGCGCCTTGTCCTCGTCGCTGACCATGCCGAGGAACTCCACACGCGCGCGCAGTTCCTTCGGCAGGCTCTCGACGGCCTCCTCCTCGTCACCGCGCCCCGCGACCAGCAGCCGCGTCCCCGGGCGTTCGGCGAGGATCTTCGGCAGGGCCCTCATCAGCACGGGCAGGCCCTTGCGGGGCTCGTCGATGCGCCCTATGAAGCCGATTGTGTCGCCCTGCCACTCGGCCTTGGGCTCGGCCTTCGCGAAGAAGTCGACGTCGACACCGTTCGGGATGACCACCGCGTCGCCGCCGAGGTGTTCGACGAGGGTGCGGCGGGCGTACTCGCTCACGGCGATCCGGGCGCTGATCTTCTCCAGGGCCGCCTGGAGGATCGAGTACGCGGCGATCATGGCGCGGGAGCGCGGGTTCGAGGTGTGGAAGGTGGCGACGATCGGGCCCTGTGCGGCCCAGCAGGCCAGCAGTCCGAGCGACGGGGACGTCGGCTCGTGGATGTGGATGACGTCGAACGCGCCGTCGTGCAGCCAGCGCCGCACCCGCGCCGCCGACAGGAAGCCGAAGTTCAGGCGGGCCACCGAGCCGTTGTACGGCACCGGCACCGCGCGGCCCGCCGAGACGACGTACGGCGGGAGCGGGGTGTCGTCGTCGGCGGGCGCGAGGACGGACACCTCGTGCCCGAGCCGGATGAAGTACTCGGCGAGATCGCGGATGTGGAACTGGACGCCGCCCGGCACGTCCCAGGAGTACGGGCAGACGATGCCGATCCTCACGGCTGCTCCTCGTCGGCGACGTCCGCCGGGCGCGGTTCCAGATCGGCGAGCCACAAGCGCTGCAGCATGTGCCAGTCCTCCGGATGGTCGGCGATCCCCGTGGCGAAGGCGTCGGCCAGCGCCTGTGTCATGACAGACGTCTTCTCGGCCCGCGTACCTGTCCGGGGCACCTCGATCGGGGGATGCACCCGGCCCTGCATCACCGGTGAGTCGTCGTACCAGAGCGTGACCGGGAGCAGCAGGGCGCCGGTCTGCTGGGCGAGCAGCGCCGGACCGGCGGGCATCCGGGTCGCCTCGCCGAAGAACTTCACCTCGACGCCGGAGGCGGACAGGTCGCGCTCGGCGACCAGGCAGACCAGGCCGCCGTCGCGCAGCCGTCGCGCCAGCGTGCCGAAGGCGGAGCCGCCGCTGTGCGGCAGGACCTCCATGCCGAGGCCCTCGCGGTAGGCGACGAAACGGTCGTACAGCGTCTCCGGCTTGAGGCGTTCCGCGACAGTCGTGAACGGCGTCTCCAGCTTAGTGGTGACCCAGGCTCCGGCGAGGTCCCAGTTCGCCATGTGCGGCAGCGCGAGGATGACGCCCCGGTCGGAGGCGAGACCGTCGGTGAGGTGGTGGACGTCCTCGGGGTCGAAACCGGCCTTTATGCGCTCGGGGCTCCAGGCGGGGAGCCGGAAGGACTCCATCCAGTAGCGCAGATACGAGCGCATGCCCGCGCGGGAGAGTTCGGCCAGGCGCTCTGCGGTCGCGTCGGGCACCACGCGCGCGTAGTTGCTCTCCAGTCGCAGCACGCCCTTGCCGCGCCGCTTCCACGCGAGGTCGGCGATGCCGCGGCCGAGCCGTACGGCGACCGGCTCGGGCAGCTTTTTCACCGCTCCCCAGCCGACGCCGTACAGCGTGTCCGTCAGCCGCTCCTGGGCGCTCACTTCGCCGCCTCGCTGCCCCGGGAGGCGTTCTGCTGCTTCTCCTGCGCGGCCTCCGCGGCCTCGACCTCGGCGGACTCCCGGCGGACCGTGACCACGCGCTGGATCAGTGTGACGAGGCTGCCCACGGCGACGATCCACAGGGCGACCGGCAGCAGGTACTGGATACCGGGGACGCCGAACTTGTGCAGACCCGCGAAACCGGCCGCGACCAGCGAGACCACCAGCCGCTCGGCGCGCTCGACGAGGCCGTTGACGGCGACGGGCAGGCCGATCGACTCGCCGCGCGCCTTGGTGTACGAGACCACCTGGCCGCTGGCCAGACAGAAGATCGAAACGGCGCACAGGACGTTGTCGTTGCCGTTGCCCGCGTACCAGAGGGCGAAACCGCCGAAGATCGCGCCGTCGGCGACCCGGTCGAGCGTGGAGTCGAGGAAGGCGCCCCAGCGGCTGGAGCGGCCCAGCTGGCGGGCCATGTTGCCGTCGACCAGGTCGGAGAACACGAACAGGGTGATCACGACCGTGCCCCAGAAGAACTCGCCCCGGGGGTAGAAGACCAGCGCGCCCGCGACCACACCGGCGGTGCCGATGAGCGTGACCGCGTCGGGGCTGACGCCCCGCCGGATGAGAAACGCGGCGAACGGTGTGAGGACACGCGTGAAGAATGCACGCGCGTACTTGTTCAGCATGGCCTTCCCGAGGGTCGGTGTGGCCGAGCGGCCCCTGCTGGCCACCGGCGGGCCCATCGTAGTCACGCGCGCGCTCGGGCGGCGGGCGGGATCGTCGGGCCGGTGTCAATGGCCTGACGGCGTACGAGGCACGGCGCGATCACGTCCTTCGTATGGACGCGCCGTGACGGGAGTGGAAAGCTCGAAGGACCGCGGGCGTCACCGGAGCCGCCATCGCACGCGGATCCGTACGTCCGCGCCCACAGCGACCTCACCGTGCACGGGAGGCAGGATCATGGGCGACAAGGCGAACGCACACCCCGGAGCCGCCGGCAGGGCTACGGCGGCCGACCACCCCGCGTCCGTACGGAATGTGGTGCTGGTCGGCCACTCCGGATCGGGCAAGACAACGCTGGTGGAGGCTCTCGCCCTCACGGCGGGAGCGGTGAACCGGGCGGGCCGCGTGGAGGACGGCGGCACCGTCTCCGACTACGACGACATCGAGCACCGGCAGCAACGTTCGGTGCAGCTCTCCCTGGTACCCGTCGAATGGGACGGGATCAAGGTCAATCTTCTCGACACTCCCGGATACGCCGACTTCGTCGGGGAACTCAGGGCCGGTCTGCGAGCGGCGGACGCGGCCCTTTTCGTCGTCTCGGCCTCGGACGGCGTGGACGGCTCGACCCGCATGGTGTGGGAGGAGTGCGCGGCCGTCGGCATGCCGCGGGCGATCGTCGTCACGCACCTGGAGGCCGCGCGGGCGGACTTCGAGGAGATGACGCGGATCTGCGCGGAGACCTTCGGCGGCGACGACCCCGACGCCGTACTGCCGCTGTACCTGCCGCTGCACGGCCCGCAGGGGCCGGACGGGCACGCGCCCGTGACCGGGCTGACCGGGCTGCTGTCGCAGAAGCTGTTCGACTACTCCTCCGGCGAGCGCAAGGAGTCCGAGCCGGGCGAGGACCAGCTGCCGGGGATCGAGGAGGCCCGCAACCGGCTGATCGAGGGGATCATCTCCGAGAGCGAGGACGAGACCCTCATGGACCGCTACCTCGGCGGTGAGCAGGTCGACATCGAGACGCTCGTCGACGATCTGGAGCGGGCCGTCGCGCGCGGTGTCTTCCATCCCGTCCTGGCCGCCGCCCCCGCGGCCGAGGGCGCCCGGCAGGGCCTGGGCACGGTGGAGCTCCTGGAGCTGATCACCGGTGGGTTCCCGACCCCGCTGGAGCACGAGGCACCCCGCGTGACCACGGTCGACGGCAAGCCGCGCGAGCTGAAGACATGCGATCCCGACGGTCCGCTCGTCGCGGAGGTCGTGAAGACGGCGTCCGACCCGTACGTCGGCCGGGTCTCGCTCGTGCGCGTGTTCTCGGGCACCCTGCGCGCCGACGACACGGTGCACGTCTCCGGGCACGGGCTCGCCGACCGCGGACACGAGGACCATGACGTCGACGAACGCATCGGCGCCCTGTGCGCGCCGTTCGGCAAACACCAGCGGACACTCACCCACGCCATCGCCGGGGACATGGCGTGCGTGGCGAAGCTGAACCGCGCGGAGACCGGCGACACGCTCTCGGCCAAGGACGACCCGCTGCTCATGGAGCCTTGGGAGATGCCCGACCCGCTGCTGCCGCTCGCCATCCAGGCGCACAGCAAGGCCGACGAGGACAAGCTCTCCCAGGGCCTCGGCCGGCTGGTCGCCGAGGACCCGACCATGCGGCTCGAACAGAACCAGGACACCCATCAGGTGGTCCTGTGGTGCCTCGGCGAGGCGCATTCCGATGTCGCCCTGGAGCGGCTGCGCACCCGCTACGGCGTCCAGGTCGACGTGGTCCCGCACAAGGTGTCCCTGCGGGAGACGTTCGCGGGCAAGTCCGCAGGGCGCGGCCGGCACGTCAAGCAGTCCGGCGGGCACGGGCAGTACGCCATCTGCGAGATCGAGGTGGAGCCGCTGCCCGGCGGCTCGGGCATCGAGTTCGTGGACAAGGTCGTCGGCGGCGCTGTGCCGCGCCAGTTCATCCCGTCCGTCGAGAAGGGCGTGCGGGCCCAGGCCGCCAAGGGAGTCGCAGCGGGCTATCCGCTCATCGACGTCCGGGTCACGCTGCTGGACGGCAAGGCGCACTCCGTGGACTCCTCGGACGCCGCCTTCCAGACCGCCGGCGCGCTGGCGCTGCGGGAAGCCGCGGCCGAGGTGAAGATCCATCTGCTGGAGCCGGTGGCCGAGGTGTCGGTGCTGGTCGGCGACGAGTACGTGGGCGCCGTGATGAGCGACCTGTCCGGGCGGCGCGGCCGGGTGCTCGGCACCGAGCAGACCAGCGGCGGCCGCACACTGGTGCGGGCCGAGGTGCCGGAGATCGAGATCGGCCGGTACGCCGTCGACCTGCGCTCCCTCTCGCACGGCACCGCGCGCTTCAACCGCTCGTACGCCCGGCACGAACCGATGCCGCCGCAGATCGCCGAAAGGATCCGTGAAGAGGCGCGCGCCGCCTCGTAGTTGGCGCCGGGCGCCCCCAAGTGGCGTTTGTGTGACGCTCTCCTCCCTGTGGGCGGGCGGCTTGAGCCGTCCGCCCACGGGCTGTCAGCGCCTGCGGATACGCTGATGACTTGATCAACAGGTGTGCCAGGCACGGAAGTCGGGAAAGCCGCAGAGCGAGAGCAGCGGCGATCGGGGGCGGGAATGACCGTTGAGAGCGGTTACGCGGACATCTTCGGTCCGCAGGTGCCGCGCACGGGCGACGAGGGGCAGACGGCGACGTTCGCGCTGGCCTCGGCGGCCTACCGGGACAATCCGGTGGAAGAGATCCTCAAGGCCAACAGCGAATGGCACCAGTCCGCCGTCAGCAGCGGGAAGATAGCCCTCTTCAGGCCGAACCTCGGCGAGGCCTTCTCCCGGGCCGTGGTCGACCGGATGCTGGGCGCCGGCCGCAAGCCGCTGATCCAGTCGTTCGGCACCGAGCCGCAGGCCGTCGTCGAGCACTGTCTCGCGGCCAACCGCATCCGCCGGGAGCGTGACAACTGGCTGTCCGCGGTCATGGTGCTGTGCGGTCTGCTGTTCCTGCCGGGGCTCGTGGTGTGGCTGCTGGTGTTCCAGATCCGCACCACCATCGCCAAGCGGGAGGACAAGCGGGCGGGTGCGCTGGCCACCACGCTGCTCGTCGCGGCGGGCGCCCTCGCCGTGATCTTCCTGATCCGCATGCCGTTCACGGGTTTCTGGGCCTGGTACGCGCGAGCGGCCGTGATCGCTCCGGTGGTGGGCTGGTTCTGGGCCAAGCAGATCTGTGAGCGCACGGCGAGGGATCTGCGGGAGCGCTGGGACAGCCTGCTCTCCGGCAGCAGCGTCGGGGCCAAGGTTCCCGAGGCGGTACCGAGCAGCCCCGGCGAGACCGCGGCCGAGGCGCTGCGCCAGTCCCTCGCCAAGCTGAGCGCCGAGCAGCAGTCCAACTCCGTGTTCTACGCCGGCCCCAAGGGCGTGCTCGGGATGGGCACCCGCTGGGGCAGCTGGCAGCTCGCCGAGGACCTGGTGCCGGCCGACGCCGACCGGGAGATCCACCCCTTCCGCAGCTGGGACGTCATACGGTCGGTCCACGACCAGCTGCGCATGCTGGAGCGCGGCCCGCTGAACACCGGCGGCTTCCCGAAGCCGTCGATACGCCACTGGGTCGTCACACCGATCGGCGAGAACGCCAAGGCGGTGTCACGTCCCGAGGGCACGGACGTGGACGCCTACCAGGTCAAGTCGCACGCCATACAGGACATCTGCAACAAGCAGCAGTTCGGCGCCGGCGACCGGCACTACCTGGGCGTCCAGTGGACCCTGTGGGACGGGCAGCTGGTCATCACCATGATGATCACGGTGACCGTGCTGCACGAGACACTGCGCATCGAGGTCACCGGGCATGCGCTCGGGCCGGTGCACTCCCTGTTCACCTCGAAGCCGGAGGCCAAGGAGAAGCAGGTCCAGAAGTCGGTGAAGTTCTGGGAGACCCGGACGGTGAAGCTCCCGCTGGTCGACGCCGACGAGGTGGTCCGCCTGGCGGCCCGTGCTCCGCTGACCTGGTATCCCCCGCTGCTGAACTGGCTCGGCGGCACGCTGTCGCTGCCCGAGCCGTTCGGACTGAGGCACGCGTGGGCGGACAAGCCGTGGCGGCACCGCTTCATGGCCGACGACGCGCTGCGCGCCGCCACACCGGTGCTGCGCGTGGTGCACGCGGCGGCGATCCGGGTGCTGGCGGAGAACGGTGTGGAGACGGAGAAGTTCGGCACCCGCTCGGCGTTCCTCAGCACGGCGGTGCAGGACACGTCACCCAGGAAGGCAGACGTCTACGACGCGTAGGCTGCCGGTGCGATGCGTAGGCTGCCGGTGCTGCAGCGCTGCCCACGGTTGCGGCGCTGCACACCACTACGCCGGCCAGGCCTCCGCCAGCATCTTCCGGGTGTCCGCCAGCAGCTGCGGCAGCACCTTTGTGTGGCCGACCACCGGCATGAAGTTCGTGTCGCCGCCCCAGCGCGGGACGACGTGCTGGTGGAGGTGGGCTGCGATGCCGGCGCCGGCCACCGTGCCCTGGTTCATGCCGATGTTGAAACCGTGCGCGCCGGAGGCGGTGCGCAGGGCCGTCATGGCCTGCTTGGTCAGCTCGGCGAGCTCGGTGGTCTCCGCGGCGGTGAGGTCCGTGTAGTCGGCCACGTGCCGGTAGGGCACGACCATCAGATGGCCGCCGTTGTACGGGTACAGGTTGAGCACCGCGTACACCTGCTCCCCGCGCCGGATGATCAGCCCGTCCTCGTCCGACTTGGCCGGGATGGAGCAGAAGGGGCAGCCGTCGTCGGCACCCGGGCCGGTGGGCTTGCCCTCGCCCTGGATGTAGGCCATCCGGTGGGGCGTCCACAGGCGCTGGAACGCGTCCTGCGTCCCCACTCCCAGCTGCTGCTCCGGCTCACTCGTCATGCTGTGCAGCATATGGCGTCGCCCGTTCGCGGCGTGTCGCCGGGGTTGCGGGAAAGGCGTCCCGGCCAAGCTGGGCCGATGGACGACGACAACCGCACGGCCCGCTGGGAGCGGCGGGCGGGCACCCCGCTCGCGGTGGCCTCGCTGCTCTTTCTCGCCTCGTACGCCGTGGGGGTTCTCGGAGAGGACCTGCCCGGGCCGGTGCGGGATCTGAGTCGGGCCGTGCTGTACGGGTCCTGGGCGCTGTTCATCGTGGACTACGCGGTGCGCTGGCGGCTGAGCGGCGAGGGGCCGGGGTTCGTCCACCGGCACTGGCTGGACTCGGTGGTCGTGGTGCTGCCCCTGCTGCGGCCGGTGCGCATCGTGCGGGTCTACGACGCCATGCAGGCCCGCCGCCCGGGGGAACCCCGGATGACCCTGCAGGCGCGGGTGATGCTGTACGCGGGCCTGTCGTCCTCGCTGCTCGGTCTGTCCGCCGCCCTTGCCGAGTACCACTACGAGCACAACGCGCCGGGCGCCTCGATCCGGACGTTCGGCGACGCGCTGTGGTGGTCGGTCGCCACGCTGTCGACGGTCGGCTACGGCGATGTCGTCCCCGTGACCGTGATCGGGCGGCTGATCGCGGTGGTCCTGATGGGCTGTGGCCTCGCCCTGCTGGGTGCGGTGACGGGTTCGTTCTCGTCGTATCTGATGCAGCGGTTCGCACGTGCCGGGGACGACCTTGGGCCCCGGGGGAAGTGAACTCCCCGGGGGCCCCGCGTCACGTACGCGTCAGACCTGCGCCCGCTCCTCCACGACCTTCACGATCTTCGCGATGGCCTCGTCGAACGGGATGCCGTTCTCCTGCGAGCCGTCGCGGTAGCGGAAGGACACCGAGCCGTTCGACATGTCCTCGTCGCCCGCGATGACCATGAAGGGCACCTTCTGCTTCTGGGCGTTGCGGATCTTCTTCTGCATACGGTCGGAGGAGGAGTCCACCTCGATGCGCAGCCCCTTCTTCTTGGCCGCGGCGGCGAACTTCTCCAGGTACCCGACGTGCCCGTCACCGATCGGGATGCCGACCGCCTGGACCGGGGCCAGCCAGGCCGGGAACGCACCCGCGTAGTGCTCGAGGAGCACCGCGAAGAACCGCTCGATCGAGCCGAACAGGGCCCGGTGGATCATGACCGGACGCTGCTTGGAGCCGTCGGGGCCGGTGTACTCCAGCTCGAAGCGCTCCGGCAGGTTGAAGTCCAGCTGGATCGTCGACATCTGCCAGGTGCGGCCGATGGCGTCCTTGGTCTGGACGGAGATCTTCGGGCCGTAGAAGGCGGCGCCGCCCGGGTCGGGAACGAGCGGGAGGCCCTGCTTCTCGGCGACCTCGCGCAGCGTCTCGGTCGCCTCCTCCCAGACGTCGTCGGAGCCGACGAACTTCTCCGGGTCCTTGGTGGACAGCTCCAGGTAGAAGTCGGTCAGGCCGTAGTCGCGCAGCAGGCCGAGGACGAAGGTGAGCGTCTTGTCGAGCTCGTCGGCCATCTGCTCGCGTGTGCAGTAGATGTGCGCGTCGTCCTGCGTGAAGCCGCGGGCGCGGGTCAGGCCGTGCACGACGCCCGACTTCTCGTACCGGTACACGGTCCCGAACTCGAAGAGACGCAGCGGCAGTTCGCGGTAGGAGCGGCCGCGCGCGTCGAAGATCAGGTTGTGCATCGGGCAGTTCATGGGCTTGAGGTAGTAGTCCACGCCCTCGTCGAGCTGCATGGGCGGGTACATGCCCTCGGCGTACCAGTCGAGGTGGCCCGAGGTCTCGAAGAGCTTCCCCTTGGTGGCGTGCGGGGTGTAGACGAACTCGTAGCCCTCTTCCTCGTGGCGGCGCCGCGAGTAGTCCTCCATGACCCGGCGGACGATGCCGCCCTTGGGGTGGAAGACGGCGAGTCCGGAGCCGATCTGCTCCGGGACGGAGAACAGGTCGAGCTCGGAGCCCAGCTTGCGGTGGTCGCGCTTCTCGGCCTCGGCGAGGAAGTCGAGGTGCGCCTTCAGCTCCTCCTTGGACGGCCAGGCGGTGCCGTAGATGCGCTGGAGCATGGGGTTCTTCTCGCTGCCGCGCCAGTAGGCGGCCGCGTTGCGCATCAGCTTGAACGCCGGGATGTTCCGGGTGGTGGGCAGGTGGGGACCACGGCAGAGGTCCTTCCAGCACAGCTCGCCGGTCTTGGCGTCCAGGTTGTCGTAGATCGTCAGCTCGCCGGCACCGACCTCGACGTCCGCGCCGTCGGCGCTGTCGTCGACGGCGGCCGAGCCCTTGAGACCGATCAGCTCCAGCTTGTACGGCTCGGCCGCCAGTTCCTCGCGGGCCGCCTCGTCGGTCACCACGCGGCGCGAGAAACGCTGGCCGCGCTTCTGGATCTCCTGCATCTTCTTCTCGACGGCCTTGAGATCCTCGGGAGTGAACGGCTTCTCGACGTCGAAGTCGTAGTAGAAGCCGTCCCTGACCGGCGGGCCGATGCCCAGCTTGGCCTCGGGGAAGAGCTCCTGCACGGCCTGGGCCATGACGTGCGCGGTGGAGTGGCGCAGGATGTTCAGACCGTCCTCGGAGGAGATCTCGACTCCCTCGACGGTCTCACCGTCCCGCACCGCGTACGCAAGGTCCTTGAGCTCGCCGCCCACGCGCGCGGCGATCACCGAGCGCTCGCCGGCGAACAGTTCGGCGGCCGTGGTGCCCGTCGTCACCGTGCGCTCTTCCCGCTCGGAATCGCGTTGGATGATCACACGGACGTCTGACACCGGTCTCTCCTGACTGAAGGTGGGTGCGGCGCCATACCGGGAGCGCGCGCATGACTGGGATCGTACCGACCCGGGGCCGCCCACCGCGAAATCAATCCCCGCCGAAGGCCTCCTCGAAGAAGGCGGTGATCTCCGCGGTCTCCTGGAGCGACTTCATCAGCCGGTCCCGCTCCGCCTCGTCCACCTGCACGGGTACGACCCCGCCGGCACCGGTCAGCCGCCGGAAGCCGCCCCGGCTCTCCAGCCTGCCGTGCACGCGTACCGGCAGCCCGACGAGGTGCGCATGTCCGGCGATGCGGTACGCCTCCTCGTCCAGGGTCAGCCGCACGAAGGGGACCTCGGCACCGGCCAGCACCCGCAGCCGTACGGCGCCGTCGCCGCGCGGCCCCGACCTGCGCATCCGGGTCACCGTCCCG
Source organism: Streptomyces luteolifulvus (assembly GCF_008806595.1). Classification (GTDB taxonomy): domain Bacteria; phylum Actinomycetota; class Actinomycetes; order Streptomycetales; family Streptomycetaceae; genus Streptomyces; species Streptomyces luteolifulvus. The sequence continues at coordinate 357,255 of NZ_VZRB01000001.1, read as the reverse complement.
GTGATCCTGACCGGCACGGAGGGTTCGGCGCGCAGATAGCGGGCCCCGGCCTCGCGCAGGACGGGCAGGTCTCCGGGCGAGAACTCGACGGGGTCGGCGCCCGCGCAGTCGCCGGGTACGCCGGCGGCGGGGGCCCACTGGACGGCGATCCGGGCGCCCTCGGTGCCGCGGACCAGCGTGATCAGCCCCTCGGTGAGCTCGCGGCTGACGCCGGCCTCGACGGCGCCGTCGAAGGCGTCCATGCCACCGGTGGCCCGCTGGTAGTCGATGGCCTCGCGTGCCGCGTGCAGGGCCTGGTGAAGGCGCACGGCGAGCGGTCGTCCCGTGGCGACGGGCACGAATGCGGTGAGCCGCTGACCGCCGGCCCCGGAGCCCACCAGGACGCTGTCCAGCGACGCGGCGGCGGGCCTGCGGTGCCGAGCGCCGTGGTAGCCGGCACGCGCGCGTGTGGCGAGCGCCGCGGCGAGGAGGGTCTGCCGGGCGGCGGTGCGCAGCTGGTCCTCGGCGGTCCAGGACGCGGTGTCGGCCGGTCCGGGCGGAATGTCGCGCCACCAGCGGATCTCGTCGCTGGGCACGGACAGGCCGACGAGTACCTCGTGAGCGGAGGGCGTACCGCTGCGGGCCAGCGCGAGCAGGGCCTCGCCGAGCAGGTCCTCGCTGTCGGGGAAGGCGCGGCTCTCGGGCACGAGCAGGCTCGTCCCGGCGCCCGCCGGTCCGGGCGGGGTCCAGCGTCCGTACCGTCCGGCCGCACCCCCGCGCCGCTGCCAGCCGTGCCGCAGCAGCAGGGCGGCGAGGACGGCGGGGTCGACCTGGCCGGGCTCGGGGGGACGGTTCCAGTGGGCCTCGTCGGGGTGCGGCCTGACCGGTCGCACGGGCTCGCCGAGGGGGCGGTGGGTCATGGTCTGCCTCCCGTCCCGGCCCGCGTCATGATCTCGCAGAGCGCACGGTCGTCGAAGATGCGTGAGGTCGGTATCCGCACGGTGGTCCTGGTCCGGCCGGTGACCGGGTGACCGGCGAGGTTGATCCAGTAGCAGCAGTGCCTGAGGTCGAGCCGGTCGTGGCTGGCGCGCAGCCAGTCGTCCTGGGACCGCGGGACGAGCATCACGACGAGGATCTTGTGCACCGAGACCGGGGTGCGGGCGAGCTTGCGCAGGTGGTCGTTGTCGAGCGTGAAGGAGAAGAACCGGCCGGGCGGGTTCGGCGGGATCTGGTACGTGCACTTCAGCTGGACCTTGATGGTCACCTCGTCGTCGACGGTGTGCCCGGGCGCGCTGTGGCTGACGTGCCAGTCGATGCCGTTGTCCGGAAAGGGCTGGGACAGCGAGCAGCCGGCGGCCGCAGCGACCGCGTGCAGATAGCCCACCTGCAGTGTCTCCATGCACGCGGTGGTGGCGAGTGTGCCGCGATGGGGTGCCGTCCGCTCGGGCAGCAGCCCGCCCCGCTCGGGCTGCGCTATGGCCATGACCAACTGCCTTCCAAAGCCGGAAGTTTCCTTGCTGTGCGGGCCGCTGAACTGCAAAGACCCGTACTCCTGTTGTGTCCTTCCGGCGTACGGCGCAAACAGCCCGGGTATCACCAAACGGGCAGAAGACGGTGCGTCAGCTGCCGTGGGTGAACGAGGAGTTGTGTAGGTATGACGTGCTGGTACGAAGGCCCTCTGGCCGCGTTCGACACGGAGACCACGGGCGTGGACGTCGAGACCGACCGGATTGTGTCGGCCGCAGTCGTCGTCCAGGACACCCCGGGCAGCCGCCCGCGGGTGAGCCGGTGGCTGGTGAACCCGGGTGTGCCGGTGCCCGAAGCGGCGACGGCGGTGCACGGGCTGACGGAGGAGCATCTGCAGCGCAACGGCCGCTGGCCGGCGCCGGTGATGCACGAGATAGCCGAGGAACTGGCCGAACAGGCCGCCGCGGGCCGCCCGTTGGTGGTGATGAACGCGCCGTTCGATCTGACGCTCCTGGACCGCGAGCTGCGCCGGCATCGCGCCACGTCGCTGAACCGCTGGTTCGAGGCGACACCGCTGCTGGTGCTCGATCCGCGGGTCCTCGACAAACATCTGGACCGCTACCGCAAGGGCCGCCGCACCCTCACCGACCTGTGCGAGCACTACGGGGTCACGCTGGACGGCGCGCACGACGCGGGCGCCGACGCACTGGCCGCGCTGGACGTCGTACGGGCGGTGGGGCGCCGTTTCGCGGCCCGGCTGGAGCGGCTGTCCCCCGCCGAGCTGCACACCCTGCAGGCGGTGTGGCACGCGGCGCAGGCGCGGGGCCTGCAGGCCTGGTTCGCGCGCAGCGGAACGGAGGAGGCGGTGGACCCGGCGTGGCCGCTGCGTCCGGATCTTCCCGCGGCGGCATGAAGAAGGCCGGCCCGCCTGCGGCGGACCGGCCTTTCCCGGTGGGCGACGGTGGACCCCACTGGAACACAAAAGCCCAGCTCCAGTACCTCCGGCACGTCCTCGGCACGATGCCAGGGCCTGAAGTTCCACCAGTTAAGCGGAAGCCGAAGCCAACACGTCGCGCCGTCAAGCGACTCAAGCCTGCGCAAGTCGAGGAGCTGGTCGAGGCGTACAAGGCAGGAGCCACAACCTACCAACTCGCCGACCGCTTCGGCATCAAGCGGCAGACGGTGAGCGACATCCTCAAACGCAACGGCGTTACACCCCGCTGGCGTCGGCTCACCGAGGCAAACGTCGACGAAGCCGAGCGGCTGTACGCCACAGGCCTATCAACAGCCCGTGTTGCCGACCGTCTGAAGGTCGACCCTGAAACAGTACGCCTGCGCCTACGCAAGCGCGGTGTGCAGATGCGCGACCCGCACGAGCGCCGGTAGGTACAAGGTTTGCCGGTCACGCCAGCCCCATCTGTCGTCACTTGACAGATGGGGCTGGCTATTTCTTTCCAATTATGGACGAGACCTTACGCTCGGATAGCTATAAATAGAAAGCAGCAACCCTAAACGGAAGGAGTTTCAAAATGAGCGAACACCACCCAGATGCACAACCGCCGGTACCAGCGGCAGAAGAGGAACGCAAGGTCGTGGTCTTTGCCGTAAGAATTGATCCCACCCTGCGTGAGCAGATCGAGGGCCTACGCGGCATAACTGGGCACAGCGTGAACGACGTTGGCGTGGAAGCCCTCAACGACTGGGTCGCGAAGACCCTCACCGACGAGACGGTCCAGCAAAAAGCCATGGCAGAGTTAGATGCTGAGGAGAAGCGGCTCCAAGACCGGCGAGCCGCTATTGCGGGCATCCTCGGGCAGACAGCTACGGCGACCGATGCACCTGAAGCCCCAGCCGACGGCAGTAACAGACGCGGAAAGGCACGACCGCAGTCGTAAAAGTGGAGCGACCATGGCAGCTATCGCTGGAGTCCTGCCCAACGTCTTCGCTACACGCCCCCAGCCCACTCGTTCAAAGCGTTGGCTGTCTCCTGAATGCATGTGTCGAGCAACCCGCCCAGCCCCTCGAAGTCGTACGCAGGAAAATATTGAGGCCCAAGACCAAAGACCGGCTGCCCTAGGTCCACCCGCGCAGTATCAGCACTAGGCAGCAGGTTGTAGTGCATCAAGGTGTTTCGAAAATGCCGCACGGAACGGTCCGTGATAACGCGGCCAGCGGGCGCAGCCAGGATATTTTCGATCACTGCGGTTGACGCCGAAGACAGCGGATAGCGAGCGTCATCCTTGAGAAGTGCGAGACTCTGCAACACCGCGTACACGGTGATGTACCGAATCTTGAACACAGTGTACTCAAGGTTGAGAACGTCAGCACCGGCCGTGATGACCTTGTCGATGAAGTTCATCATTACCTGGAAGTCTGTCAAGACACCATTGAGCGCCTCGGTTGTGCTGCCGTTGAAAGCCCGTGGGTAATAGCCCGAAGCCCGCACGTCCTTCCGCTTCACGAAGTTCCCTGAAAGATGACGGACGAAGGTATCGCCACCGGTCGCATCGAGACGGGCGCCAAGCCGGTAGAAACATCGACCGACCTGCTCATTGGTGCCGCGCACATACGCACCATCATCGTTGCGAAAAATCCTTTCATGCTCGATTCCAAGATGGAAGGCAGCAGAATGAGAAGTCGCGAGAAGAGTGCCTCCGTAGGTGAAGAGCCCCAGATCCTTCTCCCACCGACGAGCAGGCGGGAACCATGTGTTCCCAAGGAAATGCGCGGAATGCTTGTCCAGGATGTCTTTCTTGAAGAACTCCAACTGCCCCTCAATACCTCGTTGGGTATCCTCGAAGAGCTTGAGACTGTGCCTCGCGCGCGCACTCACTGCGGCAGCGTCTGCGGAGAACTCATCGAACACCGACGGGTCAATCACCTGCGGCTTCCCCTTCACCTCGTGAATGATCAGCGAGAAGTAAGGGGCCATACACAACGGCACGACGCCAAACAGGTTCGAATCATTGGCGTTCTGAAGGTCACGAAACAAGCGGCCCATGTAGTCGGCGTCACTCACGATACCAGCCTTGATGACGTCATCGTTTACGGACACATGGCCTCCTTGGTGTTCGGATTGAAATTATCCTCTTTCCCAACACCAGTCGCAACCCATTTATGAACTGTACATTCACGGCCATAGTGCATCACGCTCGTGCCGCACTCACCTTTTACCTACGAATGGACTCGCATGGTTAAAGCTATCAGCGGCAAGAGCAGAACCGGAACTTCCGTAACGCTCAGGCGACCATTCAGTAAAACGCAATTCGCCATCCGTTCGTCGATCAGTAAAATACGCCCCTTCGAGGCCCTCACCGGGCTGCGAACCGATGTACACCTCAGCTGCGCCCTTGTGTCGCTCACTACGGTCACGCACACCGGGGCGAGGAGTATTGACATATTGCCAACTCAGTCGCCACCGACCGTCAGGATCAGGGATGAGTTTGGCATGCTCCGAGATTGACTTCGACTCCCCAGTGAAAAGCGTGACAGTCCACTTAGACGCCGACTGCGAGACGTAGACAACCGTGGGAATTGGAGGCACGTTAGTACCATCCGGGCGAACGTAAGAAGAGACGAGTTCGCCACGCCATGTCCCGGCAATCAATGGTACGCCCGTGAAGTACCTCACCAGTTTCCACTTCCAGATGAAGCGCTCCCACAAAGCAAACACCAGCACAGCGAGCGTTCCGGCGATCGAATAGATGCGCAACGGCGTTTGAGAGAGGCCTTGGCCGGCGAGTAGCGCCAGCGCCAATCCGACAAGCGCCGCAATGCCGATCCCTACTCGAACCTTGATTCCTTCCATCAGTTCAGCCCCAGGTTCCGCCACGCTTTGAGTGCAAGTTCGTGAGCATCTTCCATAGACCACTTCTGTCCAGGACCGAACAACGGCTTGATGCCGTTCGGCTCATGCCAGTCTTTCGCAGAGCCTCCAGGCTTAGTCTGATTCCAGATGTAGCCAATGACGGCACTGATGTCATCGGTCAGCGGCGTCAGACCTCCATGGTTAAAGTGCCCGTCCGGCGTGCAGTACACAAGACATTCCATGAAGTAACTCGGCAGCGCATCAATCTGCCCAGCTGCAACCAGGTCGTTTTCCACTCGCTTGAGAATACGGACCATTTGCTTGTAGCGCGTACCCGTACGGTTGTTCTTGGCAACGCCATTGTCATACTGCTGCTGAGGGTAGTTAATAACCCACTCGCCGTTTGTGCGCCACGTCTTCGTGCCTTCGCGGTATGCCACTTTCCCAAGGGTGTCGTAATGGTAGTAGCGGTAACGGAAGGACGGCACCACATCCGCCTTAACTCGCCCGCCATTCTCGGCAATCTCGATAGCCGTGGTACCGGACGTGTCGCAGTCACTTCCGTACGCATGGCGCATAGCTTTTTCAAGTTCAGACCGGAAACCTGGACCATCGAAATGCTTGATGGCCACCGAACCGTGAATCTTGTCAGCCTCACACAAAGCACTATCGTCGTAGTAGAAGAATCCCTCGTGAATCACGGCGATATCGACATCACTGTCAGTTCGCACGTTGGTGTTGTTCTTGTAGGACCCCTTGGGCAGGAAGCTGGTACGGATGTCGTTGAAGCCGCTCCATCCGTTGACCGCATTGCGCACCATGCGCTCGGCTCGTTCCTGTTTATCCTGTTCGGTATTGCTGGACGGCGCCTTGTAGCGCGTCAGCTTGTCTTCCAGTGCTGTCATAGCCAACCCCTGTTCTTACATTTACTGCATGTCGCGAGCTGCCTCATACGCCACAGCCCCACGATCTTCGTACCCTGCACCTCGACACGCTAGCCGGTGACACTGACAATCCCTCACGCTCCGTCAGGCTCGGGGCAGACAAAGGGAGTAGAGCACCCACACTTCTGGCCGAACGTGATCACTTCTGTCGACTGGTGACCGTGCGCATCTCCCGCTCCAGCACCCACACGAACGCCACGCCGCCCTTGGGGAACGTCCAGCCCTCGTAAGCGACTTCAACGCTCGGTGACGGATCGGACGCGGCGAGCTGTGTGTACCGCGGCTGACGTGGACCAGAGAGGTAGTCCAAGACGTTCATGTAGCGGATACCGCAATCGCCGTACCAGAGTTCAGCCCGGAAGTCCTTGGTCGGCTGGGCAAGGTCGAGGTGCAGGACGTGCCCGTGCTGCTGGACGAGCACGCGGTAGGTGTACGAGACGGTGACCGACTCCCCGGCCTTCACGTCGCCTCCGAGGCCCACGGTGAAGACCTGGCCCTCCTTGCGGACACTGCGACGGATCTTCTGCGGCTTGCCGTTCACGGCAACCTGCACCAGCTCGAAGACCTCGGGCGACGCAGCGTCATGACCGTCTATGGGTTCGAAGTACCACGTAGCCGTGGACGACGGGTCGGTCAGCAACTCCCGGTACGCGTCCAGGTCGGAGACACAGGAGAAGCGCAGCAGCGGACTCGTTGGCACGAAGCGGTACTCCCACCGGATGGTGGCAACGAACATCGCGCCTCGGCCCTCCGCCGGCCCCTTGGCCCAGGGCGCGAGCGCTACGGCGACGTGGGCGTCCTCCCAGCGCTCTTTGGCCCCAACGATCTGTTCCCGAAGGTCTTGATAGGCATCGGCGGCCAATCGCTTGTCACCGAGCCGGATGGACAGGCAGTTCTCGACGATGCGATCCAGGGTCTTCGTGGACGCCACGTTCGTCAGAGACTCCGACGCGAAGGCGAAGCCGTCGACCACCGCGTCCCGGATGGCTGGTGCCTCTTCGGAGAGCACCTTGCGGAGACGCTGGTTGGCCCGGACCTCGGCGTCGGCCTGGTCGATGTACTCGAAGAAGATGGCGATGAGGCCGGTGGTGAAGAGGGCCGAGCCGACCTCCATCACGGGAAGTGCGTCAAGCCAGGCGCCAGCGGGGCTGCCGCTCGCCCAGTGGGCCAGGAGCATGAGGGCTATACCGACCACCGTGACGACGGTGGCGAGCAGGGCGAGTTTGGTCTGGTAGAGGCGCTCTAGCGGACTTGCCATATACAAGATCAAGTATAACAAAAGCCCAGTTCAGGGCAATGCCGAACATGCGAAGACCCCGGACCGCAGAGGGTGCGAGCCGGGGTCTTCTGGGGGCGCGGGGCTATCAGCCGCCGGTACCGCCACCACCACCGTTGCCGTGCAGCATGACCACCACCTCCTCCGCTTCCCGAGGGTGCCTGCAAGAGGCAGCATAGGACACATAGTCATGGGATGCAGGAGCTTGGGATACATAGTCTCTGGATCTTGAGGCTTGGGACATATGAGCTAGGGCCTGCCATGGCAAAACAGCCCATCTCAGACGCAGCAGAGACGTTCGGTGCGCGGGTGCGCGCCCGCAGGAACGAACTCGGCAAGAGCCAAGAACGCCTCGCCGACGACAGCGGTATGCACTGGACGTTCATCGGGCAGGTCGAGCGCGGCCAGCGCAACGTGAGCCTGCACAACATCCTGAAGTTGGCCGAGGCGCTCGGGGTGGACGCGGCGGAGCTGGTGCGGGGGCTGAGGGCGCCGGGCGAGGCCGGGAACAGTAAGGGCTGAGGGCGGCATGAAGAACAGGGTCGACTGGACCGACGAGCGGCTCGGATCCAACGTCTACGAAGACATGGTCTCCGTCCTCATCAGCCGACTCCATCCGCAGGCGCAGCGCATCGACGGAGCGGGGGGAGACAAAGGCCGTGACGTCCAGGTACCGCTCCCCACAGGCCTGGAAATCTTCGAACTCAAGAGCTTTACCGGGCGCCTTGACGAGAGGTCCGGCAGAAGACGGCAAGTTTCCGACTCGCTCAGAAATGCGGCCAAGCACAACCCCGTGGCTTGGTACCTCGTGGTGCCCATCAATCACACCGATGGCGAACTCGCCTGGTTCAACGATCTGACTGCCAAGTATCCGTTCCCGTGCGTCTGGCGTGGGAAGGATTGGCTCGACAACCAGATGGCCTCCCACCCGGAGCTGCCACGCTATTACCTAGAGGGCAGCAACGACGAGATCGTCAGCATGATGCGGGAGATCAATCAAGAGCAAGCCGCCCTCACCCGAGGTGTTACTGATCTCGTAGACCGTGTGCGCACACTCAAGGATCGCCTCAACTCGCTCGATCCGCACTATGAGTTCAGCTTCAGCGTCCAGCCCAACGGCTCCGTCAACGTCACAACTCATCCCCGATACCCCGGCGCCGAGAAGGACCGTCCCATTCAGGTCGGTGGTGTGTTTAGCTTCCCCGACACTGAGGACGGGAAGCAGGCCGCACAGGCGCTTCAGGACAGTTTCGATTATGGGACAGCCACTGTCGTTTCCAGCGAGTTCGTGAAGAACTTTTCCATCGACGCACCGGCCGATTTTGGTGGAAACTTCGATGGTGGTGAACTCCGCGTCGGCGGCGCCATAGACAACACGCCGCTAGCAGATGCACGGTTTGCCCTCCGCATTCGGGACGCTCAAGGTGTTGTCAAGGCCCACCTCCCGCTCGAAGCTAAAGAACGGACATCGGGCAGGAGAGGCATCGAGCTGAAGCTCGAAGACCTCGGTGGCGTGGCGAAGGTTGTAACGCGGTTCGACGTGTCCACACATCAGGCCAAAATCAACTATTCGTTCCACATGCCCGAGCGCAGCTTGCCCTGCATCCTGTTGCCAGTCGTTCGCTTTCTAGCAGAGGCGAAAGAGGGCCGTGGCGCAACCTTGGTGCTTAACGGTAAGGAAATCGGTCCGCCAATGGATCTACCTGCCTCGACCCCAAACGTTGAGGAGTCACTTAAACTTCTTCGTGTCCTCGACGACATTCAGCGTCTCAGCGGCGTGTACTTCCCGATCCCCCAGTCCCTGACCGATGAAGAATTTGAGTCGATCAAAGAAGTCCACCGGTACCTAACCAGCGAGACGAACATCGAGCGATGGGATTACGTGTCTTTCACGATCCCGCGGGCAAGTTTGGATAGCCCCGAGCTTCAGCAGCTCCAACAGGGTGACAGTGTCGCCAACCTCGTTCTAAGGAATGAAATCGTCCTTCGCTTGGGTGAGGATGTCTTCAACCTTGGATGCCTCAACAGGACGTACGCTTCGGCAAAACTGGAATCGCTGACCGCTGTTGCCGGTGACTCTGGCGCTGAAGATGCAGTTGCTGTGAAAATCGTGCCGGGTGACGACACGTCTGCCTCGGTTTCTCTTATGTAGCCGTACCACTCCCGAAGCAGTGGTCGCCCTCTGTCGGCCGTCGGACCGACCGCTCTACGCTTTCCACCATGCCAACTACAGACGTGAGCGTCCGCACCCTCGACGGTCTCCACCTGGCCGGCACGCTGGTGACGCCGGAGCAGCCGACCTCCCGAGCCGTGGTGCTTGTCCATGGCGGAGGTGTCACCCGGGAAGAGGGCGGGTTCTTCACGCGGCTCGCGGCTGGACTAGCTGAAGCCGGTGTGGCCTCACTGCGCTTCGACCTCCGCGGCCATGGACAGAGCGAGGGTCGTCAGGAAGAGCTCACCCTCTCAAGCATCCTGAACGACATCCGCGCCACGCTGACCTACCTCCGTGAGGCAACCGGTGCGAGCGAGCTGTCCTTGCTCGGCACAAGCTTCACCGGGGGCGTGTGCGCCTACTACGCCGCCAAACAGTCACAGGAGATCACGCGGCTGGTGCTGTTCAACCCGCAGCTCAACTACAAGCGGCGCACCATCGACAACCGGCCGTTCTGGGTAGACGACCATCTCACCGACGAAGCCGCCGCCCAGTTGACGGCCCAGGGCTATCTGTCGCACTCGCCGACGCTCAAGCACGGGCGGGCCATCTACAACGAGGTGTTCTGGCTGCGTCCCCATGAGGCACTCGGCGAGGTCCAGGCTCCGACGCTCATCGTGCATGGCACCAAGGACACATTCGTGCCGATCGAGGCATCGCGGGCCGCAGTGCCACTGTTCCAAGCACCCTGCCGACTGGTCGAGATCGAGGGCGCACAGCACGGCTTCGCCGTCCACGACGACCCTCAGTACCTCGACCCCCAGAGCCAGGAATGGCAGGCGTTCGTCATCCGCACGACGGCCGACTGGCTGGTCGAACCCTAGGCCCGCAGCGCTTCACGCAGCTCGCGGGGGCCGGGCCGCGTCGCCCAGGGCTGGAGCGTAGTCATGGCCCGGGTCAGCTCCCGCTTGGTCCGCAGTGAGTTGGTGGCGTCGGACAGCGCTACGGCAGCCAGACCAACGCTCGCGGCGTCATCCGGTTGTCCAGCCAGCGCCAGGGAGCAGGCGCGCCGAGCTAGGAAATAGCCCTGGTCACGGCGAGACAGGGCCTCACCTTCCAAGACTGTGCCGTACAGGTCGGAGGCCCGTGCTGGCTGTCCTGCCTCGATGTAGCAACTGGCCGTCTGGAGGGTCAGGTTGGCGCGGTTGTAGTGCGGGCTAAGGTGCGGGGCAGTGTCGTCGCTCGCCCCCTCGTGCTGCGTAAGCAACTGGTGAGCCTCGCCCAATGCGCGTTCTACGTGGTCCATCGGGTCACCGAGCATGGCGAACCCCCGGGCTTGTTGCTGGGCGACTTCTGCCTGCACCTTGAGCGGCAACTGCCAGTGCGCTTGGCGTGCTGCTTCGGCGAGCGTCAGCACCCGGACTGCGTCGCGTTCGTCGTAGGCCATCTGGCTCTTCTTCAGGAGTACGTAACCCTGCATCGCTGGGTCGTTGGCTTCCTGTGCCCACTCCATGGCGCGGTCGTACCAACGTCCGGCCTGGAGCGGCTGATTCACGTCGCGATACAGCCAACCAGCAAACTCGGCACCATCCGAGCCAATGGCCAGCAACTCCCGGCGAACCGCCGGCCGGACGTCGCGGGCATGTTCCTCGATGGCACCAAGCAAGCCGAGCATGACCGGCAGCGTCCTCTTCGGCCCGAGAGAACCGTCGTCCGACTTACAGGCCGTGATCTGGCGACGCAGGTATTCGACGACCGGGCCGTCTATGTAGCGACGGGCATCATCGAGGGCGGCAGCAACGTGCTGAACTTCTTCCAGCCCGAGACCTGGGAGCGCCGCGGCGGCGATGCCGCCTTTGAGCACGGCGCGGCGGTTGAGCGGAGACATGGCCCCTGGTTCCTTGGCGCTGTCGGGCTGGTCGAGCAGGCTGCCGAGGCCGCTTTCCGCCAAGGTACGGGCGTCGACCGGCACCATGACCGAGTGCCCGCCCACGACAACCGGCAGCAACAACCCGCCTTGAGCGTCGCTTTGTGTCGACTCCGGCGGCGCGACTGCTACCCGATTCGGGGCCTGGTGCTCGGCTCTCGGCAACTTGAACCACAGTAGGTCTGCCGGAACCCGGAGGCTATGCGCCCATTGCATGAGCTTCCCGAGGTCCTGCGGGGCCGCGCCGTTCTCGATCCGGCTGAGCTGAGCCTGGGTCAACCCCAGCCAGTCGGCGACGACTTCCTGACTGAGCACCCGCCCGTGGTGAGGGTGTGTTCGGTAGGCATAGAGCACCTTGCCCATGTGCCAGGTGTCGAGGGCTTCGCGCATCCGTTCGTCGTCCCAGAAAGCGCCGGGTACGGCGGGCGGCCTCGCCACGGCAGCGGCCTGGCGCTTGCGCTGGCAGGCGTGGCACTGGGCACCGGCGTTATCCCGGGCCAGGCGGGTACCACAGGCGCAGTAGCGGGCTGGGGGCGTTGCCATGGCGTACTCCGTACCGGCCTGGTTGCAGGGGGTGGCCAGCCCCAGGGTAGAGGGGCCATAGCCGCCTCGGCATGTCTATACGTCAGATACATAAGTGCCCATGTAGTGCTGGCCTGACATGGGCCAATGGGCCTCCGCCACCGTCGGTTTGCACGCCCCGCCGACGAGGCCACCAGGAGGCCATCCCCCGTGACCACCGAAACACGCCCGATGCTGTTCGGCTACCTCCGGGTGTTACCCGACATGAACATTGACAGCGTTGTCCAAACCCACCGCCTGTTGGCCGAGTTCGCGAAAGACCGGGGCTTCGTACTCGGCAACGTGTTCGTCGAGACCAAGTGGCGGCAACTCACGTCATGGGTGGCGATGACCAACCGCTGTCGGCGCGATGGCGTCCGCAACGTGGCCGTGCCGTCGACCGAGCACCTCAGCACGGTTGCTCCCCTGGCCGACATCATGTGCGAGGAGATCGAGGGCGACATTGGTGGACGACTGTGGGTCGTGATGCCAACTCCAGCGCCGGCCGAACAGGAGGCACGGCCGTGAACGCCACCTCCTACACAAGTGAGCTGGAGCTTGCCGCCCAGGTCGAATCCGTGCGATGGGCACGAAGCCATACCCGCGACGTGCTACATGCCTGGCAGCTCCCAGGCGAGCACATTGATACAGCGCAGTTGGTCGTTTCAGAACTCGTCACGAATGCCGTGCGGCATGACTCCGGGCAGCGGAACTCGACCGACGAACCGCGTGTCACGCTGACGCTGCACTGCGAACCCGCCCAGCTCATCGTGCTCGTGGGTGACGGCAACCCGAACCCACCCGTAAGCAACGGTGCCGTGCCGCTCGCCGCTGAAGGCGGAAGAGGACTGTTCATCGTGGAGGCCGTGTCGAAGGAGTGGAGCTACTACTTCCCACCGACCGGCGGCAAGGTTGTGTGGTGCATCCTCGCACTCGGGTCGGAGTGAAGCGGTGACACGAGTCGAGAGAGAACCCGCCTACGGCTACTTGCGTGTCCTCGATCTGCCAGAGGATGAAGTCGAGGTACTCGAAAAACAGCTCCACGAGTACGCCAATGCGCACAACCTCGTGCTGCTCGACGTACGCAAGGAGCGGTACCGGCTGCTGCGGCCCGGCGAGCTTGCTGCATGGCTCATTGAGCGGGAGGTGCAGCACCTGATCGTTCCGTCAGCGGAGCATGTCACCACGCACCCGATTGCACGGATGCTGTTCTGTCAGGCCGTATACCTTGATGCAGGGGCTGAGTTGCATGAGGCGTGCGGGGAGACTGATTGAGGATGCCTACTGCATTCTCAATCAGCGAGGTAGGAGCTACTCGTCACACAAGGGCGACTGGCCCAACGCTAGCGAGTAGTCTCCTTGTGGGACATAGACCTGTTCGTAGTCGCACCGGTTGCCGGTGACTCGAAACGGCTTACCGCCGTTGTCGACGGTGACAGTCTTGTCCTGGCCTGTCAGGTTGTAGGTGAACTCCAGCGTGAACTCAACGTAGTACTTGAGTGAGGCGGCCTGGATTACGAAGACTCTTTTCCCATTCGTCTCTTCACCAATGGGAAACGTCTCCAGCTCAAACAAGGGTCTGCCGGGTGTCGGGCTGGCCATGGTCTCGTCTGAGTAGATGAGCTCGCGGGCCACAGGAGCCTGTTTGTCTAGATCGATAGAGGCTCGGATTGTCCGGTTGCCACCTTGGCCTTGCGTACCGATCAGGAACAAAGTTCCGTTCAGGGGCTCCTGTTTCTTCGAGATGATCGGCTTAATGTCAACGATCTCAAGGCCTTCCGGCCCAGCCACCGTGACACGGATTGTCATTTCCTCGTGATTCACCCCCTCGCGTCGCAAGAAATCTTTGACAGCCGAGCTATCGGTGGCGGCTCCAGGAGTGGCGAAAAGGCGCTTCATTTCGGCACCCGGTTTGAAGTTCCCAGGAACTACCGTCATGTTGCCTTCATCTTTGAGCCTGACCGCGCTGGCGCTGATTGTGACGCTGCTTTGGTTCGTATCGTCGGCACTACTTCCGCCTGGATGCGAGGCATAGAAGACTGCTACTCCGATGCCAAGCACACCTCCAGCCGCCAACCCGAGAAAAGCGCGGCGAGATGGTTCCTTCTTCGGCTCAGGAGGCGGAACGATAGTTGATTCTTCTGACTGTTCGTTGTGCTGCGCCGTATGCGAATCTGACGAGGTTAGCGATTCGGCAGGTCGGCTCTGGCCTGTTTCACCATCCGCCCCAGACTCAGAGCATTCCTCCGCGCTTGATGCGTGTGGTGCCTGAGATAGTTTCTCCAAGTGGTCATTGAGGGCATGTTGGAAAGCCCGCAGGTACTTAGGAGCATTGGTACGAACCTGACGGTCTCCAATACCATTCAGAGTCCAACTACCTGCCAATAGCTGCCGAGCCTCCATACTGGCAACAGGTTGTCTACTCTCCTGGCTTGGCTTAACACGAACATTCCCTGGATCGACAGTCAACAACCCCAGAAGCGCGCTAGCAGCAAGGATACTTTCAGCCGTCTTATCGTCTGGATTTTCTAGACGTTGCAAATATGCATGATCGACGACCTTCAGCATCTCTTTTCGAAGGACTCGCGCTTTATTGAAAATGGATGCAGTGGCTCCAATGAGCGTTGCCGGAAGCAAGCTAAGCAGTCCTGAGCATTTTTCTAGCAGATCCGCTGATGCCACGCTCTCGACGAGCTGTTCGAGCTCGGCAAAGCAGCGGTCGCTGAGGTCTTCCAGTTGCGCCACCCCACACCCCCATCACGCGGTACTACCGGCGGGAGATAGTAGCGCATAACGCTAGAGCTTGCAAAACGGTCAAAAATGTTCTTAAATAGAACGCATTGCTTGATTAATGCAAGGATTGAAGATGGAACAAAGTGGGCCAATAAAACGGGCGCGTGACGCATTTCAGGAATTCGTTCATCAATATTCAACCGATAGGCGCAGAGAGGATGCGCTATACGATAGATACTTGTCAGAGTATTTAGCCGCCTGGGTTGAGGCTGGCGATGGCGTCACAAGAACTGGCGCCAGTTACGAGTTTTTCCTTCGCGTGGCTATTGATATTGCCGATGCCGTCATGCAAGGAGAAGTTGACCTAAACTACATTGGCACGAGTCCCAGCTCGTCATATGAGCGTCAAATTATCGGAATCCACAGCCCTGATTACAATAACGGAGAAATCTTAGACAGAGCGCAGTACGAGATAGTTGTTTACAATCATAGAGACGATCCGCCTAGCAGCATAACTTAGCCCGCCTCATGTCCGAGGCGGGTTCTTTCATGTCTCCGCGCAGTCCGGCTCCGTCGACTGTAGTGCTTCCAATCTGCTTCCAACCGCAGGTCAGAGTGCTTCCAGAAGATTTCCACTCCACTTCCGGTCAACCCACGCCGCTGCCTGCAAAGTTGGGCCTGCCAAACGCTCCACCAGAGAGCGACAGCACAACAGAGAGGACAGCGACCGTGAAGTCTTCACGAGCGGTCGGGCTGTACGGAGGCCGTGGCATCAGCCCGGCAGCCCGTACCGTCCGCACCATTCAGGGTGTCGAGGACGACACTTACGTGAACCGTGCCGTTATGCACGCCAAGGCCGTCACCGCCGAGCACGCGATCGGTGAGGTCTCGTACCTGCACGCCATCGGGGCGCAGTACAAGGCCGCCAACCCGGAGGCTGCGGCAGCCATCGATCTCATCATCGGGACGACGGTTACGGGCATTGCCCGTTCGGTCTCCATCTTCAATGCGGAGATCGACTGACATGCGACTCATGCTCGATCTGCTTGGCGTGTTCGCCGGCGTCTTTGCCGGACGCGCCTGGCAGTACTACCTCGACGCTCCGCAGATGCGGGTGAGTCGTCGCATGCACATGGCCCGTGAGGACATCGCAAGTCAGGTTCACCGGGCCGAAGAACAGATGCGCCGCGCCGCCTACCGGGGGCGCATGTGAGCGGCCTGGAAATTCTCGGGGTCGTCGTTGCCGCCTACGGCATCGGGCGCATCCGGCAATGGCAGAAGAACCGCAACGCCGTCAAGGCAGCCGAGGGCCTACGGCACATCATCGACGCCATGCGTAATCACGGGAAAGGAACCAAGGAGTGACAACCATTCCGCAGACGGCGGTCGCTGTACCGCTGGAACTCCTCAAGTCCAAGACCATCACGGTCTTGGTGGACTCATTCCAAGCAGCGTTCACGGCAACGTATGACGAAGAGCGCGGCCTGAAAGAGCAGGCCCGGCGCCGGCTGCTGGCCGAGCTTCGCGGGCCGAATGAGTTCGCCAACTCGACGGCCCACGAGGAGTACAGGCCCTCGTGATTCCTGGGTCAGGGTGGGAGACACGAGCGCTTCGTGCGCTCGTGCTTCTCCTGGTCGCTGCGTACTGCGTTCGGTGGGCGTACGAGTTGGTACGCCCGGTCGTGCCGTTCCTCATTGGCGGAGCTGTGGTGGTTGCGGTGGTATCCGCCGTCCTGGCTGTTCGCCAACGGCGACGCTGGTAATGACGGCCAGATCACGGCCGCCCTCGTACAAAACTACAACGACGTTCTGACATCCCAACCCGCGCGCAAAACGAGCATTCCAACAGGTCTGACCACCCGTGTATTCGCTCGAAGCTTCGGGCGAACATTCGAGCGAATCAAGGATTTTCAAGAGGATCGCTATGTTCTAAATGTATACATAGCTCTGGGGGCAATCTGCCGACCGGAGCGCAAAGGAAAGGAGGGAACAAAAGCGCGTGATTGAAAATGCAACAACAAAACAGGGGGTCCCCGCCCGCTTCCGCACCATTCTGGCGGACCCACCATGGGATCACCAGCAACGCGGGACAAAAGGCGCCGAGCGGCACTACAGGCTCATGAGCTTGGACCGCATCAAGGGGATGCCGGTCGCCGATCTGGCGGAAGAAAACAGTCATTTGTGGCTTTGGGTCACAAATGCCAGCCTCCGTGACGGCTACGACGTGGCCGAGGCTTGGGGGTTCCAGCCCCGCTCGATCTTGACCTGGGTGAAGTTCCGTCTCGGCTTGGGCAGCACGCTCCGAAACGCTTCCGAGCATGTGCTGTTCTGTACACGCGGCGTGGCTCCAGTTAAGTACAAATCCCAACCGACCTGGTTCAACGCGCCAGTTCAGGATCACTCTGTCAAGCCCGACGAGCAGTATGCGCTCATCGAGCGACTGTCGGACGGACCATACTTGGAGCTATTTGCCCGCAGACGGCCACCAAGTACGCGAGGCTGGTGGATCTGGGGCAATGAGGTCGATTCTGACCTGATCATCCCTGGCTACCCCGTGCCCAGCGATCACCGGCATGCCCCCAGCGAAAGGGGGCGGTAGGTGGCCGCACGACGAACCAAAACCGCGCGTCCCGAACGCCGGTTCTTCGTCGAGGGTGTTCGGCGAGAACCAGTGGACACCCGCAAGCTCGCCAAGGCTCTCCTCGCGATGGTCCTGGCCGAGCAACAGCGGATCACCGAAACCGATGCTTCCCACGAGGAGAGCGCCGGGTGACGGATGCCGTTACGGGTAACGGGCTGCTGTTCGCCCGCCTGCATCTGCCACGGCCTCTCGACGCCGACGCCATGCTCAACACCTTGGGCCGGCTGGCCGCAGATCGGCAAACGTCGCAGCTGGTATGGGAAGTCCGCGCCGAGGGCGACCACATCCGCCACCTGGTCGGAGGCCGCCCCGTGGATATAACGCGGCTTGCCCGGCTGCTTGGGCACTTTCTGCCAGGCAGCCAGTTGGACGACGCACCGCAGCACACTCCGGCTCGTCCCTCTGTGCAGTCAGCAGGTCGGTTGCGAGTGCGCCCCTCATACCTTCCGTTGAGCATGGATACCCCGGAGACCGTCTCCCGGGCGGTGCTCTCGGCCCTGGCCGTGCCGCTCGCGGAAGGCGAAGCGCTCGTCGTGCAAGTTGTGCTTGGTCCCCGCATCTTGCCTGGCGTGTTGCCCGCAGAGTTCCCGGACCCCAGCCTGCCGCCCGCGCGGCTGCTACTGACCGGCAGTCGCCCAGCGGGGGCAGAGCTTCGGACTCGGCTACGGAAGCGTGTCGAGCACCCCGGCTTTATGACCACGGTCCGCGTTGGTGCGACTGCCAGCACGCGCAAGCGACGAACCACGCTGCTTATGGGCCTGCTCTCCGGCCTGACCGTGGCGCAGGGGCCGGGCACCCGAATACGGCTGGTCCACGACAGCGCCGCACGGCTCAACGAGGGGCGTCAGCCGTGGCTGTGGCCGCTTCGCTTGTCGGTGCCGGAATTGGCCGGGCTGCTGGCGTTTCCCCTCGGGGACGAGGAACTGCCGGGGTTGCCACCGCTACATCCGAAGCCGCTCCGGGTCGCCGCGCATGTCCACCAAGGCGAGCGGGTCTTTGCCCGCAGCGCGGCCCCCGGCGACGACCAACGGTCAGTCGGTATCGCGCCCACCGACCAAACATTCCACGGAGTCGCGTACGGGCCGAGCGGGTCCGGGAAGACGAATGTCTTGCTCCACCTGATCTTGGCGGATATAGCTGCTGGCCGCCCGGTGGTTGTCCTTGATCCAAAACGGCAGCTCATCGACTCGATCATGGCGCGGGTGCCTGCCGACCAAGTCGACCGCATCGTGGAGCTGAACCCGGGGGACACTTCGCCAGTTGGGTTCAACGTGCTGGACGTGGGCCACCGTGACCCGGACGTAGTCGTTGACGGCATCCTGGCCGTCTTCGCCTCGGTCTTCGCCGATGGATTCGGCCCCAGGACTGCTGACATTTTCAGCTCGGGCCTCCGCACCTTGGCCCGCGGGAGCCTTCCGAACGCTCCGGCGACCCTGACGGATTTGCCCCGGCTGTTCACCGACCCGGCATTCCGTCGCCCGTACGTCGGCCGGGTGCAAGATGACCTCGCACTGGCCGGGTTCTGGGCCGCGTGGGACGAGCAAGGCCCCGCCGCCCAAGCGACAGTCCTGGCAGCCCCCATGAACAAACTACGACAATTCCTGCTGCGGCCGGCGGTAGTGCGGATGCTGGATCAGCGGTCGGGGCGGTTCCGGCTGCGGGATGTCTTCAAGGCCAACAAGGTCGTACTCGTGCCCCTCAACGAGGGCCTGGTGGGACCTGGAGTGGCTTCACTTTTGGGCAGCCTGGTCATCGCGGAGGTCTGGCAGGCCGTCCAGGAGCGAGCCGGTGAACCGAACGCGCATCTGCGACCGGGCACGGTGTACGTAGACGAGGCCCCAAGATTCGTGCACCTGCCGACTTCGCTGGCGGATGCTTTGGCCATTTCGCGGAGTTTGTCCGTAGGGTGGTTTTTGGCCGCGCAGTTCCGCAGCCAGTTCCCGCCGGAACTGCGCACAGCTGTGGATATCAACGCGCGGAGCAAGGTTGTGTTCGCGACCGAAGCCGACGACGCCCGCGACCTGGCGACCAAGCTGGCCCCGGAGTTGGAGCCTGCGGACTTCATGAGCCTGCCGCGCTTCCACGCTTACGCGAATCTTGTCGCGAACGGTGCGCCGTCCGGCTGGGGGCTGGTGCGCACCCTGCCGCCACCGCCGGTCATCGCTGACCCTGAAGCGGTGCGTGCAGTCGCCCGCGCCAATTACGCACCCGCACAAGTCGCCCCGGCGCAGGCAGTCACGGCTACCCGCGAACCGGCAACAACGCCCGACGCTGACCCGCCGCAAATTGGCCGCAAACGCCGAGCGAAGCCAGCCGACGAATAGCCGTGGATCGCGAATAGCGCCCTGGGCTGTACCCCTGTCTTCGCCCCTCTGTTCGCTGCTCTTTCCATGACGGAGATCTTCCGCGCGTTCGTGCAGGACAGCCCCGGTCGGTTGGCCAAGCGCGGGAGGGGAATCGACTGCATCTCCAGCACTCAAATCCGCATCCCCGGCCAGGGCTTGCCCGGCGAACAGCAAACCGGCCAACGAACCATCTTTCCGCGCATCCAGAGAGAGACGGCGTTCCTTCCGGAACGGCCGCCGTGCGCAAAAACCCTAGTTTTAAAAGAAGGGAGAAAAGAATGAAGAACAATGACATCGCCAGTTTGCTTGAACTGCTTTCTGACCGCGATCTAGCCATCCTCGAATCATTGCGCGTACATCGCGCACTGACCACCATCCTTATCCGGCGTCTGCACTTCCCGATCAGCAATGAACCCCACGAAGCGGGGAACGGAAGAAGCCACGCGACCGAAATGGCTGCTGCCGTGGCCACGATCCGTGTCTTGACTCGGCTGGAGTCCCACCGCCTGATTGCCCGCCTGCATCGGCGGATCGGGGGTGTGCGTGCCGGGAGCACCGGCATCGTGTGGCAGCTCGGTGCAAGCGGTGAACGCCTGCTGCGTGCCCGCCATGGCGACGCGGCCCGCCGCCGCTACAGCGAGCCGTCACCCGCGTTCATCGCTCACACGTTGGCTGCCGCCGACCTGGCCATCCAGCTCCAAGAGTTAGCCCGGCGGGGCGTGATCGAGCTGCTGCGCCTCGAAGCCGAGCCGGAGTGCTGGCGGACGTTTCTATCAGCGCACGGTGCACGAGCCTGGCTCAAGCCCGATCTGTTCGCGATCACGGCGGCCGGGGACTACGAGAACCATGTGTTCATCGAGGCCGACAACGCCACCGAACACATGCCGGTCATCGTGCGCAAGGCGCTCCAGTACCAGCAGTACGCCGCAACCGGCATCCACCAACAGGAACACGGGCTGTTCCCGATCGTGGCGTGGGTGGTGCCCGATGCCAGACGGCAAGCAGCCATCCGGGTAGCACTGGAAAGCGAGCCAAAGTTGCGGGACCTTGTGGCCGCCAGAATGTTCCAGGTGGTGACGACCGAGGAATTTCCGGGGTTTATCGGCGGCACTGGCCAGGCCAGCCCATAAACAGGCTTGTCCTGCCAAAATGGCCTTCGGTAATTGGCCATAACGGAGTTACTATTGGACTACCAAAACAGTAATAGCACCAGGAAAGGAGAATATAATGCCATCTCAGACATCGAGCAAGAATCGCAAAGAAGTTGCAGTGAAGCGAGCGGTTCTATACCTGCGCGTTTCGTCCAAGCGCCAGATGGACACCGACGCAGACTTCGACCCCGAGGGCAACTCGATCAACACGCAGCGAAAACATGCGCTGCAAAAAGCCAAAGAACTCGGAGTTGACGTCGTCGACGAGTACGTCGAACCAGGAAACTCGGCAGTAACCATCGCCAAGCGGCCCGTTTTTCGCCAGATGCTCAAACGCATCACCGAGCAGCGAGACGTCGATTGCGTCATCATCTACATGCGCTCACGCGTCTTCCGAAACTACATCGACGCCGCCATCACCAAGCGGCAGCTTGAGCAGTTCGGCGTCAAGTTGGTGTCCACCAAAGAGAACTTCGGCGACGGCGATATGGCCGAGGCCATGGAGGCAGTAACCGATGTTTTCAACTGGCTTGCAGTCCGCCAAAGCGGCGAGGACGTCAAGACCAAAATGGCCAACAAGGCTCGCAACGGCGGCACGATCACCCGCACCCCTGTCGGGTACCTGAACACCATCGAACTCGTCGACGACCGCAGGGTTCGCACCGTCGCCGTCGATGCTGTACGCGGCCCCTTCATCCGCCTGGCGTTCGAGCTGTATGCCACCGGTGAGTTCACCGTGGAAGAAGTGGCGCAGGAACTGTACGACCGTGGGCTGCGTATGCCCCGCAACGCCCGGCACCCCGAAGAACGGGGGATCTCCACCAACCGACTGCACGTCGTCCTGCGCGACGACTACTACTGCGGCTGGATCACCCACGAGGGCGAGAAGTACAAGGGGCGTCATACTCCCCTGGTCCCCCAAGACCTCTTCGACCGTGTACAAGAGATTGCCGACTCCCGAAACAACGCTCGTGAGAGACGGCGTGTGCATCACCACGAGCTAAAGGGTTCGCTGTTCTGTGGCTCCTGCCGTCGCCACCGAGGTGAACAGCGCCGCATGATCGTTCAGCACGCCACCAACCGGAACGGCGACGTCTATCGGTACTTCTTCTGCAACGGCCGCTTCGATCACATTTGTGAGCTGCCGTACGCCCCGATCGAACAGGTCGAGGAAGCTGTCGAGGACCACTACGCCACTGTGCGCTTCACACCAGAGTTCATCTCTGCCATGCGCACTGAACTGGCCACCATGGTCGATGAGCAGCAGGCCACGACCAAGCTCCTCCAAGCCCAGCTCACGAAACAGCTTCGTGCGCTCGACACCAAGGAGAGCAACCTCATCGACCTGGCCGCCGACGGCGGCCTGCCCCAGGGCAAGATCAAGGCCAAGCTGCGAGACATCACCAAGCAGCGGGATCGCCTGACGACTCGGCTCCACGATGTCGACGAAGACCTCAGCACAGGAGCAGAGATCATCGAGACGTGTTTGCAGCTTCTGCAAGATCCGCAAGCGTTGTACCGGCGTTGCAACGATCAGCAGCGCCGCCGGCTGAACCAGGCGCTCTTCGAGGCGCTGTACATCGACAAGGACTCGGACGGCAACGTTCGGGTGGGCCACAAGCTCAAGGAGCCGTTCGGCACACTGCACGCGGCACAAGCCCAACACCAAGCCCCCACAGGGCCGCCGCAGGCCCCGGCCACCCTCCAAGCCGTCCTGCCTGCCCCCAAACGGCAAAGCGCCCCTCCCCAGCCGGGGACGGGCGCTGGCCTGCAACTAACAGGGGCCGCCCTAGCGGGCGGCCCCTGGAAGGTACCGGGTTCCAATGAACTTCTTATGGTGGGCGATACTGGGTTCGAACCAGTGACCTCTTCGGTGTGAACGAAGCGCTCTCCCACTGAGCTAATCGCCCGGGAACGCACTGAACAATACAGGTCCCCGCGGCCTTCCTTCAAACCGCTTCGAGGTACTTCACCAGGCCGCGCCGTCCGGACCGCATCATCAGCCAGTGGTTGGCGCGGAACACCGGCCGTCCCGGCACGGCGAACAGCCTGAGCAGCGGCTTGTTGACGTCGACGACCTGCTCGTAGCGCGCCAGCGTGCCGCCCCCGCCGCCGGTGATCGTCCAGCGCACCCGTCCGTCGAGGTCACCGGACAGAGCGATCTCCAGCACTCCGGCCGCCCGGTCGCGGCGCACCTCGCGCGCGGTGAAGGTCAAGTCGTAGGGCAGGAGGGCGCGGACACGGATGACGCCGACCGTGTCGCCGGCCCGCCGTACCTCGCGCACCTGGCGCCACCAGCGCGGGTAGTCCTCGGCACGCTCCAGGGCGTCGTACACGGCGCCGGGCGGCGCGGCCAGGGCCCACCGGCTGCGGAAGCGGTAACGGGTCCAGTCCATGTTCCGAGTCTGCCCTCCCGGGACGCGGTGAGCCGCATCTGAGTACGTTCTGAGTAGCCGCACTCATGCCGTGCGAAGTGACGCGGCCCACACTCCAAGGCATGACACACACCCCGCCCCCGGCCGAGGAGTTGCGGCTCCTCGACGCAGAGCTGTGGCGCCTCGACGCCCGCCGGGCTCACCTGCTCGTCCGGCGCGCCCAGTTGGTCGGCGCCCTCCAGTCGGCACAGCGCGTGCAGCCGGTCTCGCCGACGCCCGTGGGGCCGTCCCGCCCGGAGGCCACCGCACCGGGTGTGCAGAACGTCCTTCTGCTGCTCGGAGGCATCCTGCTCACCATCGCGGCGATGGTGTTCACGCTGGTCAGCTGGGGTCATCTGGGGATCGCCGACCGGGCCCTGGTGCTCGGCGCCGTCACGCTGACGGCCCTCGGCACACCGGTGGTGCTGCTGCGGCGGGGTCTGCGCTCGACCGCCGAGTCGGTCGCGGGCCTCGGCCTCGCGTTGACGGTACTGGACACCTATGCCCTGCACGAGGTCACGTTCACGGCGGCGGACGGCATGACGTACCTGGCCACCGCGTCGACGGTGCTGTCCGCGGTGTGGGTGGCGTACGGCTCGGCGCTCGCCGCGCTCCCGGCCGCGACCCCGCTGCGTCTCCCGCTGCCCGCCGCTCTGGTCGTCGCCCAACTCCCGCTGCTGCTCTGGGGGTTCGCAACCGGCGGTGGACCGCACACGATCACGGCCGCGCTGCTGCTGACCGCCGCCTTCGACACGGTGGTCGCGCTCCGGGTGTCCGTGCCGTCCGTCCGTCTCGTCGCCGTCGGCGGCGCGTTCGGCACCGGTGGCGCGGGCGTATTGACGACCGGCCTGCTCTCCCTGAGCGCGACCGGTCCGAGCGCCGCCGCCCGTGCGGCGGCGCTCTTCCTCCTCGCGGCGACGATCGCGCTGGGCGCCGCGTGGTTCACCCCGCGGCCCGGGCTCGCGACGGGCTCCGCGACGGTGGGCGGCCTGCTCCTGGCCACCGGCGCCGGGGGTGTGCTGCGCACCTGGCTGCCCGGCGACTGGCTGGTGCCCGCGTATCTGGCGTGCGGGATCGCCCTGTTGGGCGGGGTGCGGGGTGCCCTCCCGGAGCCGGTGCGCCGGGGTGTCGTCCGGGCCTCCGCGGCCGTGCAGGCGGGTGCCGTGCTGTGGACGCTGCCGGCCGTCGGTGTCGCCCTGCTGGGGCCGGCCTCGTGGGTGTGGCGGGCGTGGTCCGGTGCTCCGGCCGACGCGCGCGACGCGGCGACGGCCGACGCGCTCTGGCCGCCGTACTCCGCCACCGTTCCCCTCGTCCTCGCCGCGGTCGCCGCGGTGGCGGCCCTGGCGTTCCGTGGCACGGAGCGGCACCCCCGGGCGCTGACGGTCGCGCTGACCCTGACCTGGGCAGCGGTGATGGTCATCCCGCCGGCGCTGGAACTGCCGTACACCGTCGGCCTCGTGCTGTACGGAGTCGCGGCGACGGCTCTGCTGGGCCCTGTGACGCGGACGGCGACGGGACTCGCCCTGCTCACCTCCCTGTGCCTCGGCTTCCTCTCGCTGGCCGCGGAACCCGCGACCCTCGCCGTGCTCGCGTCACTGACCGTCCTGTTCGCGGCGGCCGCGTGGCGGCGGCGCCTCGCCCCGGTCTCCGCCGCCGCGTCCCTCGTGTACGCCACCGGGCTCATGTGCGCCGTGGGCGCCTCGCTGAACTGGCAGCCGCAGCACACCGCGCTGCTGGTGCTCGTGGTGCCGGTGGCCGCGGCCCTGATCGCACCGCGCACCGCCGACCCCGCCGTCACGGCGGCCGTCGAGGCGACGGGAGCCGGCGCCGGCCTCCTCGCCGTCGGTCTCGCGATCGCCGACCCACCCCTGCTGGCCCTGGTGCTCGCCCTGTGCGGGGTGATCGCCGCCGGTACCGCCGTCCGCCCCGGCCGCCGCCCCGTGGGCTACGCGGCCGCCGTCCTCTTCCTGGCGGCCACCTGGGTTCGCCTGGCGGCCTGGGACGTGGCGACGCCGGAGGCGTACACGCTGCCGGTCACGGTTCCCGCGCTGCTCGTCGGCGCCCTGCGCCGGCACCGCGATCCCGAGGCGTCGTCCTGGACGGCCTACGGTCCCGGACTGGCCGCCACCTTGATGCCGAGCCTCCTCGCGGCCTGGGGCGACGCGCACTGGACGCGCCCGCTGCTGCTGGGCGCGGCGGCTCTGCTGGTCACCCTGCTGGGTGCCCGGCACCGCCTCCAGGCCCCGCTGCTGCTCGGCGGCTCGGTGCTCACGCTGGACGCGCTGCATGAACTCGCCCCGTACCTGGTCCAGGTGACCGACGCACTCCCCCGCTGGGTTCCTCCCGCCCTCGCCGGACTGCTCCTGCTCGCGCTCGGAGCGACGTACGAGCAGCGGCTGCGGGACGTCCGGCGGGTGCGGGAGGTCCTGGGGAGGATGAACTAGCCGACGGTAACGGCATTGTCCGGGCTCAGAGTGAGGTCGAGCGGCGTAACTTCCGAAGAAATCCAGCGGCGTTCTGGAAACGTCGGAAACGTCCGGGGGATTTCCGCCGATGGCCTGTGTCTGGAACTTCTCCCAGAAAGAGACATAGTCCTGGAAGTCCCTCCCCGAGTAACGGATCGTCACCGTCCAGTCGGCGGAGGGTTGCCAAGGGTCTGGGTGGGGGGAGTTCGTGGCGCCCGGGCGCGTGGCGGGGTGGCTCGGGCGGGGGTTGGCGGGCAGGGGGCGAGAGGCTGGCGCTGTTTGGGAGCCTCGCGGCACCGAGTCGGGAGTCAGCCATATCTGGCCGGAGGGCTTCCGCGGGTGGGCGGAAGAACGCCGTCCCACACGGCCGGAGAGACGTCCTCACCCGGCCGGAGCAGCCGCCACATCCGGCACAAGGGCTTCCGCGGGTGGGCTGAGGAACGCGGTCCACCCGGCCGGAGGAACAGTGCCACCCGGGCGGAGGTGATTTCTCATCCGGTTGGAGGGTTCATCCCACCACCGAAAGCGACTCCCCGAGCCCGTCGGTGAGGTCTCCCCGAGCGTCGAAGGGCCTGCTCCCGCGGCGCAGGGCCCGCTCCCGCGTCGGCGTGCATGCCCCCACGCGTCGGCGCGCCCGCGCCCCCACCTGCCGTCCGCGCAGCACACACGACAACGGCCCGTCCGCTCTCTCGCAGACGGGCCGCCGTATCCCGGTGGGCGATACTGGGTTCGAACCAGTGACCTCTTCGGTGTGAACGAAGCGCTCTCCCACTGAGCTAATCGCCCGGGCGCAGGAAGAACATTACCCCATGTCAGGGGGTGCCTGTGACCAGCGACAACCGGCAAACGGCACCCCCTTCGCCGGTCACTGGTCCTTGATCTTCCAGGGCATCTCGAAGCCGAACTTCCAGAGGTAGACGCCGACGAGTACGCCCACGATGACCAGGCCGATCACCGTCAGCGTGATGTTGCGCCGACGGACCTTGGGATCGAGGGCACGCTGCGCCGCCTCGGTGACCTTGCGCTTGGTCCAGCGCAGCACCAGCTGGGCCCAGACGAACTCGGTCGCCCAGATGGCCATGCCGCCGAAGATCACCACCCAGCCCGGTCCGGGCAACGGCAACATGATGACGCCCGCGCCCACGACCGCGAGTCCGATGATGAAGACACCGACCTGCCAGCTGACGTGCAGCATCCGGCGCGCCTTGATGAATTCCGGCGCCCGCGAGCCGAGCCCCTGATGGCTTGTCGCCTCGTCCGCCTTCGTCTCGTCCGACGCCACGGCTACCTCGCCCGGCTCGTCACTCCCCGTATTCATACGGCCAAACCCTACCCGAACGAAACCAGTCACTGGAATGGTCGTACCGTGCTAACAGGTTCTCGGCCGGAAGAGTTACGTAAAGACACGCAAAACACTCAGAGGGGTTTACAACGGCACCGTAGGTGGCATGTCGATTTCGCCGACGTGCGAATCCCCGAGCGCACACTGAGCGAAAGGCCCTGGCGCTTATGAACACCACGGTCAGCTGCGAGCTGCACCTGCGCCTCGTTGTGTCGAGCGAGTCCTCCCTGCCTGTCCCCGCAGGCCTGCGGTACGACACGGCCGACCCCTACGCCGTGCACGCCACCTTCCACACCGGAGCCGAGGAGACCGTCGAGTGGGTGTTCGCCCGCGACCTCCTCGCGGAGGGCCTCCACCGGCCCACCGGCACCGGCGACGTCCGAGTCTGGCCGTCGCGCAGCCACGGCCAGGGCGTCGTATGCATCGCCCTGAGCTCTCCTGAGGGCGAGGCTCTGCTCGAGGCCCCGGCGCGGGCCCTGGAGTCCTTCTTGAAGCGGACGGACGCGGCCGTGCCGCCCGGCACGGAACACCGGCATTTCGATCTTGATCAGGAGCTCTCGCACATCCTGGCGGAGAGCTAGGGGCGAGGCCTCACGAAGCCGCCCGGCGCCGTCCACTCGGGGAGACGGCTCGGGCTCAGACAGCCGCATTCGGCTCATGGCCGGCGCCGCCCCGCGGAGCGTTCCGCGGGGCGGCGCCGGTTGTGTGCGGGGCCGTGGCCATGGGGCCAGGGGTTGGCGTGGGTCGGGGAGACCTGTGATCGCGGGTGCGGTCGGTTGTGGCAGGGAGCCGCACAGCCCGGCACCCACGGGTGCCGCCTCTCTCGGGGACAGGAGCCGCCCCAGCGGCACGGCTGCCCGCGGCTGTACGGCCGCCGGGAACCACCGCCCTCTCCGTCGCGTTGTATTCGGCAAGCGCGGGCGCGGCCGGTGGGTGTCGGGTCGGAGCCACTACCATCGGCCAGCATCGGCGGGCGCCCGCCCGTCTCCAGGCCAGGGAGCGAAACGTGCTGATCACCCACGACACCCGGTGCGCGCTCGACACCGTGGTGGATCTGGTGAACACCGCACCGGAGGACGACACGACACCGGACGCACTGCCGGACGTGCCGGCCCTCGAGGATTTTGTGCGCAACCACGACGTCAGTGATGTCGGGGCGCTCTCGGTGTTCGACCTCTCCGCGGTGCGCAAGATCCGCGGGCGGTTCGCCTCGGTCTTCGCGGCCCCGGACGCCCGGACGTCCGCCAAGCTGATCAATGAGCTGGTGGCCGCCGCGGGCACCACGCCCCGGCTCACGGACCACGACGGCTACGACTGGCATGTGCACTACTTCGCGCCGGGCGCCTCCGTCGCCGACCACCTGGCGGCCGACTGCGGAATGGCGCTGGCGTTCTTCGTGGTCGCCGGTGAGCAGGAGCGGCTGCGGCGCTGTGAGGCCCCCGACTGCCGGCGCGCCTTCGTCGATCTCTCCCGCAACCGTTCGCGGCGCTACTGCGACAGCCGCACCTGCGGAAACCGGCTGCATGTGGCCGCGTACCGGGCCCGGCGCAAGGAGGCGGCGGGCTGACGCCCCCTGGACACCTTGGTGTGTCGTGGCCCCCGGCGGGTGGCGCCGGGAACCACGGGTATGGCTCACAGCATCAGCAGATCGTGCAGCGCAGCCATGAGCAGCAGACACCCGATCACCGCAAGGAAGATCATCAGCGGTGGCTGGGAAAGGGCGAAGAGGCACCCGCGCGGCTCGTCCTGTGGCGGCGCGGCCTCGCTCTGTGTCGTGTCCAGCATCTCGCCGCGATGATGACGCAGCGAGCACTCCTGACGCGTTCAACACGCCCGGGAGGAACGGGAGTTCGCTGGAATCCGTGACATTCGGTTCAGCTCGTGATCGTTTACGGACGCACGCCGACCCGCTGTGTCGCTTCGGTCCGTCCCGCGGATGTCAACGGATGTCAGCGGATGAGGGCGGATGCCGGCGGTGTCATATGCCGTGCTTCTTGAGGATGGCCTCGATGTCGCTGAAGTCGTCCGCCGACTCGGCGCGGGGCGCGGCCGCGGGGCGGGTCGCCGGACGCTTCCCCGGGCCCAGGGAAGGGGCCGAAGCCGCGGGAGCCACCGCGTCGCTCTGCGTGGCGCCCCTGGTCTCCTTGCGTTCCTTGCGGGTGCCACCACGGCGGCGCTCCACGGCACGGGTGGTCGCGAACAGCACCCAGGCCGCGCCGAGCACACCGAAGCCCGCCCAGGCCGTGGGGCTGAAGGCGGTGTCGGCGGCCCACTCGACGATTCCGGTCATCACCAGTCCGAGCGGGACGAGGGAGTAGGCGGCGATCCGGACCGCGGCGAGGAAACGCTTGCGGTACGCCGTGACCGCGGCGATGCCCAGGCCGGCCGCGGAGACGGCGGAAAAGACAGTCTCGGCAATCATCCGGTCCTCCAGGCAGGGCACGATCGGGCAGGGACACGTTTCGTCCCTTCCATCCTGCACCGCCCGGAGCCCGCCCGGCCATGCTCCGGCCGGACATCAGGGAGATCTCCGGGTCGGCTCCTCCGCAGGTGCCGGTCGGGGTCGTACCGGTTGGGTGCCCCGGGCCCGGGGCTGGGAGACTGTGCCCATGAGTGACTCCTCCCCCGACCGTACCGCCGTACCGGTCCTCGACGTCTGGTGCGAACTGCAGTGCACGGACTGCCGCAGCGCCCTGGACGACCTTCGCGCCCTGCGCGCCCGCTACGGCGACCGTCTGGAGCTGCGGCTGCGGCACTTCCCGCTGGAGAAGCACAAGCACTCCTTCGCCGCGGCGCAGGCCGCCGAGGAGGCCGCGGAGCAGGGGCAGGGATGGCCGTACGTCGAGGCGGTGCTCGGGCGGGTCGAGGAGCTGGACCGCGGGGGCGAGGCCTTCCTGATCGAGGTGGCCCGTGAACTCGGGCTGGACGCCGAGGAGTTCGACACCGCGCTGATCGACGGCCGGCACATCCTGATCGTCGACGCCGACCAGGCCGAGGGCAAGGCGATTGGTGTGACCGGCACCCCGACCTATGTCATCGGCGGCGAGCGCCTCGACGGCGGCAAGAGCCAGGAAGGGCTGCGCGAGCGCGTCGAGGAGATCGCGGACCGGCTGCTGGCCGAGCAGGCGTGAGGCGATCTCAGAGCAGGTTCTTGTACATCGAGTACCCGATCGTCACGTAGCCCAGTGACTCGTAGAGCCTCTCGGCAGGGGTGTTGCCCGCGAACACGTTGAGGCCGAGGACCCGTCTGCCGGCGGACAGGGCCTGGGCCTCGGCGAGCAGCATCAGGGAGCGGCCGTGGCCCCGGCCCCGGTGGGGTTCGTCGGTCTCGACGTCGAAGACGAACGCCTTCTCCCCCGCGAAGGCCACCCAGAGGCAGCCGACTCGGCTGCCCTCGTGTTCCAGGACGCTGAGCAGCATGTTCTCCGTGGCCAGGCCCTGCGGCAGCAGCTGCTCATGGTCCCGCTGCGACTTGGCCCGTGCCTCGGCCTCGGGCACGCCCCGGTCGATCAAGTCCTGGGCGTACCCCTCGATGCCGTGCTCGCTCCAGGGTCCGTACTCGGCCTGCGTCAAGGGTCTGCCCCGGCTGCCCGCGGGCAGCTCGGGTGCGATGCTGCCGAGTTGCTTCTCCATGCCCCGGTTGCGGTGGACGTAACCGAGCGCCGTGGCGAGCCGCAGCGCGGCCCCGGCCTCCGCCGGCACCCTGATCTCCAGCTGAGTGCAACCCCAGCTCCGCGCGACCTCCTCGGCGGCGAGAGCGGCGACCGTGCCCCGGCCGCGCCCGCGGTCCGGCACCTCGATGCGCAGGTCCTTGATCTGGGCGACGGCAGGCCCGAGGGAGGGATGCGTCGAGAGGTGTATCCCGCCGACGGGGCGGCTGTTCACACACACCTGGTAGCGCCGTGAGCGTGTCCCGTCGGCCGCATGCTGAAGCGGCTCGGTCGGCCGCAGAGTCGTGGTCATCACCGGTGTTCTACCCGCTGCCGCCGGCCAGGTCAGCCCAATATCGCCGGCCTTTACGGATCGAGGTCGCCCGCGGCCCGCTCGTCGAAGACCCGCATGGCCTTGGCGGTCACCGGGCCCGGCGCGCCGGACAGCTCCCGGCCGTCGACCCGGTGCACGGCCTGTACGTCGCGCAGCGTGGAGGTGAGGAAGACCTCCTCGGCCTGTTCCAGGACGTCCAGCGGCAGGTCGGTCTCCTTGGCGCCCGTCCACTCGACGGTCAGGGCACGGGTGATGCCGGCGAGGCAGCCGGAGGCGAGCCGCGGGGTGTGGATCTCGCCGTCGAGGACGACGAAGACATTGGACCCGGTGCCCTCGCAGAGCTGCCCGACCGTGTTGCCGAACAGCGCCTCGGAGGCGCCCTGTTCGTGGGCACGGGCGAGGGCGACGACGTTCTCGGCGTACGAGGTGGTCTTCAGGCCGGTGAGGGCGCCGCGCTCGTTGCGGGTCCAGGGGACCGTGATCACGGCCGTGGAGTCGGGGCGGCGGGTGGTCTCGCCGAGGGCGACGACGAGGGTGGGGCCGTGTTCGCCGCGGTCGGAGCCGAGCGGGCCGTGGCCGCCCGTGTACGTGATCCGCAGCCGGCCGAGCGGCATCGGGTTGGCCTCGATGACGGCGGCGCAGGCGCGGCGGACCTCGTCGAGGTCGGGGTCGGGCAGGCCGAGGCCCTGGGCGGAGCGGGTCAGCCGGTCGAGATGGCGGGTGAGCGCGAACGGCCTCCCGTGCACCGCCTTCACCGTCTCGAAAATGCCGTCGCCCACGGTCAGTCCGTGGTCGAAGACGGAGACACGGGCGGACTCGATGTCCTGCAACCCGCCGTCGAGCCAGATCGTCACGTCAGTCCCTCTCCAGTCACCTCGTACGTTCCCGACGCTACCGCGAGCAGGCGGGACGCCTTCAGTTCGGTCTCCCGCCACTCCCCCTCGGGGTCCGAGCCCCAGGTGATGCCGGCGCCGGTGCCGAACCGCAGCACGCCGTCCGCGCGGTCGATCCAGAAGGTGCGGATGCCGACGGCCAGCTCACCGGTCCCCCGGTCCGCGTCGACCCAGCCGATGCCTCCGCAGTAGGGGCCCCGCGGTGCGGTCTCCAGTGCGTCGATGATCCGCAGGGCGCTCGACTTGGGCGCGCCGGTGACCGAGCCGGGCGGGAAGGTCGCGGCGAGCAGTTCCGGCCAGCCGGCGTCCTCGCGCAGCTCGCCGCGGACGAGCGACACCAGGTGCACCAGTCCCGGATGCTTCTCGACCACGCACAGGTCGGGCACGGTGACGCTGCCCGTCGCACAGACCCGCCCGATGTCGTTGCGGACCAGGTCCACGATCATCACGTTCTCGGCGTAGTCCTTCTCCAGAAGGTCCGCCTCGGTCCGCCCGGTGCCCTTGATCGGCCCGGACTCGACGGTGCGGCCGTCCCGGCGCAGGAACAGTTCGGGGGACGCGGTGGCTGTCTCTACGCCGTGACCGGGCAACCGAATCGTTCCTGCGAACGGCGCGGGGTTGCCGCGCGCCAGCAGCGCCGTCAGCGCGTCCACGTCGGCGTCGGGCGCCACGGGCGCGGTGAGCACCCGGCAGAGGTTCGCCTGATAGACCTCGCCGGCCGCGATGTGCTCACGGATCCGCCGGACACCCGCCGTGTACGCGGCGTGGTCGAGGGAGGACGTCCAGTCACCGGCCGCCGGCCCGTGCCACCCGCCCGGCACCGGCGCCGGCACGGGCTCCTGTCGTACGTCGCTGAAGCGGGCGCAGGTCAGACCGCCCTCGTATTCCGCGCAGACGGCCCAGAAGCCGGTGGAGTCGAGGGCCGAGGGATCACTGGTGACGTCGACGAGGCCCGTGGCGACACGGTTGCCGAAGCGGGCGAGAGGAGGGAGGCGGAGCACGCGACGAGTCTATGGCGCGTGTCCGGCACATGGCCTGACCATGTCGTTCCCGGGGCCGGGACCAGGAACGTGAGCAGGCGCAGCGCAGCACGCTGCACAAACGCGTTTTTGTACTGGCCCGGGAATCCGCTAGAGTTCAGCATGTCGCCGGGACGCGCAAGCGGAACGGAAACGACAAGCGGACGTAGCTCAGTTGGTAGAGCGCAACCTTGCCAAGGTTGAGGTCGCCAGTTCGAACCTGGTCGTCCGCTCGAAGGACGTGGGGGATCATCCCGAACCCCTGCACTCCTGGTGGAGTGGCCGAGAGGCGAGGCAACGGCCTGCAAAGCCGTCTACACGGGTTCAAATCCCGTCTCCACCTCCAAGGACGATTAGCTCAGCGGGAGAGCGCTTCCCTGACACGGAAGAGGTCACTGGTTCAATCCCAGTATCGTCCACTGGCCCGGGCTGACCGGGCCTCAGCGCGATTAGCTCAGCGGGAGAGCGCTTCCCTGACACGGAAGAGGTCACTGGTTCAATCCCAGTATCGCGCACGCAGTACGCACCACCAGCAGGTCCCACCTGCGCGATTAGCTCAGCGGGAGAGCGCTTCCCTGACACGGAAGAGGTCACTGGTTCAATCCCAGTATCGCGCACCAGCCGAAGCCCCCGGCCGTCTCGTACGGCCGGGGGCTTCGTCGTGCCCGGGTCTCCCGTCAGGAGGAGAAGAGCATGTGACCGAAGCTCTTGTGACGCTTGTGGCCGTAGTGGCCGCCATGGCCGTGGCCACCGTGCGGGGCACCCCAGGCGGGGGCCGGGGCCGACGGGTACGCCTGCGGGGCACCCGGCGGCGGCGCGGGCTGCGACCACTGGCCCTCCAGGCGGGTCAGCGCCTCCAGCTCGCCGTAGTCGAGAAAGATGCCGCGGCAGCCGCTGCACTGCTCGATCTGGACGCCATTGCGGTTGTACGTGTGCATCGGCGCATGACATTTCGGACACTGCATGGTCGGCTCAACTCCTCGCCGGTAGATCCAGCTTCGTGTTACAGCAGCACAGACTCTGTCCGGCTGCGGTCGGTTGCACCCTACTTCGCATATCCGGCAGCCAACTCCGGCGGGGCCGTACCCATTCGGTCACAGGCGTCGACCACGGCCTGCTCCACCTCGTCCAGGGGGCGGCCTGCCTCGACGGCCTTCGCGACCGCCCGTGCGGCGGTCTGCACGGTGAGGGCGCGGGCGGGTACGTCCAGGACGGGCCAGGGGTCGCCGTCCGCGGGGACGGCCGGGCCGCCGGCGGTGCGGTAGGCGGCCAGGAAGCGAGTCCATTCGTCCGGCGGGAGCAGACCGCAGGCGTACCAGGCCGCCGGGCGGGCCAGGTCCCAGGCGGGAACGCCGGTGCCGAGGTCGTCGACGTCTATGAGCCTCCAGGGGCCGTCGGGAGCCGGGTGGCGGACGAGCTGGCCGAGGTGGAGGTCGCCGTGGCAGAGGGTGTTGGTGTCCGGCATGGGGGCCTCCGCCCGGGCCCAGCGCGGGAGCGCGGACCAGGCGCGCAGGACCGGGGCGGTGGCGGGGTGGGCGGGGGCCGCGGCGCGGAGCCGGGCCATGGCGCGGGACGCCTTCACGGGGCCGCGCATCGGGGGCAGGCCGGTGGGGGCGGGGGTGCGGTGGAGCGCCGCGAGGAGTGTGGCGGCGTCTTCCCAGGGTGCGGCGTCCGGGTTGTCCGGGTCGACGGGGGCGCCGTACGGCCAGAAGGTCACCGGGCGGCCGTGCAGGGCGACCGGCGTCGGGCTGAGCGGCTGGAGGAGGACGCCGGGGAGGTGGGTGGCGGCGGTGAGACGGAGGGTGAGTTCGGGGAGAAGGGTGTCCGTGGCGTGGGCTTTGGCGACGGTGTCCGCGTGGCGGACGACGGTGCCGTCCGGGCGGTCGGCGAGGGTTGTCGCACCGCAGGGGCAGGGCTCGGCTGCTGCATGGGCCTTGGCCTTGGCTGTGGCGGCGAGCTCGGAGAGGAGGAGGTCGGCGGTCACGTGGCTCCCTGGGGCGTGCGGGTCTGTGCGCGAGGGTACGCAGGTGAGGTTGCCGGTCGCTGTGCAGGCACCCACCGGCAGCAACCACCTCCGCGAGAGCGCGCGCCGGCTCGGGCGCACAAGAATGCCGGCGCAGCTCCCCAGCTGCGCCGGCATTTGTGCCGTCCGCCGCACCCCCGTCCCCACGGGGTTTCATGGGTGGATGTCCCCGCCCGGACCGCTCTTCCGGGCCTGGGGTCGCCGCTCAGCGCCCCAGCATCACGCCCACGGACGACGCCTGTGTGGCCACTGTCTCCCAGCCGTCGAAGACGAGCAGGAGCAGGGCCGCCAGGGGAAGAGCCATGAGGGTCGCCACCAGGGGGTGGCGGCGGCCCTGTCGACGGGGGCGGAGCGCGGGGGCGTACACCTTGCGCTCCTGCGTGCGGATCAGTGTCCGCGGTGCCGAGTGGGCCATGGTCCCTCTCCTGACCGGTCTCAGTTGTCGTTGGCAGCGGCGGGTGTCTGACCTCGGGGGACGAGTGCTGCACCCGCCGCTTGACCTCAAATCTAGGCGTCCGGTGCCCGGCGCACGTCATGCCCTCGTACCGATTGCCGGGCCTCCCCGAGGATGAGCCGTGACCT
Source organism: Streptomyces luteolifulvus (assembly GCF_008806595.1). Classification (GTDB taxonomy): domain Bacteria; phylum Actinomycetota; class Actinomycetes; order Streptomycetales; family Streptomycetaceae; genus Streptomyces; species Streptomyces luteolifulvus. The sequence continues at coordinate 321,550 of NZ_VZRB01000001.1, read as the reverse complement.
GGGATGTACTCCCCTGGGTGGAGACGGGGTCCTAGGACTCGGGGTCTTCCCTGAGGGGGCGTCCGGAGTGCCCCGAAGTTTCCGGGCCGTCCTCGCGCGGCACCGGCTGCTCGACCAGGGCGAGGACCCGGTTGGCCATGAAGCGGGCCGTGCGGACCACCGTCCCACTGCGGGTGACTTCGCTCACTTCCACGACACCTCGTCGTACCGCCGTCTCCACCCGGCGGCCCGCTCTGCTCGCCACCACCTCGTAGGTGCGCGTCGTGTCCCCTGCGTCCACGACTATCTCCACGCGATCACCCTTCACGCGTTCAATCCCCCTTCCGTGACGGGTGGTTGGGAACACCGGCCTGCCAAAGCCCGGCTCCTCACGGGTTCCCTGACCACCTTTCAAGTCTCCCATCCGGCACTGACAATCGATCGGGTCGAGAGGGCGCGGCCTCTGCGCGCGGACGGCCGGGTAAACGTAAGCTGTGCCACGTCACACGGACCGGGCAGCGGGGATGAACATGGCGATGATGCGCCTGAGGCGCGAGGACCCGCGCGTCGTCGGCTCGTTCAGGCTTCACAGACGGCTCGGCGCGGGCGGGATGGGCGTCGTCTATCTCGGCTCCGACCGCAAGGGACAGCGGGTCGCGCTGAAGGTCATCCGGCCGGACCTGGCGGAGGATCAGGAGTTCCGTTCACGGTTCGCGCGCGAGGTCTCGGCGGCGCGGCGGATCCGTGGCGGGTGCACGGCGCGGCTCGTCGCGGCGGATCTCGACGCGGACCGGCCGTGGTTCGCCACACAGTACGTGCCCGGCCCCTCCCTGCACGACAAGGTCGCCGACGAGGGACCGCTCGGCGCGGCCGAGGTCGCCGCGATCGGGGCAGCGCTGTCGGAGGGGCTGGTCGCCGTCCACGAGGCCGGCGTCGTGCACCGGGACCTGAAGCCCTCGAACATCCTGCTCTCGCCCAAGGGCCCGCGGATCATCGACTTCGGTATCGCCTGGGCGACGGGGGCCTCGACGCTCACCCACGTCGGGACGGCGGTCGGCTCACCGGGCTTCCTGGCGCCGGAGCAGGTGCGCGGCGCCGCGGTGACGCCCGCCACCGACGTGTTCTCCCTCGGCGCGACCCTGGCGTACACGGCGATGGCCGACTCGCCCTTCGGGCACGGCAGTTCCGAGGTGATGCTGTACCGCGTGGTGCACGAGGAGGCGCAGCTGCACGGCGTGCCGGACGCGCTGGCTCCGCTGATCCGGGCCTGCCTGGCGAAGGACCCCGAGGAACGGCCCAGCACGCTCCAACTGTCGCTGCGGCTCAAGGAGATCGCGGCCCGCGAGGCACAGGGGCTCGCCGACGCGCGGCCGCCCGCGCCGCGCGCCGGCGAGGCGGACCGGCCCACCGGGCGGCTCACCGACACCTATCCGGAGCGCACGCCGCATCGGCGCCCGCAGGGACAGCAGGGTGCCCAGGGGACTCCCCCGCCGCGCGGCGCGACCGCGCCGTCCCGCGGTCCCGCTCCCTCGCGCGGCGGCAGCAGCGCGTCACGAGGCGGCGGCACGCAGTCCCGGTCCGGGGCGCGGCCCACGCCGTCCTCGCGGAACACCACCCGCTCCGGCAGCGGTGGCAGGCCCACACAGCGCAGCGGGACGGGACGTCCGGCGCCCAGGACCACGGGCACGGGGCGGCGGCCCGCCAATCCGCGGCTGCTGCGCCAGCGGCTGGTCGTGTTCGTCGTCGTGACCCTGCTCGTGGCGCTCGGCATCGCCGCGGCGCAGGGCTGCCAGGGGCCGGATCGGGGGCTCGGCGGCGACGGGGGTGTCGTACCGAAGCAGCAGGAGCAGACGGACGTACGGCCGCATCGCGGCGGCCTCTACGGCGGAAAGCTGATGTCCGAGCGGTTCGCCTCGACGTTCGAGTTGACCGAGTAGAGCTTGTCCGGTGGATCGGGCTCAGCTCTCGGGGCGGCCCGTCGCCACCGCGTAGAAGGCGACCGCGGCGGCCGCGCCGACATTGAGGGAGTCGACGCCGTGGGACATGGGGATGCGGACCCATTCGTCGGCGGCGACCAGGGCCTGGGTGGACAGGCCGTCGCCTTCGGCGCCGAGCATCAGGGCCACCCGGTCCATCGTGTGGGGCGCGGCCTCGTCGAGGGGCCTGGCCTTCTCGTCGGGGGTGAGGGCGAGGAGCGTGAAGCCGGCCTCGCGGACCGAGTCCAGGCTCTTGGGCCAGGTGTCCAGCCGGGCGTACGGCACGGAGAAGACCGCGCCCATCGAGACCTTGACGCTGCGGCGGTAGAGGGGGTCGGCGCAGTCCGGGGAGAGCAGGACCGCGTCCATGCCGAGGGCGGCCGCCGAGCGGAAGATCGCGCCGATGTTGGTGTGGTCGTTGACCGACTCCATGACCACCACCCGGCGGGCGGCCCTCAGGAGTTCGGCGGCCGTCGGGAGCGGCTTGCGCTGCATGGAGGCGAGCGCGCCGCGGTGCACGTGGTAGCCGGTGACCTGCTCGGCGAGTTCCGGGCTGACCGCGTACACCGGGGCGGGGAGTTCGTCGATGACGTCGCGCATGACGTCGACCCACTTGGCGGACAGCAGCATCGAACGCATCTCGTATCCCGCGTCCTTGGCCCGGCGGATGACCTTCTCGCCCTCGGCAATGAACAGGCCCTCGGCGGGTTCGCGCTTGCGGCGCAGCTCGACGTCGGTCAGGCCCGTGTAGTCGCGCAGGCGCGGGTCGTCGGGGTCTTCAACGGTGATGAGATCGGCCACAGGGTGATACTGCCTTGTCCTCGGTGCGGTGCCAACGGCTGTGAACGGGTTGGGTTACCCGGGGTTACTCGGCCGGTGGCGCGGAGCTCGCCGCACCCACGGTGACGACCTCTCCGATGACGATGACCGCCGGGGGCTTGACCTCCTGTGTCCGCACCGTCTCGGCGACCGTCGCGAGGGTCGCGTCGACGCGACGCTGTGCGGCCGTCGTGCCCTCCTGGACGAGGGCGACCGGGGTGTCCGGGGACCTGCCGTGGGCGATCAGGGTCTCGGCGATCTTCCCGATCTTGTCGACGCCCATGAGGACCACGAGGGTGCCGGTGAGCTTCGCGAGGGACGGCCAGTCGGCCAGGGAACGCTCGTCGTCGGGGGCGACATGGCCGCTGACCACGGTGAACTCATGTGCCACCCCGCGGTGGGTGACCGGGATGCCGGCCGCTCCCGGGACCGAGATGGAGCTGGAGATGCCGGGCACGACGGTGCACGGGATGCCGGCCTCGGCGAGGGCCTGGAGCTCCTCCATGCCACGGCCGAAGACATAGGGGTCGCCGCCCTTCAGCCGTACGACGGACTTGCCCTGCTTGGCGTGCTCGATCAGGGCGTTGTTGATGGCCTCCTGGGCCATGTAACGGCCGTACGGGATCTTCGCCGCGTCGATCACCTCGACGTGCGGCGGGAGTTCGGCGAGCAGGTCGCGCGGGCCGAGGCGGTCGGCGATCACGACATCGGCCTCGGCGAGCAGACGGCGGCCGCGGACCGTGATCAGGTCCGGGTCGCCGGGGCCGCCGCCGACGAGGGCGACGCCGGGGGTGCGGGTGCGGTGGTGGGGGGCGACGAGCGTGCCGTCGCGCAAGCCCTCGACCACGGCGTCGCGGATGGCGGCGGTGTGGCGGGGATCGCGGCCCTTGGCGCTCGTGGTGAGGACGGCGACCGTGACGCCCTCGCTGTGCCCCGTGGCCGGGGTCCAGGCCGTGGCAGCGTCGGCGTCGTCGGAGCGGACGCACCACACGCGGTACTGCTCCGCCTCGGCGGAGGCGCGGGTGTTCGCCTCCGGGTCACTGGTGGCGATCAGGGCGTACCAGGCGTGCGCGAGGTCGCCCTCGGCGTACGGGCGCCTCTCCCACGTGATCTCGCCCGCGTCCGCCATCGCCTCGACCGACGGGGTCGCCTCGGGGGACACGAGAAGGACGTCCGCGCCCGCCGCGATGAGGGCCGGAAGCCGGCGCTGGGCAACCTGGCCGCCGCCGAGGACCACGACTCGGCGGCCGGTGAGGCGGAGGCCTACGGGGTAGGCGGGGTTTTCGGCCATGAGGTGCGCTCCTCGTACGGGCGGGGCTGGGCGCTGCGGCTCTGGAGCGGCCCTGACGTGCGGATTTTAAGCTGCGGGTTCAGCGTACGGCGGGGGTGGGGGGCGCGCGGGAGCGCACACCCGGCCCACCCCCGGTTCCGGCCTACTTCTCGGTGACTCCCGCCGAGTCGAAGGTCGCCACCTCGTGCATCGCACGCGCCGTGCTCTGCACCAGGGGAAGGGCCAGCAGCGCGCCCGTTCCCTCGCCGAGACGGAGGTCCAGGTCGACCAGGGGGCGCAGGCCCAGCTTGTTGAGCGCGGCGACATGACCCGGCTCGGCGCTGCGGTGGCCCGCGATGCACGCGGCCAGCACCTCGGGGGCGATCGCGCGGGCGACCAGCGCGGCGGCGCCGGCACTGACCCCGTCCAGGATCACCGGCGTACGCAGCGAGGCACCGCCCAGGAGCAGGCCCACCATCGCCGCGTGCTCCAGCCCGCCGATCGCGGCGAGAACCCCGATGGGGTCGGCCGGGTCCGGCTGGTGGAGCTCGATCGCGCGGCGGACGACCTCTGTCTTACGGGCCAGGGTCTCGTCGTTGATGCCGGTGCCACGGCCCGTCACCTCGGACGGGTCCGTGTCCGTGAAGACCGCGATCAGCGCCGCCGACGCGGTGGTGTTGGCGATGCCCATCTCGCCCGTGAGCAGGGCCTTGTTGCCGGCCGCCACCAGGTCGCGGGCCGTCTCGATACCGACCTCGATGGCCTGCTGGGCCTCCTCGCGGGTCATCGCGGGACCGGTGGTCATGTCGGACGTGCCCGGGCGGACCTTGCGCGGCAGCAGACCGGGGGTGGCGGGCAGATCGGCGGCCACCCCCACGTCGACGACGCACACCTCGGCGCCCACCTGGCCGGCGAAGGCGTTGCAGACCGCTCCCCCGCCGAGGAAGTTCGCCACCATCTGGGCGGTGACCTCCTGCGGCCAGGGGGTGACGCCCTGGGCGTGCACACCGTGGTCGCCGGCGAAGATCGCGACGGCGGCGGGCTCCGGGATGGGCGGCGGGCACTGCCGCGACAGCCCGGACAGCTGCGCGGAGATGATCTCCAGCATGCCGAGCGCGCCGGCCGGCTTCGTCATCCGCTTCTGCCGCTCCCACGCCTCGCCGAGCGCCTTCGCGTCCAGCGGGCGGATCTGCGCGACGGTCTCGCCGAGCAGATCGTGCGGGTCCTCGCCGGGCAGGGCGCGACGGCCGTACGTCTCCTCGTGGACGACCCAGGACAGCGGGCGGCGCTTGGACCAGCCGACCTGCATCAGCTCGGGCTCGTCCGGGAACTCGTCGACGTAGCCCACACAGAGGTAGGCGATGACCTCCAGGTGCTCGGGCAGACCGAGGGCGCGGACCATCTCTCGCTCGTCGAAGAAGCTGACCCAGCCGACGCCGAGGCCCTCGGCGCGGGCGGCGAGCCAGAGGTTCTCGACGGCGAGCGCGGCGGAGTACGGCGCCATCTGCGGCTGGGTGTGCCGGCCCAGCGTGTGGCGGCCGCCGCGGGTCGGGTCGGCGGTGACGACGATGTTCACGGGGGTGTCGAGGATCGCCTCGATCTTCAGTTCCTTGAACTGCTTCGCCCGGCCCTTGGGGAGGGACTTCGCATAGGCGTCGCGCTGGCGCATGGCCAGTTCGTGCATGCTGCGGCGGGTCTCCGCGGAACGGATGACCACGAAGTCCCAGGGCTGGGAGTGGCCCACGGAGGGGGCGGTGTGCGCGGCCTCCAGGACACGGAGCAGCACCTCGTGCGGGATCGGGTCGCTGCGGAAGCCGTTGCGGATGTCGCGCCGCTCGCGCATCACCCTGAGCACGGCTTCGCGCTCGGCCTCGTTGTAGGCGGGTGCGGCCGGGCCCGTGGACTGTCGTACGTCTTCCACTGCGGCCGTGCTCTCTTCCTGGTCGGCGGCCCGGGTGTCCAGGTCGTCCGCCTGCTGTACGAGTTCGGGGGCTTGGACCATGTCCTGCGCGGCCTGCGCGGCCTGCGCGGAAGCCGGGTCGGGCGCGCGGGGGGCCGGGACCGTGGCGACGGGCTCCTCCGCGGGGAGGACGATCGGCTGCGGAGGGGTTGGTGCGAGGTGCGGGGTGGTGGGCACCGAGCCCTCGACCGGCACGAACTCGCCCAGCGGCTGGTCGGGGTGGGGCTCCAGGGGGACGCCGACCGGGAGGTGCGTGGCTTCGCCGGGGGCTTGGCCGTGGCCGTGGTCGGCGGGTTCGGTGGAGTTCGTGGGGGGTTCCTGGGTGGTGAGGGGCGCGGGCTGGGGGTTTGTCGGGGTGGCTGCGATGAGGTCGGTGGCCTGGGGGAAGGCTGCGGGTGCGAGGGGTTCCGGGTCGGCGGGAGACGCGTGCTCAGGCTGGGTGGGGGCGTGCTCTGCCTCGGCCGGGGCGGCCGGCGTGTCGAGTGGGGTGGGGACGGGCATGCCGAGCGGGGCGTCCATGTTCGGCGGCAGCGGGGCCAGGTTCTGGTGGGCGTCCGGGCCGGCGAAATTCTGGTGGGTGTCCGGAGCAGGGTGTGAGGCCTGCGCCGGGTCCTGGTCCGGGGCCGGGGCCGGGGCCGGGACGAGCTGAGGGCCCTGTTCCGGCTGCGAGTTGTGGGTGGACTGCGCGTCCATGGCGGGAACGGGATGGGTGTCCGCGACCGGCTCGTGGCCAAGGGTGGCGTGCCCGGCGACCGGGTGCTGTGGCGATGGCTCGTGGACGACGTCTGCGGAGGCGGCGGGAGGCGCGGCTTCCTCCGCGAGTTGCGCGGCGGGTACGGCTTCGGGGCTCTCCGGTACCTGAGCGGGGACATCCACCGGGAGTACATGCGTCGCGTCGGGGCCCTGAGCGGGAACCGGAGCGGTGTCCGTGGGCGCACTGACCGGGACTTCGCCGGTGTCGGAAACGGGGATGCTGACGGGAAGCCGGCCGGCTTCTGGGAAGTGGGCGGTGGGGGGGACCTGGCCGATCTGATCCGCCTCGGGGGGCTGTACGGCGTCCGGGGCGGGGGTCGGCATGGGGACCTGGCCGGTGTCCGCGTCGGCGACGGGTCCTGGGGCGGGGCTGGCGACTGCCTCGGCGGCGGTCGCGGGGCCGGGGCCGGAAGCTGCCTCGGCGGGGTTCGTCGGGGCCGGGCCGACGGCTGGCTCGGCCAGGGTCACCGGGGCCGCGCCAGCAACTGCGTCACCGAGGTTCACCAGGGCGGGGCCAGCGTCGACATCGGCAGACGTCGTCACGGCTGGGCCGGCACCGACATCGGCAGGGGTCGTCACGGCCAGGCCGGACGCTGCCTCGGCGGGATTCGTCGGGGCCGGACCGACGGCTGCCTCGACCGGGGTCACCGGGGCCGCGCCAGCAACTGTCGCGCCGAGGTCCACCCGGGCGGGACCGGCATCGACCCCGGCAGACGTCGTCACGGCCAGGCCGGCCGCTGCCTCAGCGGGATTCGTCGGGGCCGGACCGACGGCTGCCTCGACCGGGCTCACCGGGACAGCCAGGCCAGCAACTGCATCACCGAGGTTCACCAGGGCGGGACCGGCGTCGCCCCCGGCAGAGGTCGTCACAGCGAGGCCGGACGCTGCCTCGGCAGGGGCGGACGGAACAGGTCCGGCAGTCGCGGGGGCGTGCCCGGTCTCGGTACCGACGGGCGTCGGCGGGACCACCTCAGGAACAGACTGCGGCACCGAAACCTGCCCGGTCTCAGCGCCAACGGCCGGGACTGATCCTGACTCAGCACCAACGGAGCTCACCGGGACGTGTCCGGCCACAGCACCCACGGGCGGTACGGGCACCTGCCCGGCGTCCGGCACTGATGCGGTCACCGGCACCTGGCCCAGGTTCGGAACAGGGGGCGCCCCAGGGCCGACCTGCACGTATCCGTCGCCTGGGGTGACCCCCTCGGCCGGGCCGGCAGATCCGAGGTCAAGACCTGGCGCGGGCTGCCCATCCAGCGAGCCTTGCTGTCCCTGCGCGGCCTGTCCGACGAACGAAACATCCACACCCTGCACGACCGAGCCACCCGGCCCCTGCACGACCGGCCCACCCAGCGAACCGTCCGCACCCTGCCCCACCGGCCCCCCGAACGAACCGTCCGGACTCTGCGCCCCAGCCGCGGGCTCCCCCACCTGCGGGCCAATCTCAGTGTTCGTCTCCGGGGTCGTCGGCGCGTTCGCGGTATCCACCTGGTTCGTCAGCAGGGCCCCGGCGGCCTGCGCCGGGTCCGCCAACCCCTGCGCCGCACCCACCTGCTCGGCTGCGTGCCCCGGCACCGCGCCCACCTGCTCGGCGCTTTGGACTTGCGCCGCTCCCAGCGCCTCCGCCGCGTGCGCATGCCCCTGTGCCGGAACAACCGTTTCCGCAGGGAACCCCCCTGCACCCACCGGGACCTGCGCCGAAGCCTGGGTGACCCATGGCGTCACGCCATGGGGCGGGGTGTCCCGTGTCTGTGGGACGTCCAGGTACTCGGGGCCGCTGGTCGGCGGGCCGGAATGCCGTACCGGTGCGCCCGCGGGACCCCGGTCGGCGAGGGAGCGGACCGGACTGGTGGAGGCGTCGGGGATCGGCGGGCCCAGATGCAGCGGGCGCCGCGGGGAGGGCGGCGGTGCGGGGGCCTGGGCGGTCGGGTCGGGGAGGCGGACGCCGCCGAGGTCGACCGAACCGCTGTCGCGGCCGGACATCTCGTGCGCGCCCGGCTCGTGCACGGCCTCGATGACGGGCTCGGGCGCGGGCGGAGCGACCTCGTGACCCCACGCGCCCTGGGCGCCGGGCAGAAGTAGCAGGTCTTCGTCCTCGGCGGTGGTCTCGGAGAGGTAGGTGTACGCGCCGTGTGCGGGGACGCCCGGCTGCTCCACCATGCCTGCACTCTCCGGCAGTCCCTCGCCCGGGACCTGGCCGGTGTCGGTCATGCGTACCCCTCGCCCATCGGTTAGTGCTCCTACGACCAGCTCGCCCGGAACGGCGCACCGACCGCCCCACAGTGAAGAACGAGCGTGCGTGCCCAGCGGCACGAACGGCCTGCCGACAAAGACGACAAAGCCATTAACTGGCATTGTCGCGGCCGTTGCTCCGTCGCGGCAGCTTGATCCGCGACGGTCCGCTGTGGACTGCGCCACGTTGCGCGTCCTCCGGTTCTGCCGTACCACACCCACCCCAAAGCGGGTGTGTTTTCCGGACATTGACCGACGAACCGCCGGGCGTCCGAGTGCGGCACAACGATCGGCCAGCCTACCGCGCGCGGTACGACAACAGGATCACGGGGACGGGAACGGACTTATCGCGCACGACTCGGCAACAGGCCGCTGAGCAGGAACGCGACGCTCCGTTCGGTCTCCGTCCAGACCCGCGTGTCGAGTTCGACGGACTGGAGGAGGGCGCACTCGACCTGGTAACCGTGCTCCGTGAGGTCGCGGCCGACGAGTTCGGCCGCATCGCGGGTCGCCGCGTGCGCGACGACGCGCTGCGGACGGCGGTCGGCGACCGCGGAGACCACGGCCGCTCCCCCGCCCCCGACGCGCACGACGTCCGGCTCGGGAAGGTTCTCCAGAATGTGCGGGGCGCTGCCGTGCACGATCTGCATCTGGACCCCGAAGCGCCGGGCGGCCGCATCGGTGCGGGCGCAAGCCTCCAGGTTCCGGTCGACCGCGATGACGGCGGCCCCGGCGCGCGCGGCCTCGACGGCGAAGGCTCCGCTGCCGCAGCCGATGTCCCACACGAGGTCGCCGACGCGTGGCCCGAGGCGGGCGAGTTGGGCCGCCCGGAGCAGATCCGTCTCGCCCTCGCCGAGCCCGCCGCCGTAGGTCCCGGCGGGCAGCGCCCAGCCGCGCGGTCCGGCGGACGGGTCGCGGCCGGCGATCCAGCCGCCGCCCTCTGCGGCGGTGCCCGGCGGAGCGACGGGGCCGCCGATGACGATGACGACGTTCGGGTCGCGCCAGCTGTGGTCGGCGGCCTTGTCGGAGGTGACGACAGTGACCTGCTCACGGTCGGTGCCGAGTTCCTCGCAGATGACGAAGGTGCGGTGGACGCCCTCCAGGAGCAGGCCGAGTTCGGCGGGGCCTGCGCCCGGTTGGGTGAGAACGGCGACTTTGGTGTGGGCGCGGCACACATTCACCGCGCGTCGCAGGGTGCGACGGTGTGCGACGACCACTTGTGCGTCGTCCCAGGGCATGCCGGCCCGGGCGAAGGCGGCGGCCACGGAGGAGACGGCGGGGACGACTTCCACCTCCAGGCCGAACTCGGGTGCGCGCAGGGTCCGTACGACACCGAAGAAGCCGGGGTCCCCGTCGGCGAACACGACCGCGGTGCCGCGGTGGGCGGCGATACGGCGGGCGGCGAGCGCGACGCTGCCGAGCCGGATGCGTTCGGCGGCGGCCGGCACCTCGGGGAGCGCCAGGTGGTGGGCGGCACCGGCCACGAGGGTGGCGGCGCCCAGGGCGGAGCGCGCCGCGGCGGTCAGCGGCGAGCCGTCCCAGCCGATCACCGTGACCCGGTCGGCCATCGTCGTCAGTCTCCAGGAAGTTCGCGCAGGTTGTCAGGGGTTCGCCCGGGGTTGTTCGGGCTCCGTGAGGGTACCTCGGGAGCCGGCCGGGGCGGCGGCCCCCTGCGATCAGTTCCAGTCCGAGAACGACGTGAAACCGCCGGTGTCCGCCAGTTCCTCCCCCGCGCCGTCGAGGTCCTCGGGCAGCAGGCTCCACACGATGAAGTCGGTGCGGACGTCGGTCCACGTGCCGTCCTCCGCGCGGACGTGGACTATGCAGGCGTTGCGCAGCACGCCCTCACTGATACAGCCGATCTTCTGGGCGACCTGCTGGGAGGCTGTGTTGTCGGCTGCCGTGCGCAGCTCGATGCGTTCGAACTTCTGGTCGCCGAAGAGCCATTGGGCGGTGGCGAGGGCCGCCTCCGAGGCGTAGCCCTCGCCGCGGGCCCAGGGGGCGATGATGTACGAGAGTTCGGTGGACCGGATGTGCCAGTTGGTCTTGCCGAGCTGGACGATGCCGACGAGGCGCTGGGTGAGGAATTCGGTGACCGCGAGGCCGAGTCCTCGGCCGGCGGCGCGTTCGGTGGGCGCGTACTCGGTGATCCAGTCGCGGGCGCCCTCCTCGGTGAGGGGCTGGGGGACGTCGGTCCAGGCGCCGACCTGTTCGTCGTTCATCATCTCGGCCAGTGCGGGCACATCGTCCTCGTCGAGGGGCCGCAGCACCAACCGCTCCGTGCTGATGGAGATGTTGGGGAAGGTGCTTGTCATGCGCCGCTCCGTAACCTTCGGAAACCTTCGGACCTGCTGAACTGCCCAGCATGCAGCATGAAAGCACTTAACCGCACTGCGGGGTCCGCCCCCGCTGCCCCCTGGGTGTGGGGGGACCCCCACCGGTGAGGGAGCGGACCCCGTGCGCGGCGATACGCCGTAAACGGCGCCTTAGAAGGACGGGATGACCGAGCCGTCGTACGTGTCCTCGATGAATTTCCTGACCTCGGCGGAGGTGAGCAGCTCGGCGAGCTTCTTCACCCGCGGGTCGGTTTCGCTGCCGTCCTTGACCGCGAGGAAGTTGCCGTACGGGTTGTCCTTCGCGGACTCCAGGACGAGCGCGTCCTGCGCGGGCGAGAGGTCGGCCTCGATCGCGTAGTTGCCGTTGACCACCGCCGCGTCGACGTCGTCCAGGGAACGCGGGGTCTGGGCCGCCTCCAGCTCCTTGAACCGGAGGTTCTTCGGGTTCTTGACGATGTCGGAGGGCGTCGCCTCGTTGCCCGCACCGTCCTTCAGCGTGATGATCCCGTTGGCGTCGAGGAGCTTGAGCGCCCGCGCCTCGTTCACACTGTCGTTCGGGACGGCCACGGTCGCGCCGCTCTTGAGGGCGTCGGCGCTCTTGACCTTGTGGGAGTAGAGGCCGAGCGGCTCCAGATGAACCGTGACGACGGGCACGATGTGGGTGCCGTTCTTCTTGTTGAAGTCGTCGAGGTACGGCTGGTTCTGGAAGAAGTTGGCGCCCACCGAGCCGTCCTCGGTCGCGGTGTTGGGCGTCACGTAGTCCGTGAACTCCTTGACCTCCAGGTCGAGGCCCGCCCTCTTGCCCAGGTTGTCCCTGACATAGGTGAGGATCTCGGCGTGCGGGGTCGGGCTTGCGGCGACGACCAGCGGACCGCTGGTGTCCGAGGCCCCCGAGTCCTTGTCCGAGCCGCAGGCGGTGAGCCCGAGGGTGAGGGCTCCGGCCGCGAGGACGGCCGTGGTGATCTTGGCGGTGTTACGCACGAAAAGTGCCTTTCCTTTTGGGTGGTGCGGCCCCGCTGTCGGGTGTGCGGGGAGTTCTGGGGAGGGTGGGAGGTGGGACCCTCAGAGCCTGTGTCAGGCGGCCTTGCGGACGTCCGCGGGCGCGGGCTCCTTGGCCTTGAGCAGGCGCAGCCTGGGCGCGGGGCCGGAGCGTCCGCCGCGGCGGTGCAGCGAGCGGGCCGCGTAGTCACCGGCGAACTGCATGACGGAGATGACCACGGCGAGGATGGCCACGGTGATCCACATCAGCTCGGTCTCGAAGCGCTGGTATCCGTACCGGATGGCGATGTCGCCGAGGCCTCCGGCGCCGACGGTCCCGGCCATGGCCGAGTAGCCGATGAGCGCGACGATCGTGGTGGTGGTGCCGGCGATCAGCGAGGGCAGGGACTCGGGTACGAGCACCTTGCGGACGACGGTCCAGGTGTTGCCGCCCATCGACTGGACGGCCTCGACGAGGCCGCCGTCCACTTCGCGGACAGCCGCCTCGACAAGGCGCGCGAAGAACGGGATCGCTCCGATGGCCAGCGGCACGATGGCGGCCTCGCGGCCGATGGTCGTCCCGGTGATCCAGCGGGTGAAGGTCATCAGCGCGACCATCAGGATGATGAACGGCATCGAGCGGGCGATGTTCACGATCTGCCCGATGACCTTGTTGGCAACGACGTTCCGGAGCAGTCCGCCCCGGTCGGTGAGGACGAGGAGGATGCCCAGCGGAAGCCCTCCGGCCACGGCGATGAGCGTGGACCAGCCGACCATGTACAGGGTGTCCCCACACGCCTGGACCAGCAGGGGCTGCATCTCGGACCAGTCGGTCCGGGTCACTTGGCACCTTCCTTCGCCGGCACGGGCTCCCGGTCCGGGGTGCCGACCACGTCGATCTGGAGGCCCCGTTCGCGCAGGAAGCCGATCGGCACGACGTTGTCCTCGTAGCGGCCGGGCAGTTCGATGCGCATCCGGCCGACCTGGTGGCCGCCGACGGTGTCGATGGCGGCGCCGAGGATCGAGATGTCGATGGTGTAGATGCGCGAGAGCTGCGAGATGACGGGCTGGGTGGCGGCCTCGCCGTGGAAGGTGACGTCGACGACGGTGCGGTCGTCGCCGGAGGCCTCGCCGCCCACCGGGAAGAGCGCGGCGGCGAGCTCGGAGCCCTGGGTCGCGAGCAGTTCGCTGACCGTGCCGGACTCGACGATACGGCCGTTCTCCATGAGGGCGGCCGAGTCGCAGACGCTCTTGACCACATCCATCTCGTGCGTGATGAGCAGGACGGTCAGTCCCAGCTGCCGGTTCAGGTCGCGCAGCAGCTGGAGGATGGAACGGGTGGTCTCGGGGTCGAGCGCGCTGGTGGCCTCGTCGGACAGCAGCACCTCGGGGTCGCCGGCGAGGGCGCGGGCGATGCCGACGCGCTGCTTCTGGCCGCCGGAGAGCTGGGCGGGGTAGGCCTTCGCCTTGTCGGAGAGGCCGACCAGGTCGAGCAGTTCGAGCGCCGTGCGGGAGCGTTCCCGGCCCGGCTGCCCGAGGATTTCGAGCGGCAGCTCGACGTTGTCCTGGACGGTCCGCGAGGACAGCAGGTTGAAGTGCTGGAAGACCATGCCGATCCGGCTGCGCGCGCGGCGGAGTTCCCGGCCGGCGCGCGGCCCGCGTCCGGCGAGGGCGGTGAGGTCCTGGCCGGCGACGGTCACCGTGCCGGCGGTGGGCCGCTCCAGCAGGTTGACGCAGCGGATGAGCGAGGACTTGCCGGCGCCGGACTGGCCGATGACGCCGTACACCTCGCCTTCGCGGACGTGCAGATCGACGCCGTCCAGGGCGGTGACCTCACGGCCGCGCGAGCGGTAGACCTTGGTCAGGCCTGTGGTGGTGATCACTGGGGTTTCCGTCACTGTCGAGTGCGCGGGCGTGGGTGTGCCCGGGCAGGGTGCAATCGTTCAGGGACGCGACACTGTTCTCGCTGTGGCGTGGAACCGGGGAGAACATGTGCGTGGGGCGGCGTCGGTCACGTGCGGGAGCGCACGGACATGCCACGGCGGCTCGCTTCGGGGCGCGAGGCTCTGGGGGTGGTGCAGGGGCCCTCTAGAAGGCGCACATTCGACACAGACAACGAGCACCGGGCGTCAGGGGCGCCTCGGTCGCAAGGGTGCGGCTGCTCGTCGTGGTCATGCGATCAGTAAACCAGACCTACGGTCCTTACCCGACGCCGTTGTCCGCATGCTGGACGGTGGTGGACACCGGTCGGAACGGACGGAGATCCCCACTCCCCCGGCGGTGACCAGTGCGGACAGGGCCGGCAAGCCCATCACGACCGGGGCCGCGACCAGCTCGTATGCCGGTCGGCTGTGGTCAAGGCCACGATGGTCATTCCGGCCCGGGGTCGGCGGCCGGGGGTCGTTCGGCCCGTAATAAGGTCGCTGCATGCTTGCTGCCCTGACGCTCGCGACCGGCGTCGCCGCACTTCTGCTCGCCGCGTGGTGCGGCTGGGCCGCCTACCGTGACCAGCCGACGAAGGACTGGCACTTCATCGGGATGGCCGTGGTGACACTGCTGGTCCTCGTCCAGCTGGTGATCGGGATCGTGCAGCTGGCGCGGGGCGAGAAGCCGGAGCAGGGTACGACGATCTTCGTGGCGTATCTACTGGGCGCGTTCGTGTGCGTGCCGGTGGCGGGGTTCATGTCACTGGCCGAGCGCACTCGGTGGGGCTCGGTGACGGTTGCCGCCGGCGGTGTGGTGCTGGCCGTGCTCGAGGTGCGGCTCTATGACATCTGGGGAGGCTGAGGTGGCCTCCGGCAGGACGCGGCTGATCAGTGGGCCGGGGATGCTGCTCGTGTGGCTGTACGGCGTGATGGTCGTGGGGGCGGTGTCGCGGTCGGTCGTGCAGATCTCCACCGAGTTCGACCGGGCGCCGCTTGCGTATGCGCTGTCCGCGCTGGCCGGGGTCGTCTACGGGTTCATCACGTACTCGCTGGTGCGGGGTGGGGAGACGGCGCGGAAGGCGGCGTTCGTCTGTTGTGCGGCCGAGTTGGCGGGGGTGCTCGTTGTCGGTACGTGGACCTTGGTGGAGCCGTCCGCTTTTCCCGACGCGACGGTCTGGTCGGACTTCGGGATGGGGTATCTGTTCATCCCCGTGCTGTTGCCGGTGTCGGCGATGTACTGGCTGCGGAAGGCGCGTACCCGGTAGAGGGGTGCGGCCTGAGGGGGCGTCGGCGGCTGACGGTCTGCCGTGGCTTGTCGCGCCCACGTGGCGCAGCCGCACATCGACACAGCCCCGCGCCCCTTCAGGTCGCTGCTATGCCGTCGCTGCGAAAGTTCCCGCGGGCTTTTCCAGGACGATCATCGGGACTCCGTCCGCGCCCTTGGAGGTGCCGACCGTCTCGTAGCCCACTCGGCGGTAGAGGCGGAGGTTGCCCTCGCTGCGGTGGCCCGTGTGGAGGCGGAACCTGGTGGCGCCGCGTTCCTCGGCGAGGGCCGACTCGGCCGCACGCAGGAGGCGGGCGCCGATGCCGTGGCCCTGCAGGCGGGGGTGGACACAAAGCTTGCCGATGGCGGCGGCGCCGTCGCCGGTCACGCTGCCGCGGACCGAGCCGACCACTTCCTCGCCCAGCCGCGCCACGAAGACGCAGTCGGCGGCGACCTCCTCGCGGACCGAGTCCAGCGTCTGGACGAGCGGGTCGATGCGGTAGTTGCCGTACAGCGCCGCCTCGCTCTGGAAGCACAGGTACTGCAGCCTGAAGATCTGCTCCGCGTCCTGCTCGGTCGCCGCCGAGATGGTCACGCTCATGCCCATGTGCGCACGCCTCCCGCTCACCTGATCGCCTGTCGTCCCTCACTCCTATCCCCGCAGTCCACGGGTCGCAACCTCCGGTGCGAGCAATCGCCGAAGACATCCCAGACATCTGGAGCGTTCAGGGCCAAGACTCCCCTGTGAGATACCCAACTCCCCCGCGATCTCCCGGTATGTGAGGTCCTTCGGCGAGAGGAGCGCCTCCATCAGACGCGGACAACGGCCGGGCAGCCGGCGCACCGCATCACGCAGGGCGCGGCGACGGGCGGCGGCGAGTGCGAGCCGTTCGGGGTCGGGGTCGCCGTCGTCGGCGGGCTCGGTCTCATACGGCCGTTCGAGCCGGACCGTGCGGCGCGTGCGACGCACCTCGGAGCGGACCGTCCGGCGCAGCCAGCCCTGCGGGTCGAGCGGCGGACCGTCGGAGTCGAGGCGCTCCAGGAGGCGGAGCCAGACGGCCTGTTCGAGGTCGCCCGGATCGGTTCCGGACGCATGTGCCTCCGCGGAGGCCTCGGCGGTGAGCAGTGGTTGCAGGGCGGCAACCAGGTCGTGCGTCATATGCAGCAAGACCCGGCCGCCCGGGCACGGGTTGCCCGAACGGCCACACTGTCACCCCATCAGGGGACGAGCCGCTCAACCGTTGACGAAGTCCTCGCGGGCCAGCAGACCGGTGTCCGGGTTGTCGGTGAAAACGCCGTCGATGCCGGTGGCGAAGTACGTCCGGTAGGCGCCGAAGACGTCGCCGTACGCGTCGGCATCCGTGCCCTTGCGGAAGTTCGCGGGCAGGAAGGGGTTCTCGTTGCGCATCGTGTACGGGTGCAGGACCAGGCCGCGCTTGTGCGCGTCGGCGACCAGGGTGGTCGGCGTGGTGAGGTTGCCGTTCGCGTCCTTCGGGATGATCAGGTCGAGCGTCGGGCCGATGCCCTGGGCGTAGCCGGCGATCTCCCGCAGGCCCTTCGGGGTGATCAGGTCGGCGACCGTGCGCGGGTCGCCCGCCTCGACGAAGTCCCAGGGACGGGTCGTCGCACCCGAGAGGAGCACGACGAGGGGGTTGTCGACGAGCTTGTTCAGGCGCTGGATGCTGCTCGGCTCGAAGGACTGCAGGATGACCGGAGAGTTCCGCTTGTCCTTGCCGTGCCGGTGCAGCAGCTTGGCGACCCGCTCTTCCAGGCCGAGGCCCAGCTTGCGGAAGTAGGTGGGGTGCTTGGTCTCCGGGTAGATCCAGACCTGCTTGCCCCGCTTACGCGTCTGCTCGTCCTGCCACTTGAGGACCTCCGCGAAGGTGGGGATCTCCCAGCGGCCGTTGTAGAGGGTGTTGTGCGGCCGGTTCGCCGGGATGCGCTCGACGGCGCGCAGGGTCTTCAGCTCGGCGAGCGTGAAGTCCTCGGTGAACCACCCGGTGACGGAGACCCCGTCGAGGACCTTGGTGGTCTTGCGGTCGGCGAACTCGGGGTGGTTCGCGACGTCCGTGGTGCCACCGATCTCGGGCTCGTGGCGGCAGACGATGTGGCCGTCCTTGGTGGGCACCAGGTCGCCTGCCTCCACGATGTCGGCGCCCAGGTCGAGGGCCAGCTCGTAGGAGCCGAAGGTGTGCTCGGGCCGGTAGCCGCTGGCACCGCGGTGGCCGATGATCGTCGGCACCGGCAGACTCCTGAGGCCGCGGCCGGCGGGCTTGGCCCCGGCCGCGCCGGCGGTGCCGGACAGTCCGAGGACCGCTCCGCCGAGCACCGCCGCGCCGAGGAGGGCCCGGCGTCCGGTCCCGCGTGCCTGCTTCTTCGACTCCTGCGGTTCCTGCGACTGCTGCGTGCCCATGGGCGGCCTCCTGACGTCGGCTGGTGAATGCGCGCCGATCGTAGGTGCGTGTCCATGACGGGCGGGAGACCACCGTCGGAACACGTGGGTGACGCCGGATGTCGTACGGGAAAGGGCTGCTGACGCCCCATCGGCTTCGCCGGGGCGGGCCGGGGTACCCGTTCGGACGGGAGGCACGCGACCTCCGTCACATCGTTCCGGGCGGGTTACCGCCCCGCAACGGCGCGCCACCGCAGGTAAACACGCGTCAACAGTGCGTAATACCTGGGTGCACCGATGTGCAAGACCCGGGGGACCGCGAGTAATCTCCTCACCTGCACAGACTCAAACCGAATCCCTTGACACCGGAGGACCCGTTGTCCCGCTTCGCGCTCATCAAGGCAGTGCTCGGACCGATCATGCGCCTGATGTTCCGCCCTCGGGTGGAGGGTGTGGAGCACATTCCGGGCGACGGCCCGGTCATCCTGGCCGGCAACCATCTGACGTTCATCGACTCGATGATCCTGCCCCTGGTCTGCGACCGTCAGGTGGTCTTCATCGGCAAGGACGAGTACGTCACCGGCAAGAGCCTCAAGGGCCGGCTGATGGCCTGGTTCTTCACCGGCGTCGGCATGATCCCGGTGGACCGCGACGGCGGCCACGGGGGCGTGGCCGCGCTGATGACCGGCCGCCGTGTCCTCGAGCAGGGCAGGATCTTCGGCATCTACCCGGAGGGCACGCGGTCGCCCGACGGGCGTCTGTACCGCGGCCGGACCGGTATCGCGCGGCTCACGCTGATGACCGGTGCACCCGTTGTTCCCTTCGCGATGATCGGTACGGACAAGTTGCAGCCGGGCGGGGCGGGGATGCCCCGCCCCGGGCGGGTCACCGTCCGGTTCGGGGAGGCGATGGAGTTCTCCCGGTACGAGGGGATGGACCGGGATCGGTATGTGCTGCGGGCGGTCACCGATTCTGTGATGGCTGAGGTGATGCGGCTGTCCGGGCAGGAGTACGTGGACATGTACGCGACCAAGGCGAAGGCCGCGTAGCGGTTCGGTTTTCTGGTGCGGGTGCGTGGGGGCCGGCTGTTTCTGGTGCGGGTGCGTGAGGGCTGGCTGTTTCTGGCGCGAGTGCGTGAGGGCTGGTCGCGCAGTTCCCCGCGCCCCTAGGGCTTACTGTCCAACCGCTCGTTGCGCAGCAGGAACCACGCTGCCGCCGCGGTAGCCAGGAGGACCGCCGCTCCTGCGCCCGTCGCCAGGGTCAGGCCGTCCACGAAGGACTCCCTCGCCGCCGTGAGCATGGTCTCGGCCTCGGGCGCCGGCATGTGTGCTGCCACCTCCACCGCGCCGCCCAGTGACTCGTGGGCTCCGGCCGGAGTGCCCGCCGGGGCCGTGAAGCCGCTGTAGACGGCCGTCACGATCGAGCCCAGGGCGGCGATGCCCAGGGCCGCGCCCAGTTCGTAGGCCGTTTCCGAGACCGCGGAGGCGGCTCCCGCCTGGTCCTTGGGGACGGACGAGAGGATGACGTCCGAGGTCACCGTGAACGAGAAGCCCGCGCCGACACCGACGACCAGGAGGGCGGCTCCCAGCAGGGGGTAGCCGGTCGACCGGTCGATCACCGTGAGCGCGGCCAGTGCCAGGCCGATCGCCGCGAGACCGGCGCAGACCACCGCCCGCACCGAGAAGCGTCGGGCCGCGTGGCCCGCGACCAGGCCGGAGGCCACCGCGCCCACCGCGGCGGGCAGTTCGGCCAGGCCTGCCTCGAACGGGGGCCTGCCCTGGACGAGTTGCAGGTACTGGGACAGGAAGAAGACCAGGCCGGAGAGGCCGAGGATGGTCAGCAGGTCGGCCAGGACCGCGCCGCCGAAACCGCGGTTGCGGAACAGGCGCATGTCCAGCAGCGGGGACGGAAGGGTGAGCTGGCGCCGTACGAACCCGTACAGCGCGCCCGCGCCCAGCAGGCCCGCGGCGAGCGTGGGCCACGCGAACCCGTGGGTCGCGGCCTCCTTCACCGCGTACACGATGCCGATCATGCCGACCAGCGACAGTACGACGCTGACGATGTCCCACGGGCCGGGGTTCGCGTTGCGGGACTCGGGCAGCTGCCGGATGCCGACGAGGACCAGCACCGCCATCACCGGCAGATTGATCAGGAAGACCGAGCCCCACCAGAAGTGCTCGAGCAGGAAGCCGCCGGCTATCGGTCCGACGGCCGTGCCCGCGGAGGCGGTCGCGCCCCAGATGCCGATGGCGAGGCTGCGCTCACGCGGGTCGTGGAAGATGTTGCGGATCAGGGCGAGCGTGGCCGGCATCAGGGTCGCACCGGCGACGCCGAGCAGCGCCCGGGCCAGGATCATCGTCTCGGGCGTGGACGCATAGGCGTTGAGCACCGATATCGCGCCGAATGCGGTGGCGCCGACGAGCAGGATCCGCTTGCGGCCCACGCGGTCGCCGAGGCTGCCCATGGAGACGAGCAGACCGGCGATGACGAAGGAGTAGACGTCACCGATCCACAGGAGCTGGGTGCCGGTGGGCTCGAGGTCCTCGCTGATGTAGGGGGTCGCGAGACCGAGGACGGTCGCGTCGACGGCCACCAGCAGCACGGCGAGGACGAGGACGCAGAGCGCGAGCCAGCGGCCCGGGCGCTTCACCGCCTCGGTCGTCTTCGTCGGCTGCAGGGTGCTGGTCATGATTCCTCTCTTCGCAGTGCGCCGCCGAGCAGCAGCTCGACGATCATGTGGGTGAAGTCCTTGCGGGCGACACGGCCCTCCGCGACCGCCCAGGCGCCGGAGGCCATCAGGCCGTAGAGCGCCTCGGTGAGCCAGGCCGGGGTGAGGTCGATACGGAACTCGCCGCTCGCCTGGCCGCGCCGGAACAGGGCGCCGATCCGGGCGTCGAGGCGGGCCCAGCCCTCGTTCTGTTCCTCGCCCTCGAACAGCTGGTTCTCGGTGTAGAGGAAGGCGAGCAGTCCGGCGGCCGGCTCGATCTCGTGCACCAGTCGCCGTACGGCCTCGCTCGCGGGCCCTTCGTCGGGGCGGGCCGCGGCCAGCGCCGCCTCGCACTCCGCGATGCCGAGCGACTCCAGCGCGCGTACGAGCGCGTCGCGCCCGGCGAAGTGGCGGTGCAGCGTGGCCCGGCTGATCCCGGCGGCCCGCGCGACCTCGTCCATCGTCGCGGTGGATTTGCGGGTCAGCAGGGCTGCGGCGGAGCGCAGCACATGGTCACGGTCGACAGCCATGAGACGAGGATAGCCCATGTGAGACATTAATGTCTCAAGAAAGGCATACGTGACTCAGGGACTGGGGCGGTGGCGGCGTCGCGCCGGTGGGTCGGTGGCGGTGCCGCTCAGTGCCAGGGCAGCTGCCCGCGCCGCTCCCAGTAGGCGCGCGGCTCCTCGACCAGAGCGGCCAGCCGGGTCAGCTGGTCCTCGTCGAGGTCGACGACCGCCGCGTGCAGATTGGAGGCGAGCTGGGTGGTCGTGGCGGCACCGGAGAGGACGACACCGGCCCAGGGCCGGCGCAGGATCAGGGCGAGGGCGACCGCGTCGCAGCCGAGCGACGTCTCCCGCGCCACATCCTTCAGGGCGTCCGGCGCGTAGGGCTCCGCGAGGCGCCCGTTGGCCATGCCCTCCTTGACGATCACCGTGAGTCCGGCGTCATGGGCCTCGGCGAGCGCGGGACCGGCCGAGGTCTCCAGGGCGTTGTAGGTGGACTGGACGGTACGGAAGAGGGGCTCGCCGTCGACCGTCACGGCGAGCGCGGCTCGGACGGCGTCCGCCTGCGCCGGGCCGCTGGTCGAGAAGCCGATGCTCACCCCCTGGGCCGCGGCCTCCGCCAGCCTGGCGTGGAGTTCCTTGTCGGTGAGGGCCGGGCTGTCCGGGGTCACCGAGTGGATCTGGTAGAGATCGAGGCGGTCGCCGAGCAAGGCGTCGGTCTCGGCGCGCTGCCGGTCGTAGGTCTCGACCGTGTGGTCCTTGACCTCGTGCTGTTCGGCGTCGGTGGTCCAGCCGGCGGTGTAGGTGTAGCCCCATTTGCTGCCGATGACGATGTCGTCGATGTCGGGGCGGGCGTTCATCCAGTCGGCGAGGAACTCCTCGGAGCGGCCGTAGGAGCGGGCCACGTCGAAGTAGCGGACGCCCTGGGCGTAGGCGGCGTCGAGCAGTTCGTGGCTGCGGGCGCGCAGGGCGTCCACGCTGCGCTCGGCCGGGAGGTCCTGCTCGCGGCCGAGGTTGATGTAGCCGGGACGGCCGACTGCGGCGAGACCCAGGCCGATGTGCGCGGTGGGCGTGGTCGCGGTGGCCAGACGACTGAACGGCATGGGGCGCTCCGTGCACGATCGGCGGAGGGGGACCCGCACCAATCTACCCAGCCCCGGGCGGTTCAGCCCGAGCTGACGCAGCGCGGGCCGAATGCCGGGTCGGCCGGTCCGCTCCGCCCGAGGGCGTCGAGCACCCACTGCTCGACGAGCGGCGACTTGGGCGCCTGGTCGTGCTCGGTGATGTCGAGCGGGCAGCGGTCCTGGAGCCGCACGTTGGTCACGTAGGAGGCACGGCCGGCGAGGAATGAGCTGGTGTACGGCACGACGACCTCGTCGTAGCGCGTGGCGATCGCCGTGTAGTCGGGGCCCACCGGAGTCTCCGGGTCGGCGTTGAGCTCCTGGAGGAAGTCCGAGCCGGCGGTCTGGTCGGCACAGGAGGGGCAGACGGTGGCACCAGCCGCGAGGGCCAGCGGATTGGAGGTGCCGTGGTTGGAGGGCACGATGCCGACGAGGTCGTCGACCTTGGTCGCGCCACCGAGGAACTTCACGTAGTAGCGGGGCATCATGCCGCCCTGGCTGTGGCCGACGATGTCGACTCTCTTGGCACCGGTCGCACCGAGAACGGCGTTCACGACATCGCGCAGCTCGGCCGCCGAGTCCGGGATCGGGGCGGTCTCCAGGTCGCCGTACTCGAAGGAGAAGACGCAGTATCCGGCGTCCGCGAGCGCGGGCGAGAGGGTCAGCCAGTTCTCGTACGAGGTCTTGAAGGTGCCGTTCACCAGGACCACGGGCTGCGGGTGGGCGGAGTCCGGCTTGCAGGACCAGTCGTTGGCTCCCGGCGGCGGGGTGTCGGCAGCACCCGCGGGGGCGGTGAGGCCGAAGGCGAAGAGCGCCGCTGTGAAGGCGACGGCGAGGAGGCGGACGGTGCGGCCTGTACGTCGTGCGTGCATGACGGCCCTTTCCTGCTCGGCTGCTGTCGGCCGGCGTTCGACAATGCCGACCAGAACCGGAATCGTTACCTCCGAGTAGGAACGAGTCAAGCTTTCGGCCACTGGCCGAATCTCATCCGTTATCGACAGGCGACCCGTCGAGCGGACGGAGACAGCACGAAGGGCCCGGACATGTGCTGCTGTCCGGGCCCTTCGGTCGACTACGGGGAAGGCCGACTAGACCTGCTTGGCCGAGGCCCATGTGTGCTGGGCGGCCACGTCCGCCTTCAGCTCGGCGAGTTGGACGGCGACCGCGCCGGGCGCCGTGCCGCCGCGGCCGTCGCGGGAGGCGAGGGCGCCGGGGACGTTGAGGACGGAGCGGACCTCGGGGGTCAGGTGGGCGGAGATCTTCGCGAACTGCTCGTCGGTCAGGCCGTCCAGCTCCTTGCCCTCGGCCTCGGCGACCTTCACGCACTCACCCGCGACCTCGTGCGCGACCCGGAACGGAACGCCCTGCTTGACCAGCCATTCGGCGATGTCGGTGGCGAGCGAGAAGCCGGCCGGGGCCAGTTCCTCCATGCGCTCCCGGTTGACGGTGAGGGTCGCCATCATGCCGGTGAAGGCGGGCAGCAGGACCTCCAGCTGGTCGCAGGAGTCGAAGACCGGCTCCTTGTCCTCCTGGAGGTCGCGGTTGTACGCGAGCGGGAGGGCCTTGAGGGTGGCCATGAGGCCGGTCAGGTTGCCGATCAGGCGGCCCGACTTGCCGCGCGCCAGCTCGGCGATGTCCGGGTTCTTCTTCTGCGGCATGATCGACGAGCCGGTGGAGAACGCGTCGTGCAGGGTCACGAAGGAGAACTCCTTCGTGTTCCAGATGATGATCTCCTCGGCGATCCGGGAGAGGTTCACCCCGATCATCGCGGTGACGAACGCGAACTCGGCGACGAAGTCGCGGGAGGCCGTGCCGTCGATGGAGTTGCCGACGCTGCCGTGCTCGAAGCCCAGGTCCTTGGCGACGGCCTCCGGATCGAGGCCGAGGGAGGAGCCGGCCAGGGCGCCGGAGCCGTACGGCGAGACCGCGGTGCGCTCGTCCCACTGGCGCAGCCGCTCGGCGTCCCGGGACAGGGACTGCACATGGGCGAGGACGTGATGGGCGAAGAGCACCGGCTGGGCGTGCTGGAGGTGGGTGCGGCCGGGCATCGCGACGTCGGGGTGGGCCTCGGCCAGGCCGATCAGCGCGTCCTGGAGGTCGGCGATCAGGCCGGCGATGATCCGGGCGTGGTCGCGCAGATACATCCGGAAGAGGGTGGCGACCTGGTCGTTGCGTGAGCGTCCCGCGCGCAGCTTGCCGCCGAGGTCGGGACCGAGGCGTTCCAGCAGACCGCGCTCCAGGGCGGTGTGGACGTCCTCGTCGGCGATCGTGCCCACGAAGGAGCCGCCGGCGACATCGGCTTCCAGCTGGTCGAGCCCGGCGATCATCCGCGTCAGCTCGTCGTCCGTGAGCAGGCCCGCCTTGTGCAGCACACGCGCGTGGGCACGCGAACCGGCGATGTCGTAGGGCGCGAGCCGCCAGTCGAAGTGGACGGACGCGGACAGCTTCGCCAGGGCCTCGGCGGGACCGTCGGCGAAACGACCGCCCCAGAGCCGTACGTCACCGCTGTTGCTGCTCACTTGCTGTGCTCCTCGGAGGTGGTGGCTGTGGTGTCCGGGGGACGCCCCGGCTGCCGCTCAGGTCAGATCCCGCTTGGCGGCGATCTTCGACGACAGACTGTAGATGTCGATGAAGCCCTTGGCCGCGGCCTGGTCGAAGGTGTCGCCGGTGTCGTAGGTGGCGAGGTCGAAGTCGTAGAGGGACGACTCGGAGCGTCGCCCGGTGACGACCGCGCGGCCGCCGTGCAGGGTCATCCGGATGTCGCCGTTGACATGCTGGTTGGCCTCGTCGATGAAGCCGTCGAGGGCGCGCTTGAGAGGCGAGAACCACTGGCCGTCGTAGACCAGTTCGCCCCAGCGCTGCTCGACCTGCCGCTTGTAGCGCGCGAGTTCGCGTTCGACGGTGACGTTCTCCAGCTCCTGGTGGGCGGTGATCAGGGCGATCGCGCCCGGAGCCTCGTACACCTCGCGGGACTTGATGCCCACCAGCCGGTCCTCGACCATGTCGATCCGGCCGATGCCCTGGGCGCCGGCGCGCTCGTTGAGCTGCTGGACGGCCTGCAGGACGGTGACGGGCCTGCCGTCGACGGCGACCGGGACGCCCTGCTCGAAGGTGATGATCACCTCGTCGGCCTCGCGCGGGGCGGCCGGGTTCGAGGTGTACTCGTAGACGTCCTCGATCGGGGCGTTCCAGATGTCCTCCAGGAAGCCCGTCTCGACCGCGCGCCCGAAGACGTTCTGGTCGATGGAGTACGGGGACTTCTTGGTGGTGGCGATCGGAAGCTGCTTCTCCTCGCAGAAGGCGATCGCCCTGTCCCGGGTCATCGCGTAGTCACGGACGGGGGCGATGCACTTCAGGCCGGGCGCGAGGGCGGCGATGCCGGCCTCGAAACGGACCTGGTCGTTGCCCTTGCCGGTGCAGCCGTGGGCGACCGTGGTGGCGCCGTGCTTCCTGGCGGCGGCGACGAGATGCTTGACGATGGTGGGCCGGGAGAGCGCGGAGACCAGCGGATAGCGGTCCATGTAGAGGGCGTTGGCCTTGATCGCCGGGAGGCAGTACTCGTCGGCGAACTCGTCCCTGGCGTCGGCGACCTCGGCCTCGACCGCGCCGCACGCGAGGGCACGCTTACGGATGACGTCCAGGTCTTCGCCGCCCTGGCCGACGTCGACCGCGACGGCGATGACCTCGGCGCCCGTCTCCTCGGCGATCCAGCCGATGGCGACGGAGGTGTCAAGACCGCCTGAGTAGGCGAGTACGACGCGCTCGGTCACGGGGTTCTCCTCAGCAGTGCATTCTCTCCCTATGCATGAGTATGCATTGCACTGCATGATTCGTCAATCCCGGCCGCAAATTCCTTAGACGGGCGAAAGACATCCCCCCATAATCGTTGGACATGGGAAAGACCTATGAACGCATAGACGGCAGGCTCCGCACGTTCATCGAGGCGCAGCCCCTCTTCTTCACCGCCTCCGCCCCCCTGTCCGGCGACGGCACGGTCAACCTCTCCCCCAAGGGCCTCAGGGGCTCCTTCGCCGTGCTGGACGAGCGCACGGTGGCCTACCTCGACTTCGCCGGCTCCAACGCGGAGACCATCGCCCATCTGCGCGAGAACGGCCGGATCACCCTGATGTGGTGCGCCTTCCAGGGCCCGCCCACCATCGTCCGGGTGCACGGCCGCGGCGAACCGGTCTTCCGCGACGACCCGCGCTTCCAGGAACTCCTCGCCCGCTTCCCGGACATCGACGCGACCCCGCACGGACTGCGCGCCGTCATCGTCGTCACCGCCGAGCTGATCCGTGACTCCTGCGGATACGCCGTCCCGTACATGGCATACGAGGAGGACCGCGAGCTCCACGGAAAGCGCTTCGCGCGTGAGGACGACGCCTCGCTGAGCGAGTACTTCGCGAACAAGGACCACATCGCGACGAGCCTGGATGGCCTACCCGGGCTGCCGTTGCCGCTGCCGCCGTCTACGGTCTGAGCCATGCGCTTTCCTGTTGTCGCCGGTGTCGTGTCCGCATCCTTCCTGTCGCTCGGTGCCGCGCCGCCCGGCGGCGCGGCACAGGCGCCGCTGCCCGCGCGGATGGCGGACGCGGGGGGCGGCAGTCAGCTGATCACGGCCGTGGCGCCCCTGGCCGGGTCGACCTCCGGCACGGTGACCTGGTGGGACCTGCGGGGCGGGACATGGGTCAAGGCCGGTTCGGCGGCCGCCCGGTTCGGGGCGAACGGACTCGTCGAAGGGGCCTCGCGCCGGCAGGGGACGAACACGACTCCCACGGGCCTGTACGCACTGCCGTATGCCTTCGGCGTCAAGGCGGCGCCGGACGGGATGGACTACAAGTACCGCCCCGTGCACCGGGATTCATGGTGGTGCCAGGACAACACCTCGCGCTCGTACAACCGTTGGGTCGAGCCGCGTCCGGCGGACTGCCGGGCGGGCGAGGCCGAGCGGTTGATCTCGTATCCGACGCAGTACGCGTACGCGCTCGTCATCGCGTTCAACTACGAACGGCCGGTGCGGGAGCGCGGCGCCGGTATCTTCCTGCATGTCAACGGCCGTGGTGCCACGGCGGGTTGTGTCTCGGTGCCGTCGGCGGCGATGCGGCGGATCCTCGCGTGGGCGGATCCCGGGAAGAAGCCGCACATCGCCATCGGGACGACGGACGGGGCGACCGCGGTCACCCGGTACTGAGCCGGGCACCAAGGCCTCGGACTCTGGGGTTACCGCCAGTCACCCCAGTCCGCACCGGACTCTGCGGGCGGCTGAACACACGGGCGACGCGGCACGTACAAGTGGACCGAGGGACCACGCCACCCCCCTTGCTCCCGTCCCCGGAGGAATCGTGACCACGACGCTCGCAGGCGGCCGCGCCGCCCGCCGCCAGACGATGCGCCGCATCCGCCCGCGCCGCTCACCGGCGACCATCCTGCTGATCGCCCTATGGGCCGGCGCGGCCGGCGTGCTGTGGCTGTGGTGGCACAACACCCCGTCCATCGCGGACAACAACAGCAGGATCCTCAACGCGGGCCGGATCACCGGCCTGCTCGCCGGCTATCTGATGGCGCTCGTGGTGCTGCAGATGGCCCGGGTGCCCGCCCTGGAACGCCGGGTCGGCTCCGACCGGGTCGCCCGCTGGCACGCGATGAGCGGCCGGTACACGATCTGCCTGGTCGTCGCGCACGTCTTCCTCACCATGTGGGGCTACGCGCTCCAGGCCGGCAAGTCGCTCGGCGACATCGTCCAGCAGACGATCGACTCCATCAATCAGCTGCCGGACATGGGCAAGGCGGCCATCGGCACCGGACTGCTGTTCCTCATCGGGCTGGTGTCGATCGGCGGGGTGCGGCGCAGGATGCCGTACGACGCCTGGTACCACATCCATCTGATGACGTACGCGGCGGTGTTCCTGACGTTCTGGCACCAGATCACCACCGGCAACGACTTCGCCGTAGAGCCCACCGCGAAGACCGTCTGGTACGGGCTGTACGGCACGGTCACCGCGCTCGTGATCTGGTACCGCATCCTCACCCCGATCCGGCTGAATCTGCGTCACCGGATGTTCGTCGAGGCGGTGATCGAGGAGACCCCGGGCGTCGTGTCGGTGCTGATCGGCGGTCGCAAGCTGCACCGGATGGGCGCGGAGGCCGGACAGTTCTTCCGGTGGCGGTTCCTCGCACCGGGCATGCGGTTCAGCTCCCACCCGTACTCGCTGTCGGCGGCGCCCCGCCCCGACATGCTGCGGATCACGGTGAAGGCGATCGGCGACCACAGCGCCCGGCTGCGCGAACTCACGCCCGGCACCAAGGTCTGGGCCGAGGGCCCGTACGGCGCGATGACCGCCCAGCGCCGCAGCCGCGGCAAGGTGCTGCTGGTCGCGGGCGGTGTCGGGATCACGCCGATGCGGGCGCTGTTCGAGACGCTGCCCGGCGCGGCCGGCGACATCACCCTCCTGTACCGGGCCAACAGCACCCAGGACCTGGCCCTGTGGGACGAGCTCGCCGCCATCGCGGACGAGCGCGGCGCCCGGCTCATGTACGCGGTCAACAGCCCGGACGGGGAACGCCCGGACATCTCCGCGGACAGCCTGCGCCGGAAGATGCCGGACATCGACAAACACGACGTCTTCATGTGCGGGCCGAACGGGTTCGCGCAGTCCGTGTACGAGGCACTGCGCGGCGCGGGAGTTCCCGCCCGCCGCATCCATCACGAGTCGTTCGAGATGTGAGCGACGGGACTTCAGGAGCTCAGAAGCGATGAGGAAGAGTCACCCCATCCGGCGTGTCGTGCTGGCCACCGCCGCCACCGTGTCGGGAGTCGTGCTGCTGCTGTCGCTGAAGCCGGCGTCCGACCCGGGCGCCGCCGCGGCCGCCGGCGGCGCGGCGCCGCAGCAGACCGCCGCGGCTCAGGAGTCGGCCCAGGGCGGTGCCCAGGCCGCCGCGAGCGGCACGGTCACCGGCGATGCGGCGCAGACCCAGTACGGCGCGGTCCAGGTACGCCTGACCGTGAACAACGGCAAGATCACCAAAGCCGAGGCGGTCCAGGCGCCCAAGGGCGGCCAGAGCGACCGGATCACCGCCGACGCCGTGCCCAAGCTCAACCAGGAGGCGGTCGCCGCGCAGGGCGCGGACATCGACGCGGTGTCCGGGGCGACGTACACCAGCGGTGGCTACAAGCAGTCGCTGCAGTCGGCGCTCGACAAGGTCAAGGCCGCCGAGCCCGCGGAGGGCTCGTCGCAGGGTTCCGGCGACGGCTCGGGCGGTGCCCAGATCACCCGTACCGTCACCGGCAAGGCCGTCCAGACGCAGTACGGTCCCGTCCAGGTCCGTATCACCGTCAGCGGGGGGAAGATCACCGAGGCGGAGGCCGTCCAGGCCCCGTCGGGCGGAACGAGCTCCCAGAAGACCGAGCTGGCCGTCCCGAAGCTCAACCAGGCGGCGGTGGCGGCCGGCAGCGCCGACATCGACTCCGTGTCCGGGGCCACGTACACCAGCACCGGCTACCAGCAGTCCCTTCAGTCGGCGCTGGACCAGGCCGGTGGCTGACACGGTGACCGAGCCCGCGCAAGCTCCCGCCGCGGTACGTCATGCGGAGGAGGTCATGGGGACCGTCTTCTCCTTCGACGTCCGCGGCGGGGAACCCGCCGCCGTACAGGCGGCACTTCAGGAGGCCGTCGCCGGGCTGCACCGGATCGACG
This sequence comes from Streptomyces luteolifulvus, assembly GCF_008806595.1. Taxonomy (GTDB): domain Bacteria; phylum Actinomycetota; class Actinomycetes; order Streptomycetales; family Streptomycetaceae; genus Streptomyces; species Streptomyces luteolifulvus. Next base: position 291,638 of record NZ_VZRB01000001.1, on the reverse strand, counting down.
AGGTGTTCAGCACGTACCGCGACGGCAGCGACATCTCCCGGCTGGCCCGGGGCGAGCTGTCCGTCGAGGAGTGCGATCCGCTGGTCGCCGAGGTGCTGGAACTGGGCGCCGAGGCGGAGCGGACGAGCGACGGCTGGTTCAGCATGCGGTACCAGGGCCCGCTCGATCCGACCGGGATCGTCAAGGGCTGGGCGGCGGAGCGGGCTGCACGTGCCGTGGCGGCGGCCGGGGCGAGCGGGGTGAGCGTCAACGGGGGCGGCGACGTCCAGCTGCTCGGCACGCCCGGCGCACAGCGGCCTTGGCGGGTCGGGGTGTCCGACCCGTTGCGGCCGGGCGGGCTGGCGGCGGTGATCTCCGCGGCGGGCACGGAGGAGCTGGCGGTGGCGACATCCGGTACGGCGGAGCAGGGCGCGCACATACTCGACCCCCGGACGGGCCACTCCGCGGTGACGGATCTCGTGGCGGTGACGGTGGTGGCCCCCTGCCTGACATGGGCGGACTGCTGGGCCACGGCAGCGTTCGCGATGGGTTCGCGGCAGGGGTTGCGCTGGTTGGAGTCGCTGCCGGGGGTGGAGGCGTTGCTGATCACCGCGGGCGATGAGGTGCGGTGCACGGGAGGTTTGGCGGCGCGGCTGGGGTGAGCGGCGCTGGGAGCTGACCCGCTGCCGGTGCGTGCGGGCGGGTTGCGCGGCCCGGCGCCGACGGGGTGCCGCTGCGCCCACCCGTGCCACCCGTGCCGCCCGAGCGGCACGACTGCCCGCGGCTGCGCCCGGCGCTCAATGCCCGTTCTGGGCCAACCGCAGCAGATGGTCCGCCAACGCCTGCCCCCCACTGGGATCCCGGCTGATCAGCAGCAGCGTGTCGTCGCCCGCGATCGTCCCGAGGATGTCGTGCAGTTCCGCCTGGTCAATGGCAGAGGCCAGGAACTGCGCCGCCCCCGGAGGAGTCCGCAGGACGACGAGGTTCGCAGAAGCCTCCGCGGAGATCAGCAGCTCCGCCGACAGCCTCCGCATCCGCTCCTCCTTCGCCGACTCCCCCAACGGCGCCCGCGGAGTCCGGAAACCCCCCTCACTCGGCACCGCGTAGATCAGATCACCGTCGGTGTTACGGATCTTCACCGCGTTCAGCTCGTCCAGGTCCCGGGACAGCGTCGCCTGCGTGACATGCAGCCCGTCGTCCGCGAGAAGCTTCGCCAACTGGCTCTGCGACCGCACCGGTTGCCGGTTGAGAATGTCCACGATCCGGCGGTGGCGTGCCGTGCGGGTCTGCGGCACGGCAGGCCCGGCGGTCTGCTCGTGATCCTGCGCCTGGCTCATCGTCGTCTCATTCCCCGGATCATCCGTCCCCGTTGGCTGCCTTCGCTGCGTCCAGGATGCCGGGCAGCACCCGGAGGAACGCGTCCACGTCGTCGTCGCCGAGATTCAGCGCCGGCATGAGCCGTACGACGTCGGGGGCGGGCGCGTTCACCAGGAAACCGGCCTCCTGAGCCGCCTGCTGCGCCTGCGGCGCGAGCGGTTCGGTGAGCACGATACCCAGGAGGAGGCCCGCACCCCGGACATGCGCGATCAACGGATGCCGGGAACCGCCGTCCGCGCCCTCGATTCCGTCGCGCAGTCTCTCGCTCTGCCGCTTCACGTTCTCCAGCAGGCCCTCGGCCGCGATGGTGTCGAGGACGGCGAGTCCGGCGGCGCAGGCGACGGGGTTGCCGCCGAAGGTCGTACCGTGCTGGCCGGGCCTGAGTAGGTCGCCGGCGCGCCCGAAGGCGACGGTGGCGCCGAGCGGCAGCCCGCCGCCGAGTCCCTTCGCGAGGGTGACGACATCGGGCAGGACGCCTTCGTGGGCCTGGTACGCGAACCAGTGCCCGGTACGGCCGATGCCGGTCTGTACCTCGTCGAGGACCAGGAGGGAGCCGGTGGCGGCGGTGATCGCGCGGGCGGCCTTGAGGTAGCCGGGCGGGGGCACCACGACCCCGTTCTCGCCCTGGATCGGCTCGATGATGACGAGGGCCGTCTCCTCGGTGACCACGGCGGCCAGCGCCTGCGCGTCGCCGTACGGGACGTGCGTGACCTCGCCGGGCAGCGGCAGGAACGGCTCCTGCTTGCCGGGCTGGCCGGTGAGCGCGAGGGCGCCCATGGTCCGGCCGTGGAATCCGCCCAGAGTGGCCACCATGTGGGTCCGCCCGGTCAGCCGGCCGATCTTGAAGGCGCCCTCGTTCGCCTCGGCGCCCGAGTTGCAGAAGAACACCTTGCCGTCGCGGCCGAAGTGCTGGAGCAGGCGTTCGGCGAGCGCGACGGGCGGTTCGGCGATGAAGAGGTTGGAGACGTGGCCGAGGGACGCGATCTGCCTGCTGACGGCCTCGACGACGGCCGGGTGGGCGTGGCCGAGCGCGTTGACCGCGATACCGCCGACGAAATCGACGTACTCCTTGCCCTCGGCGTCCCACAGCCGGGTGCCCTCACCGCGCACGAGCGGGAGCCTCGGGGTGCCGTAGTTGTTCATGAGTGCGCCCTGCCAGCGCGCGGTCAGGTCCTGGTTGCTCACGACTCCCCCTCGTGCTCGTCGGGCACGACCATCGTGCCGATGCCCTCGTCGGTGAAGATCTCCAGCAGGATCGAGTGCTGGACCCGGCCGTCGATGACGCGGGCGGTGGTCACGCCGCCCCGCACGGCGTGCAGACAGCCCTCCATCTTCGGCACCATGCCGGAGCTCAACTCCGGCAGCAGCTTCTCCAGTTGGGAGGCGGTGAGGCGGCTGATCACCTCGTCGCTGTTCGGCCAGTCCTCGTACAGGCCCTCGACGTCCGTGAGGACCATGAGGGTTTCGGCGCCGAGAGCGGCGGCCAGTGCGGCGGCCGCCGTGTCGGCGTTGACGTTGTAGACGTGTCCGTCGTCCTGGCTGCGGGCGATCGACGAGACGACCGGGATACGGCCGTCGGCGAGCAGTGCCTCGATCGCGCCCGTGTCGATGTCGGTGATCTCGCCGACCCGCCCGATGTCGACGAGCTCGCCATCGATCTCGGGCTGGTGCTTGGTCGCGGTGATGGTGTGCGCGTCCTCACCGGTGAGGCCGACGGCGAGCGGCCCGTGCTGGTTGAGCAGCCCGACCAGCTCGCGCTGGACCTGCCCGGCCAGCACCATGCGGACGACGTCCATGGCGTCCTCGGTGGTGACGCGCAGGCCCGCCTTGAACTCGCTGACGATGCCGTGCTGGTCGAGGGCGGCGCTGATCTGCGGGCCGCCGCCGTGCACGACGACCGGCTTGAGGCCGGCGTGGTGCAGGAACACGACGTCCTGCGCGAACGCGGCCTTCAGCTGCTCGTCGATCATGGCGTTGCCGCCGAACTTGATGACGACGGTCTTGCCGTTGTGCCTGACCAGCCAGGGCAGGGCCTCGATGAGGATCTGGGCCTTGGGGAGCGCGGTGTGCTTACGAGTGGTGCTCATGACGAGTACGCGCTGTTCTCGTGGACGTAGTCCGCGGTGAGGTCGTTGGTCCAGATGACGGCCGTCTCGGCGCCCGCGGCCAGGTCGGCGACGATGTGCACCTCGCGGTAGCGCATGTCGACCTTCTCGCGGTCCTCGCCGACACCGCCGTTCTTGCAGACCCAGACGCCGTTGATGGCGACGTTCAGCTGATCCGGTTCGAAGGCGGCCCCGGTCGTGCCGATCGCGGAGAGCACGCGGCCCCAGTTGGGGTCCTCCCCGTGGATGGCGCACTTGAGGAGGTTGTTGCGGGCGATGGAGCGGCCCACCTCGACGGCGTCGTCCTCGGTCGCCGCGTTGATCACCTCGACCTTGATGTCCTTGCCGGCGCCTTCGGCGTCCCGGATGAGCTGCTGGCCGAGGTCGTCGCAGACGGCCCGTACGGCTTCGGCGAACTCCTCGTACTCCGGGGTGACTTCGCCGGCTCCGGAGGCGAGCAGCAGCACGGTGTCGTTGGTGGACATGCAACCGTCGGAGTCGATGCGGTCGAAGGTGACCTTGGTGGCGGCGCGCAGGGCCTTGTCCAGCGTGGCGCTGTCGACGTCGGCGTCGGTGGTGAGGACGACGAGCATGGTGGCGAGGCCCGGGGCGAGCATTCCGGCGCCCTTGGCCATGCCTCCGACGGTCCAGCCGTCCGTGGTCACGACGGAGGTCTTGTGGACGGTGTCGGTGGTCTTGATGGCGATGGCGGCCTTCTCACCGCCGTGCTCCGACAGCTGGGCCGCGGCCGTCTCGACCCCCGGCAGCAGCTTGTCCATGGGCAGCAGCACACCGATGAGGCCGGTGGAGCAGACGGCGATCTCGATGGGGGCCCGCCCGAGGACGTCGGCGGCCTTCTCGGCGGTGGCGTGGGTGTCCTGGAAGCCCTTGGGGCCCGTACAGGCGTTGGCGCCGCCGGAGTTGAGGACGACGGCCGAGACCTGGCCGCTCTTGAGCACCTGCTCGGACCACAGCACCGGCGCGGCCTTGACACGGTTGGAGGTGACGACGCCCGCGGCGGCGCGGCGGGGCCCGGTGTTGACCACGAGGGCCAGGTCCGGGTTGCCGTTCTCCTTGATCCCGGCGGCGATGCCTGCCGCCGAGAATCCCTTGGCTGCCGTGACGCTCACGGTGCGACTCCGATCGTGGAAAGCCCCGTGGTCTCGTCGAGCCCGAGGGCGATGTTCATGCTCTGGACGGCACCGCCCGCGGTGCCCTTCGTCAGGTTGTCGATGGCGCTGATGGCGATGATGCGGTCCGCCGCCTCGTCGTACGCGACCTGCACCTGAACGGCGTTCGAACCGTAGACGGACGCCGTGGCGGGCCACTGTCCCTCGGGGAGGAGGCGGACGAAGGGTTCGTCGGCGAAGGCCTTCTCGTAGGCGGCGCGGAGCGAGTCGCCGGTGACGCCGTCGGCGGCCTTGGCGCTGCATGTGGCGAGGATGCCGCGGGGCATCGGCGCGAGGGTCGGTGTGAAGGAGACACAGACGCGCTCGCCGGCGGCCGCGGAGAGGTTCTGGATCATCTCGGGGGTGTGCCGGTGGACACCGCCGACGCCGTACGGCGACATCGACCCCATGACCTCGCTGCCCAGCAGATGGGGCTTTGGCGCCTTGCCCGCGCCGGAGGTGCCGGAGGCCGCGACGATCACGGCCTCGGGTTCGGCGATCCCGGCCGTGTACGCCGGGAAGAGGGCGAGCGAGACGGCCGTGGGATAGCAGCCGGGCACCGCGATGCGCTTGGACCCCTCCAGCGCGGCGCGGCCACCCGGCAGTTCGGGGAGGCCGTAGGGCCAGGTCCCGGCGTGCGCGCAGCCGTAGAACCTCTCCCAGTCGGCGGCGTCCTTCAGCCGGAAGTCGGCGCCCATGTCGACGACGAGCACGTCCGGGCCGAGCTGCTCGGCGACGGCGGCGGACTGACCGTGCGGCAGGGCGAGGAAGACGACGTCGTGTCCGGCGAGGACTCCGGGGGTCGTCTCGGCGAGGACGCGGTCGGCCAGCGGCAGCAGATGTGGCTGGAGTGCGCCGAGCTTCTGGCCGGCGTTGGAGTTGCCGGTCAGGGCGCCGATCTCGATCCCGGGGTGGCTGAGCAGCAGACGCAGGAGCTCTCCGCCCGCGTATCCGCTCGCTCCGGCCACTGCCGCACGTGCCGCCATGTCCATCCTCCTCTTGATGGCATGACTATACGTTTCGCTGCACGTTTATGCAATCCGTCCCCCGTGAACACATGTGGGCCATGTCACAGGAAGTAATCGGGGGCCTGTCGCACACCTTTGCGATGATCAATCCTTTTGTCGCTTCCGGCAGACAGCTAGGTTTTCACACCGACCACACTTCTTCACGGCAGCCACACATATGGCGCCTCAGAATCGAATACGGGTGGATGTTGATACCACTGGGGGACTTGTCCTCTCCTTTCCGGAGAAGGACTGTTTGGCATGAGCGCAGCAAGTTTCTGCGCTGGACGGCGGGCGGGCTCGCCGCGGTCATGTCCGTGACCCTGCTGCAGGGGGCGGCCGAGGCCGCTCCGCAGGCGAAGCCCGCCAAGCCCGAGGCGGCGACCACCGCGGCCGACATCGCCTCGGCGAAGGTCGCGGCGCGGTTGTCGGGCAAGCGGGTGGAGGCGCTGTCGGAGCGCACCGAGACCTCCACGACCTGGGTGAACAAGGACGGCAGCCTGACGACGGAGCTGTCGGCCGGGCCGGTGCGCTTCGAGCGTGACGGCGCCTGGGTGGACGTCGATGTGGATCTGCGCGAGTCGGGCCGTGGCGTGGAGCCGGTGGCGCACCCCAACGGGCTGCGGCTGGCGGGCAGGACGGGTACGCCGGCGAAGTCGCTGAGCGCGGCGCAGCAGTCGAAGGCCGTCGACCTGGTGACGCTGGGCGAGGGCAGTGAGCAGATCACGCTGGGCTGGAAGGGCGGTCTTCCGGAGCCGGAACTGCATGGGGCGCGCGCGGAGTACGTCAACGCGGTGCCCGGCGCGGATGTGGTGGTCGAGGCGACCCGCACCGGCTTCGAGCAGTACGTCGAGATCAAGAAGAAGCCGGCCACCGACGGGTTCTCCTACACGCTGCCGTTGGAGACCGAGGGGCTGACGGTCGAGCAGCTGAAGAACGGCAGCCTGCAGTTCACCGACAGGAAGAACAGGAAGCGGGCCGTCATGCCCGCGCCGGTGATGTGGGACGCCACCGTCGATAAGCGCTCCGGCGAGCACACCCGCCGGGTGCCGGTGTCGATGAAGATGGTCAAGAAGGACTCGGGCGTCGACCTCGTGGTCACCCCGGACCCCGAGTTCCTCGCCGACCCCGAGACCAGGTACCCGGTGACGGTGGACCCGTCGACGTCCTCGCTGTCGAATGTCTTCGACACCTATGTGCAGCAGGGCGAGACGGCCGACCTGTCGTCCGACACGGAGCTGGACTTCGGCAACCCGGGCACCACCAACGCCGACGGGACGCCCCGCACGGCACAGTCCTTCATCGGCTGGAACACCTCGCCGATCGCCGATGCCCTGATCTCCAGCGCGAAGCTGAGCCTGTGGAACTTCCACTCGGCCAACCAGACGGGCTGCTCGGCGCAGTCGTGGGAGGTGTGGTCCTCCGGGGCCGCGTCGACGTCCTCCCGGTGGACGAACCGTCCCACCATGACGGCGAAGAAGGCCACCTCGACCGAGACCCGCGGCAACCCCTCGTGCACCTCCCAGCCGGACGGCTGGATCAACGCCGATGTGACCACGCTGGCGCAGGAGTGGGCCTCGGCCAAGGCCACCCGCGGGCACATGGGTGTGCGCGCGACGAGCGAGACGGCCGTGGCGCAGTGGAAGCGGGTCAACTCCGCGAACGCGGCGGCGAATCCGCCGAAGCTCGTGGTGACCTACAACTTCCGGCCGAAGACGGGCACCAGGCAGGAGGCCGGCCCGCCGTTCTTCTCCTACGGCGGCGCCTACATGGTGAACACCACCACACCGACGCTGCGCGACACCTTCGTCGACGCCGACGGTGACAAGGTCAACGGCACCTTCCAGATCTACGACAACGCCACCAACACACAGGTCGGCGAGGTGATCGTCTCGAAGTACGTGGCCTCCGGATCCGCGGCGTCGGTGACCGTTCCGTCCGGGGTGCTGAGCAACGGCAAGACGTACAAGTTCCGCACCAACCCCTACGACGGGACGCACTACAACACCGGCTGGTCGGCGTGGAAGACGTTCACCGTCGACACCTCGGCCCCGTCCGCCCCGGCGCAGATCACCTCCACCGACTACCCGGCCGGGCAGTGGGTCAAGGGCGCGGGCCAGGCAGGCACCTTCACCGTCACCCCGCCCTCCGCGGACCACAACTGGCTGGAGTGGTCGCTGGACGGCGTGACCTGGACCAGGGTCGCCACCGGCGGCTCGGGCGCTGCCAAGGCGATCTCCGTCACCCCGCCCAAGAACGGCACCCACACCCTCCAGGTGCGGTCCGTCGACAAGGCGGACAACAAGTCCGAGGCCAAGGAGTACACCTTCCACGCCGGTTCCGGGGGCTTCCTCCAGCCGGCCGAGGGCGAACGCACCGCACGCCGGCTGCCGTTGGTCGCCGAGGCCGAGGGCGGCACGTACGACAAGGTCTCCTTCTCCTGGCGCCGCTCCGAGGCCGACGCCTGGGTGAAGATCCCCGTCGGGGACGTCACCTCCGGCGGGACGGCGCTGACCGCCTGGCCGGTCGGGCTCACGGGCGGCAGGAACGCGGCGCTCGTCTGGAACGCCACCGGCACCGTCGACCCCGACGGCACGGTCCAGATCAAGGCCGACTTCACCGGCCCCGGCTCCGCCTCCAGCAGCACCGAACCGCTGACCGTGGTCGTGGACCGCAACGCCGACGGCGCCGCCACCACCGACGCCGGTCCGGGTTCGCTGAACCTGCTCACCGGTGACTACACGCTGACGGAGACCGACGCGTCGTTCTTCGGCATGACGATGACGCGGACCGCCTCCTCGCGAAACCCCGACCAGGGCGCCCAGCAGGAGGGCCAGGCCGCGATCTTCGGCAAGGAGTGGGTCGCGGGCACCATCGCGGACGACACCACGTCCGACTACAGCCATGTCCGCAAGGTCTCCGACACCGCGGTCGACGTGGTGATGTCCGAAGGCGACGCGGTCCACTTCACCGCCAACGCGGCCAGGACCGGCTGGGTCCCCGAGCCCGGCGCCGAGGCGCTCACCCTCAAGGGCGCTGTCACCGGCTCGTTCACCCTGTCCGACACCGAGGGCACGGTGACGACCTTCGCCAAGCCCGGCTCGGCGGCCACGGCATGGCAGGTCTCCACCACCCTGACGGACGGTCTGAGCAACTCCACCACCAAGGTGGTCTCCGAGACCGTGACCGCGGCCGGCAAGACGCTGGCCCGCCCCAAGCGGATCATCGCCCCCACCTCGGCCGCCACCGCTGCCGCGTGCGAGGCCGATCCGGCCACCAAGGGCTGCCGGGTACTGGAGTTCGTCTACGCCACCGCGACCACGGCGACCGGTACCGCGACCGACGCCGACTTCGGTGACGTCACCGGCCAGGTCAAGCAGATCAAGCTGTGGGCCACCGGCCCCGGCGCCGCCGCCGCGACCGCGACGGCCGTGGCCTCGTACCGGTACGACTCCGCCGGCCGGCTGCGCCAGTACTGGGACCCGCGGACCGGACAGCAGGCCGAGAGCCAGTACGCCTACGACGAGGGCCGCGTCACCTGGTTCCAGCCGCCGGGCGTGCTGCCGTACAGCTTCGACTACGGCAACGCCGGCAGCGGCACCGCCCCCGGTGCGGGAATGCTGCTCAGCGTCTCGCGTCCGGCCCTGAAGCAGGGCTCCGTGGACACCACCGAGGGCGAAGCGGTCACCAGCATCGTCTACGGCGTCCCGCTCACCGGCACCAAGGCACCCCATGCCATGGGCGCCGGCGATGTCGCGAAGTGGGGGCAGCTCGACACCCCGAGCGACGCCACCGCCGTCTTCCCCGCCGACTCCGTGCCGCCGTCCCACGACGGCGCGGACCTGACCGGCGGCGGATACACACGCGCCGAGGTGCACTACCTCGACGCCTCCGGCCGTACCGTCAACACGGCGGAGCCCGGCAAGCACATCAGCACCACCGAGTACGACCGGTTCGGCAACACCGTCCGTGAACTGAGCGCGGCCAACCGCGAGCTGGCACTCGGCACGACGGACACGCAGAAGGACACGCTGACGGGTCTGGGCATCATCTCCCGCTCCGCGGCCGAGCGAGCCCACCTGCTGTCGACCACCTCCCTGTTCAACGAGGCCGGCACCCGGGAGGTCGAGGAGTTCGGCCCCCTCCACCGGGTGGACCTGACCGAGGACCTCAAGGACGGAACCACCGTTCTGGTCAAGGCCGGCACGTCCGTTCCGGCCCGCACCTGGACGGTCAACGAGTACGACGAGGGACGGCCCACCGACGGCACGGCCAAGGTCAAGGACCAGGTCACTCTCAAGATCGTCGGCGCCCGTGTCCGCGACTACTACTCGGTCATGGGTGAGAAGCGCGTCACCGAGACCCAGTACGACTGGGCCAAGGGCCTTCCGAAGCTGGTCATCCAGGACTCCGGCGGCCTGAACCTGACGACCACCGCCGGGTACGACGCACAGGGGCGGATCACCGACCTCGTGCCTCCGGCCGGCACCGGTGACGACGCTGCCAGCCGCGTCACCACGTACTGGTCCGCCGACGGCACCGGCTTCTGCAAGGGCCGCCCCGAGTGGGCCGACCAGGTCTGCTGGAGCGGACCGGCCGGAAAGATCACCGGCGGCGGCAGCCGGCCCGACGAAGTGACCGACTCCACCGTGGAGTACGGCTACTTCGGCCAGCCCACCAAGGTCACCGACACGGCCAACGGCCAGTCCCGCACCACCACCAGGTCGTACGACGACGCGGGCCGGCCGCTGAAGACCACGGTGACCGGCGGCCTCGGCCAGGCGGTCCCGGAGTCCACGGTGGAGTACGACCCGGCTACCGGCGAGGTCACCAAGATCACCTCTCCGACGGCGGGCACCATCACCAAGGCGTACGACAAGCTCGGCCGCCTCATCTCGTACACCGACGCCGACGGAGGCAGGACCACCACTGCCTACGACGAGCTCGACCGCGTGGTCAAGGTCAGTGACACCGTCCCGTCGACCGTCACCTACACCTACGACCACGGCGCCGAGCCGCGCGGTCTGGTCACCAAGGCCAGCGACTCGGTCGCCGGTGACTTCTCCGCCGCGTACGACGCGGACGGCTCCGTCACCGCCGAGAAGCTGCCCGGCGGCTACACCCTGAACATCACGGAGGACGCCACCGGCGCCCCGACGTCCAGGGCCTACACCCGGGACAGCGACGGCACCGCCGTCTACACCGACGTGGTGACCCGCTCGGTCCAGGGACGGACGACCAGCCACTCCGGCTGGTCCGACCAGCGCTACGCATACGACAAGGCCGGTCGTCTGACCGCGGTCGAGGACACCGTCGGCGAGGTGTGCACCCGGCGCACATACGCCTTCGACAAGCGTTCCAACCGCACCGGTCTGACCACCGCGACGGGCGAGGTGTCCGGAACCTGCCCCACCACGGGAGGCACCACCACCAGCCACAGCTACGACAGCGCCGACCGGCTCGTCGACTCCGGTTACTCCTACGACGCCTTCGGCCGCACCACCGCCCTGCCGGGCAGCACCGTCGACTACTACGCCAACGACCTCGCCTACCGGCAGACGGCGAACGGCAAGCGGCAGACCTGGCAGCTCGACGCGGCCCTGCGCTTCCGCTCCTGGAAGGCCGAGACCGGCAGTGGCACGACCTGGACACAGACCGCGTCCAGGGTCAACCACTACGGCGACGACAGCGACAGCCCCCGCTGGCTCGTGGAGGACACCGCGAGCGGAGCCGTCAGCCGCAACGTGCGGTCCGCCTCCGGCGACCTGGCCGCGGTCACCGGCAAGACCGGTGACACGGAGCTGCAGTTCACGACCATCCACGGCGATGTGGCGCTGCAACTCCCGCTGGACGTGAGCAAGGCACCCGTCGTCGTCGACTCGGACGAGTACGGCAACGTCCGCGAGGGCGGAAGCGGGAGCCGCTACGGCTGGCTCGGCGCCAAGCAGCGCTCCGCCGAGACCCCCACCGGTCTCGTCCTCATGGGGGCCCGCCTCTACAACCCCGCCACCGGCCGGTTCCTGTCCGTCGACCCCGTCGCGGGCGGCAGCTGCACCAGCTACGAGTACGTCTGCGGCGACCCGGTCAACCTGGTCGACCTCGACGGCAGAATGACGGCGGTCGCCCTCGTCGGCATGGCCGGACTCGGAGTCAGCACCGGCACGGTACTCGCCGTGATCGGTGTGGGCGCGGTCGTCGCCATCATCGGCCTCGTCTGGTGGTACGGGAAAAAGTGGGCCATCAACAAGGTGAAGAGGCTTTGGCGCGAGGCCCGCAAATCCGGAAAGGAAAGGGCGAGCGACGCTCCGAGCTTCGTCAAGGGGAAGAACAAGATCCCCGGAAAATCGGCACAGCAGTCGGCGGTGGAATACTTCAAGAGGGCGTTCGGGCGCCCTCCGAGCAAACGGGAAATGGGCCCCGGTGGGCCCATCAACAAGGCTAAGAAGTATCTCGATCGCAAGTAGATAGGTCACCGGAAAACACTTCGGGGGTGCGGCGCCGACCGGCGCCGCACCCCCGAAGTGCTTGTATCATGAAAATATCCCCCGGGGTTTACCCGGGAGCGAATT
>NZ_VZRB01000001.1:0-279422 GCF_008806595.1 Streptomyces luteolifulvus | reverse complement strand
CATCCATAATACATCCCAAACACCCCCCCCCCCCCCCCCCCCCCGGGGGGGGGGGGCCCCCCCCCCCCCCCCCCCCACCCCCGAAGTGCTTGTATCAGATCATTCGCCGCCGTCTTTCACGCGGAAGCCATTGGTCCAGTGCTCGGAGTCCAGGGTGTACTCGTGGATGGCGAACCCGTCGGGAGCCAGGCTGAATCCGGGAAGTCGCAGCGCGCTCTCGATGCGCTGTTCGGCCAGTTCCCTGCTGGAATAGAGCCCCATAATCATGTAGCTGTCATCGCGGTCGTCCCAGAAGAGCGGTTCCCCGTCCTCCATGAAGTCGGCGGTGACCTGGCCGTCTTCCGAGAGATGATGCCTGTGGACCAGGAGATGTACGGTCTTTTCCATGCCAACCTCTTACCAGCGTGCGGTCCGGACGATTCAGGGGATCAGTCTTCCACCGGGTCACCCGGGCGCTCGGTGAAGTACCCGTCGGTCCACAGGTCCTCATCGATCTCCAGGGGCGCTATGGTGAAACAGTTCGGCTCTTCACAGAACCCCGGAAGCCGCCTCGCTCTTTCAAGGTGGGCCTCGGCCGCCTCCCGGCGTGAATAGATGCCGAGAATCCTCCACTCCTCCTCGTCCAGGTGCAGGCTTCCGTCCGCGTCCCGGTGGATGATCCGGCCGTCCTCCTCCACTGCGAGGTGGCGGGCATGCCACAGGACATGCGTCTCGATTCCGCTCATCAGCTCACGTCCGCTTGTTCTTCTGTTGTGCGTCGGCTTGGTCTTTGAATGCCCAGGGTCTCCGTGCACCCGAAGCCGAATCTTCCCAGGTACCGATCTTCCGGGGCAACCGCGGCCACGCTTTTCACAGAAGCCAGCGGCCGTCGCGCATGAGGTCGCGTCCCCGCAGCTCGTTCGCCTCACGCCAGGCCTGGATGCGCCGCGGCCGGATCAGGAAGTACTGGTAGGGCTCGTCGAGTTCACGCGGGTCGAAACCGGTCTTCGCCGCGAAGGCGTCGCCCGCCTCGGTGCCGAGGCCGGCGATGTCCACCGGCTCGGCGATGCCCTCGACGACAACGACATCGCGGGTCCGCCCGAGGCCGAGCCGCACCCGGCCGTCGGCCAGCAGGTTGCGGCCGGTGACCGAGGCGCGCGGCGTCGAAACGAGGAACGCGGTCCCGTCCCAGAGAAATGAGAGCGGGATGAGGTGGACACCGCCCGGGGAGCCCGACGTCGCCACCCAGAGGTCGACGTCGCTCTCCAGCCTCGCGCGGGTGTCCCGCATCCTCTCCTCAAGTCCACGCGGCGGCGCGCCCGTCATGCCTCCTCCACCGTGGACACCGGCGACATGGCCTCCCACGCGAACCCGTCCGGATCCGTGAACGATCCGGCGTCGCCGCCGATCACGAGCCGGCGCGAACCGGAGCCGTCGGGAGAGACCCCGACGTCCTTGGCCAGGGCACGACGCCGGTACAGGGCCAGCTTGACGGGACCCGGCCCGGCGGCGAACTCGGCGTACACCCGGCCGAAGCTCTTCGTCACGGCAAGGCCCTGGCCGGCGTAGAACCGCTTGCTCGCGGCCACGTCAGCGACTCCCAGCAGCAGCACGATCTCATCGATCTGCCGGCTCGCCGGGCGGGTGTCCTTCTTCGCCGAGGTCGCGACCTTCCAGATCGTCCCGTCCGGGGCCTTGACGACCCCGCCGTAGCCCCAGAGCGACTTCGTGGCGGGCTTCAGCGAGGTGGCGCCCGCGTCGAGGGCGGCCTCGATGAGACTGTCGACGTCGGCCGGCTGGGACACCGTGAGACCCAGGATGAATCCCCGGAAGCCGGTCGTGGGCGCGTTTGAGACCCGCAGCCGTATCTGCGTGTCCAGACCGAAGGCGGCGCTGTGGAACCGGTGGGCGGCCGCGGGGTCGGCCACCTCGAGGGTGACGGATGCGATGGATGCCATGCCCCTCACGCTAGGCGCGGCCCACCGACAGGCGCTTCTCGAATCCTGACCGGTCCTGTCACGCCCGTTGATCACGCCGTGCGCGCGTGCCGGGCGGGGCTTGCGTGGCGGGGGTGGTGGGCGGATAGTCCGATGTATGGACGCGCGTGAGGCTGCGCTGCGGCAGGCGTATGAGCATGCCGTCCGCTGGCTGGCGAGTCTGTCCGAGCGTCGGGTTCCCGCCGGCGCTTCGGTCGACGAGGTCGTGCGTGCGCTCGGCGACGATCTGCCGGACGGGCCGAGTGCGCCCGCCGATGTCGTCGATCTGATGGTCACGGCCTGTGAGCCGGGGCTCACCGCGTTCCCCAGCGGTCGCTTCTACGGGTTCGTGGTCGGTGGCACCGAGCCGGCCGCGCTGGCCGCGGACTGGCTGGTCAGCGCCTGGGACCAGAACTGTGTGATGCGCGCCGTGTCGCCCGCCTACACCGCGGCGGAGGACATCGCGAGCGCCTGGCTGCTCGATCTGCTCGGCCTGCCGGACGGCAGCGCCGTCGGCTTCACCACGGGTGCCACGATGGCGAACTTCACCTGCCTCGCCGCCGGGCGGGACGCGATACTGCGCCGCGCAGGCTGGGACATCGGCCGTGATGGGCTCGCAGGCGGCCCGGCCGTGCGCGTCGTCGTGGGCGAGAACCGACACATGGCCATCGATCTGGCGCTGCGCTACCTGGGGCTCGGCAGACCCGAGCTGGTGAAGGCGGACGACCAGGGACGTATCGTGCCCGAGGCCCTGCGGCACACCCTCGCGGCCGACGGGCAGCAGCCCACGCTCGTGATCCTTCAGGCCGGCGACATCCATTCCGGCGCCTTCGACCCCTTCGTCGAGACGATCCGGGCCGCTCGCGAGGCGGGCGCGTGGGTGCACATCGACGGCGCGTTCGGACTGTGGGCGGCCGTGTCCCCGAAGCACGCACACCTGACGGCGGGCTGCGCGGACGCCGACTCCTGGGCGACGGACGCCCACAAGACCCTGAATGTCCCGTACGACTGCGGCCTCGCCATCGTGCGCGATCCGCTCGCGGTCCGCGCGGCGATGGGCCTGCAGGGCGAGTACCTCATCCACCACGAGCACGGCGACCCCATCGACAAGGTCCCCGAACTCTCCCGGCGCGGCAGGGCCTTCACCGTGTGGGCCGCGCTGAGGTCCCTCGGCCGGTCAGGGGTCGCCGATCTCGTCGAGCGGCTGTGCCGGCATGCTTCCACGTTCGCCGCCGGCATCGCCGGGATCGACGGCGCGAGGGTTCTCAACGACGTGGTGTTCACCCAGGTCTGCGCCGAGTTCGGCGACGACGACCGCACGGAACGGGTCCTCGCGCGGCTTCTCGACGACGGCACGACATGGATCAGCGGCTCCACCTGGCACGGCCGGCGCGTCATGCGGATCTCGGTGAGCAACTGGTCGACGACCGACGAGGACGTGACCCGGGCACTCGACGCGATCCGGCGCGCCTGCAGCAGCGCTTGAGGTCATCACCGCCGAGGCCGAACTCCCAGTCGTGGACCTCGGTCGGCGGTTGCCCTCAAGTGCGCTCCAACTCCTAGGGTCCTGACCATGAGCAACCCGAACGAACGACCCGACGAGCGACCCGACGAGCGACCCGACATGAACGACAGCACCACCCGTGAGGAGCGTTTCGCGCACGGAATGGAGGTCCTGGACAAGGTCGACGGCGAGGCCGGGCGGCGGGTCCTCGACGCGCTGGCCGACATCAACCCCGAACTCGGGCATCAGGTCGTCGCCTGGGCCTTCGGCGAGATCTACGACCGTCCCGGACTCGCCCCGCGCGACCGCCAGTTGGTCACCCTCGGCATGCTCACAGCTCTCGGCGGCTGCGAGGCCCAGCTCGACGTGCATGTGAACGCTGCGCTGAACGTGGGCCTCACCCCCGAGCAGATAGTCGAGGCCCTCACGCACTCCGCGGTGTACTGCGGCATGCCGAGGGCGCTGAACGCCACCCTCGCCGCGAAGAAGGTCTTCGCCGAGCGCCGGCTGCTGCCGCTGGGAGGATAGGTAGGGGCAGGAACCCTGGGCGAGTCGGCCGGCGGCAACCGGTTGCCATGACGGGAGGGACGGAATGGGCGAGTTCTGGCCGGTGCCGGACGTTCTGAAGTACCTCGCCGGCCGGTGGAGCGTGGAGCGCACCGTGCGCGATCGGTCGAGCGGAGACGGAGGCCGTTTCGAGGGGGTCACCGTGTTCCGCGCGCTGGACGGCGGAGGACTGCTCCACCAGGAGTCCGGCACCTTCCTCTGGCAGGGCGTCCCCCGCCCCGCCGAGCGGACACTGCGCTTCCTGCCGGGGAGCTCACCGGGGACGGCGGACGTGCGCTTCGCGGACGGACGGCCCTTCCACGGCCTGGACCTGACCTCCGGGCACCATGTCGCCGCGCATCCCTGCGCGGCGGACCTCTACCGGGGCGAGTTCACCGTCCGGGACCGGGACCACTGGCGGACCGTGTGGCGCGTGGGCGGTCCCGCCAAGGACCTCGTCCTGACCACCGACTACGCCCGCAAGGGCTGAGCGGGTATCCCGTCGCAGCGGAGGTGCCAGCGGCCGCCACGGCCCGAGACGGTGGTCGCCGACAGCGGGCGCACGTCGATGTTCCAGAAGGTCGAGGGCGGCGCCTTCAGGGCGTACACCAGGGCCGCGCGGATCACGGACGGCTCCGCCACGGCGACGACGGTGCATCCGTCCTCGACGGGCCGGGTGTCCAGCCAGCCGCCGACCCGGGAGATGAACGCGAGCAGCGACTCACCGCCGTGCGGTGTGGAACGCGGGTCGGCGAGCCAGGCGTCCACCGCCTGCGGCTCGCGGGCCATCGCCTCCCCGAGGGTCAGCCCGCGCCATCTGCCCATGGCGCAGTCCCGCAGGGCGAGCTGTACGAGCGGCGCATAGCCGAGGGCGTCCCCCGTGGCACGGCTGCGCGGGGTCGGTGAGCAGTAGCGCAACTCGGAGGCCGCGAGCGGCACCAGGTCGTGGGCGGCGCGCAGCGCCTCGTCCCAGCCGGCCTGGTCCAGCGGACGGGCGTCCTCGAAGCGCTCCGCGAGCAGCGAGGAGCTGCGTGCGGCGGCGACGAAAGTGACCCGAAGTGGCATGCCGCGATCGTGGGCGGCAAAAGTTCGCAGGTCAAGGGATGTTGTCTGGGATTTACCCAGGGTGTGCGAAACCTTACGTCAGGGTCAGGATCTGACGGACAACTCACCCGAAATGGAGCGCCATCCACCGATCGGGCTTCGCAAGGGCCGCGAACCCGACCTTCTCGTACACGCCGTGAGCGTCGTGGGTGGCGAGCAGAATGCGTCGCAGCCCGTACGGCCGCAGGTGCTCGCGCACGGCCTCGACCAGCGCCGTACCGATCCCCTTCCCGCGCACGGCCGGATCGACGTACACGTCACACAGCCAGGCGAACGTCGCCCGGTCGGTCACAACCCGGGCATATGCCACCTGCTCCCCCGAAACAGTGTTATACACCCCGAAGTTGAGCGACCCCTCGATCGCCCGCTCCTGCTTCTCCCGGACCCGGTCCATCGCCCAGTACGCGTCGGTCGACAGCCAGCGATGCACCCGCTCGACGTCGATACGACCGGAATCGGCGGATGTCTCATAACCCTCGGGCAGGCGCGCGGTGTCTGTCATGCCGCGAGATTCCCAGCACACAGCCACGCAAGTCGAACGGTTTTCACCACCGGACGGGGGCGTGGTCGGTGGCGGGGGCATTGTCAGTGGCGGGTGCGATGCTGCACACATGACTGGGACGACGACGGCCGCGGACTACGCGTGGCTCGAAGAGCGGTACGAGGACTTCATGGAGGCGTTCTGCGTCACCCTGGTCCGGGGCCTGTCCCCTGAGGAACTGCTCGGGGAACTGGGGGCCGGAGGCTACGTCCGGACAACCGGCGTGGACGGACTGTACGAGCCGTCGTTCGCCGTGAGCGAGCCCAACCGGACGTTCGTCGGGGCCGTATCGCTGGGCGAATGGACGCTGCTGGCCGAGCACAACGGCCTCCTCGGCATCACGCACGAGGCCATGCTCCCCCTCTCGCGCGGCCGCACCGTGGTCTCCCACTTCCGCAACGTCAACGCGGTGGACCACTTCTGCTGGTACGAGGACGGCGAGCTGCGACTCCACTTCGAGCCCCTGTTCGTGTACCACCGCGACGGCACGCATCCCGATGAACTGCTCGTCGAGATGCGTGAGTCGGGCTTCGACCTGAGCAAGGACGACGACCGGGACTACACCCACCACACCGAAGCGGCGTTCGCGCTCGCCCACCGCATCACCGGCGTTCGCCTGACCCCGGAGCTGTTCGCCTCGGGCGAGTTCCTCTGCGGCCTTGCGCGGGAGCCCCGTGACTAGAGCACCTCCTCGCAGGCCGTGCGCAGGCGACGTACGCCCTCCGAGATTTCTCCCGGTCCGGCGACCGCCGCGAAGCTCAGGCGGGTGTGGGGGGCGGGGGGTTCGGCGCTGAAGTAGGGGCGGCCCGGAGTGATGGCGACGCCTGCGCGCAGGGCGGCCACGGTGAGTGTCTGCTCGTCCGTGCCGTCCGGCAGGCGCAGCCACAGGTGGTAGCCGCCGGACGGGATGTGCGGAAGGGTGAGTTCGGGGAGGTCCCTGCTCAGCGCTGCGGTCATGGTGTCCCGGCGGGCCTTCAACTCGGCGGAGATCGTGCGCAGATGGCGCGGCCATGCCGGGGAGCCGACCAGTTCGAGCGCCGCCTCCTGCAGGGGCCGGGGCACGAAGAACGTGTCCACGACCTGGATGGCGCGCAGCCGTTCCAGCACGGGCCCGTGGGCGGCCAGTGCGCTCACCCGGAAGCTGGGCGAGGTCGCCTTGGTGAGCGAGCAGACATGGACGACGACTCCGTCGGGGTCCTCGGCGGCGAGCGGACGCGGCAGCGGCCCGGCGTCCTCGTGCACGAGCCGACGTACGAAGTCGTCCTCCACGACGAACGCACCGGCCCCGCGCGCGATGCTCAGCACCTCGCCCCGGCGTGCGGCGGCGAGCACGGCCCCGGTCGGGTTCTGGAACAGCGGCTGGCAGACGAAGACTCGGGCACCGCTCGCCCGGAAGGCGTCCGCGAGCAGGGCGGGCTTCACGCCGTCCGCGTCCACCGGTACGGGAACCGGGCGCAGGCCCGCGGCCCGGGCGATCGCCAGCATGCCCGGGTAGGTGGGCGACTCCACGAGCACCGGCGCCCCGGGCGGGGCGAGCGCCCGCAGGGCCGTGGTCAGTGCGGACTGGCCGCCCGCCGTGATCAGCACCTCCGCGGCCGTGACGGTCCCGCCGGGTCCGCCGATGCTCCGCGCGAACCACTCCCGCAGCTCGGGCAGTCCCTCCATGGGCGGCCGCCCCCAGGCGCCGGGGCGGCGTCCCGCCCGGGACAGGGCCGCCGCCATCGCCCGCTCCGGCTGCAACGAGGGGTGCAGATAGCCGCCGTTGAACTCGATGACACCGGGCGGCGGAGCCGCGAGCGAGACCAGCACGCCGGAGGCGTCCACGGAGCGCGGTACGAGGTCGGCGGCGCCGTCCGCGCTGAGCGCGACCTCCTGCCAGGAGGTGTCGCCGACGGGAGCGCCCGTGGCACGCGGCTCGGCACGGAACGCGCCGGCGCCGGGCCGGGTCACCACCAGACCCTCGGCGGCCAGCTGCGCGAGGGCCCGTGAGACGGTCACGGGGCTGACCCGGAACCGTTCGACGAGCGCACGGCTCGACGGGAGCTTTCCACCCGGCGAGTAGCGGTCCAGCTCTCTCCGCAGCCTGCCCGCCAGATCGCCTACGCTGCTACTCTCTTGCATGAGAGCACAGAGTAGCGCTACCGCACCAAGCCGGGTAGCGGTGGCCGCCCCCGCCACGACGACCACGACGGCCGCGACGACCAGGACGACCGGCACCCTCCAGGCCGCCCTCGGCGTCACCGCCTTCTCCCTCACCTTCCCCGCCACCGCCTGGGGCCTGGAGGGCTTCGGGCCGTGGTCGCTGGTGGCCGTGCGCAGCGTCCTCGCGGCCCTGATCGCGGGCAGCTGTCTGCTGGCCGTGCGCATCCCGTTCCCCGGCCGCCGCCACTGGCCGGGGCTCGCAGTCGTCGCCGCCGGCGTCGTCGTCGGCTTCCCCCTGCTGACGACCCTCGCCCTGGAGACCTCGACGACCGCGCACGCCGCCGTCGTCGTCGGCCTCCTCCCCCTGACCACCGCGCTGTTCTCCGCCCTGCGCACGGGCACCCGCCCCTCCCGCACCTTCTGGACGGCGGCCCTCGCGGGCGCGGCGGCGGTGCTCGTCTTCACGGCGCAGCAGAGCGGCGGCGCCCTCACCTCCGCCGACCTGTACCTGTTCGCCGCGCTGCTGGTGTGCGCCGCCGGCTACACCGAGGGCGGCCGGCTGGCCCGGGTCATGCCGGGCTGGCAGGTCATCGGCTGGGCGCTGGTGCTGTGTCTGCCGCTGAGCCTGCCGGCCGCCGTGCTCGCGCTGTCGTACGAGCCCGTGCAGCCGACCGCGCACAGCGTGACCGGGCTGCTCTGGGTCGCGGCCGGCTCTCAGTTCCTCGGCCTGGTCGTCTGGTACCGGGGCATGGCCGCCATCGGCATCCCCAGGGCCAGCCAGTTGCAGTTGGCTCAGCCCCTGCTCACACTGGTGTGGTCGGTGCTGCTGCTGGGCGAGCACCTGACGGTGGCCGCTCCGCTGACGGCTGCGGCGGTGCTCGTGTGCATCGCCGTCACACAGCGGGCGCGGGGCTGAGCGGCGTACCCGAGACGGGTTCCAACAAACGTGCGGCGCCGTAGACTCAGAGCCACGGACCGCTGCTCCCGCACTTGGTGAGGAGGCCCAACAGATGCGTGCAACCGTGGGCGACCAGCTTGTCCAGCACGGCAGGGTGGTCGGACAGCACGACAAGGTCGGCGAGATCGTCGAAGTGATGGGGCAGGAGGGCAATCCCCCGTACCGCGTCCGCTTCGAGGACGGGCACGAGGGCGTGTGCTCACCCGGCCCCGACACCGAAATCCGCCACAAGAACGCCGCACACTAGTCCTCGCACAGGGGATCAGCGCGGGGGTTTCGCCGGCTGCCCGTAGTGGTCGGCGACCACCCGCGCCATGCTGCCGATTCGGTCGACGGCCACGTCCTCGGCGGAGAAGAACACGTGCCCGCGCGCCTCGGGGTACTTCCTGGCCCGTGCGAGATGCCGGGACAGCTCGGCCGGGTCCTGCCAGGCGGCGGGCTGCGCCGGATCGCCGGCCTTGTACAGCGCCTCCCCCAGGTACAGCGTCGTCCGCGTGCCCCGCGCCACCTCCGCCCACCACGGCAGCAGTACGGCGTAGTCGGCGGCGGGGAAGCCGATGTTCCAGTAGAGCTGCGGGCAGATGTAGTCGATCCAGTTCTCGCGGACCCAGCGGCGCGTGTCCGCGTGCAGATCGTCGTACGTCTGCACACCCGCCCGGGTCTGCGAGCCGAGCGGGTCGGTGCCCGCGTTGCGCCACACCCCGAAGGGGCTGACACCGAAACGCGCGGCCGGGCGGGTCTGCTTGATACGGGCCGCCATCTCCCGCACCAGCCTGTCGATGTTGTCGCGGCGCCAGGCGGCCCGGTTCGGGAAGGCTGCGCCGTGGCGGTCGTAGGCCGCATCGTCGTCGAAGGTCTGGCCGGCCACCGGATAGGGATAGAAGTAGTCGTCGAAGTGCACGGCGTCGACCGGGTACTTGCGCACCGCGTCGAGCATGGCGTCCTGGACGAAGGCACGGACCTCGGGCAGCCCGGGGTTGTAGTAGAGCTTGCCGCCGTACGTGACCACCCAGTCCGGGTGCCTGCGGGCGGGGTGGGAGGCGACGAGTCTCTTCGGGTCCGCGTGCAGGGCGATCCGGTACGGGTTGAACCAGGCGTGCAGCTGCAGTCCGCGGGCGTGTGCCTCCGTGACGGCCGTGCCCAGCGGGTCCCAGCCCGGCGCCCGGCCCTGGGTGCCGGTGAGGTACTCGGACCACGGCTCGTGGGGCGAGGGCCACAGGGCGTCGGCCGTGGGCCGCACCTGGAAGACGACCGTGTTGAGGCGGTTGCGGACGGCCCCATCGAGGTGGGCGATCAGTTCGGCGCGCTGCTGGGCCGCGGTCAGGCCCGGGCCGGAGGGCCAGTCCCGGTTGGCCACGGTGGCCAGCCACATGCCCCGCATCTCGGAGGTCGCCCGCCGGGGCCCGGGGACGCCCGAGGCGCCGTCACGCGGCGCGGGCCCGGGCGAGGCGCCCGTACGCGGCCCCGGTACGGCCGAGGCTCCCGACCCCGTCGCAAGCGTCGCCAGCGCGGCCGTCGCGAACGCCCGGCGTGTGACCCGGCCCATGCGCACACCCCCCTCGCCCCGGATCCGCGCCCTCACGGATCCTTTTCCGCGCCCAGGATGCCCCACCCCGGCGATCGATCATCGATACTTCGGAGTAACGTGCACGAATGGAGCAGGCACCGAACCACGGCGAACCTGCCACCCAGCCGTACCTGAGCGAAAGGGACGATGTGACGGACATCGCAGCGGGCGAGATCACGCGCGTCGGAGTGGTGGGCTGCGGCCAGATGGGAGCGGGCATCGCCGAGGTGTGCGCCCGCGCCGGTCTGGACGTGAAGGTCGCCGAGACCACCGGCGAAGCCCTGGAGATCGGCCGGACCCGGCTGTTCGGCTCCCTGTCCAAGGCCGCGGGACGCGGCAAGATCACGGAGGAGGAGCTGGCGGCCACACAGGCGCGGCTCGGCTTCACCACCGACCTCGGCGAGTTCGCGGACCGCGATCTGGTGATCGAGGCCGTCGTCGAGAACGAGCAGGTCAAGACCGAGATCTTCCAGGTGCTCGACCAGGTCGTGACGCGCGCCGACGCGATCCTCGCCTCCAACACCTCCTCGATCCCGCTGGTGAGGCTGGCGGTCGCCACCTCGCGGCCCGACCAGGTCATCGGCATCCACTTCTTCAATCCGGCCCCGGTGCAGCAGCTCGTCGAGCTGATCCCGGCGCTCACCACCTCCGAGGGCACGATCGCCCGCGCCCAGTCCTTTGCCGAGAAGCTGCTGGGCAAGCACGCCATCCGCGCCCAGGACCGGTCCGGGTTCGTGGTCAACGCATTGCTGATCCCCTATCTGCTCTCCGCGATCCGGATGTTCGAGTCGGGCATCGCCAGCCGCGAGGACATCGACAACGGCATGGAGATGGGCTGCGCCCACCCCATGGGCCCGCTGAAGCTGTCCGACCTGATCGGCCTGGACACGGTCGCTTCGGTGGCGCACAGCATGTACGACGAGTTCAAGGAGCCGCTGTACGCCGCTCCCCCGCTGCTCCAGCGCATGGTCGACGCGGGCCGGCTCGGCCGGAAGACCGGTTCCGGCTTCTACACCTACGGCTGATGACGAACCGTGAGCGGTACGGGCCCGGCACGCATGCGTGTGCCGGGCCCACCGCATTCACACACCGTGTGCGCACCGGGCTCGCATATGCCCCTCGCACACTCTCCCCACGTGTCAGCCTGGCGAGTTGACTCCTCATGCGTATGCAAGGGATGTGTCGACTACGGAAAGGAGCGACACGTGACCGCCGACCCCGAGCATCCCGTGGTCCATGGAGAACTCGCAGAGTTACGCCGACGCCTCGATGTGGCCTACGCCCGCGTCGAGGGAGGGCTGGCTCTGCTCAGCCATCGCACCGAGGAGACCGACAAGGAAGTGGACGACCTGAGCGCCCGGATCGTCGCGCTGGAGCATTCCCGCTGGCCGCTGCCGGCAGTCGCCGCCCTCACCGCCGTGGGCGCACTCGTCGTGGCCGTCTGGCAGGCCCTGGGGCGCTGAGGCCTCGCCGGGGGGCGCCGTGGGGGATCAGGCGTCCTGACCGAGCCTCAGATGGTGCAGGAGCAGCAGTGCGGCCGCCATGTTGGCGGCCGGGACCTCGCCGCGGGTGACCATGTCGGGGACGAGCTTGAGGGGGACCCATTCCCGGCGGTCCGACTCGAAGTCGTCCACGGGATGTCCGGTGTACTCGCCCTCGTCGGACCAGTAGATGTGGTGCCGGGCGTCGGTGAGCCCGTTGGACGGCTCCACGCTCATGAGGTGGTGCAGGGGCCCTGGCCGCCATCCGGTCTCCTCCTCCAGTTCCCTGGCGGCGGCGGACGCGATGTCCTCGCCGTCCTCGACGATGCCCGCCGCGAGTTCCCACCCCCAGCTGTCGGTGATGAAACGGTGGCGCCACAGGAGGAGGACTTCATTGGCCTCGTTCACCACCGTGGCCACGGCGACGGGCCGCAGCCGTATCAGGAAGTGGTCGAGGTGCCGGCCGTCCGGCAGCTCGACATCCGCGAGATTGACGCTGAACCAGCGGTTTACATAGACAGTTTGTTCGTTCTGTTTCGTCCACTGCACGGTTCTGCCACCTTCCGCCGAGTAAGTGGCAATATCGCAGCAGGAGCGGTGGGACAGCAGGCGCACAGCGATCCACTCGCGGCGCAGCGCAGTGATGTCGACGGGTTCGTGCGCGGGGCCTAGAGCGGTACGCGCAGGGCCCCGTCGATCAGTTCGGCGGCCTCGGCCGTACCGGCACAACCGCTGCGCACCAGATGCTCGCGGACCGCGCGGAGTCTGTCCCGAAGGCGCTGGGACTCCATCCCCCGGGCCTGCTCGGCCATCTGCACCGCTGTGGCCACGGCCTTGTCGGCGTTGCCCTGCCGCAGTTCGATCGTGCTGAGCATGGCGAGCCGGTGCACCCGGCCCCGGTCGTGCGCCGGATTGCCGACGGCGGCCGTCGCGTGCTCCCCGGCCGCCGCCAGCTCGCCGAGGCTGAGCAGCGCCTCCGCCACCTGGACGTTGACCAGTCCCGGCTGGACATAGCCGGTCTCGTCGGGCTCGTATCCGCGCCGGATGCGTTCGGCGGCCTGCTCGGCACGCCGGATGCAGGACAGCGCGCTCGTGCCGTCGCCCAGGTGTGCGTACGCCTTCGCCTGCATCGCGTACAGGTCGGAGGCGAGCGCCGGGGTGATGTGCCGGCCGGCGGCGCGCAGCGCGGCCTCCGCGAACGCGACGGCCTGGCGATGCTCCCGCATGAACAGCGCCTGGTTGACGAGGAGCGCGATCACATAGGCGCCCAGTCCCCGGTCACCGCTGGCCTTGGCGAGCCTGAGGGCCTGGTGGAAGTAGCGCTGGGCGAGGCCGTGTGCGTCGGAGTCGTATGCGCAGATGCCGGCGATCGCCACCAATCCGCCGGTGGCGCGGTGGAGTTGGCGGCCGGTCGCGTCGGTGTAACTGCCCCGCAGCAGCGGGGCGGCCTCGGCGTTGAGGAAGCCCACGATCCGGGTGCGGGTCGCTATGCCGCCGGCCTTGCGGTACATCTGCTCGTAGTGGGTACGCGCCGCACGCAGCATCTCCAGGTCCGCGGCGGTGACCCGGTGCCGCCCACCGCGCGAGACGTCCACGTCCTCCGGCGGGTTCTCCCACTCCCATACGGGCATCACGGCGGGCGTTCCCGTGACGGCGGGCGCGCCCAGGATGTGCGGGCGTTGCTGCTCGTCGGACCGCCACAGGGCGGTGGCACGCTCGACGAAGCCGGACAGTGTCGTACCGTGCGGGGCGGAGGGCTCGCCGGGCACACCGAGCCCGATGTCGTCGAGGGTGACGGGCCGTTGCAGCCGTCCGGCGAGTACCTCGCAGATCAGGTCGGGCACCTGACCGCGGGGCCGCTGCCCCTTCAACCACCGTGCCACGGCGGTGTGTTCGTATCTGAGGGCGAGGCCACGCGCCCGGCCGGCCTGGTTGACGTGCGCGGCCAGCCCCGCGTGTGAGATTCCGGCCTCGTCCAGAATCGCGTCGAGCAGAGTGTTGGGCTGCATGGATGCCCCCCGGGTGGCTCGGTGCCGACAGAGTAGTGCGTCCGCCTTCACACGGGGTGTGAACGAAGTGCTCGAATCCGGGCTGTGTGCGCGCTGTTGCGGAGAGTTTCCAGCCGGTTGACTGAAATGCCTCGTAAGAGGCCGGCCGGGCCGTCGGCTCCCCCTCGTACAGTGCGGCGGCCCGATTCCGCGCCGTCCGCCCAGCTGCCTGCCCGACACTCCGTGGCGGGGCGGACGGCTGCGCCGGCGCTGCGCTTGCAACGCCGGGGACTACAGGTGGTTCGTTGACTGCGGGTGCGTTGTGGCTGAGCGCGCAGTTCCCCGCGCCCCTGAGGTGCGTCTGTCGTTGCGTAGAACCAATAAGGCAACGTCATCCGCAGGTGCCCCGCCCGTGTGGCGCTGAAGGGCGGTGAAGACGGAGCCCAATACCGCCTGGGGTACCAGCGGGTCATCGCGGACGGTCTCTGCCAGCACCTCGCGCAGCGGAAAGAACCTGCCTCGCGCGTCCCTCGCGTCCTCCGCGCCGTCCGTGTGGAGGAACAGGGCCTCGCCCGGCTGCAGGTGGCCGCAGTGCTCGACCGGCAGTTCGGGTGGGAGAGGGAAGGGCCCGAGCGGAGGGAGGGGATCCGCTCGGGCGAGTGGTTCCACGCCCGTCGCGCTCAGCACATACGGCCAGGGATGGCCGCAGTTCAGGGCGCGCACCTCGCCGTCCTGGGGGATCTCCAGCAGCAGTACGGTGACGAAGTCCTCGGCGGCCGGGCCGTCGTCGTGGGTCCGCTCGCGCAGGTGCCGGGCCAGGGCACGGTCCAACCGGCGCAGCACACCGCTGAGTTCGGCCTCGTCGTGCACGGCCTCGCGGAAACTGCCGAGGACGGCGGCGACCGTGGCGACCGCGGTGAGCCCGTGTCCTTTGACGTCGCCCATCACCACGCGTACGCCGTGCTCGGTGGCGATGACCTCGTACAGATCGCCGCCGATCGCGGCGGCGCGGTCGGCGGACAACTGCGCGGCTGCGACGTCCATCCCGTCGATACGCGGGGGCAGCGGCCGCAGCAGCGCGCTCTGGGCGGCGCCCGCGACCCGGCGGACCTGCCGGAGTTCGCTCAGCAGCGCATGGTGGATGTGAAGGATCAGCCCGCTGCCGACGGCGAAGAAGAGGGCTCCGGTCACGGCCCGCGCACCGATGCTCTCCTGCTGGGCCAGCGGGCAGGTCAGTTTGTAGGTGACCCCGACGGCGCCCCAGGCGAGGGGAAGTCCGAGTGAGAGCACTCGACGCAACGGCCGACGGGGAACCCCAGCCTTGATGCGGATCATCCGATGGCCCCCCATTAGGCCCTACAGCGCAATCGGACCGACCCCGAGAGGCCGGTCCGATTCTTTCGACCGCAGGGCCCGGAAGGCCCGGTTCACCAGCAGAACTCACTCCATCGAGTGAGGTGACTGCACGCGGCCCCCAGGGGGCGCGGGGCAGGGGCGCCCTAGCTCCGCAGAACCGCCCCCGTGCGCTCGCCGGCGAGGGCAACCGCCGCGTCCCGGGCCGCCGACGCCTCGTCGACGGTCAGCGTCCGGTCCCCCGCGCGGAAGCGCAGCGCGTACGCCAGCGACTTCTTGCCCTCACCGAGCTGCTCGTCGTTCTCGTACACGTCGAACAGCCGGATGGCCTCCAGCAGGGCACCGGCCCCCTCGCGCAGCGCGGCCTCGACCTCGCTGTGCGGTACGGGCTTGTCGACGACGAGGGCGACGTCCTGTGTGGCGACCGGGAACGTGGAGATGCTCGGCGCCTGCGGGGTGCCGTCGCCGACCTGCTCCAGGACGTCCAGGTTCAGCTCCATCGCGCTGGAGCGCGCGGGCAGCCCCAGGGTCTTCAGGACCCGCGGGTGCAGTTCGCCCGCGTGGCCCACGACCCGCTCGGTGCCGTCGGCGACGACCACGAGCTCGGCGCAGCGGCCCGGGTGCCACGGTCCGTACTGTCCGGCCCGCACGACGAGTTCCGCACCGGTCTCGCGGGCCACGGTCCGCGCGGCCTCGACCGCGTCGGCCCAGTCGGCCGGACGGCCCTTGCCCCACCAGCCGGCCTGCTCGCGGGCCCCCGCGAGGACGACGGCGACATGCCGCGGCTGCTCGGGCAGCGCGGCGTTCAGCCGGGCGATCTCCTCGTCGGTCGGGCGCCGGTCGACCGGCGGCGAGACGGCGACGCGCTGCTCCTCGTGCGGGAGGAAGACGAGGCCGGTCTCGAACAGGGCCAGGTCGTGCGAGCCCCGGCCGTCGTTGCGCCGCAGCGCGCCGAGCAGGCCCGGAAGCAGCGACGTACGCAGCGCCGGCTCCTCGTCGTTGAGCGGGTTGACCAGCTTGACGACGCGGCGGGCCGGGTCGTCGGCCGCGAGGCCGAGCTGGTCGAAGGCATGCTCGCTGATGAAGGGGTAGTTCGGCGCCTCGACGTACCCGGCCCCGGCCAGGGCGCGGCCGACCCGGCGGTGCAGCCGCTGCCGGTGGGTGAGGCCTCGGCCCGAGGGCGGCTTGGGCAGCGTGGAGGGCAGGTTCTCGTAGCCCTCCAGCCGGATGACCTCTTCGGCCAGGTCGTTCGGCTCAAGGAGGTCGGGCCGCCACGACGGCACGGTGACGGTCAGCTCGTCCTGCCCGTAGACGTCGCAGCCGACCTCCTGGAGACGGCGTACGACGGTCTCGCGGCCGTACACGACGCCCGCGACCTTGTCCGGGTGGCCGGCCGGGACGGTGATGGTGTGCGGCGTGGCCGGGGCGCTGGCCTCGGTGACGCCGGCCTCGGCGGTGCCGCCCGCGAGCAGCACCAGCAGGTCGACGGTGCGCTGCGCGGCCGCGGCGGCCGCCTGCGGGTCGACGCCCCGCTCGAAGCGCTTGGACGCCTCGGAGGACAGCTTGTGGCGGCGGGCGGTGCGGGCGATGGTCACCTGGTCGAAGTGGGCCGCCTCGATGACGACGTCCGCGGTCGCGTTCTCGAGATCGTCGTGATCGGCGATCTCGGTGTCGGCGCCGCCCATCACACCGGCGAGGCCGATCGGGCCGCGGTCGTCGGTGATCACCAGGTCCTCGGCGTGCAGCGTGCGCTCCACGCCGTCGAGGGTGACGATCTTCTCGCCCTCCTCGGCCCGGCGCACGCCGATGGTGCCCTGGACCAGCCCGCGGTCGTAGGCGTGCAGCGGCTGGCCGAGCTCCATCATCACGTAGTTGGTGACGTCGACGGCGAGCGAGATCGGGCGCATGCCGACCTTCTGCAGACGGCGCTGGAGCCAGATCGGGGAGCGTGCCTCGGGGCTCAGACCGGTGACGGTGCGCGCGGTGAAGCGGTCGCAGCCGACCGGGTCGGAGACCTGCACCGGGTAGCCGAACTCGTTCGCCGTCGGCACGTCGATCAGGGCGGGGTCGCGCAGCGGCAGGCCGTAGGCGATGGCGGCCTCGCGGGCCACGCCGCGGATCGACAGGCAGTCGCCGCGGTTGGCGGTGACGGCGATGTCGAGGACCTCGTCGACCAGTTCGAGCAGTTCGACGGCGTCCTTGCCGACCTCGGTCTCCGGCGGCAGCACGATGATGCCGTGGGTGCCGTCGTCGCCCATGCCCAGTTCGCCGCTGGAGCAGATCATGCCGTGGGACGTCTTGCCGTAGGTCTTGCGGGCGGAGATCGAGAAACCTCCCGGCAGCGTGGCGCCCGGGAGGACCACGACGACCTTGTCGCCGACGGAGAAGTTGCGGGCGCCGCAGACGATCTCCTGGGGCTCCCCGGTGTCGTTGGCCTGGCCGACGTCGACGGTGCAGAAGCGGATCGGCTTCTTGAACTCCGTCAGCTCCTCGACGGTCAGCACCTGGCCCACGACCAGCGGGCCCTTGAGGTCGGCGCCGAGGTGCTCGACGGTCTCGACCTCAAGGCCGGCGGAAACGAGCTTGGCCTGGACGTCACGGCCGGTTTCGGTCGCCGGCAGGTCGACGTACTCCCGCAGCCAGGAAAGCGGGACCCGCATCAGATCTCCATCCCGAACGGCCGGGTGAACCGGACGTCACCCTCGACCATGTCTCGCATGTCATCGACGTTGTGGCGGAACATCAGCATCCGCTCGATGCCGAACCCGAAGGCGAAGCCGCTGTACTTCTCCGGGTCGACGCCGCAGGCGGTGAGCACCCGCGGGTTGACCATGCCGCAGCCGCCGAGCTCGATCCAGCCCTCGGACGAGCAGGTGCGGCAGGGCCGGTCGGGGTTGCCGACGGACTCGCCGCGGCAGACGTAGCACACCATGTCCATCTCGGCGGACGGCTCGGTGAACGGGAAGAAGTTCGGCCGGAGCCGGGTCTTCATTCCCTCGCCGAACAGCGACTGGACCATGTGGTCGAGGGTTCCCTTGAGGTCGGCCATGGTCAGGCCCTCGTCCACGGCGAGCAGCTCGACCTGGTGGAAGACGGGCGTGTGCGTGGCGTCCAGCTCATCGGTGCGGTACACACGGCCGGGGCAGATCACATACACCGGCAGCTCACGGTCGAGCAGCGAGCGGATCTGCACGGGCGAGGTGTGGGTGCGCAGTACGACGCCGGACTCGGTACCCCCGTCCGGGCCCTGCACGAAGAACGTGTCCGCCTCGCCGCGGGCCGGGTGGTCCGGGCCGATGTTGAGGGCGTCGAAGTTGAACCACTCGGCCTCGACCTGCGGGCCCTCGGCGACCTCGTAGCCCATGGCCACGAAGATGTCCTCGATGCGCTCCGACAGCGTCGTCAGCGGGTGGCGGGCGCCGGCCGGTACCCGGTCGTACGGCAGCGTGACGTCCACCGCCTCCTCGACCAGCACTCGGGTGTCGCGCTCCGCCTCCAGCTCGGCCTGACGGGCGGCGAGGCCCTTGTTCACGGCGCCACGGGCCTGACCGACGCGCTTGCCGGCCTCGGCCTTGGCGTGCGGGGGCAGGGCGCCGATCTCGCGGTTGGCGAGGGCCAGCGGCGAGGTGCCGCCGGTGTGGGCGACCTTGGCCTCCTGGAGCGCGTCGAGGGAGTCCGCGGCGGCGAAGGCGGCGAGCGCCTCGTCCCGCATGCGCTCGATCTCTTCCGGTTTCAACGCCTCGACCTCGACAGGGTCGTACGACTTATTGGGTGCCGACATCTCTTCCCGTGCTTCCGGTTGGCTGGCTGACGTGCCCCGTCTTCGACTCGGAGACGAATCCCTGAGACGGATCGGGAGACGATCCGTCTCTGGTTTTGGGACGCAAAGGTGCCAATGGCCGAGTCTAACGGGGTCGGGGTATGCGAATCGCCCGCGGGCTGCTCAGGCCAGATAGGCGGGAGCGCTCACGGGCAACGTAAATCGGAACTCGGCGCCGCCGACGGGGGCGCGGCCGACCGTGATGGTGCCGCCGTGGGCCTCGACGATGCCCTTGACGATATAGAGCCCGAGGCCCGTGCCACCGCGCTTGCTGCCCCGCCAGAAGCGGGTGAAGACGCGGTTCATGGACTCCTCCGGGATGCCGGGCCCCTCGTCGCTCACCGTGACCGATGTACCGGCGTCGTCCCCTTCGCGCGGGGACGCCGAGGGCGTGATGTCAATCGTGACGGTTCCCTCGCCGTGGCGCACCGCATTTTCCAGCAGGTTGCTCAGCACCTGGTCGACCTTGTCGGGGTCGGCCCACAGGTCGGGCAGCGGCTGCTCGATCCGGAGCAGGAACCGGTCGGCGGGCTGGCCCGCGGCGACGTACGCCTGGATGTGCCGGCCGACGGCCGCGCCGATGTCGACGGGCTGGCGGCGCACCTCCAGCCGCCCGGAGTCGATCCGCGATATGTCGAGCAGCTCGGCGATGAGGCGGGTGACGCGGTCGGCGTCGGCGTCGACCGTCTCCAGCATGAGCCGCTTCTGGTCGTCGGTGAAGCGTTCCCATTTGGCGAGCAGGGTGGCCGTGAAGCCCTTGACCGAGGTGAGCGGCGAGCGCAGCTCGTGGGCGACGGTGGCGATCAGTTCGGCGTGGCTGCGTTCGGTGCGGCGGCGGGCCTCGGTGTCGCGGAGGCAGACGACGACCCGGCGGACGGGTCCGGTGGGTTCGGCGCGGACGTAGCGCGCGGACACGAGGACCTCACGGCCGCCGGGGAGCAGCAGATTGCGCTCGGGCTGGCGGACCCTGATGGCGAGGCCGCCGTACGGGTCGGTCAGCTGCCACCAGCGCCGCCCCTCCAGGTCCTCCAGGGGCAGTGCCTTGTCCAAGTGCCGGCCGAGGGCGTCGGCGGCGGGGACGGCGGTGATGCGCTCGGCGGCGGCGTTGAACGTGACGACCAGGCCGTCCTCGTCGGCGATCACCAGACCGTCGGGCAGTTCGTCGGGGTCGATGCCGCCGGGGTCGCCGTGCCGGGACCGGGCCGGGCCCCGCACGTCCGGTGATCCCGGTGCGCTGCTCGTGCCGACACTCATCCCCGTACCCAACCTCTCAGACGGCGCAGGGCCCCCGAGCTGGTCACCCTACTAGCTCTCGGTGACGGAGCGGCACCCTCCGGAGGCGCGCTGTGCACGGGCTGACGCATAGAGACATACGGCGGCCGCGGTGGCGAGGTTCAGGCTCTCCGCCTTCCCGTGGATCGGGACGCGCACGACGGCGTCCGCGAGTGCGCGCGTCTCCTCCGGGAGCCCCCAGGCCTCGTTCCCGAACACCCAGGCGGTCGGCCCGCCCATGGTGTGCTTGTCGAGCTCGTCGTCGAGGTCGTGCGCGCCGGCTCCGTCGGCGGCGAGGATCCGGACGCCGGCGCCCTTGAGCCCTTCGACGGCCCGCTCGACGGGCACACCGACCGCGACGGGAAGGTGGAAGAGGGAGCCGACGGAGGCCCGTACGGCCTTGGGGTTGTAGAGATCGACGGAGGCATCGGTCAGTACGACGGCCTCGGCGCCGGCGGCGTCGGCGCACCGCAGGACGGTGCCGGCGTTCCCGGGGTCCCGTACATGGGCGAGGACGGCGACGAGCTTGGGCCGCGCCGCGAGGATGTCCTCGAAGGGGGTGTCGAGGAACCGGCACACACCGACGAGGCCCTGCGGGGTGACGGTGGTGGAGATGTCGGCGATGACCTCCTCGGAGGCGAGGTGCACCCGGGCGCCGGCGTCGCGGGCCTCTGCGACGATGTCGGCGTAGCGCTCCGCGGCCTCTACCGTGGCGAACAGCTCGGTCAGCGTGTCCGCGTGCGCGGCGGCCTCCCGCACGGCCTGCGGCCCCTCCGCGAGAAACAGCCGCTCCTTCCCCCGGAAGTTCCGCCTGGCCAGCCGCCGGGCGGCGGAGACGCGGGGGGAACGGGGGGAGATCAGCTCGGGGGTGGCGGGGGGCATGTGCTTCTCACCTTCGGACAGCTTCTCCTGCGCAACGGCGCTCGATCGGTACGGCGGGTTTCGGCGGTCCCGAACCGGGCGGGTCGACGCGCTGTCCTGCTCGCGCCGCAACAGCACGCATGCCCGCAGCCAGGTCGGCTCGACAGCCGCAGCTATGCCGGCGCGACTGCCCGCCGCCGGGAGAACGCGCGCGGACCCGCAGGCTTGCTCAGCCTGCGGGTCCGTTCGGTCACGTCGGCCCGAGGCCGGCGCAGCGTCACGCAGCCTTGGGCGCGTTGACGTCCGCCGGCAGCGCCTTCTGCGCCACCTCGACGAGCGCCGCGAAGGCACCCGCGTCGTTGACGGCCAGCTCGGCCAGGATCTTGCGGTCGACCTCGACGTTCGCGGCCTTCAGACCCTGGATGAAGCGGTTGTAGGTGATGCCGTTGGCGCGGGCAGCGGCGTTGATGCGCTGGATCCACAGCTGGCGGAAGTCACCCTTGCGCTTCTTGCGGTCGTTGTAGTTGTAGACCAGCGAGTGGGTGACCTGCTCCTTGGCCTTGCGGTACAGGCGCGAACGCTGACCGCGGTAGCCGGAGGCCTGCTCGAGGATCGCCCGGCGCTTCTTGTGGGCGTTGACTGCCCGCTTGACGCGTGCCACTTGTTAACTCCTTGTAGCGGGGCCGTGGTTGGACTCACACGGCCCGGAAACGATTGGGTCCCGGTCCTGACTGCGTACGGCGCTCACGCGCCGCCGTGTCACTTGCCGAGAAGCTTCTTGATCTTCGCGGCGTCGCCCGGGGCCATCTCGGCGTTGCCGGTGAGGCGACGCGTCACGCGGGACGACTTGTGCTCGAGCAGGTGGCGCTTGCCGGCGCGCTCACGGAGCACCTTGCCGGAGCCGGTGACCTTGAAGCGCTTGCTGGCACCGCTGTGCGACTTGTTCTTCGGCATAGCGCCGTTCTCTCCTCGTCGGTGGCGCTCCGGTGCCCGGTCGCGAAAACCGGGCACGGTGGAGCGTCGCTCTTGTTTCGGTTACATCCTGGGGACTCGTGTCCCCGGGGATCACGCCTCGGCGGAAGCCTCGGCAGGGGCCTCGGTGTCCACCGCGCTGTCGGCGTCCGCGGCGTTCTGCGAGCGGCCGGGGTTGGCCTTCGCTTCGGCCTTGCGGGCCTCCTGCGCCTGGCGGGCCTCGGCCATCGCCTCGGTCTTCTTCTTGTGCGGACCGAGGACCATGATCATGTTGCGGCCGTCCTGCTTCGGGTTCGATTCGACGAAACCGAGGTCCTGGACGTCTTCCGCAAGGCGCTGCAGCAACCGGTAGCCCAGTTCGGGACGGGACTGCTCGCGACCACGGAACATGATCGTGATCTTGACCTTGTCGCCCTGCTTGAGGAACCGGACGACGTGACCCTTCTTGGTGTCGTAGTCGTGCGGGTCGATCTTCGGCCGGAGCTTCATCTCCTTGATGACCGTGTGCGCCTGGTTCTTGCGCGCCTCACGGGCCTTCATGGCCGACTCGTACTTGAACTTCCCGTAGTCCATGAGCTTGCACACGGGCGGACGGGCGTTCGCCGCGACCTCGACCAGGTCCAGGTCGTACTCCTGCGCAAGCTCCAGGGCCTTGGCAAGCGGCACGATGCCGACCTGCTCGCCGCTGGGACCGACAAGTCGCACCTCGGGAACGCGAATCCGGTCGTTGATGCGGGGCTCGGCGCTGATGGATCCTCCTCGGTAGCACCACACGGCGGTCTGGCGGACAGCCGCGTATGTCTCTGTTCGTAAGACCTAACCGCACCGAAGCACAAAAATGCCCCGGACGATCACAGGCGGGGCTCCCTACACTGCCGGAGCACCGCCGCGATGACCGCGGGGCGCGCTTTCGGGCGACTCCATCGTCCGTACGGAACGATGGTGGCCGCCTGACCGGGGTGACCCGCCGTCCCGGAGGGCGGTCGGGTGGGAGATCGGAGCCTCCACTTGTGGGCCGGGCACTGTGGTCCGGCCGGTCGTCACACAAGGCTAGCAGCTCGGACCGGGAACGGCTAACCGAGGCCGACTGGGGCCGTCCGCCCCGTGGCACCTATCGTGTCCTGCATGAGTGAGACCTCCCCCTCGGGCACCCCCGAGTCTCCCGACTTCGACGACATGACCCGCGACATCGCCGAGGTCCCCGCCGTCGAGGTGATCGTGACGGTCGCCGTCAACCTGATGAGCGCGGCCGCCGTGAAGCTCGGTCTGACGGAGGAGGGCGACAAGTACAAGGACCTGGACGAGGCCCGCAAGCTGGTGCACGCCCTGGCCGGGCTGCTGGACGCGAGCGGGACCGAGATCAGCTCCTTCCACGCGGCGCCCCTGCGCGACGGTCTGAAGTCGCTCCAGCTGGCGTTCCGCGAGGCGTCGCTCGTCCCGGACGAGGCGGGCCAGGGACCGGGCGAGAAGTACACCGGCCCCCTCTACGGCTAGGACTCGGCCAGGACTCCTGGTTCAACCGCGTACGTACAGGGGCTCGCCCGGTGGTGTCGCCTCGGCCGACAGCAGTGCCAGGTCGAGGCCGCGCACCAGGCGGGCCCTCAGTGTGTCGTCGGCGGCCAGGCGCTGCGCCACCGCGCCGGCGGCCTCGGCCGGGGACGCGGCCGGGTCCAGGACGAGGGCGAGGGTCCCGTCGGCCTGTCCGGGCCCGAGATGGGCGCGCAGCACGGCGGGTTCCGCGGCCAGCGCGGCCCGTACGGCGTCGAGCACGGCCGGATCGGCCAGCGGGTCGGTCGTGGTGCGCCCCTCCGCGAGCGCCAGCAGCGCGGGCCCCGTCAGCTCGTAGGGCACCGGCCCGGACATGTCCAGCACGATGGTGTCCGCC
This sequence comes from Streptomyces luteolifulvus, assembly GCF_008806595.1. Classification (GTDB taxonomy): domain Bacteria; phylum Actinomycetota; class Actinomycetes; order Streptomycetales; family Streptomycetaceae; genus Streptomyces; species Streptomyces luteolifulvus. The sequence goes on along the minus strand of NZ_VZRB01000001.1, from coordinate 255,473 downwards.
TTCTCGTGCGCAGCGGCCCGCAGGGCCTGGTGCAGCGGTACGGCGACGGGGCGGGCCCCCGGGTCCCACAGGGCCAGCGAGTCCGTTGACGTGAACGCGGGCAGAGCGGTGCGGCCGCCGGCCTTCAGGGTGGGGACGGCCATGTCGCTGGTCTTCTCGCGGCGCAGCCCGTTCGCGTCCTCCTCGACCTCGCCGAGCACGGCGACGACGGGGACGAGCAGCCGTGCGTCCCTGAGCGCCTCCAGGACGGGTCCCTCGGCGGTGCGGTCCTCGGCCCAGGCGGCGAGCGCGGCGCTCAGCCGGGGGTCGGCGGAGCCGTCGTCGTCGCGGAAGCCGGGGTCGGGAATGTTCTTGTTCGCCACGGTCACCGACCCTATCGAGGGGATTCCGCCGCCCTTGTGCGGGGGCCGAAACCGGGCCGTCACCGCATTCACGGGTTTCTCAGAGTTTCCTGACGCGGATCTCACGTCCGTGCAACGGCGCGCACAGTCGCCGCCCCGACGATCGCGGGCATGGAGTCGTCCGAGTCGTCCGGAGCCCGCCGCGTCCGCCGTGGCCGTAGCGCGCGCACCGCCCGTCGTCGCGCTCGCCCGGTCTCTCGCGGACGTCCCCTGCTGTGTGCCGCCTTTGCCTCCGTGGCCGTCGTGGGTGCCACGGCCGCGGGGACCGTCTACGTGAAGGCGCAGGCGCACACCGGGAAGGGAGCCCTATCGTCGTCGGCGACGCCGTCGGCGAGCAGGGAGGCATCGGTGGAGACCGTGGCGGAGCCGACGGTGGACTACGACGTCCTGCTGGCCGAGGCCATGCAGTCCATGGGCGTCGAGGACGGTACGGAGGTGTCGGTGTCGGTGCTGGACCCGGCATCCGGCGACAGCGCCTCGTACGGGGAAGGCGCGTTCGTCACGGCGAGCATCGTCAAGGTCGACATCCTGGCGACGCTGCTGCTCCAGGCGCAGGACGCGGACCGGCACCTCACGGCGGCCGAGAAGACGTACGCCACCGCGATGATCGAGAACAGCGACAACGCCTCCGCGTCCGCGCTGTGGCGGATCATCGGCGAGGCGGACGGCCTCGACGCCGCGAACGAGCGCTTCGGGCTCAAGGAGACCGAGGGCGGCGACGGCCTGCTGTGGGGGCTGACCCGGACCACGGCGGCCGACCAGCTCACCCTCCTTCAGCAGGTGTTCGGGGACGACACGGAACTGAGCGAGGCCTCACGGACGTATCTGCGCGGGCTGATGGGGCAGGTCGCCGCTGACCAGCACTGGGGTGTGTCGGCGGCGGCGGACGGCTCCGGGTGGGCCCTGAAGAACGGCTGGCTGCCGCGCAGCACCACCGGGCTGTGGGTCATCAACAGCATCGGGCGCGTGACGGCGGACGGCCACGACTACCTGGCGGCCGTGCTGTCGCACGGCAACTCGACCAAGGCGAAGGGGATTTCGCTGGTCGAGACGGCGGCGCGGGCGGCGGTGTCGGTGTTCGCCGGAGAAACCGTGTCTGCCTCCCGGTCCCCTTCCCTGTCCGCTTCCCAGTCCGCCACCGGCTAGACCGGCCGTCTAGAAGTCTTCGAGGCGTTCGCGGCGGCCCCGCCACAGCACCACCGCCGTGATCACGAGCAGGCCGCCCAGGCCGCCCGCGAGCGGGGCCGCCCAGCTCGCCGTGTCGTCCTCCGACTCGGCGGTGTCGGGGCCGGAGCCGAAGTACTCGTCACGGTACGACGCCGCTCGCAGGCCCTCCGGATCAAGGCGGTCGGCCGCCTTGAGAGCGGCCGCCGGGTCTATGAAGCCGAAGCCCCGGGAGTCGTCACGGCCGCCGGAGGGGGCGTTGCGGGCCGTGTCCTCCAGGAGCTGCTTGATCTGCGCGGGGGTCAGGGACGGGTGGGCGGCCTTGATGAGGGCCACCGCGCCGGAGACGAAGGCGGAGGCCGCGCTGGTGCCCCAGCCCTCGTAGTACTTGTGGTCGGGGTCGGCTATGACGACGTCGACGCCGGGGGCGCTGACCGTGGCGTACCAGCGGCGGGTGGAGAAGGAGGCGCGGGTGCCGTAGCGGTCGACGGCGGTCGCGGCGATCACGCCCGGATAGGCCGCGGGGTAGGAGATGTGGTCGCCCTTCTCGCCGCCGTTGCCGGCCGAGGCGACAACGACGGAGCCCTTCTTCAGCGCGTACTGGACGGCCTCGTCCTCGGTGGGCTCCGGGTGGGCGGAGGCGGAGTCGTCGCCGAGGGAGAGGTTGATGACGTCGGCGCCGTGGTCGGCCGCCCAGCGGATGCCCTGCGCGAGGGCGTTGCCGCGGGTGCTGCGGGCCTTGGCGCGGGCCGCGTCGCCGTCCTCCAGGATCACGCGGACGGGCAGGATCTTCGCCTCGGGGGCGATGCCCATGACGCCGTCCCCGTTGCCGGCGCCGTGTCCGTGGCCGGCGATGATGCCGGCCATCGCGGTGCCGTGACGGGCCCAGGCGCGCTCGCCGCGCTCGGCTCCGAAGCCGATCATGTCCTTGCCGATGAGGACGTTGCCGTCCAGGTCGGGGTGATCGTCCTCGACGCCGGTGTCGAGGACCGCGACGGTGACGCCCTTGCCCTTGGTGGTCTGCCACGCCTCCTGGGTGTGCATGGCCTGAAGCGCCCACTGCCGGGCGCGGATGCCGTCCGCGTACGCGGTGGTGGGCGGGACGAGGGCGACCGCCGCGGCGAGAAGGACGCTCAGGAGGCCGGCCCGGCGGGTCGTGAGGCTCATGAGGGCTGCTCCGTGGGCGAGGCGACGGTCTTGCGCAGGCCGCGCTCGACGCGGTCGGCGAGGCCCTGTGCCTCGTTTCCGAGTCCGGCCTGGGCGGGGGCCCCGGTGGCGCCGGAGGCCAGCGCCTCCTCGGCGGGTTCCGGCTCGTCGACGGTGCGGCCGTCGGCCCAGCCGGAGACGGCGTAGACGACGACGGGCGCCTCGGTGAGGACGGAGACGGTCCAGGAGGCACGCTGCTCGGTGCCGAAGTCCTCGGCGACGGTGTGCTTCGCGGCGTACGGGCGGGGCATCAGGTCGGCGCGGCGGTCGAGGCCCTCCTTGGTGAACCGTGTGTCGAGGGCGCGCATGGCGGCGGTGTCCGCCTTGGTGAACAGCAGGCCGACGGTGGTGACGTAGCTGCGGGTGGCGTCCGTGTAGGTGGCGCGCAGGAGGCGCTTGCAGCCGACGGGCGCGAGCGCCTTGCGCAGCAGCGGATCGAAGGCGCCCCGGCAGCCGCTGTCCGGGGCGACGGCGATCCGCGTCCAGCGCCGGTCGGCGCCGCCGGGACCGGCGCCCTGCCCCTGCACGGTCGGCGGGAACAACTGGTCCACGGGAACGTTGTGCCACAGGCTCCCGGCCGCTGTGAACTTGTCCCGCGCTCCGCTCCCGCCCGGCTCCCCGACGAGCCAGCTCCCGGTCACGGCACCGCCGATGAGACCGAGCCCGAGCACGAGGCAGGCGGCGGCAGCGGCGGTCCGGGGCCGCAGCCGCGTCCCGAGCCGCCGGGGCCGCGCCCGCTCGTCGTACCCCTCGGGCTCCCCGAAGGACACAACAGGCCGGTCGGCCCCGGGCACCAGGGGGGCACTCCAGGAGAGCGCCGGGTCCGGAGACACGGGGGAGGGAGAGGGGGGAGGAGGTACGGGCGAAGGAGATACGGGGGAGGGAGATACGGGGGCGGCAGCCACGCCGGTCGCGAGGGGGGGCGGCGCGGCGGGGGGCGGCGGCGTACGCAGGCCCGCCTCCGACGAGGTCTCGGCCACGTCGGCACGGCTCGGCGGCACCGGGGGACGGTGGTCCGGCCGGCGCGGAACGGTGCCGGGCGCGGGCGTGCTCCCGGTCCGCGCCTCGCCACCTGCCGCCGGGGGCGCGTCCGGAAAGCGGGCCGAGGCCCGCGGCGGAGGCGGGGAGGCGGGAGTGCCCTCCCGGGGGGCCGGAGGCTTCATGCTCGGGAAGCGGGGCCTGCTGCGCGGAAGTGGGACCGGCGCGGGCCGGGGGCCCTTGACGTCCGTACCGGCGGCCCGGGACGACGTTCCGCCGCGGGGGCCCTGGTCCCCGCCGGGCTCCTGTATCCCCGCACGCGAACCGTCCGGCGCAGACGACCGCGCCCCGTCCGCACCCGGCGCACGCGCACCGTCGGAGGCCTGCGTACGAGCACCCCCCGCAGCCGACCCCCCGCCGGATGCCGGTGGTGCGGGCGGCGCCGTCGGCGCAGGGGCGTCCGTGCGCTGTGGGTCTCGTCGTACGAAGGCCTCCCACCTCGCGGGCGGCTGTACAGCGGCGTCGGGGGCCGCATCGTCGCCGGGGGACGTTTCCTCTCCGGCCGTGGGCGGGTGGGACGGCAGCGGTGGCGTGCCGGGGCGTGGGGGAACGGGGGCGCGCCGCGCTTCCGTGCTCATGCACCCCCGCTTCCTCGTGTCCGGGTGGTCACCTCGTTCACGGACCGTCGTGTCCTGTCGCGCGTGCCCGGCGTGGACTCGGCCGTCCCGGACACGCATACCCGCACCGGCCGAGCGCCATCCCCGCGCGGCCTGCGGCCGGGTTCGCTCCTCCGTGCGTGCGCGTCACTCTACGGGCTGCCCCCACTCGAACGGGAACCAGTCCCGCGACCCCGGGGCATCTGCCCCAAACGTCCCCCTACCCTGCGGTAATCCTGTCTGGCAGGCTTCGTTCATGACTGCGCGCGCCGCTGACCGGGCCCGTTACGACCGGGCCGCCGCCCATCTCGACGCCCCGCTCGCGATCGTGGACCTGGACGCCTTCGACGCCAACGCGGACGATCTCGTCCGCCGCGCGGCGGGCAAGCCGGTCCGCGTCGCCAGCAAGTCCCTGCGCTGCCGTGCCCTGCTCGAACGCGTCCTCGCGAAAGACGGCTTCGCGGGCATCATGTCCTTCACCCTCGCCGAGTCCCTGTGGCTGGCGCGCTCCGGGTTCGACGACGTCCTCCTCGCCTACCCGTCGGCGGACCGCGCGGGATTCGCCGAGCTGACGTCGGATCCCAAGCTCGCGGCCGCCGTGACGGTGATGATCGACGATCCGGCCCAGCTCCGGCTGATCGACGCCGCGCGCGAGGGCGGGCGTGAAGTGGTGCGTGTCTGCCTGGAGTTGGACACCTCGCTGAAGCTGCTGGGCGGGCGGGTGCGGGTCGGCGCCCGGCGCTCGCCGCTGCACTCCCCCGCGCAGATGGCCGACGTGGCGCGGGCGGTGGCCCGGCGGCCGGGGTTCAGGGTCGTGGGAATCATGGGGTACGAGGGTCATGTCGCCGGTGTCGGTGACGCGATCGCCGGACGTCCGCTGCGTTCGCGTGCCGTGCGGCTGATGCAGGCCACGGCCCGCCGGGAGCTCGCCGAACGGCGCGCCGAGGCGGTGCGCGCGGTCCGGGCCGTGGTGCCGGACCTGGAGTTCGTGAACGGCGGCGGCACGGGCAGTGTGCAGCACACCGCCGCGGAGGACGCGGTCACCGAGATCGCGGCGGGCTCCGGGTTGTACGTGCCGCGGCTGTTCGACAACTACACGTCGTTCAGCGGTCGTCCGGCGGCCCTGTTCGCCCTGCCCGTCGTACGGCGGCCGGGGGTGGGGGTCGTGACGGTCCTCGGCGGTGGCTATCCGGCCTCCGGCGCGGCCGGTGCCGACCGGCTGCCGGTGCCGTATCTGCCGCAGGGCCTGCGGTACGACCCTCAGGAGGGCCCCGGCGAGGTGCAGACGCCCCTGCTCGGCTCCCCCGCCGACGACCTCCTTCTCGGCGACAAGGTGTGGTTCCGGCACGCGAAGGCGGGCGAGCTGTGCGAGCGGTTCGACACGCTGCACCTGGTCGCGGGGGACGCGGTGACGGCGACCGTCCCGACGTACCGCGGAGAAGGCCGGACTTTCCTGTGACCGCCCGGTCAGCCGGTCGGGCCGATGCTGCTGCCCACTCCGCCGCCTGCATCCGCGTCGCCGAGCACCCGGATCCCCTTGGTGATCTTGTCCATGTCGGCGAGCGGCGGCCCGTCCTTGCCGGCGTCGAAGACGAAGCGCACGACGACCGGCGCTTGGGTGCCGACGCTGGACGGGAAGGCCAGCGACTGCACATAGCCGCCGGGGCCCTCGGCGGTGCGCACCCGCCAGCGCACGTACCAGCCCGCGCGTCCCGCCACCGCGACCTGTCCGGATCCGACGACCTGGTGGGACTCGATGCCGCCGAAGGGGCGTCGGCCGGTCAGGTCGCGGTCGTAGGCGGCGTCGGCCGCGTCGGGGATGTCCTGCTGGGCGAGGGCCCGGGGTGAGGTCTCGTCGGTCGAGGTCCCGGTGCGCGAGATGACGAGCCCGTGCCGGCACAGGCCCACGCCGGCCGGGCAGTCGTACGTACCGTCCGTGGTCATGACGACGTCCTCCACGGCGATGTTCTTCGGCCTGACCCAGCCGTCGGGCAGCGGCAGGGTGATGCCGTTGAGTTCGTCGACGACGACCAACGGATCGTCGGCGGAGAGCGAGGGGGACGGGGTGGCGCTCGTCGGGGCGGCAGCCGAGGTCACCCGGGTCGGCACGGTCTCCGCCTCCGCGCCGCCGCCGTCGTCGTCGCCCTGGCCGAGCACGACCGCGCCCGTGACGACCGCCGCGGCGAGGACGGCGCCCGCGGTCGTGAGGGCGACGACCCTCGCCCGGCCGGTGCCGCCGCTTGCCGACGGAGGCTGCGGCACCGGCTGTCCGGGAGCGGCCGCGGGTGCGCGCCGGTGCTCCGTCCAGGCCGTGCCGTCCCACCAGCGCTCCATGTGAGGGGCCGAGGGATCGCGGTACCAGCCGGGCGGGGTCGTCATGCTCATCCCGGCACTCTAGGCCCCGCCAGGCAGGCGGGCATTTGACGACAGGGCCCAGGACGGACCGCGAGGGCGGGTGCCCGCGTCTCGGCGACCGCTACAGGGGCGTGACGTACGCGCCCGCGATCCCGCCGTCCACCAGGAAGTCGCTCGCGTTCACGAAGGAGGAGTCGTCGCTGGCCAGGAAGGCGACGGCGGCGGCGATCTCCTCGGCCTCGGCGAAACGGCCGAGCGGGATGTGCACGAGCCGGCGGGCGGCCCGCTCCGGGTCCTTGGCGAACAGCTCCTGGAGCAAGGGGGTGTTGACCGGGCCCGGGCACAGGGCGTTGACGCGGATGCCCTCGCGGGCGAACTGCACGCCCAGTTCGCGGGACATGGCGAGCACGCCGCCCTTGGAGGCCGTGTACGAGATCTGCGAGGTCGCCGCGCCCATCCGGGCCACGAACGACGCCGTGTTGATGATGGAGCCCTTGCCCTGGCGCTGCATGTAAGGGATGGCGGCCTTGCAGCACAGGTAGACGGAGGTGAGGTTGACCTCCTGGACGCGCTTCCAGGCCTCCAGGCCGGTCTCCAGGATGGAGTCGTCGTCGGGCGGGGAGATACCGGCGTTGTTGAACGCGATGTCGACGCTGCCGTAGGTGTCGTACGCCGCCTTGAACAGGGCCTCGACCTGCTCGGGGTCGGTGACGTCGACCTTCACGAAGATCCCGCCGACCTCGTCGGCGGCCGCCTTGCCGCGCTGCTCGTCCAGGTCGCCGCACACCACGTGCGCCCCCTCGGAGGCGAGTCGGCGCGCGGTGGCGAGGCCGATGCCGCTGCCGGCTCCGGTGATGACGGCGGTGCGGCCGACGAGGCGGCGGCAGATGATGTCGTCAGTGGATGCGGTCACTGTGCGGGGCCCTCCGTGCTGATGAAGACGTTCTTGGTTTCGGTGAAGGCGGCCAGGGCGTCGGGGCCGAGCTCCCGGCCGATGCCGGACTGCTTGAAGCCGCCGAAGGGCGTCCAGTAGCGGACGCTGGAGTGGGAGTTGACGGACAGATTGCCGGCGCGGACGGCCCCCGAGACGCGCAGGGCGCGGCCGACGTCGCGGGTCCAGATGGAGCCGGAGAGGCCGTAGTCGGTGGCGTTGGCGAGCCGGATCGCGTCCGCCTCGTCCTCGAAGGGCAGGACGACGGCGACGGGGCCGAAGACCTCCTCGACCGCCACGCGCGCGTGCGGGTCGACGTCGGTGAGGACGGTGGGCGGGAACCAGTAGCCGCGTCCCTCGGGTGCCTTGCCGCGGATGCCGGGCGCGGCGGGGTCGACGTACGAACGGACGCGCTCCAGCTGGACCTTGGAGATGAGCGGGCCCATCTGGGTGTTCTCGTCGGCCGGGTCGCCGACGAGGACGGACTCGATCGCGGGGGCGAGAAGGCCGAGGAAGCGGTCGTAGGCGCTGCGCTGGACGAGGATGCGGGTGCGGGCGCAGCAGTCCTGGCCGCAATTGTCGAGGAAGGCCATGGGAGCCGCAGCGGCGGCGGCCTCGAGGTCCGCGTCGGCGAAGACGATATTGGGGCTCTTGCCGCCGAGTTCGAGGGTGACGCGCTTCAGGAGCGCCGAGCCCTTCGCCAGCACCTGCTTGCCGACGGCCGTCGACCCGGTGAAGACGATCTTCGCGACGCCGGGGTGTTCGACGAGCGCGTTGCCCGCGACCGGGCCGTGGCCGGGCAGCACCTGGAACAGCCCTTCCGGCAGCCCCGCCGCGAGGGCGAGTTCGGCCAGCCGCAGGGCGGTCAGCGGGGTCGTCTCGGCGGGCTTGAGGAGGACGGCATTGCCCGCCGCCAGCGCCGGGGCCGTGCCCCAGGCGGCGATCGGCATGGGGAAGTTCCAGGGCGCGATGACGCCGACGACACCGAGCGGTTCGAGGATGGTGACGTCGAGGCCGCCGGGGACGGGGATCTGGCGTCCCGTCAGCCGTTCCACACCGCCGGCCGCGTAGTCGAGCAGATCGCGCACATTGCCCGCCTCCCAACGGGCGTTGCCGATGGTGTGTCCGGCCTCGCGGACCTCCAGCTGAGCGAGTTCCTCGAGGTGCTGATCGACGGTGGCCGCGAACCGGCGCAGCAGCCGGGCGCGGTCGCCGGGCGCGAGGGCGGCCCAGGCGGACTGCGCCTTCGTGGCGCGTACGACCGCCGCGTCCACGTCGGCGGCGGTGGCACCGGGAACGGTCGCGACGACCTCCTCGGTGGCGGGGTTCCGTACTTCCAGCGCGTACTCGGAAGACAACAGGGGCCTCACATGCGTTCGAAGGAGCGGCGCAGCTCCCAGTCGGTGACCGCGGCGTCGAAGGCGTCCAGTTCGACGCGCGCCATGTTGCGGTAGTGCGCGACGACCTCATCGCCGAAGGCGGCCTTGGCGAGCGGGCTGTTCTCCCAGAGTTCGGCGGCCTCGCGCAGCGTGGTCGGGACGTGCTCGTACTCGGAGGTGTAGGCGTTGCCGGCACAGGCATCGGGCAGCTCCAGCTTCTGCTCGATGCCGTACAGGCCGGCCGCCACCAGCCCCGCCACCGCGAGGTGCGGGTTGACATCACCGCCGGGCAGCCGGTTCTCGAAGCGCAGCGAGCGGCCGTGGCCGACCACGCGGAGCGCACAGGTGCGGTTGTCGTGACCCCAGGCGACCGCGGTCGGGGCGAACGAGCCCGGCTGGAACCGCTTGTAGGAGTTGATGTTGGGGGCGTAGAGCAGCGAGAAGTCCCGCAGCGCGGCGAGCTGTCCGGCGAGGAAGTGGCGCATGACCTCCGACATGCCGCCCTCGCCGTCGCCCGCCATGGCGTTGTTGCCGGCGGCGTCCGCGAGGGAGAGGTGGATGTGGCAGGAGTTGCCCTCGCGCTCGTTGTACTTGGCCATGAAGGTGAGCGAGACGCCCTCCTGGGCGGCGATCTCCTTGGCGCCGGTCTTGTAGATCGCGTGCTGGTCGCAGGTGACCAGGGCCTCCTCGTAGCGGAAGGCGATCTCGTGCTGGCCGGGGTTGCACTCGCCCTTGGCGGACTCGACGGTGAGGCCGGCGCCCGCCATCTCGTTGCGGATGCGGCGCAGCAGGGGCTCGATGCGGCCGGTACCGAGCACCGAGTAGTCGATGTTGTACTGGTTGGCCGGGGTCAGCCCCCGGTAGCCCGCGTCCCAGGCCTGTTCGTAGGTGTCCTTGAAGACGATGAACTCCAGCTCCGTGCCGACCTGGGCGGTGAAGCCGTGCTCGGCGAGCCGGTCCAGCTGGCGGCGCAGGATCTGCCGGGGTGCGGCGACGACCGGGGAGCCGTCGTCCCAGGCGAGGTCGGCGACGAGCATCGCCGTGCCCGCGTTCCAGGGGACGCGGCGGAGCGTGGACAGGTCCGGGTGCATGGCGAAGTCGCCGTATCCGCGCTCCCAGGAGGACATCGCATAGCCGTCGACGGTGTTCATGTCGGCGTCGACGGCCAGCAGGTAGTTGCAGCCCTCGGTGCCGTGGTGGAGGACCTCGTCGAGGAAGAAACGGGCGGCGAACCGCTTGCCCTGAAGCCGCCCTTGCATATCGGGGAAGGCCAGGACGACAGTGTCGATCTCACCGCTCGCGACGAGGGCATGCAGCTCCTCGACGCTCAGCGGGGGTGTGCGGTCTGCCACGGGAGAGCCTCCATTCGGCTACTTCGGTCAGCCGGGAGCCCATAAGGTATTGCGTAGGACCATTGATTGGGAAGGGGGTCCGACCAGATGTCGCAGGCGGGCACGGAGCACGGGGCGCCCGGGGCCGACGACCGGCTGACGTCGGTCCTGCGCCCGGTGCGGGCCGGCAACGGTTTCGAGGAGGCCCTGGAGCAGATCCTCCAGGTCGTCCGGCTCGGCCTGGTGCCGGGCGGCGAACGGCTGCCCGCGGAGCGCGAGCTGGCCGACCGGCTGGGGATCAGCCGGGTGACGCTGCGCGAGGTGCTGAAGGTGCTCCAGGACCAGGGCCTGGTCGAGTCGCGGCGCGGGCGCTACGGCGGCACGTTCGTGCGGCCGCGCACCGAGACCCCCGGCGAGGAGGAGCTGCGCCGCCGCCTGTCGGACGTCGACGTCGAGGACACGCTGCGCTTCCGCGAGGTGCTGGAGGTGGGGGCGGCCGGGCTGTGCGCGGCGCACGGGCTGGACGAGGAGCAGGCGGAGCGGCTGCGCGAGGCGCTGGCGCGCACGCACGACGCCCCGCTGGCCGAGTACCGCCGCCTGGACACGCTGCTGCATCTGACGCTCGCCGAGCTGTCGGGCTCCCCCACGCTCACCGCCCAGTACGCGGCCGTACGCGCCACCGTCAACGATCTGCTCGACTGCATCCCGCTGCTCGTGCGCAATCTGGAGCACTCCCAGCGGCAGCACACCGCGCTCGTGGAGGCCGTGATCGAGGGCGACGCAGAGGCGGCGCGGGACATCATGCGCGAGCACTGCGGGGGCACGGCGGCGCTGCTGCGGGGCTTCCTCGGCTGAGCGGCGCCCCGTCCGCGGTGTCCGCGGCGACGGTGGATTTACCGGCGATTGACGCAAGGGTATTGCCATCGGGTGGCCGACACCGCAAAGGTATGGATCCATTCCATTGAACCGGAGTCCGGTCGACCCCATCGTGCCCGGAGATGCCCGGTGTCCGCCGCATGTGGGGAGTTGGCCCATGTCCCTGGAATCCACAAGCACACGACCCGCCACGGAGGCGGACGACTATCTGGAGCGCAGAACCCTGCGCCGCGGCAGCGCCGGCTGGGTGCTGCTGACCGGTCTCGGCGTCGCCTACGTCGTCTCCGGCGACTACTCCGGCTGGAACTTCGGCCTGGCCGAAGGCGGCTTCGGGGGCCTCGCGATCGCCATGGTGCTGATGGGCGCGATGTACGCCTGCATGGTCTTCGCGCTCGCCGAGCTGTCCTCGATCCTGCCGACGGCGGGCGGCGGCTACGGCTTCGCCCGCCGGGCGCTCGGCCCCTGGGGAGGCTTCCTCACCGGTACGGCGATCCTCATCGAGTACGTCCTCGCGCCCGCCGCCATCGTCATCTTCATCGGGGACTACGTCGAGTCGCTCGGCCTGTTCGGCCTGGAGTCCGGCTGGCCGATGTACCTGGTCTGCTTCGCGATCTTCCTCGGCATCCACCTGTGGGGCGTCGGCGAGGCACTGCGCTTCAGCTTCGTCGTCACCGGCATCGCGGTGGTGGCCCTGATCGTGTTCGCGCTGGCGGCGCTGCCCGACTTCTCCTTCGGGTCGCTGGACGACATCCCGGTCGACGCGTCGGCCGCGGGATCGAGTTCGTGGCTGCCCTTCGGGCTGCTCGGCATCTGGGCGGCGTTCCCCTTCGGCATGTGGTTCTTCCTGGGCGTCGAGGGCGTTCCGCTGGCCGCCGAGGAGACCAAGGAACCGGCCCGTACGCTGCCCAAGGCCATCCGCTGGTCGATGGGCATCCTCGTGGTCCTGGCCGTGGTGACCTTCTTCGCGGCCGCCGGGGCGCGCGGCTCGGCCGCGATCCAGGAGGCGGGCAACCCGCTGGTCGAGGCCCTTCAGCCGGACGGCCGGGCCACCACGCTGAGCCGGATCGTGAACTACGCGGGCCTGGCCGGCCTGGTGGCGTCGTTCTTCTCCCTCATCTACGCGGGCTCGCGCCAGCTGTTCGCCCTGTCCCGCGCCGGCTACCTGCCCCGCTTCCTGTCCCTCACCAGCCGTCGCAAGGCGCCGTACCTGGGCCTGCTGGTGCCCGGCACAATCGGCTTCCTGCTGGCGGCGGTGACGGGCGACGGCGCGCGGATGCTGAACATCGCGGTCTTCGGCGCGACCATCTCGTACGCGCTGATGTCCCTGTCGCACATCGTGCTGCGCCGCCGCGAGCCGGAGCTTCCGCGGCCGTACCGGACGCCCGGCGGTGTGCTGACCTCGTCGGTCGCCCTGGTGCTGGCCTGCGCGGCGCTGCTGGCGACGTTCCTGGTGGATGTGACGGCGGCGTTGATCGCGCTCGCGGTGTACGTCGTGGCCCTCGCGTACTTCGGTCTGTACAGCCGTAAGCGGCTGGTGGCGAAGGCGCCGGAGGAGGAGTTCGCGGCGCTGGCGGCCGCCGAGGCAGAGTTGACGAGGGACTGAGTTCTCGACTCGGAGGGAGTTTCTGTGGCCAGGCCGTTGATCGGTGTCAGCACCTATCTGGAGTGCGGTGCGCGCTGGGGCGTGTGGGAGCTGGAGGCGGCACTGCTGCCCGTCGGCTATCCGCGGCTGGTGCAGCGGGCGGGCGGCCTGGCCGCGATGCTCCCGCCGGACGACCCGGAGCACGCGACGGCGGCCGTGGCCCGGCTGGACGGGCTGGTCATCGCGGGCGGACCGGATGTCGAGCCGGTCCGCTACGGCGCGGAGCGCGAGCCGCGCACCGGGCCGCCGGCGCGGGAGCGGGACGCCTGGGAGCTGGCCCTGATCGACGCGGGGCTGGCGGCGGGAGTTCCGCTGCTCGGCATCTGCCGGGGCATGCAACTGCTGAACGTCGCCCTCGGCGGGACGCTCGTGCAGCACATCGAGGGGCACGCGGAGGTCGTGGGCGTCTTCGGCGACCACACCGTCAAGCCGGTGCCGGGGAGTCTGTACGCCGCGGCCGCGCCGGAGGAGACGTCCGTGCCGACGTATCACCACCAGGCCGTGGACCGCCTGGGTGAGGGACTGGTCGCGTCGGCGTACGCGGCCGACGGGACGGTGGAGGCGCTGGAACTCCCGTCCGCCGCCTGGGTGCTGGGCGTGCAGTGGCATCCGGAGATGGGCGAGGACCTGCGGGTGATGCGGGCGCTGGTGCGGGCCGCGGCGGCGCCCTGACCCGCCGTCATCCCCGCGTCAGCGACAGCAGGTCCCTCGCCGGTCCCACCGGCCGGTGACCCGTCGGCCAGACCGCGCGGAGGTCCCTCGCCAGGGAGACGTCCGCCAGGGGGACGCCGACCAGGCGGCGCATCGACAGCTCCTCGCCGACGGCGAGTTCGCTGAGGACCGCGGGGCCCGCCCCGCTCACCGCCGCCGCCTTGACCGCAGTGGTGGAGGACAGCTCGATCAGCGGGCGGGCCAGCCCGCCCAGCGCCGCGTCCAGAACCTGCCGGGTACCCGAGCCCTCCTCCCGCAGGATCAGCGGCGTCGCCGCCAGCTCCGACGCCTCCAGCGGTCGCCGCCGCCGGGACCAGGCGTGCCCCGGCGCAGTCACCACGATCAGGTTGTCATGGGCGATGACCACGGAGTCCAGCCCCGTCGGCACGGTCACCCCCTCCACGAACCCCAGGTCCGCCTCGTCCGCCAGCAGCCGTTCCGCAACGGCCGCCGAGTTGCCGGCGAGCAGCGACACCGCCGTGTCCGGCCGCTGGGCGCGCAGGGCGAGCAGCCAGCCCGGCAGCAGATACTCCGCGATCGTCATGCTCGCCGCCACCCGCAGCCGGGAGTCCCGCCGGTCGCGCAGCGCCTGCGCACCCACGTCGAAGGCCTCCGCCGCCTCCACGATCCGCCGCGCCCAGTCCGTCACCAGCGCACCGGACTCCGTCAGCCGGGAGCCGCGCGGCGAGCGGTCCACCAGCGCCACCCCCAGCTGGCGTTCCATCGAGCGGATCCGGCTGCTCGCCGCCGGCTGGGTGATGCCCAGTTCGCGCGCCGCCGCGCCGAGGCTGCCGAGCCGCGCCACCGCCAGCAGCAGTTCCAGCGCCCCGAGTTCCGGCACCCGGTGCGCCAGCGAGCCGCCGGCGCCGGCCACCGGCCGGGACTGTTCCGGCTCCTCCACCCCACTGCTCCTGCTCATAACCCCAGTTTATGTCCTCATAGAGACATACTCCCTGGTCGTGGACGTCCACCGGCGAGAACGTGGCCGAATGGTCACCGCAGCCCAGCCTCTCCCCCGTGCCACCGCACACCCGCACCCCCGGCGCGCCGCCGGCGTCCGTCACCTCGGACCCCACTGGTACGCCACCGTCATGGGCACCGCCATCGTCGCCACCGCGGGAGCCGCGCTCCCGCTGCGCCCGCCCGGCCTGCGCACCGTCTGCACCGCCGTCTGGGCGCTCTCCCTGGTCCTGCTCCTGGCCCTGCTGGGTGCCCGGGCGCTGCACTGGCGCCACCACCGCGACCAGGCCCGCGCCCACCTTCTCGACCCGGCGACGGCCCCGTTCTACGGCTGCCTCGCCATGGCCCTGCTGGCCGTCGGCGGGGGCGCGCTCACCGTCGGCCGGGACTGGATCGGCATCGAGGCGGCCGTCGCGCTCGACACCGTGCTGTTCACCGCCGGTACGGTCGTCGGACTCGCGGCGGCCGTCGGGGTCCCGTACCTCATGGCCGTACGCCATCGGGTGGAGCCGCGGCAGGCCACTCCCGTGTGGCTGCTGCCCGTCGTCGCGCCCATGGTGTCCGCCGCGCTCGGCCCGCTCCTCGTGCCGCATCTGCCGGCCGGACCGGCGCGGGAGACCCTGCTGTTCGCCTGTCTCGCGCTGTTCGGGCTCAGCCTGCTCGCCACGCTGGTCATGCTGCCGGTGGTCTTCGCCCGGATCCTCACCGCCGGGCCCCTCCCGCTCGCCCTCACCCCGACCCTGTTCCTGGTACTGGGCCCGCTCGGCCAGTCCACCACGGCCGTCGGCATGTTCGCGGACGCCGCCCCCGGTGTCGTACCGGCCCTCTACAGCGAGAGCTTCGGCGTCCTGGCCGTGCTGTACGGCGTGCCCGTCATGGGCTTCGCGCTGTTCTGGTCCGGTCTCGCGACGGCCCACGTCCTGCGCGCCCGCCGCCACGGCATGGGCTTCACGATGACCTGGTGGGCCTTCACCTTCCCGGTGGGCACCTGTGTCACGGGTGCCGAGGCGCTGGCCCGGCTCACCGGACTCGCCGTCTGCGACGATCATCCAGGCCCACAGCCCGCAGCTGCTCGAACTCACCGGCGTCGGCCCGGACAGCGCGGCCATCTTGCTCATAGCCGCCGGCGACAACCACGACCGCCTCCGCGACGAGGCATCCTTCGCCGCATTGTGCGGCGTCAGCCCGGTCGAACGCTCCTCCGGCAAGAGCCAACGCCGACGACTCAACCGCGGCGGGAACCGACAGGCCAACGCCGCCCTCTACCGCATCGTGCTCTCCCGCCTGCGCTGGGAGAACCGCTCCCGCGCCTACCTGCTGCGACGCACCGCAGAGGGCAAGACGAAGCGTGAGGTCATCCGCTGCCTCAAGAGATACGTCGCCCGCGAGATCCACCGGGCTATCGCCTCCGCGCCACTACCTGTTCCCGGCAGCATCGCGGCTTGACATCCATAGGGGCATCGGGCTGGCGGTCGGCCTGTACGGCGTCCTCGTCGCCGCCTGGGTCACCGCCGGCCTGCACACCGCCCGCGGCCTGGTCAGCGGCGAGCTGCTCGCAGGGCCTCCCGCAGCGCCCGCGGCGCCTCGGCCAGCGACGGCCCGTACCAGGTCAGATGCCGTCCGCTGACCAGCGCGCAGGGCAGCCCGGGAAATGCCTCGGGGCCGTCCTCGGCCGTGAAGCGGTACGGCTCGTCCGGGAGGACCACGACATCCGGCCCGGCGGCCCGCAGCTCCTCCACCGGGATCCTCGGGTAGCGCTCCGCGTGACCGGCGTACAGGTGGTCGACGCCCAGACGGGCCAGCACATCGCCCGCGAACGTGTCCCGGCCCAGCACCATCCACGGCCGACGCCAGATCGGCACGACCGCCGTCGTACGGCGTTCCGGTGCCGGCAAGGCCGACCAGGCCGCCTCCGCCTCGTCCAGCCATCGCGGCGCGCCGGCCACACCGCACGCGTCCAGCATGCGCCGGAGCTCGCGGAAGGCCTGCGGTACGTCCCGCACCTCGGTCAGCAGCACCTCGACGCCCGCCTCGCGCAGGGCGGCGAGGTCCGGGGCACGGTTCTCCTCCTCGTTCGCGATCACCAGGTCGGGCGCGAGCGCGAGGATCCGGTCGAGCTTCGGGTTCTTGGTGCCGCCGACACGGGCGACGTCGAGACCGGCCGGATGGGTGCACCAGTCGGTCGCGCCGACCAGGGCGCCGGAGGCCGAGCGGGCCACGGCCTCCGTCAGCGACGGAACCAGCGAGACGACCCTCATCGGCGCGGCCGGTCCCGGACCGCCTCGATGTGTTCGGCCACGGCGACGACGACCACCCGGGTGTCCGCCACCGTCGCCCGCCAGCGGTGACGCACCCCGCCCGTGAGGTACAGGGTGTCGCCGCGCCCGAGCCGGTAGGCGCGGCCCTCCGCCTCGATCTCCACGGCGCCGTCGGCCACGTACATCAACTGATCGTTGCGGTACTGGAATTCGCGGCCCGCGTCATGATCGCCGGTGAACTCGGAAGCATGCATCTGGTGGTGACCGCGCACCAGGGAACGCACCCGCGGTGGGAACGTCGGCTCCGTCTCCTCGGTCTCCTCGGCACGCACGACGTCGACGCTGCACGCCGGGTCGGCAGCAGCGAGAAGTTCGACGGCGGTGGTGCGCAGGGCGTCGGCGACCTTCTCCAGAGAGCTTCTGCTGGGCCGCGCCCGCTCGTTCTCGATCTGGCTCAGGAAGGGGACCGACAGGCCGCTGCGCTCGGCCACTACGGCGAGGGTGAGGTCCAGCGCCCGGCGCCGCCGCCGTACGGCCGCGCCCACCCGAAGGGGCTGTTCTTTGTGGTCGCCCATCGCTCCGGCTCCCTCCTTCGCTCGTCGCTCCGCTGTCTGCGCCGTATCGGCTTCCCCGCGCCGCCGGCGGGCGCGCCTCTTCCGATGAGTTCTCTGCACCCTACGCATGTTCGGCAAACCGTTTCATGCGCCCGTCACATCGACGACACACCGTGTGCGACCGGACCTCATGGATCGCGCCAGTGGATCAGCTCCCCGGACTCGCCGGGCACGAATTCCTCCTTGGGGGCGAACCGGCTGACCAGCAGCCCCGGGCGGGCTGTCCGGGGCCGGTGCGGCGTGACGACCGGACGGCCCCGGGAGCGGGCGGGCGCGGGCGACGCGGTCCGCGCCGACGCGGGATCACAGACGCCCCGACGCCGGCCCCCGCGCTCCCTGCGTCACCGCCGGCCCTCGATCACCACGCGACCGGCCCTCTTCCGTTTCAATGCGTGAGCGGCTCCGGGTGTTCCCGTTCGCGCCCCGCGGCCCACGGTGTCCGATCAGGCCGGTCATCAGCGGTTGCGTGTCGGTCGGTGAAGTCTCCGGGCGCGGCGCGGGGTCGGCGGCAGGTGGCGTGGGCGGCCCGGTGACGGCCGACCGGCCCGCAGCTGTCGCCGCGCACCGGATGATGAGGGGGGCACTCGGCACAGCGGGAGGAGGGGTGCGCCGTACGGCACGTTCGGTCGGCACTTCCGGTGCGGAGACGGCGAGGCGTGGGCAGGGATGTAGCGCTCTGTGGTTGGCCGGATCCTTGTGGTCACCCTGCCGCCCGCACGCACGCGTGCGCACGCCCCGGCCGTCGGCGGGTGACTGTCGGTGCCGTGCGGCATGATGCGTGGCGTGACCGGACGACTGATGCTCCTCGACACCGCCTCGCTCTACTTCCGCGCCTACTTCGGCGTCCCGGATTCCGTGAAGGCCCCGGACGGCACACCGGTGAACGCCGTGCGCGGGCTCCTCGAATTCATCGACCGCCTGGTCAGGGACCACCACCCCGACCGGCTGGTGGCGTGCATGGACGCCGACTGGCGTCCGCAGTGGCGGGTGGAGCTGATCCCGTCCTACAAGGCGCACCGGGTCGCCGAGGCGCACGAGACGGGCCCGGACGAGGAGGTGGTGCCGGACACGCTCTCGCCGCAGGTGCCGGTCATCGAGGCGGTCCTCGACGCGCTCGGCATCGCGCGCGTGGGGGTGGCGGGGTACGAGGCGGACGACGTGATCGGCACGTTCAGCGCGCTCGCCGAGGGCCCGGTCGACATCGTCACCGGCGACCGCGACCTGTACCAGCTGGTCGACGACGCGCGCGGAGTGCGCGTGCTGTACCCGCTCAAGGGCGTGGGCACGCTGCAGCTGACGGACGAGGCGGTGCTGCGCGAGAAGTACGGTGTCGACGGCCGGGGGTACGCGGATCTGGCGCTGCTGCGCGGCGACCCGAGCGACGGCCTGCCGGGCGTGCCCGGCATCGGAGAGAAGACGGCCGCGAAGCTGCTCGCGGAGTTCGGCGACCTGGCGGGCATCATGGCCGCCGTCGACGACCCGAAGGCCGCACTCACGCCTTCGCAGCGCAAGCGGCTCGACGAGTCGCGGCCGTATGTGGCGGTGGCGCCGACGGTCGTCAAGGTCGCGGGCGACGTCCCGCTGCCGGACGTCGACACCGCGCTGCCGCGCGCACCGCGCGATCCGGAGGTGCTGGAGGCACTGGCGGCGCGCTGGGGGCTGGGCGGGTCACTGCAGCGGCTGCTCACTACCCTGAACTCGTGAAGCCGGTTCCCGCATGCTAACTTAGGTAAGCCTAAGCTCGGGAACTGGGAGACCGTCATGGCAGAGCGACCAGGACGCACGCCGCGCAAGCCCCACTTCGCGCAGGTCGTCCGCACCGAACGGCTGAGCCCGCACATGCAGCGCGTCGTGCTCGGCGGTGAGGGTCTGGCCGGCTTCGAGGTCGGCACCTGCACGGACCACTACGTCAAGCTGCTGTTCCCGGCCGACGGCGTGACCTATCCCGAGCCCTTCGACGTGGAGCGGATCCGCGAGGAGTTCCCGCGGGCGCAGTGGCCGGTGACACGGACGTACACCGTGCGCGCCTGGGACCCCGAACACCGTGAGCTGACCCTGGACTTCGTGATCCACGGCGACGAGGGGCTGGCCGGCCCCTGGTCGGTGCGGGCCCGGCCCGGGGAGACCGTGCACTTCGTGGGACCCGGTGGCGCCTACGCTCCCGACGCGGGCGCCGACTGGCATCTGCTCGTCGGTGACGAGAGTGCGCTGCCCGCGATCGCCTGTTCCCTGGAGGCCCTGCCCGAGGGTGCCGAGGCGTACGCCTTCGTCGAGGTGGCGGGACCCGAGGAGGAGCAGAAGATCGACTCCGATGTGGAGGTCGTCTGGCTGCACCGCGGGGACCGCCCTGTCGGCGCGGCGCTTGTCGAGGCGGTGCGGGCGCTGCAGTTCCCCGAGGGCCGGGTGCATGCGTTCGTGCACGGCGAGGCGGCCTTCGTGAAGGAGCTGCGCCGGCTGCTGCGGGTCGAGCGGCAGATCCCCCGCGAGGACCTGTCGATCTCCGGCTACTGGCGGCTCGGCCACAACGAGGACGGCTGGCAGGCCTCCAAGCGGGAGTGGAACGCGCGTATCGAGGCGGAGCAGGAGGGCGCGACCGCCGCGTGACCGGTACGGAGAGGGGCGGCACCGTGCGGGATCCCGCACGGTGCCGCCCCTTTCCGTGTGCTCACACCGCCCGCTGGTAGGACCGGAAGGTGTGGATCGACAGCCACACCGCCGCCACCGCCGGCCCCGGCAGCGCGCCGCTCCGGCCGAGCACGTCGGCCGGGTCGGGATGGCCGGACAGCCCATGGCCCGGTCGAGCGGGTTGAGTTCGGCGATGTGCCGCATCCACGGGGGCATCTGCGCCGGTGCCACCGGCGCCGCCGAGCAGCCCCAGCAGCACGATGACGACCGACTGTGCGGCGGTGACCGGCGGGCGGGCCTCGTACGCTTGCTCCGATGAGACGCAAGACCCGGATTCCGCCCTCTCCCCTGCCCCAGCGCGAGGGGGTGGACCCGGTGCGGGTGCGGCTGCCCGCCGAGGGGTCCTGGGCGACCGTGCGTGAGCACCTCGTGGAGCGGCTGTCGGGGGCGGGCGCCGGGGTCGTCGACCGGATGTTCGCCGCCGGGCAGGTCGTCGGGGCGGACGGACGGACGGTGGCGCCGGACGCGGCCTATGTGCCGGGGATGTTCGTGTGGTTCCACCGGGAGCTGCCCGCCGAGGTGCGGGTGCCGTTCCCGCTGGAGGTCGTGTACCGCGACGAGCACATCGTCGTCGCCGACAAGCCGCACTTCCTGGCCACCACACCCCGCGGCGGGCATGTCACGCAGACCGCGCTGGCACGGCTGCGCCACGACCTCGGCCTCCCCTCGCTGGGCGCCGCCCACCGTCTGGACCGGCTCACGGCCGGGCTCGTGCTGTTCACGGTCCGGCCCGAGGAGCGCGGCGCCTACCAGTCACTGTTCCGCGACCGGCGGGTGCGCAAGGTGTACGAGGCCGTGGCCCCGTACGATCCCGCGCTCGCCCTGCCGCTGACCGTGCACAGCCGGATCGTCAAGGAGCGCGGAGTGCTGGCCGCCCGTGAGGTCGCGGGCGAGCCGAACGCGGTCACCCGGGTCGAGCCGGCCGGCCGTACGGACGTGGGCGCGGTCGGCACGCTCGGCCGCTACCGCCTGGTGCCCGCGACCGGTCAGACCCACCAGCTGCGCGTGCACATGAACGCGCTGGGCGTGCCGATCCTCGGCGACCCGCTGTATCCGGTGGTGACCGGCCCCGTGCCGGCCGGTGACTTCCGGCGTCCGCTCCAACTGCTGGCGCGGGAGCTGGAGTTCACCGATCCGGTCACGGGGGTGGAGCACCGGTTCCGCAGCGGCCGGGTGCTCGGGGCCTGGGCGTCGTACGAGCGTTGGGCGGCCGGTCAGTAGCCGCGCCACCAAAGGAGGAAGCGCCGCCAGGCGCCCTGCGGGCGGGCCGGTTCGGGCGCGGGCGCATCCGGCGGAGCGGCCGCGTCGGGCAGGGGCGATACGGGGGTGGCCGCGGCCTGCGCCGGGGCGGCCGGAGCGGGGTCGGGAGCCGGTGCCGGCTGCGGTGCGGGGGTACTGATCTCCCAGGAGGTGCGCTGGGCCGGGACCGGGGTGATGCTCGGTTTCTGGTTCTCGTCCTGCTGCGGCCTCGGTTCGAAGCGCACCGGGAGTTCCACCAGGTGGCGTGAGGCCAGTGACTCGGTCCAGCTCAACTCGTCCTCGTCGATGTCGAGTCGGATGTCGGGCAGGCGCATCAGCAGGGCGTCCACGCCGGTGTCGGCGATGGCGCGGCCGATCTCCTGGCCCGGGCACTCGTGGGGGCCGCCGCCGAAGGCGAGATGGGAGCGGTTGCCCTGCATGTTGGCGGACAGGTCGGGTCGTACCCGCGGGTCGACGTTGCCCGGCGCGATACCGAAGAGCAGCCCGTCGCCCTGGCGGATGCGCCGGCCGCCGAGCTCGGTGTCCTGTTTGGCGAAGTAGGCGAAGACCGTGCTGAACGGCGGCTCGTTCCACAGGGACTGCTCGACGGCCTCCGGCACCGTCATCTGGCCTCCGCTGAGCTGGGCGCGGAAGCGCGGGTCGGTGACGACCATGCGCAGCACATTGGCGATGAGGTTGGCCGTGGCCTCGTAGGCCGCCATGAGGACGACCCACAGGTGCTTGGTGACCTCGTCGTCGGTGAGCTTCGCGGGGTGGTTGACGAGCTGGCTCGCGAAGTCCTGCTGGGGGTCGGCTCTGCGGCGGGCGGTATGCCGTTGCAGCGCCTCCATGACGTAGGCGTGGCTGGCGATGGCGGTCTCGGTGCCCCGGAGCATGTCACGGGCCGCCTGCACCATGCGGTCGTTGTACTCCTCGGGCATGCCGAGGATCTCGCACAGCACGGCCATCGGCAGATGCTCGGCGAACTGGCTGACCAGTTCGGCCGTGCCCTCCTCGCAGAACGCGTTGACGAGGCGCTGGGTGGCGCGGTTGATGTAGCGGCGGATGCCGCGGTGGTCGATGGTCGAGATGGCGCCGTTGACCGCGCCGCGCAGCCGCAGGTGCTCGTCGCCCTCGGCGTAGGAGCAGATGGGTTCCCAGGCGATGTGCGGCATCAGCGGGTGGTCGGGTTTGACCAGGCCGTCCAGGAGGGGCGTCCAGATGCGGCTGTCCCGGCAGAACTGCGAGGGCGTACGCACCAAGTGCAGGTTCTCGGCGTGCCCGAGGACCACCCACACCGGCACGTCGTCGTGGAGCAGCGCGGGCGCCACCGGGCCGTGTTCCTCGCGGAGTTGCTCGTACAGCGCGCTCAGGTTCTCCGCGCCCGGGCCGTACAGCCGGTGCAGTCCTCCGGGACCGCTGCCGTGGGCGGGGCATCCGGGCGGCGGGCTCAGCGTGGGGTCGTCCCTGCCGGTGAGGGAGTGGGGTTCAGGCGTCACAGTGATCGCTCCGAAGTGGATCCGGTGTCGGGGGAGTGTGGGGGGTGGAAGCGGGGGTCAGGTGAGCGCACCCGTCGTCGCGAGCGAGTGCAGGAATCGCATCAGGGTCATCAGGACGTCGCGGCTTGAGGCACGGCGGCGCGCGTCGCACTCGACGACGGGGATGTCCGGGCCGAGGTCGAGCGCGGAGCGGAGGTCGTCGAGGGGGTAACGGGGCCCGTCCGGGAAGGTGTTGACGGCGACGATGAACGGCACACCGCGTTCCTCCAGCCGGTCCATGACCTCGAAGCTGACCTCGAGCCGGCGGGTGTCGACCAGGACGACCGCGCCCAGCGCGCCCTCGAACAGGCCGTTCCACAGAAACCAGAAGCGTTCCTGGCCGGGGGTGCCGAAGAGGTACAGCACCAGCTGGTCGGTGATGCTGATGCGGCCGAAGTCCATCGCCACGGTGGTGGCCGTCTTGGACCGGGAGCCGTAGTCGTCGTCGACCCCGACGCCGGCCTGCGTCATGGTTTCCTCGGTGGTCAGCGGCCTGATCTCGCTGACCGAGCCGACCATGGTCGTCTTGCCGACCCCGAAGCCGCCCACGACCACGATCTTCACCGCGGCCTGGGCCGTGTGCGGGAGATGGTCCTCGGTCCGTGGACCCGTGATGGTGTCAGAGCCTTTGAAGTCCATGCATCACCGCTTCGAGAAGGGAACGGTCGGGGAGCGCCTGGCGGACGATCGGGGCGCGTGCCTGCACCAGTCCGGCCGTCAGCAGCTCGGTGAGCAGGACGGTCACCACGCTGTACGGCAGGTTGAGATAGGCCGACAGCTCGGCCACGGACAGGGGGTTGGCGCACAGTCTCAGCACCGCCGCCTGCTCGGGCTGCGCGGCGGCGGGCGGGTCGGCGCGCGCCACGATCAGCGTGACGAGGTCGAGTTCCGCGCGCTCGCCGTGGTCGGCGGCGCCGGTGAGGACGTACAGCCGCTGGGGGTTCTTGCCGCACGGTTCGGGCGGCGGGTCCTCCTCGGGCCCGGCCGGTCGCCGCCGGCGTTGCGGAGGGATCATAGGGTCTGGCCGTTGCGCCGGGGCGGAGTGGTGAGGTGGGCGCCGATCCGGACGACGAGGTCGCGCATGCGGTTGCTCATCATGCCGGGTTCGGCGACCACGTCGGACAGGACCGCGAGGTAGGCGTTGGCGCCGGCGGCCATCAGATAGAAGTAGCCGCCGTTGACCTCGATGATGACCATGCGCATGCGGCCGTCGCTGGCCGGGATCTCCTGCGCGACGGCACCGGCCAGGCTCTGCAGGCCCGCGCAGGCCGCGGCGACACGGTCGGCGGCGTCCGGGTCGCCGCCGTGGCGGGCGATGCGCAGGCCGTCGGCGGAGAGCACCACGATCATCTCGATGCCGGGTACGCCGTCGGCGAGATCCTTGAGCATCCAGTCGAAGTTGGCACGCTGCTGGATCACTTGAGGTCCCCCTCGTCGTCGGCCTCGACGCGGGCCGGCTCGGTTGTCGGCTGGGTGAGTGCGGCCGGGTCCGGGTTGCCCTTGAGTCCGTTCATGAACGCCTCGACCCACAGCCCCGGTTCGGGTTCCTTGTCGGGTTCGGGCTCGGGTTCGGGCCGGGGGGCCGACCAGACGGTCGGCCTGCCCTCCCGTTCGGCCCGTTCGATGGCGGTCTGCTCGGCGATCCGCTGGCTGAGCGGCACCTTGACCCGGCTGCGGCGCTGCGGCAGGCCGCCCGCCGTCCACTCGGTGACCTCGCGGACGTCGTCCTCCAGGGACAGCGGCGCGGTGATACGGGGGCTGGTGGGGCGGCGCTTCTTGGGCGTGCGCTTGGGCCCTTCGAGCGCGCCGAGGTCGGCCCTGGGCGAGGCGGTGGCGCCGATGCCGTGGGCGAATGAGGATGCGGGCTCGTCGGTCGTCATCGCGCTGGGCACCACGAGCACGGCACGAACACCGCCGTACGCGGAGGCCCGCAGGCTGACCTGCATCTTGTACGTCGTGCAGAGCCGGCCCACGACCGCGAGGCCAAGGCGCGGGGACTCGCCGAGGTCGCCCACGTCGCCGCCGTTCATGGCGCGCTCCAGCATGCCCTCGGCCCGGGCGCGGGCCTCCGGGATGAGGCCGGCGCCGGCGTCCTCGATCTCGATGGCGACGCCGGTCTGCACCTCGACGGCGGTGACATGCACCTTGGTCTGCGGCGGCGAGTAGCGGGTGGCGTTGTCGAGGAGTTCGGCCGCGGCGTGGATGATCGGCTCGACGGAGTTGCCGTCGATGTTGACCTGGGCGATGGAGTGCAGCTCGATGCGCCGGTACTCCAGGATCCGGGACATGGCGCCGCGCAGCACGCTGAACAGCGGTACCGGCTCGGGCCAGTTGCGGCTCGGCCGGCCGCCGCCGAGGACGGAGATGGAGTCGGCGAGCCGGCCGATCAGCGCGGTGCCGTGGTCGATGCGCAGCAGGTCGTCGAAGACCTCGGGGTTGCGCCCGTGGTCCTCCTCCATCTCCTGCAGCTCGTTGGCCTGCTGGTGGACGATCGCCTGCACGCGGCGGGCGATGTTGACGAAGGAGCGCTGCGCGGCGTCACGCTTCGCCTCCTCACGGTCGACGATGTCGAGCACCGTCCCCAGCAGCGACAGCTGCGCTTCGGGGAGTTCGTCGCAGGAGGGGTGGATCTCGCCGAGGCGGTGCATCACCTCACCGGGTGAATTGCCGCACTGCACCCGGTACACCGCGTGGGGCATGATCTCGTCGGCGAGGCGTTCCATCTCCTCGTCATGGGCGGCGATACGGCGTTCCAGGTACGCGGTGCGACGCCGGTGCTCGGCGCGCAGGTCCCGCAGCGCGCGGCCGCGGCGCACGGCTTCGGCGGTCGTCGCGACGACCAGCAGGGTGGCGACGGCTCCGCACCAGCCGACGGCCGCCCTGGCCGGCTCCGCCACCAGGGCCGCGGCGGCCCCGGTCGCCGCGGCCATCACCAGGGCGGGCAGCAACAGCACACGTGCGTAGGGGAGTTCGCGGCGATCTGGAGGGGATTGAACACTCACCATGTGGGCCCTCTGAAGCAAATCGGCTGGGAGTGGGAACAAGCGCCCGAATCCATCTCAACTCGGCGCGCCGCGGGCGAGCTTAGTCCGACCGGATCATCGCCATGTCATATTCAGCAAGCATCTGAAATGACCACCGCAGCAGGAGTACCCTCAGCCACATTTACACGCTCAGACACCGTTCGAACACATGAAGTAACAGCGAACGGGCACACAAAAGCGGACGGCAGCGAAAAAAGGGGCGCGGGGAACCGCGCGACCAGCCACGGTCCACCCGCACCCACCGACCAGCAGCTACCCCACCGACGAGTAGGCCACAACTCCCCGCAGCAACAGGTCGACCGCCTTGCGCGCGTTCTTCGGCACCGTCGAGCCCTGCGCAGGAGTACCCGCCGCGGAGATCTGACCGAGAACGTCGATCACCTGCTTGCACCACCGCACAAAGTCCCCCGCCGGCATCTCCGCCTCACGCAGCACCTCGTCGAGCCCCTTCCCCGAGGCCCATGTGTACGCGGCCCAGGCGAAGCCGAGATCCGGCTCACGCTGCCCGACGCCTTCGGTCTGGGTGATCCGGAACTCCTCCTCCAGCCCGTCCAGCCGCCCCCAGATCCGCACCATCTCCCCCAGCGCGGCCTTCGCCCTGCCGGACGGCAGCTTGGGCGCCATCGCGTCGTCGCCGACCCGCGCCTCGTACACCAACGCCGAGACACAGGCGGCCAGTTCGGCGGGGGCCAGGCCCTCCCACACCCCCGCGCGCAGGCATTCGCTGGCGAGCAGGTCGAGTTCGCCGTACAGCCGGGCCAGCCGCTTGCCGTGCTCGGTGACCTCGTCGCCGCGCAGGTAGTCCAGCTCGGTCAGCAGCGCGACGATCCGGTCGAAGGTGCGCGCGATGGTGTTCGTGCGCCCCTCGATGCGCCGCTCCAGCTGCGAGGTGTCGCGCAGCAGCCGGTGGTAGCGCTCGGCCCAACGGGCGTGGTCCTCACGGTCGTTGCAGCCGTGGCAGGGATGCGCCCGGATCGCGGTGCGAAGCCGGGCGATCTCCCGGTCGGCGGCGGCCTGCGACCGCTTCTTGCGGGCCCGCTCCGGCGGGATGTGCCCGGCCTTGGTGCGCAGCGCGGACGCGAGGTCCCGACGGGACTGCGGGGACCGCGGGTTGAAGGACTTCGGGATCCGCATCCGCTCCAGCGCCTCGACCGGCACCGGGAAGTCCATCGACGCGAGCCGCTTGACCTGCCGCTCGGCGGTCAGGACCAGCGGGCGCGGACCGTCGTGCTGCTCGAAGCCGCGGTGGCCGTTGGAGCGCCCGGCGGGCAGGCCCGGGTCCAGCACCAGCGCCAGGCCGGCGTACTTGCCGGTGGGGACGTGGATGACGTCACCGGGCTTGAGCTTCTCCAGCGCGACGGCCGCTTCGGCGCGCCGCTGGCTGGCGCCCTGCCGGGCCAGTTCGGTCTCACGGTCCTTGAGCTGGCGGCGCAGCAGCGCGTACTCCTCGAAGTCGCCGAGATGGCAGGTCATGGAGGCCTTGTAGCCCTCCAGCCCCTCCTCGTTGCGCTGCACCTGCCGGGAGATCCCGACCACCGACTTGTCCGCCTGGAACTGCGCGAACGACGTCTCCAGCAGTTCGCGCGAGCGGTGCCGCCCGAACTGCTCGACCAGGTTGACCGCCATGTTGTACGACGGCTTGAAGCTGGAGCGCAGCGGGTACGTGCGTGTGCCGGCCAGACCCGCGAGGTGCTCGGGGCTCATCCCGCGCTGCCACAGCACGACCGCGTGGCCCTCGACGTCGATGCCGCGCCGGCCCGCACGGCCCGTCAGCTGGGTGTACTCGCCGGGGGTGATGTCGGCATGCTGCTCGCCGTTCCACTTGACGAGCTTCTCCAACACCACCGAGCGCGCGGGCATGTTGATGCCGAGTGCAAGGGTCTCGGTCGCGAACACGGCCTTGACCAGTCCGCGGACGAACAGTTCCTCGACGACTTCCTTGAACGTGGGCAGCATGCCCGCGTGGTGGGCCGCGATGCCGCGCTCCAGGCCCTCCAGCCATTCGTAGTAGCCGAGGACATGGAGGTCCTCGGTGGGGATGGAGGCGGTGCGCTCCTCGACCAGGTCACGCACCTTGCCGCGCGCCTCCTCGTCGTTGAGCCTGAGTCCCGCGTACAGACACTGCTGTACGGCGGCCTCGCAGGCGGCGCGGCTGAAGATGAACGTGATGGCGGGCAGCAGGCCCTCGGCGTCGAGCCGTTCGATGACCTCGGGCCGGCTCGGCGTCCAGATGCGCGAGCGCTGTCTGCGTTCGCGTTCGCGGTCGGCCTCCCGCATGGCACGGCCGCGTCTGCGGTCCTGGTAGGAGGGGCGGCTCGCCTCCATCCGGGCCATGCGGGTGAGGTCCGGGTTGACAGCCTTCCTCTGGCCCTCGCCCTCCTCGAACAGGTCGTACATCCGCCGCCCGGCCAGTACGTGCTGGAACAGTGGCACAGGCCGGTGCTCGGAGACGATCACCTCGGTGTCGCCGCGGACGGTGTCGAGCCAGTCGCCGAACTCCTCGGCGTTCGACACGGTCGCCGAGAGGGACACCAGCGTGACCGACTCGGGCAGGTGGATGATCACTTCCTCCCATACGGCTCCGCGGAAGCGGTCGGAGAGGTAGTGCACCTCGTCCATGACCACGTGGCCGAGGCCGAGGAGGGTCCGCGAGCCGGCGTAGAGCATGTTCCGCAGCACCTCGGTGGTCATCACGACCACCGGGGCCTCGGAGTTGACGCTGTTGTCGCCGGTGAGCAGGCCGACCTTGCCGGTTCCGTAACGGCGGCACAGGTCGGCGTACTTCTGGTTCGACAGCGCCTTGATGGGTGTCGTGTAGAAGCACTTCCTGCCCTGCTGGAGGGCGAGGTGGACGGCGAACTCGCCGACGATCGTCTTGCCCGAGCCGGTGGGCGCGGCGACCAGCACGCCCTTCCCCGCTTCGAGTGCCTGGCAGGCCTCGATCTGGAAGGGGTCGAGGCCGAAGTCGTACATCTCGCGGAAGGAGGCGAGCGCGGTGGCCTGCTCGGCAGCACGCCGCCGTGCTGCCGTGTACCGCTCGGCCGGTGAGAGGTCCTCTGTCATCGTGCTTTCGAGCGTACCGGGCCCCACTGACAACAGGACGATCATTATCCGGATCAGATCCTGCTGAACCCGGGATACACGCAGCTCACAGCGCTACCGCGGCTCAAGTCCCGACGGCCGGGCAGACGCAGAAACCGGCCGCCCGCAGACGCGGAAGCGGCCGGCCGCGCCCCGTGGGCGCCCGCTGACCAGGATCGTCAGGTCACGTCGTCGTATCCGTTGACCCGGTCGGAACTCGCCTGCTCGGGCAGCGCCCGGCCGGCGGAGACGGCCTCGACCTCGCCGATGTCCTCGGGGGTGAGATCCAGGTCGGAGGCCTCGTCGTCGGCGGGGCCCGCGGCCTCCCGGACGCGCCTGCGCCGGTCGTTGAGCAGTGAGAAGGCGACCGCGCCGAAGTAGAGGACCCAGATCGGTCCGGCGAGCGCCAGCATCGTCAGCGGGTCCGTGCTCGGCGTCGCGATCGCCGCGAAGACCGTGATGCCCATGATCATGGCCCGCCACCAGCCGAGCATCCGCCTGCCGGTGATCACTCCGGTCATGTTGAGGAAGATCAGCAGCAGCGGCAGCTCGAAGGAGAGGCCGAACACGATGACCATGCGTGTGACCAGGTCGAGCAGATCGTCCAGGGGCAGCAGGTTGGAGGCGCCGGACGGTGTGAACTCGAGCAGCACCTTCGCCGTGGTGGGCAGCACCCGGTAGGCGAAGTAGGCGCCGCCGAAGAACAGCGGGACGCCCGTGCCGACAAAGGCGTAGGCGTACTTGCGCTCGTGCCGGTGCAGGCCGGGCGCGACAAAGGCCCACAGCTGGTACAGCCACACCGGCGAGGCCAGCACCACGCCGGCCATCAGCGAGACCTTCAGCGCCAGGGTGAAGGGGGTGAGCAGACCGTTGATCGTGATCTGCGCGCAGGGCTTGTCGCCCTTCGCCCTCGCCAGCTGCTCGAAGGTCTGGTCGCAGCCGACCGAGTCGAGGATCGGCCTGGTGAAGAAGTTGATGATGTCGTTGTAGAAGAAGGCGGCGACGACGGTGACGACGACGATGGCCAGCATCGCCTTCGCGAGCCGGTTGCGGAGCTCACGAAGGTGCTCCGCGAGGGGCATCCGCCCCTCGGGATCCTTCTCCTTCTTGCGGGCAGACTTCAGCAACCCACGTTCCCATCTCGTTCAGCGGGCCGGAGGTCACCGGCCCTGCGTCAGCGCTTGGTGGTGTCCGTCGGCTCGGTGACCGGGCGGGAGCTGGTCACGTCACCGGGGGCCGCCTGGATGGTGCGCGGGGCCGGGGGCTGCTGGTCGTCCTGCGGCGGGGCCGCCGGAGCGGACGCGTTGTCCTGACCCTCGGACTTCATCGCCTTCGCCTCGCTCTTGAGGATGCGAGCGGACTTGCCGAGGGAACGCGCCATGTCCGGAAGCTTCTTCGCGCCGAACAGCAGGATGATGACGACGAGGATGAGAATGATCTCGGGGGCGCCGAGCCTTCCGAACATAAGTCTTTACCTTCTCACCGAGGCGGCTGGGATGGGATGCCGTCCGACCGGTCGGACACCTGTCCGATCGATCGTCTTGTCAGCGATCGTAACGCTCAGGGGTAAACGCGTGGCAATCCCCGGGCGTACTCCCGGTCAGCGGTCCGGGCCTCGTTCTCCGGGCCGCGATCAGCAGCGTACCCGTCCGCGCTGCCGGGTTGACAGGTCGAAGTGGCCCAAAACGCACGGGCCGCGGGACTCACGTGCCGTGCACAGCGGCACTCACATCGAGTCTACGGCGCGGGCCGTGCTGACGGCCGCCCGCTCCAGGTCCTCGGCCGCCCTGCTGATGCGGCGCGCGGAGTCGGTGACCTGCCTGCCGAGGCGCTGGGCCTCCAGGAAGACCCGCACGGCGAGCACACCGAGAACGGCGAGACCCACAAAACCCACAGCTACCGCGAACATCGGCCAGAACATGACGCCGAGCCTAGACCGTCCTACAGAGTGGAGTGCAGTCGCAGGGTGCGGACCCCGCCGCCGGTCAGCAGCTCCACGATCCGCTCCCCGGCCGGCTTGCGGACGGCCGCGCCGCAGTCGGGGCAGGTGAACGAGTAGAAGGTGGTGCGGCTGGTGGCGCCGATCGCCAGGCGCAGGGCGCCGGCGGCGAGCTCGACGCTGCCCCGGCAGTCCGGGCAGCCGGCCCGGAACACCACCGGGGACACGCCCTTCATCCCGGCGAACGCGGTCGCGACCGTCATCTCACTCAAAGACCCTGCTCCCCTCGTCGTGGTCGTTCGCCTCCGGGGCGGCCGACGCCCCTCCGGCTCACTCCCGGCTGGTGTACTGCACGTCGCCCGTCGAGGGCGCCGTCGGAGCCTCGTGTGCGCCCTGTGCCTCGACACCGTCGTACGCCGCCAGCGCCATACGGGCCGCCTCGCGGGCACTGTCGGCGAGGTCGCGCGGCGAGACGATCCGGCCGTCGCGCCCGAGCCGCAGCGCCAGCCGCCGCAGCGACGTCGGATCCGGCGTCCGCAGGGAAATACGCAGCCCGCCGTCCGCAAGCTCATCCGCACTGTCGTGCGGGTAGTACTCGGCGACCCAGCGGCCGCCCGGGCCGACCTCGACGACGACCTCGGGGTCCTCGGCCGCGGGCTGCACCAGCGCCTCCGAGAGGTCGCGCAGCTCGATCTCGGGCGGCGCGGACGGCTCGTCGAGGATCCTGATCTCCGCGACCCGGTCGAGCCGGAAGGTGCGGCGCGCCTCGGAGCGCCGGCACCAGGCCTCCACATAGGTGTGGCCGACGCTGACGAGCCGGATCGGGTCGATCTCGCGTTCGGTGACCTCGTCACGGGCGGGCGAGTAGTAGCGGATCCACAGCCGGCGCCGCTCGGAGATGGCCCGGTCGACGTCCGCGAAGACTCCGCCCTCGGACTCGAAGGTCACCGACAGCCGCGAGCTGGCCCCCGCCGCCTCGCCGGCCGCGGCCTCCACCTTGGCGTTGGCGCGCAGCAGTGCCTGCCGGTCGCTCTCGCGCAGGCCGGGCAGGGTGGCCACCGCGCGGGCGGCCACGAGCAGCGCGGTCGCCTCGTCGGCGGCGAGCCGCAGGGGCTCGGCGACGTCATCGGGGTTGTGCCACCAGATGCGCTCGCCGTCGGTGTCGATGTCGAGCAGGTCGCCGCCGCGGAAGCTGGTACCGCACATGGGCAGCACATCGAGGTCGGAGACCAGTTCGTCCTCGGTGATCCCGAAGGCGCGGGCGACGTCCTCGACGCGGGCGCCCGGGCGCTCCCTCAGATACGTCACCAGGGAGAGCATCCTCCGGGTCTGGTCGATGGCGTTCGCCGGTCTGGCCGGTTTGCCCACCATGTTCTGACGTCCCCCTCAGCCCTTGGCCACGGCACGCAGCCGGTCCACCACATCGGCCCGCAGCTCGGCGGGCTCCAGGACCACCACGTCCGGCCCGAACTCCACCAGCCAGGCGTCCAGGCCGTGGCCGTACGGAATCTCCAACTCGTCCCAGCCGTCCCCGAGTTCCCGCACCGAGGTGGCCTTCGCCCGCAGCGGGTAGCCCGCGTCCGAGCGCAGCCGGATCAGCGCGGAGCGGTCGGCGGTCTCCCCCGCCCAGCTCGCGACGGTCTCGCGGACGGTGACCACGTCCGGAACGGGGGCGGTGAACCGCGCGCCGCGCGAGCGCACCTTCCCGGTGATCCGGGACAGCCTGAAGACCCGCTCGGCCCCGCGGTCGCGGTCCCAGCCGGCCAGGTACCAGTGGCCGCGCCAGCACTCCAGCGCCCAGGGCTCCACATGCCGGGGCTCGGGGCGGGCGGCGGTGGCCTTGCGGTAGTCGAAGACGACCGGTCGGCGGTCACGGCAGGCCAGCATCAGCGGCTCGAACGCGGCCTCGTGCACGGGGATGCGCGGCTCCAGGGCGCCATGGGCCTCGTACGGATCGACGTCCTCGGGCAGCCCCGCCGCACGCAGCTTCTGCAGGGCGCCGCTGGCCGCGCCCGCGAGCCGCGCCTGCTGCCACACCTTGGCGGCCAGGCCCAGCGCGGCGGCCTCCTCGGCGTCGAGGGTGATGGGCGGGAGGCGGTTGCTGTCGCGCCGGGCGAGGTAGCCGACCTCGCCGTCGAGGTTCTCGACGGTCTCGATCACCAGTCCGAGCTCGCGCAGGTCGTCCTTGTCGCGCTCGAACATCCGGTTGAAGGAATCGTCGCTGCCCGCCTCGAGGTAGGCCTCGATGGACTCACGCAGCTCGCGCTTGCTGAGCGGCCGCCGCGTCCCGAGCAGACACAGCGCCAGGTTCATCAGCCGCTCGGCCTTGGCAATGGCCATCGACGCCCTTCGCCTCCCTATGGTGCTTACGATCGACGACCGTACCGCTCCGTGGTGGCGCGGCAAAAGCCGAGGGCCCACGCCGGTACAGGCATGGGCCCCAGGTGATCGGATGCGATCGGAAATCAGACGCCGAGAAGGTCGACCACGAAGATCAGGGTCTCGCCGGGCTTGATCGCCGGGGTCGGGCTCTGGTTGCCGTAGGCGAGGTGGGCGGGGATGGTCAGCTGGCGGCGGCCGCCGACCTTCATGCCCTGGACGCCCTGGTCCCAGCCCTTGATGACGCGGCCGGCACCCAGCGGGAA
Source organism: Streptomyces luteolifulvus (assembly GCF_008806595.1). Taxonomy (GTDB): domain Bacteria; phylum Actinomycetota; class Actinomycetes; order Streptomycetales; family Streptomycetaceae; genus Streptomyces; species Streptomyces luteolifulvus. The sequence continues at coordinate 221,840 of NZ_VZRB01000001.1, read as the reverse complement.
GCGGAACGGCGTGCCCCGGTTCCAGCTGGCGTCGAACTCCTCGCCGGTGCTGAAGGCGACACCCACGTAGTGGACGGTGACGGTCTGGCCCGCGGCCGCCTCGGCGCCCTCACCCTCCCAGATGTCCTTGATCTCGAGGTCCGCCGGGGGCTCGCCGCCCGGGAAGTCGATCTCGGGCTTGTCGATGCTCACGTCTTTGCTCCTGCGTGTGTACGAAAGGCAACACGGACAGTCTTACATCTCCGGCACATCACATGGCGGCCAGGATGTCGACGGAGAACACCAGCGTGGAGTCCTTCGTGATGACACCGCCCGCCGGCGGATTGTCGCCGTACCCCAGCTTCGGGGGCATCACCAGCAGCACCCGGCTGCCCACCTTCTTGCCCGTCAGACCCTGCGCCAGCCCCTTGACGAGCTGCTGCATCTGGGCGAGGGAGAACGAGCTGAGCTGCTTGCGCGTGTACGTCGACTCGAACTCCTTGCCGCTGTCCCACACCAGGCCCTTGAACTGCACCAGAACCGTCTGGTCCGCCTTGACGACGGGACCGTCGCCCTCCAGGACGTACGCCGACACCAGCTTCGTCGGCGCGTCGGCGTCGGGGATGTCGATCGAGGGCGCCTTGCCGTCGGTGTTGGTGCCGACCTTGGGCAGGGCGGCGTCGCTCTGGTCGACGACCTCGCCCTTGGCCGAGCTCTTGGCGTTGAACGTGTCCTGGATGTCGATCACGAAGACGAGCGTGTCGGTGCCCTTGATGCCCGCCTGGGCGTTGCCCTCAGGGCCGTAACCCCAGGTCGGCGGGACCGCCATCACGACACGGCTGCCCACCTTCCTGCCCGCGAGGCCGTAGCGCCAGCCGTCGATGACGCTGCCCTTGGCGAGCTGGATCATCAGCGGGGTCTTGCGGTCGTAGGAGTTGTCGAAGACCTTCGCCGTGTTCCAGATCTGGCCGAGATAGTGGGCCTGCACGAAGTCGTTCTCCGCCAGCGTCTGCCCGTCGCCCGCGATCAGCGTCTTGACCGCCAGATCCTTCGACGGGTCGCCGTCGCCCTTGGCCACCGTCGGCTTCTGGCCGAACTGCGTCCCCGCGGTGACCTTCGGCAGCGGACCGTCGACGATCTTCGGCGGCGGCGGTTCGGACGGCGCGGAGGGCGAGGCACTCTCACTGGCCTTGCTCGAGTCGGACTTGTCGTCGCCGCACCCGGCGAGCGTGACCAGTCCTGCGGGCAGGGCGATGAGCAGTGAGCGTCGGCGCACGATGGAAGCCTCGTATCGGTCGATCTTGATTGATGGCGTGCGCGCAACTCTACGACGCGACGCGGGCGCCGTACGGGAAACGTACGGCGCCCGTGTTGCGTTCCCTCACATTCCGGCGATCAGTTTCTCCACCCGGTCGTCCACCGAACGGAACGGGTCCTTGCACAACACCGTGCGCTGAGCCTGGTCGTTGAGCTTGAGATGGACCCAGTCGACCGTGAAGTCCCGGCGCTGTTCCTGGGCCCGCCGGATGAAGTCGCCGCGCAGCCGGGCCCGAGTGGTCTGCGGTGGAACGGACTTGCCCTCGAAGATCTTCAAATCGTTGCAGATCCGGGTGGCTTGGCCTTTCTTCTCCAGGAGGTAGTACAGGCCACGACGACGGTGAATGTCGTGATAAGCGAGGTCTATCTGAGCGACCCTCGGGTGCGACATGGTCATGTTGTGCTTGGCCCGGTACCGCTCGATGAGCTTGTACTTCATCACCCAGTCGATCTCGGTGCCGATACGGTCGAGATCCTCGGCCTCGATCGCGTCCAGCGTGCGGCCCCACAGCTCCAGGACCTGTTCGACCGTGCCCGTGCGGATGCCCCGGCGCTCACAGAAGTCCACGGCCTTCTCGAAGTACTCGCGCTGCACCTCCAGCGCGGACGCCTCCCGGCCGCTGGCCAGACGCACCTTGCGCCGGCCCGTGATGTCATGGCTGACCTCGCGGATCGCCCGGATCGGGTTCTCCAGGGTGAGGTCCCGCATCACCGTGCCCGCCTCGATCATGCGCAGCACCAGGTCGGTGGCGCCGACCTTGAGCAGCATGGTCGTCTCGGACATGTTCGAGTCGCCCACGATCACATGCAGCCGGCGATAGCGCTCGGCGTCCGCGTGCGGCTCGTCCCGCGTGTTGATGATCGGCCGGGAACGGGTCGTCGCCGAGGAGACGCCCTCCCAGATGTGCTCGGCCCGCTGACTGACGCAGTACACTGCACCGCGCGGCGTCTGCAGCACCTTGCCCGCACCGCACAGCAACTGCCTCGTGACGAGGAACGGAATGAGGATGTCCGCAAGCCGGGAGAACTCGCCGTGCCGGGCCACGAGATAGTTCTCGTGACAGCCGTAGGAGTTTCCCGCCGAGTCGGTGTTGTTCTTGAAGAGGTAGACGTCGCCCGCGATTCCCTCCTCGTGCAGGCGTCGTTCGGCGTCCACCAGGAGTCCTTCCAGAATGCGTTCGCCGGCCTTGTCGTGGGTGACCAGTTCGATCACGTTGTCACATTCCGGTGTCGCGTATTCCGGATGTGAGCCCACGTCGAGATAGAGCCGGGCCCCGTTGCGCAGAAAGACATTGCTGCTGCGGCCCCATGACACGACACGGCGGAAGAGGTACCGCGCCACCTCGTCAGGCGACAGGCGGCGCTGTCCCCTGAACGTGCACGTGACGCCGTACTCGTTCTCCAGCCCGAAAATGCGGCGGTCCATGACTGAACATTACGCCCGATCCCCTGAGCTGAAACGGGGTTCGGCGGCACGGTTTGGATCATTTTCCGATGAAGCCGCAACCACCGCCCGCCCGGCGGGAGCTGCGAGGACCCGTCCCGTGGCCACCAGAACCAGCAGCGACACACCCCCCGCGGCACCCGGCAGGGCGAAGCCCCACAAGGCCCCGCCCGCCTCTACGACCGGCCCCGCCAGGCCCGTTCCCACCGACGCACCCACGGTGAACGTCGTCACAAGCCAGGAGAACGCCTCGGTGACCGTCCCGGTCGGCGCGTACCGGTCGACCAGGACGAAGGCACACGCGATGGCGGGCGCCAGGAACACCCCCGAAAGGACCGACAGCAGCGTCATCGCCACCGCTGACGGCATCAGCATCAGCGGCAGGTAACACACCGCCAGAAGCGCCACCAGGACCCGCAGTCGCCGCGCCGGTTCACCCGACCAGCGCCGCGCCCCATAACACACACCGCCGATGAGCGCACCCAGACCCAGGCCCGCCATCAGCCAGCCGTACACCGCGTCACCGCCGTGGTCGTCCGCGTACGAGACCGAGGCGACCGTGATGGAACCCAGCGCGAGACCCACGAAGAAGAACGCACCCAACAGGGCCACGAGTCCCGTCGAGCGCAACGCACCCAGCCAGTGCGCCTCCCGCGGCGCCGAACGCCACGCGCGCGAAGGCGGCGACACCACCACCGAAAGGGCACCCAGAACCCCGACGACGTTCAGCAAGAGCAGCGCGGCCTGCGCCGACCACAGCGACATGCACAGCGTCACCAGCAACGGCCCGACCGTGAACATGACTTCCTGCGCCACCGCATCCATGGCGTACGCCGTGTGCACCTGGTCCTCCGCACGGAGCACAGCGGGCCACAGCGCACGCAGACCGCCCTCCAGCGGCGGAGTGAACAGCCCGGCGGCCCCCACGGCGGCGTACGCCAGGGGCAGCGGACCGGTGCCGGTGAACGCGAAGGCCGTCATGGCGAGGGCCGACAGAGCCGCGGCGGGCAACTGGACCCGCGGCTGGCCGTGCAGGTCCACCAGTCGTCCCAGCACCGGCTGCCCGACGGCGTTGGCGACCCCGTAGGCCGCCGCCAGAGCGCCGGCCAGGCTGTAGCTGCCGCCCTCGGCACGGACGAACAGCACGATCGCGATCGCGGAAGTGGCGTTCGGCAGCCGGCCCACCAGCGTGCCCACGAGCAGCCGGGAGGCATGCCTCGCCCTGAGGATCTCCAGGTATCCCGTGGCCATCTCCGCCCTTCCGAACCATGACGCCGGCTGCGACGTCTGCAGTGACGCATGTAGTTTTACGTATAACGGCCTCCTCCATACGTACCATGTGCGCTGTTCACCAGTCCAGACGAAAGAGCAGGCCCACGGTGGCACGAGGCAGCACCCGCCCCACGAGCCGCGACGTCGCCGAAGCCGCCGGCGTCTCCCAGGCCGCCGTCTCCCTGGTCCTCGGCGACAAATGGCGCGGACGCGTCTCCCAACCCACCGCCGACCGCGTCCGCGAAGCCGCACGACAACTCGGCTACCGGCCCAACCTCGCCGCCCGCAACCTCCGCCTCGGCCGCACCCGCACCGTCCTCCTCGTCGTCCCCGTACTCACCACCGAATTCTTCGCCGGCGTCTACACCGGCGCCGCCAGAATCGCCGCCGAACACGGCTTCGGAGTCGTCCTCTACCCCTCCCCCGAAGGCATCGGACCGGCCAGAGACCCCTTCGCCTCCGCCCAGGCCGCCCTCGACGGCGTCATCGCCTCCTCCATGGCCGCCGACGCCCTCACCGCCATCCGCGGCGACCAACTCCCCCTCGTCATGCTCGACAGCGACCCCGAAGGCAGCCTCGGCGCCGCCACCGTCAACCTCGACATCACCGACGGCATCCGCCAGGTCACCGAACACCTGCTCGCCCTCGGCCACCGCCACTTCCTCCACCTCGCAGCCGACGTACCCTCCTGGACCTTCGACATCCGCGCCCGCGAACTCGCCACCCGCACCGCCACCGTCCCCGGCACCACCGTCCGCACCGCCCGCGCACCCATCACCATCGAAGACGCCCGCACCGCCACCGAAACCGCCCTCGGCGCACCCGGCCCCCGCCCCACCGCCCTCGTCTGCGACGACGACAAACTCGCAGCCGGCGCCTACAAAGCCATCCGCCGCCTCGGCCTGCGCATCCCCGACGACATCTCCGTCACCGGCCTCGACGACCTCGCCCTCGCCACCGCCATCGACCCCGAACTCACCACCGTCAAACTCGACGCCGAACTCTTCGGCGAACGCGGCATGCAAGCCCTCCTCGCCGTCCTGGACGGCCGAACACCGCAAGAGGGAGACATCCCCGTCCAGCTCGTCGTACGCGGCTCCACAGCCCCGCCCAGCGCCTCCTGAAACGCCCTGCGCCCCGACCGGGAAACCGGCCGGGGCGCACCCAGAGTGAGGGCGGGCTCGTCTACTCCTCCTCGTCGGAGCCCTCGTCGGAGCTCTCCGCCTCCGTGGCCGCCCCATCGCTCTCCAGCAGCCGGGCGAGCTGACGACCGACAATCCGCTTGAACTTGCGCGACTGCGGACGCGTACGGTCCAGGACCGCCACCTCCAGACGCTCCGCCGGGATCTCCCGCTCCGAACCGTTCGTGTCACGCGACAACGCCTGCACAGCCAGCTTCAGCGCCTCGGCCAGACTCATGCCGTCCTGATGCCGCTGATCCAGATAGCTGCTGATCTGCTCCGCATTACCACCCACCGCGACCGAACCGTGCTCGTCCACGATCGACCCGTCATGCGGCAACCGATAGATCTGATCGCCCTCCGGCGTCTCCCCCACCTCCGCCACGACCAGCTCCACCTCGTACGGCTTCTCGGCCGCACTGGAGAAGATCGTGCCCAGCGTCTGGGCATAGACGTTCGCGAGACCGCGGGCCGTCACATCGTCCCGGTCATAGGTGTAACCACGCAGATCGGCATAGCGGACGCCACCGATGCGCAGATTCTCGTACTCGTTGTACTTACCGGCCGCCGCGAAACCGATCCGGTCATAGATCTCACTGAACTTGTGCAGCGCACGGGACGGGTTCTCACCGACGAACACGATGCCGTCGGCATACTGCAGCACAACCAGGCTGCGGCCACGGGCGATGCCCTTACGGGCGTACTCCGCCCGGTCGGCCATCGCCTGCTGGGGGGAGACATAGAACGGCGTCGACACCGGTTATCCGTCCCTTTCTGTCGAAGTCACTGGATCACCCTGAACAACAACCGACCACCGGCTACAGCAGCGCGGCCCGAGGGCCGTCGGGCTGCTCCAGACGCCGCTCCAGAATCGAGCGGGCGATCTCGGAGGACTCGTCGTCGGTCAGCTTGCGGAAACCGTCCTCGGTGATCACGGTGACGATCGGGTAGATCCGGCGGGCGACATCGGGACCACCGGTCGCCGAGTCGTCGTCAGCCGCGTCGTACAGGGCCTGCACCACCAACGTCGTGGCCTGGTCCTCGGTCAGGTCGTTACGGAAAAGCTTCTTCATGGCACCGCGCGCGAACATCGAGCCGGAACCGGTCGCAGCGAAGTTGTGCTCCTCGGAGCGGCCGCCGGTGACGTCGTAGGAGAAGATGCGACCCCTCTCCCGGTCCACGTCATACCCCGCGAACAGCGGGACCACCGCCAGACCCTGCATGGCCATGCCCAGGTTGGAACGGATCATGGTCGACAGACGGTTCGCCTTGCCCTCCAGCGAGAGCTGCGCCCCCTCGACCTTCTCGAAGTGCTCCAGCTCCAACTGGAACAGCTTCACCATCTCGACGGCCAGACCGGCCGTGCCGGCGATACCCACCGCCGAGTACTCGTCCGCCGGGAACACCTTCTCGATGTCCCGCTGCGCGATCACATTGCCCATGGTGGCCCGACGGTCACCGGCCAGCACCACACCGCCCGGGAAGGTGACGGCCACGATCGTGGTGCCGTGCGGCGCCTCGATCACACCCTGGGTGGGCGGCAGCTGCCGGTTGCCGGGCAGCATCTCCGGCTGGTGCTCGGACAAAAAGTCCATGAAGGACGACGACCCAGGCGTCAGGAAGGCAGCTGGTAGACGCCCGGTGCTACGAGTGTTGGCTTCCACGAGGATCCTTCCAAGTAGGCGGCAGCCCGACGAACAGTGTCGGGATCATCTCCCAACTTGCCGATGGCCGAATTGCAGTTGAAGCACAGTACGCCACGGACCCTACCCGTCTCGTGACAGTGATCCACATGTACAGCCGGAGCGTTCAGGCAGATCACACAAAGGCCCACCTGAGAGGCGATCATCTCGTCACGCTCGGCTTCGGTCATGCCGTAGTGGCGCTTCAAGTGGCCCGCACGCCCCTCAATGGCCCGGCACGCCTTGCAACGCGTCGACAGGCCATCAGAGGCTGTTCTGTTGCGGTCCCACTCGGAGTGCGGCTTGATCTTCTCGCATCGCTGGCAATACTTGTGGCCCTCCGGGGCCACCACCCTCGGGCGCGGCTTTCTGCCACGGGCATCCTGACGCTGCCGGTAGTACGCCGCCGAACATTCTCTGCAATACGCCTGCAGCCCATCGCGCATGGCTTTGTTGCTTGCGAAGGCTGCCCGCGGCTTGTCCTGCTTGCACCGCGAGCAGCGTTTCACACTCTCACTGTCGAACAACCCCAACTCCCCCGCCGCCACCTTCGATTCGAAGGAGAAATCACTCTCCACCCTTCTGAACGAAGGAGCGCACGAAGTCCTCGGCGTTTTCTTCGAGCACATCATCGATTTCGTCGAGGACGGAGTCCACGTCGTCGCTCAGCTTCTCCTGGCGTTCCTTGAGGTCTTCCGATACCTGCGCCTCGGGCGCTTCCTCGACCTCCTCCGTGGAGCGCGTCGCCTTCTGCTGGCCGCCGCCGGTGTCCTTGGTCGCCATAACCCTCACCCCGCTCGGTTCGACGTTCTTGATCAGACCCTACAAGCAGGGTCCGACATCGGCCCCGCAGTTCCCTCAACGTCCGGGAACCACCTCGATGATTCCCGGACGGGGACTTTTCCACCCTGTCGGGCGGAGTCGGTGACACATACCCGCTCAGCCGCCCGACAGCACTCTGACCAGGTCTTCCGCGGTGCGGCAGCGGTCCAGGAGTTCCTTGACGTGATTTCGCGTTCCGCGAAGCGGTTCGAGGGTTGGGACGCGCTGGAGCGAGTCCCGGCCCGGGAGGTCGAAGATGACCGAGTCCCAGGAGGCCGCGGCGACGTCGTCGGCGTACTGCTCGAGACAGCGTCCGCGGAAGTAGGCCCGGGTGTCCTCTGGCGGCTTCGTACGGGCCCGCTCGACGTCGTTCTCGTCCAGGAGGCGCTTGATGCGTCCGCGGGCCACCAGGCGGTTGTAGAGGCCTTTCTCGGCGCGTACGTCGGCGTACTGGAGGTCGACGAGGTGGAGTCGGGCGGCGTCCCAGTCGAGGTTGTCGCGGCGCCGGTAGCCCTCCATGAGTTCCCGTTTGGCGACCCAGTCGAGTTCGCCGGCGAGGCTCATGGGGTCGTGTTCGAGGCGGTTGAGGGTGTCTTCCCAGCGGGCGAGGACGTCTTTGGTCTGGTCGTCGGCGTCGGAGCCGAAGCGCTCTTCCACGTATTTGCGCGACAGCTCGTAGTACTCCATCTGGAGCTGGACGGCGGTGAGTGTCCGGCCGCTGCGGAGGGTGACGAGGCGCTTGAGGGTGGGGTCGTGGGAGACCTGGTGGAGGGTGCGGACGGGCTGGTCGACGGCGAGGTCGACGGCGATGAAGCCGTCTTCGATCATGGACAGGACCAGGGCGGTCGTGCCCAGCTTGAGGTAGGTCGAGATCTCCGACAGGTTGGCGTCGCCGATGATCACGTGGAGGCGCCGGTATTTCTCGGCGTCGGCGTGGGGTTCGTCCCGGGTGTTGATGATGGGGCGTTTGAGTGTGGTTTCGAGGCCGACTTCGACTTCGAAGTAGTCGGCGCGCTGGCTGAGCTGGAAGCCGTGTTCGTGGCCGTCCTGGCCGATGCCGACGCGGCCGGCGCCGGTGACGACCTGGCGGGAGACGAAGAAGGGCGTGAGGTGGCGCACGATGTCCGAGAAGGGGGTTTCCCGCTTCATCAGGTAGTTCTCGTGGGTGCCGTAGGAGGCGCCTTTGTTGTCGGTGTTGTTTTTGTAGAGGTGGATGGGCTGGGCGCCGGGGAGCTGGGCGGCGCGTTCGGCGGCTTCGGCCATGATGCGTTCGCCGGCTTTGTCCCAGAGGACGGCGTCGCGGGGGTTGGTGACCTCGGGGGCGCTGTATTCGGGGTGTGCGTGGTCGACGTAGAGGCGTGCGCCGTTGGTGAGGATGACGTTGGCCAGGCCGATGTCCTCGTCGGTGAGCTGGCTGGCGTCGGCGGCTTCGCGGGCGAGGTCGAAGCCTCGCGCGTCGCGCAGCGGGTTCTCCTCCTCGAAGTCCCAGCGGGCCCGGCGGGCCCGGTGCATCGCCGCCGCGTAGGCGTTGACGATCTGGGACGAGGTGAGCATGGCATTGGCGTTGGGGTGACCGGGGACGGAGATCCCGTACTCCGTCTCGATGCCCATTACTCGCCGTACGGTCATGCGGCCCTCCTTGCCCGGCGGTGTCCTCGGTCGGGGACGCCGCTCAAGTACCGCTGGCGCTCCGGTGCGTGTGCGGTGCCCGTCCCCGCACTGCGCGACTCGGCGGTACGGAAGAGCCTAGAACGCCTTTGTGCTGGTGGGGAGATCATTTGCGTCATTGCCTCGCTCGAGCCGTGGCCTGAAAAACAGTCGGCTGCGGGTACCCGGTGGGGGCACCCGCAGCCGCCCTGTCTTTTACAGGTACTGCCCGGTGTTCGCCACCGTGTCGATGGAGCGTCCGGTGTCTGCGCCCTGCTTTCCTGTGATCAGGGTACGGATGTAGACGATCCGTTCGCCCTTCTTTCCGGAGATTCGGGCCCAGTCGTCCGGGTTGGTGGTGTTGGGGAGGTCCTCGTTCTCCTTGAACTCGTCCACGCAGGCTTGGAGGAGGTGGGAGACGCGGAGGCCTTTCTGGTTGTGTTCGAGGAAGTCCTTGATCGCCATTTTTTTGGCGCGTCCGACGATGTTTTCGATCATTGCGCCGGAGTTGAAGTCCTTGAAGTAGAGGACTTCCTTGTCGCCGTTGGCGTAGGTGACTTCCAGGAAGCGGTTTTCCTCGGATTCTGCGTACATGTGTTCTACTGCGGTCTGGATCATGCTCTGGACCGTGGTGGCCTTGCTGCCGCTGTGCTCGCCGAGGTCGTCGGAGTGCAGCGGGAGGCGTTCTGTGAGGTACTTGCCGAAGATGTCCTTGGCGGCTTCGGCGTCGGGACGCTCGATCTTGATCTTCACGTCGAGGCGGCCGGGGCGCAGGATGGCGGGGTCGATCATGTCCTCGCGGTTGGAGGCGCCGATCACGACCACGTTCTGCAGGCCTTCCACGCCGTCGATCTCGGCGAGCAGCTGGGGGACGATGGTGTTCTCCACGTCCGAGCTGACGCCGGAGCCGCGGGTGCGGAAGAGGGATTCCATCTCGTCGAAGAAGACGATGACGGGTGTGCCCTCGCTGGCCTTCTCGCGGGCTCGCTGGAAGACGAGGCGGATCTGTCGTTCGGTCTCGCCGACGTACTTGTTGAGGAGCTCGGGGCCCTTGATGTTGAGGAAGAAGCTCTTGCCGGCGGCCTGGCCGGTGACTTCGGCGACCTTTTTGGCCAGTGAGTTGGCGACGGCCTTGGCGATGAGTGTTTTGCCGCATCCGGGGGGCCCGTACAGCAGGACGCCCTTGGGCGGCCGCAGTTCGTGCTCCTTGAACAGGTCGGGGTAGAGGTAGGGCAGCTCGACCGCGTCGCGGATGGCCTCGATCTGGTTGCCGAGGCCGCCGATCTGGTCGTATCCGATGTCGGGTACTTCTTCGAGGACGAGTTCCTCGACCTCGCTCTTCGGAACGACTTCGTAGACGTAGCCGGAGCGGGGTTCGAGCAGGAGGGCGTCGCCGGGGCGGATGGTGACGTCCAGCAGCGGCTCGGCGAGCCGTACCACCCGTTCCTCGTCGGTGTGCCCGAGCACGAGGGCGCGCTCGCCGTCCTCGAGGATTTCCTTGAGGGTGACGATGTCCCCGACGCGCTCGTACTTCATGGCCTCGACCACGTTGAGCGCTTCGTTGAGCATGACTTCCTGGCCGCGCCGGAGCTCGTCGAGCTCGACGCTGGGGCTCACGTTCACGCGGAGTTTGCGGCCGCCGGTGAAGATGTCGGCGGTGCCGTCTTCGTTGGCCTGCAGGAAGACTCCGAAGCCGGCCGGTGGCTGGGCGAGCCGGTCGACTTCTTCCTTGAGGGCCACGATCTGGTCGCGGGCCTCACGGAGCGTGTTGGCGAGTCGCTCGTTTTGGGCGGACACGCCGGCCAGGTTGGTCTGCAGCTCGACGATCCGCTCCTCGAGAATCCTCGTGTGTCGCGGAGAGTCGGCGAGCTTGCGGCGCAGGACGGCGATCTCCTGCTCAAGGTAGGCAATCTGCCCGGCCGGGTCGTCGGACCCTCGTCCCGGGCGGATGCCGCGGTTCATGTCGTCGTCGTGGGCTGCCACGGTCCTCACCTCCTCCAAGGGGAGCTGGACGTTTCCAGACCCTACCTGGGTGGGTGTCGATTGAAACCCCTAGATCACAAAGACTGTCAAGGTGTGTCGTCGGCCACACCCTGTGCCCTTCCTCACGCCGTGTGGATACCCACTCAACGCGATTCAGAAGCGGGCTGTTCCAGGCCGGAGTGGTCAAACCCCTTCACGACTGGGCGGAGTTGCGGTGGTGAAGGGCCTGACCATCGGGGTGGTGGTGGCTGCGGGCCGTGCGGCTGCGGCGGTGCCGGTGGTGGGTTCGGGGGCCGGCGGGCACTGGGGACGGGGCGGGCCGGGAAGCCCGGATCGGTGACGGACGGTGTCCGGGCGGGCGGGGGGCGTGATCGTTCGCGGCCGGAGGTAGGGTCGAAGTGTTCAACACCCGTCAGGGCAGGGCGGACTTGCGTCCGGGGGCCCGGCGCAGGGAAACGGCAGGAGAGATGAGCGTGCAGCAGGAGGCCGGGGCCGCCGGTGAGGCGTTGGAGGTCTGGATCGATCAGGATCTCTGTACCGGCGACGGCATCTGTGCCCAGTACGCGCCGGAGGTGTTCGAGCTGGACATCGACGGTCTGGCCTATGTGAAGGGCGCGGACGACGTCTTGCTGCAGGACAGGGGTGCGACGGCGCCGGTGCCGCTGCCGCTGGTCATGGAGGTGGCCGACTCCGCGAAGGAGTGTCCGGGCGACTGCATCCATGTCCGCCGGGTCGGGGACAAGGTGGAGATCTACGGACCTGACGCGGAGTGACCGTTCGGGCACACTTCGTTACCGATACTGTCTGATTTTTCATGGCACGTCGCCCGGGTCGGACGGTTCAGGCTTGGCCGGTTCAGACGCTGTGGGCTCCGGCCGGGGTCGAGCGGAGGAACGCGCCGTTCTTCCACTGCCATGTCGCGCGGTCGGTCACGTCGGGGCAGCAACTGGGCACATCGGCCGTCGAGTAGCCGAGCAGGGTGGCGAGAACGGCTCCGTCGCGTACGGCGAACTCGCTGACGGTGAGGCGGTCCTTCGGGTCGACCAGGGTGGCGACCACACGGGGCTCGGCGGAGCCGGCGGCGCGGGTGAGGACGTAGACGCCGTCGGGCGGGGTGCCCATCGGGGCGTCGCAGTGCACCACTACGGCCGTTTCCGGTCTGCCGTCGCCGTCGAGGTCTCCGGTGGCTTTCTTCTGTACGACGGTCTTCACCGGTCCGCAGTCGAGCGGGAAGGCGACGCCCGTGGGGTCGGGCGGTGCGACCGCGGCGGGGCCGGGCTTGGTCTCACTGCCGGTCGCCTGGGCCGCCGTCGCCTGATGGGGCTGCAGGAGCGGGGACAGGGCCACCACGCCGGCGACGGCTGTCGCGGTGGCGACCCAGTGGATGGGGCGGGTCTGTGTGTGTGCCAGTTCCGGGACGGCGGGTTGCTGCACTAGAGCAGTGTCTCCTGTGAGAGCTGTGCCGGTGGGGGTGGCCAGCATGGTGCCACACGTCACAGGACGAGGGAACGGCGGGGGCGCTACTTGTGGTGGGGGCACGGGTCGGTGGTGCCGCGACGGTGGCCGGATCGTGGCGTCGTGTCGCGTCGCGTCATCTCGAGTCGCGTCGCCTCGCGTCGGGAAACCGGATCGTGGCGCCGCGTCAAGAGAAAGACGCTGTGGCCGAGTTCCCCGGCGCGTTGGGGAACTCGGCCACAGCGCCTGTACGTTCACTGCGGGACGGGGCCGTCTCGGCGGCCGGTGCCTCCGTCGGCGTTGGGGCCGGCGTAGTCCTCGCCGTAGGCGCCCTTGGCGGGGCGGCGGCGGCGCATGGGCGGCTCGACCCCGTCGGCGAGGCGGCGGGCGGTGAGCAGGAAGCCGGTGTGGCCGATCATGCGGTGGTCGGGGCGGACGGCCAGGCCCTCGATGTGCCAGTTGCGGATCATCGTCTCCCAGGCGGTCGGCTCGTTGAAGCAGCCGATCTCGCGGATGGACTCCACGGTCCGGGCGAGCTGGGTGGTGGTGGCGACGTAGCAGCAGAGGATGCCGCCGGGGACGAGTGCCTTGGAGACGGCTTCCAGGCATTCCCAGGGGGCGAGCATGTCGAGGATGACGCGGTCGACGTCGGTGTCGGACAGGTTGTCCTGGAGGTCGCCGACGGTGAGCTGCCAGGCGGGGTGGGGGCCGCCGAAGTAGCGCTCCACGTTCTGCTGGGCGATCTCGGCGAAGTCCTCGCGGCGCTCGTAGCTGTGCAGCATGCCCTGGTCGCCGATGGCGCGCAGCAGGAAGCTGCTGAGCGAGCCGGAGCCGACGCCTGCCTCCACGACGCGTGCGCCGGGGAAGATGTCGGCGAAGGCGAGGATCTGCCCCGCGTCCTTCGGGTAGACGACGGCTGCCCCGCGGGGCATGGACAGGACGTAGTCGGGGAGCAGGGGGCGCAGCGCGAGGTAGGCGACGTTTCCGGTGGTGCGGACGACGCTGCCCTCGGGTGCGCCGATCAGCTCGTCGTGGGGGAAGGAACCCTTGTGGGTGTGGAAGTTCTTCCCGGCTTCGAGCGTGAACGTGTAGTGGCGGCCCTTGGGGTCGGTCAGCTGTACCTGGTCCCCGACCTTGAAGGGCCCGCGACGGCGGGCGGCACCGGTCGGTTCGGACATGTGAACAGCCTACCGGTCCCTGCGGGGGGCTCCGACCACTGAAGGGTGCGTTCAGCTGGGCCTTGCCATCGCCTTCACGAAGGCGCGTTCCACGTCGGCCGCGGACAGGACGCCGTAGATCTCGCCGCTCTCCTCGACCACCAGGTACTCGGTGGCGGGGGTGGCGCGCAGGGCGTCCAGGAGGTCCTCGCCGGCGAGTTCCGCCGAGACGCGCATGCCGTCGGTGAGTTCATGGGCGAGGCCGCTGACGGCGACCCAGGGGCGGCGGTGCTCGGGTACGCCGGCGATGGCCGCCTCGCGGACGAGCGAGTGGGGGTGGCCTTCGGCGTCGACGACGACCAGGGCGCGGGCGCCGGCGGCGTTGGCGCGGCGCAGCGCCTCGGAGAGCGGGGTGTCGGTCTCGACCGGGACGGCACGGCGGGTGAGGTTGCGGGCGCGCAGTTCGGGGAGGTGTTCGCGCAGGCGGGCCATGCGCAGGCTGTTGCCGGCGCCGGTCCAGATGATCGCGGCGAGGATCGCGGCCAGCAGGGCGTCCATGACGGTGTCCATGCCGACGTTGTCCACCGCGTCGGAGCCGAGCGCGCCGGACTGGGTGAGCAGCGGCAGGCCGATCAGTACGGCGACGGCGAGGGCGCGGCCGACCCAGGCGGCGGCGATGGTGCCGCTCATCGGCTTGCCGGTGATCTTCCAGACGACCGCGCGGAGCATACGGCCGCCGTCGAGGGGCAGGCCGGGCAGGAGGTTGAACGCGGCGACGATGAGGTTGGAGATCATCAGGCCGGCCAGCAGGACGCCGGGGACGGTGCCGGGCTCCACGCCCTGGACGGCGAGGAAGAACACGGCGGCCAGGATCAGGGAGAGCAGCGGGCCGACGAAGGCGAGCACGAACTCGCGACCGGGTGTCTCGGCCTCCTTCTCGATCTCGGAGACGCCGCCGAAGAACTGGAGCTGGATGCGGCGGACGGGGAGTTTGAACCGGAGGGCGGCGACCGTGTGGGCGAGTTCGTGGACCAGGACGGAGGCGTAGAAGGCGACCGCGAAGAAGAGGGAGACGAGATAGCGGGCTGCGCCGAGTTCGGGCAGCACGCGGTCGAGCTGACCGCCGAACACCCAGGTGATCAGGGCGGCGACGAGGAACCAGCTGGGGGCGACGTACACGGGCACCCCGAACGGGCGGCCCATGAGCAGCCCGCCGCGGGGGTCCTTGGCGGGCCGCGCGGGCGCGGTGCCCTTGGCCGCTCCGGAGTGGGCGAGGGAGCGGTCGGGGGTGTGGTCGGGAGTGTGGGCGTGCGGGGTTCGTCGGGTGTCGGCGGGGCCCGGCTCGGTGGCCCTGTGGTGCCGGGCTCCGTCGTCTGCCGCGGGACCCGGCTCGGTGGCCCCGTGGTTCCCGGCGCCCTCATCTGCCGCGCGGTGCTCCGCGGCTCGGCCGTCCGCAGCCGCGTGGCCCCTCGTGCCGGGCTGCGCGGCTCTGTCTTCCGTTGCCCCGCGGCCCGGGGCACCGTCTTCCGCCGGAAGGCCGGTCGTTCCGGGCTCCGTGGCCCTGCTCCCAGCAACGCCGCGGCTCGTGGCGTCCTGCTCCGGGGCTCTGTCGTCCGCAGACCGGTGCCCCGCTGCGTCATTGTCCGCAGGCCGGTGCCCCGCCGCGTCGTTGTCCGCCGGCGTGCGGCCGTTGCCGTCGTCCGCCGACATGTTGCCGTCGCCCGCCGTGGTGTTGCCGTCGCCCTCGTCCGCCGACGTGCTGCCGTTCCCGTCGTCCGCAGGCCTGCTGCCGTTGCCATTGCCGTTGTCAGCCGTGCCGTTGGCCGCCTCGTTGTTGTCCGCGGCGCTGTCCTCGGGGGCTGCGTCCTCGGGGGCGCCGTCCTCGGGGGCGGCGGCGTGGCGCGCGGTGTCCTCGTGCGGAGTCGGGTCGGGGCGTGTGGGGCCCTGGGCCGGGGTCGCAGACCCTGCGTGGCGCTCGGCCGACTCGTCGGTGCCGGACCGCGGCTGCCCGCTCCCGCCGATCTCGTCCACGGTGTCCCCTCGTTCGAAGCGTCTCCCGCGTCTGCCCGGCGGGAGGGTCTCCGGTCGATGGTATGCGGCCGTCGCCGTGCGTTCCGCCTCGGCACCCCCCGTGTTCGCCCGCTGTCGCACCGGTCTCCCCCGTGACGGGGTCACTGTCAGTGGCGGGCCGTATGGTCTGTGGTCATGGAGATGAGCGCGGAGGGCTTCGCGGAGGCCCACAGCAGCGGTATCACACCGGCGGCGGAGCCGGCACCGGCAGCGGAGGCGGCCGGTGCGGCGACGGCCGCCGAGCCCGTGGCCGTCGTGATACCGCCGGCCTCGCTGTCGCCCTCGCGTGCCAGTGACTTCATGCAGTGTCCGCTGCTGTACCGGTTCCGGGTGATCGACCGGCTGCCGGAGAAGCCGAGCGAGGCGGCGACCCGCGGCACCCTGGTCCATGCGGTTCTGGAGCGTCTTTTCGACGCCCCGGCCGTCGAGCGGACCGCGCCCCGCGCCAAGTCGCTGGTCCCGGGCCAGTGGGACCGGCTGCGGGAGACGCGTCCGGAGGTCGTGGAGCTATTCGCCGACGATCCGGAGGGCGAGCGGCTGGCGCGCTGGCTCAGTGAGGCGGAGCGGCTGGTCGAGCGCTGGTTCGCGCTGGAGGATCCGACCCGGCTGGAGCCCGCGGAGCGGGAGCTGTTCGTGGAGGCCGAGCTGGATTCGGGGCTGCGGCTGCGCGGGATCATCGACCGGGTGGACGTGGCGCCGACGGGTGAGGTGCGGATCGTCGACTACAAGACCGGCAAGGCGCCGCGCCCGGAGTATGCCGAGGGTGCGTTGTTCCAGATGAAGTTCTATGCGCTGGTCGTCTGGCGGCTGAAGAACGTCGTGCCGCGGCGGCTGCAGCTCGTCTATCTCGGCAGCGGTGACGTTCTGACGTACGACCCCGTTCTCGGCGATCTGGAGCGGGTGGAGCGCAAGCTGCTCGCGCTGTGGGAGGCGATCGGGCTGGCGACGCGGACGGGTGACTGGCGGCCCCGGCCCAGCAAGCTGTGCGGCTGGTGCGACCACCAGGCGCACTGCCCGGAGTTCGGCGGCACTCCCCCGCCGTATCCGCTGCCGGTCGGGGCGGCCGAGCCGGGGAGCGCGTGAGCCGCGCCCCGGCGGCGGGCCGATGAACGTGCGCAGGGCAGAATGGGGCCGGACTAGCGAAGGAGACTTACGTGGCCATCCGCGTCCTACTGGTCGACGACCAGCCGCTGCTGCGTACCGGCTTCCGGATGATCCTGGAGGCGGAGCAGGACATCGCGGTCGTGGGCGAGGCCGGAGACGGCCTTCAGGCTCTCGACCAGGTGCGGGCCCTGCAGCCCGACGTGGTTCTGATGGACATCCGTATGCCGCGGATGGACGGTGTGGAGGCGACCCGGCAGATCACCGGTCCCGGGCGGGACGGTCCGGCGAAGGTGCTGGTGCTGACCACGTTCGACCTCGACGAGTACGTGGTGGAGGCGTTGCGGGCGGGCGCGAGCGGGTTCCTGCTGAAGGACGCGCCGGCCAATGAGCTGGTCCAGGCGATCCGGGTGGTGGCGGCGGGCGAGGCCATGCTCGCGCCGAGCATCACGCGCCGGCTGCTGGACAAGTACGCCACACATCTGCCGTCGGGCGACGAGCCGGTGCCGGACACCCTGCACACGCTCACCGAGCGTGAGGTGGAGGTGCTGAAGCTGGTGGCGCGGGGCCTGTCGAACGCGGAGATCGCCGCCGATCTGTTCGTCAGCGAGACCACGGTGAAGACGCATGTGGGTCACGTCCTGACCAAGCTGGGGCTGCGCGACCGGGTGCAGGCCGCGGTGTACGCGTACGAGAGCGGTCTGGTGCGTCCGGGCGCGCAGTAGGACGTGGTACGGCAGTGAGGGCGCCCCTTCGCGGAGAAGGGGCGCCCTCGGCGTTCGTACGGCCGCTGCTCAGTCCTTGCTGAGTTCCCAGAACCGGAAGACGGTCGAGGCGTCGAGGCAGTACTGCAGGCCGTAGACGCCGTCGCGGGCGACGGCGTACTGCTTGGCCTGCCAGACCGGGAGGACGGGGAGTTCGTCGGCGACGACGTCCTGGAGCCGGCCGTAGTCGTCGTCGGTGGCGGAGCGGTCGCTCTGGGCGGCGGTGCGCGGGATGAGCGTGCCGGTGATGGTGTCGTTGGCGTAGTTGTTGCTCAGCACGTTGCCCTTGCCGAAGAAGGGGGCGGTGAAGTTGTCGGCGTCGGGGTAGTCGGGCACCCAGCCCTTGACGTAGACGCCGTACTTGCCGTCCGCGATGTCCTTCTCGTACTGCTCGAAGTCGACGGACTGCACCTCGGCGTCGAACAGGCCGCTGTCGTTGAGCTGGTCGGCGATCGCCTTCAGCTCGTCGTCGGTGGCGGGGCCGTAGCGGGAGGGGGTGGACCAGAGGGTCAGCTTGACCTTGCCGGTGATGCCGTCTTCCTGGAGTGCGGCGGCGGCCTTGTCCTTGGAGGGGCGGGCGCCGTAGGTGTCGAAGAAGGCGGTGTTGTGGCCGGAGATGCCGGCCGGGATGATCGAGTACAGCGGGGTGGCGGTGCCTTCGTAGACGTTCTTGATGAGGGCGTCGCGGTCGATGAGGTGGGCGATGGCCTTGCGGACGCCGAGCTTTCCGGCCACCGGGTCGTCCATGTTGAAGACGAGGTGCTGGACCTCGGCGCTGGTGCCCTCGACGACGCCGGTGCTCGTGGCGGAGCCGGTGTCGGCGTTCTCGATGTCGGCGATGGCGCCGGCGGACAGGCCGCGGTAGGCGATGTCGATCTCGTCGTTCTGGAGGGCCTTCTTCAGGGCGTCCTGGTCGCCGTGGAACAGCTTGAGCGTCACGCCGGAGTTCTGCACCTCGGCGGTGCCCTCGTAGTTCTCGTTGACCGAGAAGACGGCCTCGTCCGCGCCGAACGAGTCCAGCTTGTAGGGGCCGGAGCCGACGGCCTCGCCGTCCTCGCGCAGCCCGTCGGCGTCGTACTGCCGGTGGTCGACGATGGAGCCCGCGCCGGAGGCGATCTTGCTGGGGAAGGTGGCGTCGGGGGTGTTCAGCTGGAAGACGACCGTCTTCTCGTCCGGCGCCTGGACCTTGTCGAGCATGGGGAACATGATCGCGGGGCCGGCGGCGTCGTTGATCTTCAGCATGCGGTCGAAGGAGAACTTGACGTCCTCGGAGGTGAGGTCGTCACCGTTGCTGAACTTGAGGCCGTCCTTCAGGGTGCACTTGTAGACCTTGGTCTCCGTGTCCGTGAAGGAGCACTCCTCTGCGACCTCCGGCTGCGGCTCGGTGCCTCCGTTGGGGAAGCTGAGCAGCGACTGGAAGACGTTGTTGAACAACAGCCAGGAGCCGGGGTCGTAGCCGGACGCGGGGTCGGTTGCCAGGACGTCGTCCGACATCCCCATGACCACGGAGGAGCCGCCGCTCCCCGAGTCCCCGTTCCCCGTTCCGCAGCCGGTCAACAGGCCGGAGGCCAGCCCTGCCACGATGGGCAGGACCGGCCACTGGTTGCGCATGTTCACGTGCGGGTGCCTTGTCGTCATTGTTCCAGATCCCGGGGCCCGTGTACCGGGCCCCGGATTACGGCGGATGGTCAGTCGCCCACGCCGCGGCTGAGCTCCCACAGCTGAAGCGTGGAAGACGAGTTGAGAGCGTACGCGGTGCCGGTGACGGTGTCGCGGGCGGCCAGGTACTGCTTGCCCTGCCAGAGCGGGAGGATGGGCACGTCGTCGGCGACGATGTCCTGGATGTCCGTCAGGCTGCCGGAGGCGGACAGCCGGTCGGCCTCGCGGCGGGACTGCGGGATCAGCGTGTTGCGGATCTCGCTGTTCGCGTACGGCAGTTTGAGGAAGTTGTCCTTGTCGAGGAACGGCGCGACGTAGTTGTCGGCGTCGGGGAAGTCCGGGAACCAGCCCATGCCCCAGACCTCGTAGTCGCCGTTGCGTTCGGCCGGGACGAACGAGTCCCAGGCGGCGCCCTGGATAGTCACGTCGAACAGACCGCCGGCGTTGAGCTGCTTCTGCAGCAGCTCGAACTCCTGCTTGGTGGCGGGGCCGTAGTGGTCGGTCGTGTAGTTCAGCGTCAGCTTCACCGGGGTGGTGATGTTGGCCTTGGTCAGCAGGGACTTGGCCTTGTCGACGCTGGGGTCGCCGTACTTGTTGAAGAACGAGTTGGAGTGGCCGGTGATGGAGGCGGGGACCAGCGAGTACAGCGGCTCGGCCGAGGAGCCGTAGACCTTGGAGACGAGTTCGCTGCGGTTGATGATCTGGGCCATCGCCTGGCGGACCGCCTTGGCCTTCACGCCCGGATCGTCGGTGTTGAAGGCCAGGTAGCGGATTTCCAGGCCCGGCAGCTCGACGAGCTCGATATTGCCGCCCGAGGCCTCGGAGAGCTCCTTGATCTGCTCCGGTGACATCGTGCGGGTCATCACCTCGATGTCGCCCTTTTCGAGGGCGTTGCCCATGGCGTCGGCGCTCTCGAAGGAGCGCATCTCGACGTCTTCGTTGTTCACCGTGAGGGCGCCCTTGTAGTGGGGGTTCTTGGTGAACACGGCCTTGGTCATCTCGTCGCCGCTGACCTCGGCCTTCAGGGTGTACGGGCCGGAGCCGTCCACGTCGAAGCCGTCGCGCAGCTTGTCCTTCGCGTAGTCGTCGGGGTTGACGATGCCCGCGACGGGGGTCGAGAGCTTGTACGGGAAGGTGGCGTCGGCGGTCTTGAGGTGGAAGATGACTTCGTTGTCACCCTTGGTTTCCACGGTGTCGATGGTGGACAGCAGGGCGAAGACGCCACTGTCGGCCTTGATCGCCATAGCACGGTCGATGGAGAACTTGACGTCCCCGGCGGTGATGGGGTCTCCGTCGGCGAATGTCAGGCCGTCGCGCAGCCTGCAGGCGTAGCGCTCGTTGCCGGTGTCGGTGAATCCGCAGCTCTGGGCGGCTTCGGGGACGGGGTCACCCTCGCCCTTGGGCTGGATCATCAGGGTCTGCACGGTCTGGCGCAGGATGTTCCAGGTGCCGACGTCGTAGGCGTAGGCCGGGTCCAGGGGCGCCGGGGCGTCCTTCGAGACGGTGAACCGGTCCGTGGTGCCGACGACGATCGCGTCCCCGCCGCCGCTTGCGCTGCCGGTTCCGCCACAGGCGGTGAGCACCGGCGCGAGCAGGCCGGCCACGGCCGGCAGCACCAAAGTGTTGCGGTTCATGCTCGAGTTTCTCCAGAGCTGTTCTAGTCCGTGTATCCGGCATGCAGGGGTGTCGCAGCCGATCACACGGGTAGGGGTGATCTTCTCGTCGACGAGATTAGTGCGCGCCGGCACGAGGGTTGACGGCCACCGGAGTTGGGACCTCATCACGCTGCGAAACCGGGTGTGGACACACCGAAAACCCGACAGCGGAAGGATTAGTGCAGCGTTCCATCAATCGGGACACAAGGGCGCGCCCGTGCCGCCCGAAACGGGGTGAACAGCACGCCCTGCTCCCCCTGTCGACCCTCCTTCGAGTGGGGAACGTCACACAGTGTCAGGGGCCGGAATGGAACGGAATTCGGCCATCCGCCTCGGTTCGAATTCCTTCGATCGCACGGCTCGGGAATTACTCCCTATCGCCGGCACGCTGGGTGAACGCCCTAGCGCATTCCCGTCATCAGTCCGCGCAGAAATGCCAGGTCGACCTCTTCGAGCGAGCCGACGACGGTGCGCCGTGCGGACGGGCCGATGGGCGCGACGGAGGGCACCGCCACCACATGGCAGCCCGCGGCCTCCGCCGAGGCGACCCCGGTGGCGGTGTCCTCGACGACCGCGCATCTGGCCGGATCCGCTCCGAGGCCGACGGCGGCCAACAGGTACGGGTCGGGGTGCGGCTTGGTGCGCGGGACCTCGTCGCCGGCCACCGTCAGGGAGAAGTACTGGGGGCCGAGGGAGGCGAGCACCCGGTCGATGATGCGCCGGTGCGAGGCGGAGACCAGGGCCGTGGGGATCTCGTGGGCGGCGAGCTCGGCCAGCAGCCGGGCCGCCCCGGGCATCAGGGGCAGGAAGCGTCCGATACGGTCCTCGAATCCGTCGTTGAGCAGCACCGTGAGCTCGGCGAGGGGGATGTCGGCGCCGGTGGCCTCGATCAGGAACCCCGCGCTGCGGCTCATGGGGCCGCCGACCACGACATGGCGCCAGGACGGGTCGAGGGTGTGGCCGAGCCGGGCGAAGACGTCGACCTCGACGTCCCACCAGAAGCCCTCGGTGTCCACCAGGGTTCCGTCCATGTCGAGGAGCACGGCCTGCAGGGCTGAGCCTTCGGCCGTACGGGTTCCGAGCGCGGGGACCGTGCTGGTCATCCGGGCGCACCTCCTTGAGGGACGATCAGGCCGGTTCCCACGAGGGAACCGGCCTGCAGTGGACCGACCAGTGTACGTCGCCCGCCACCGAAGTGCCTGGTTTGGCCTGTGTGCCCCGGGGCACACGGGTCACATCGCCGGGGGTTGCGTCGACGTGTGTCAGCGTGCGTTGAAGTACTTGGCCTCCGGGTGGTGGATGACGATCGCGTCCGTGGACTGCTCGGGGTGGAGCTGGAACTCCTCCGAGAGGTGGACACCGATGCGCTCGGGCCGCAGCAGCTCGGCGATCTTGGCCCGGTCCTCCAGGTCGGGGCAGGCGCCGTAGCCGAGGGAGAAGCGCGCACCGCGGTACTTCAGGGCGAACATGTCCTCGATGTCGCCGGGGTCCTCGCCGGCGAAGCCCAGCTCGGAACGGACGCGCGCGTGCCAGTACTCGGCGAGTGCCTCGGCCAACTGCACGGACAGGCCGTGCAGTTCGAGGTAGTCGCGGTAGGAGTCCGCCGCGAACAGCTTCGCCGTCTCCTCGCCGATCCGCGAGCCGACGGTGACCACCTGAAGGCCCACGACATCCGTCTCCCCGGACTCCTCCGGCCGGAAGAAGTCCGCGAGGCACAGCCGGCGGCCGCGGCGCTGGCGCGGGAAGGTGAACCGGGTGCGTTCGTTGCCCTGTTCGTCGAGAATGATCAGGTCGTCGTCCTTGGACACGCACGGGAAGTAGCCGTAGACGACCGCCGCTTCCAGCAGGTTGTCCGTCTGGAGCCGGTCGAGCAGGCCGCGCAGCCGGGGCCGGCCCTCGGTCTCGACGAGTTCCTCGTAGGTGGGGCCGTCGCCGGTGCGGGACTGCTTCAGCCCCCACTGGCCCTTGAACAGGGCGCCCTCGTCGAGCCAGCCGGCGTACTCCTTTAGCTGGATCCCCTTGATGACGCGGGTGTCCCAGAACGGCGGGGCGGGGACGGGGTTGTCGGTGGCCACGTCGGAGCGGACGTGCCCCTCCTCCGGGCGCTCCTCCACCTCGACGGCGGCCGCGCTGCGGACGCGGCGCTGCTTGAGCTCGGGCAGCGCGGCGCCGGGCACGCCCCGCTTGACGCCGATCAGCGCGTCCATCAGCCGCAGACCCTCGAACGCGTCGCGGGCGTAACGGACTTCGCCCTCGTAGATCTCGTGGAGGTCCTGTTCGACATAGGCGCGGGTGAGGGCGGCGCCGCCCAGGATGACCGGGTAAGTGGCCGACAGACCGCGCTGGTTGAGCTCCTCCAGGTTCTCCTTCATGATCACCGTGGACTTCACCAGCAGCCCGGACATGCCGATGACGTCGGCGCGGTGCTCCTGCGCCGCGTCCAGGATCGCCGCCACCGGCTGCTTGATGCCGAGGTTGACGACGTTGTAGCCGTTGTTGGACAGGATGATGTCGACGAGGTTCTTGCCGATGTCGTGCACGTCGCCGCGCACCGTGGCGAGGACGATGGTGCCCTTGCCTTCGGCGTCGGACTTCTCCATGTGCGGTTCGAGGTAGGCGACGGACGTCTTCATGACCTCGGCGGACTGGAGGACGAACGGCAGCTGCATCTGGCCGGAGCCGAAGAGCTCGCCCACGACCTTCATGCCGTCCAGGAGGGTCTCGTTGACGATGTCGAGGGCGGGGCGGGTCGTCAGGGCCTCGTCCAGGTCCCGCTCCAGGCCGTTGCGTTCGCCGTCGATGATGCGGCGCTTGAGGCGCTCCTCCAGCGGGAGGGCGGCCAGTTCCTCGGCCTTGCCCGCCTTGAGCGACTTGGCGGTGGCGCCCTCGAAGAGCTCCATGAGCTTTTGGAGGGGGTCGTAGCCCTCGCGGCGGCGGTCGTGGATCAGGTCCAGTGCGGTGGTGACCTCTTCCTCGTCGAACCGGGCGATCGGCAGGATCTTCGAGGCATGCACAATCGCCGAGTCCAGGCCCGCCTTGACGCATTCGTCGAGGAAGACGGAGTTGAGCAGGATGCGGGCGGCCGGGTTCAGACCGAAGGAGATGTTCGACAGGCCGAGGGTGGTCTGTACGTCGGGGTGGCGGCGCTTGAGTTCGCGGATCGCCTCGATGGTGGCGATGCCGTCCTTGCGGGACTCCTCCTGGCCGGTACAGATCGTGAAGGTGAGGGTGTCGATGAGGATGTCCGACTCGTGGATGCCCCAGTTGGTCGACAGATCCTCGATCAGCCGTTCGGCGATCTCGACCTTCTTCTCCGGGGTGCGGGCCTGGCCCTCCTCGTCGATGGTCAGCGCGATCAGCGCCGCGCCGTGCTCCTGGGCGAGCCGGGTGACCTTCGCGAAGCGGGACTCGGGGCCGTCGCCGTCCTCGTAGTTGACGGAGTTGATCACCGCGCGGCCGCCGAGCTTCTCCAGGCCGGCCTGGATGACGTCGACCTCGGTGGAGTCCAGCACGATCGGCAGGGTGGAGGCGGTCGCGAAGCGGCCGGCCAGTTCCTGCATGTCCGCCACGCCGTCGCGGCCCACGTAGTCCACGCACAGGTCGAGCATGTGGGCGCCCTCGCGGATCTGGTCGCGGGCCATCTCCACACAGTCGTCCCAGCGGGCCTCCAGCATGGCCTCGCGGAACTTCTTCGAGCCGTTGGCGTTGGTGCGCTCACCGATGGCCAGGTAGGAGGTGTCCTGACGGAAGGAGACCGTCTGGTAGAGGGAGGCGGCGCCGGGCTCGGGCTGCGGGGTGCGCTCGACGGGCGTCGTCTCGCGCACCCGCTCCACGAGCTGCCGCAGATGCTCGGGCGTGGTGCCGCAGCAGCCGCCGACCAGGTTCAGCCCGTAGTCGCGGACGAAGGTCTCCTGGGCGTCCGCGAGGCCCTCGGGGCCGAGCGGGAAGTGGGCGCCGTCCTTGGTCAGGATCGGCAGGCCCGCGTTCGGCATGCACAGCAGCGGGGTGCGGGAGTGCCGGGCCAGATAGCGCAGATGCTCGCTCATCTCGGCGGGGCCGGTCGAGCAGTTCAGGCCGATCATGTCGATGCCGAGGGGCTCCAGCGCGGTCAGTGCGGCGCCGATCTCCGAGCCGAGCAGCATGGTGCCGGTCGTCTCGAACGCCATCGAGACCAGCAGCGGCACGTCGACGCCGGTCGCCTCCATCGCCCGCCGGGCGCCCAGGATCGAGGACTTCGTCTGGAGGAGGTCCTGTGTGGTCTCGACGATCAGGGCGTCGGCGCCGCCGGCGAGCAGGCCCTCGGCGTTGGCCTGGAAGCCGTCGCGCAGGGTGCCGTAGCCGATGTGGCCGAGGGTCGGCAGCTTGGTGCCGGGGCCGATGGAACCGAGGACCCAGCGCTGGCGGCCGTCGCGTGCGCCGAAGTCGTCGGCCGTCTCGCGGGCGATCCGGGCGCCCGCCTCGGACAGCTCGTACACGCGCTCGGAGATGTCGTACTCGGCCATCGCCGAGTGGTTGGCTCCGAAGGTGTTGGTCTCGACGCAGTCCACGCCCGAGTCGAAGTACGCCTCATGGACGGAGCGGACGATGTCGGGGCGGGTCAGGTTCAGGATCTCGTTGCAGCCCTCTAGGTGCTGGAAGTCCTCCAGCGTGGGCTCCTGGGCCTGAAGCATGGTGCCCATCGCTCCGTCGGCGACCACCACTCGGGTGGCGAGCGCCTCTCGGAGCGCGGACACACGGGTCCGGCTGTCGGCGGAAGGGGTCAGCGGCGACGAGGCCATGAAGGGGCTCCCTGGAGTGCGACGGCTGTCGGCTTTGCGGCTTCCCCCCGAACGTCTCACAGAACGTCGCGGCGAAGGCGCACGCCGCCAGGGTAGCCGGGACCGGCCGCGGATGGTCGCAGCGTCCACGGGGCGGACGGAGAATGGCAGCCTCGTGGCCCAGGGGACACGTGACGCAGCACACGGATACGTGTGACGCAACCGATGCTGACCGAGTATTAGCGGAAGGTCGACATCGACCGGTAGTGTTCGACATTGCCGAACAGCGGCACCGACGTCGCTTACGTCGACGGTCGAAGGGGACGGAGGCAGTACGGCGATGGCACGGAACATCCAGTCGCTCGAGAGGGCGGCCGCGATGATGCGACTGCTCGCGGGCGGCGAGCGGCGGCTCGGCCTGTCGGACATCGCCTCGTCACTGGGCCTCGCCAAGGGCACCGCCCACGGCATACTGCGCACCCTCCAGCAGGAGGGCTTCGTCGAACAGGACGACGCCTCCGGGCGGTACCAGCTGGGCGCGGAGCTGCTGCGCCTGGGCACCACGTATCTGGATGTGCACGAACTGCGGGCGCGCGCCCTGGTGTGGACGGACGACCTGGCCCGCTCCAGCGGCGAGAGCGTCTATCTGGGTGTGCTGCACCAGCAGGGCGTGCTGATCGTGCACCATGTCTTCCGGCCTGACGACAGCCGGCAGGTCCTGGAGATCGGGGCCATGCAGCCGCTGCACTCCACGGCTCTGGGCAAGGTGCTGTCCGCCTGCGATCCGGTCGCCCACAGCGAGGCCGTCGAGGCCGACCGCAAGGCGTTCACGGACCGGACCGTGTGCGAGCTGGACGCGTTCGAGCACATCCTCGACATCACGCGTGCGCGTGGCTATGCGGCGGACGTCGAGGAGACCTGGGAGGGCGTCGCGTCCATCTCCGCGCCCATCCATGACCGCAGGCGCATGCCGGTGGGCGCGGTGGCCATCACCGGCGCCGTGGAGCGGGTGGTCCGGGACGGGGAACTGCGTCCCGAGCTGATCGCGGCGGTGCGGGACTGTGCCCGCGCGGTGTCGCGGGACCTGGGTGCCGGGCGCTTCTGAAACTGCGAGCCGTCGGAGCCGGACGTCGTGCGACGTTCCGGCTCTTCGTCGTGCCCTGACATAGCGGCGTAAAGACGGATGTTCCGCACGCACGGTGCCCGCTCGGGAGCCATGCGTGTCGAGCCGAAGATCGATAGTCGGCATCGATCAATAACGATCGGGTTTTCGATATCCGGGCTCTTGACGCACAGGTGACGCCGGGCAAGACTCCCGTCCATCGGTCGGCATTGTCGAACACCTAACGGCAATACACGCTAGAGTGTGGCAACGCCAAGGACCGGGATCGCTCTCACCCCCGAGGGCGCCTGAACCCCCGGCGGGACCCGGGGTTCGGTTCCCTGGACGAAGGACAAAGGAGTCGCGGGTGTCCAGCTCCGACATCTTCATCGGCGAGACCATCGGTACCGCCATACTCATCCTGCTCGGCGGTGGCGTCTGCGCCGCCGTCACGCTGAAGGCCTCCAAGGCCCGTAACGCCGGCTGGCTCGCCATCACCTTCGGGTGGGGTTTCGCCGTTCTGACGGCTGTGTACGCCTCGGCGCCGCTCTCCGGCGCCCACCTCAACCCGGCCGTCACGGTCGCACTCGCCATCAAGGACGGCGAGTGGAGCAACGTTCCGACCTACATCGGCGGACAGTTCCTCGGTGCCGCGATCGGCGCCTTCCTGGTCTGGGTCGCCTACTACGGCCAGTTCCACGCGCACCTCACCGACAAGGAGATCGTCGGCGGTCCGGGCGCGCAGGCGACGGACGTCAAGGCCGTCGAGGCCCAGGAGACGGGCGCGGGCCCGGTCCTCGGTGTCTTCTCCACCGGTCCGGAGATCCGCAACGTGGTGCAGAACCTGCTCACGGAGATCATCGGCACCGTCGTGCTGGTCCTCGCCATCCTCACGCAGGGCCTGAACGACAACGGCAACGGACTGGGCACCCTGGGCGCCCTGGTCGTCGCCCTGGTGGTCGTCTCGATCGGTCTGTCGCTCGGCGGTCCGACCGGCTACGCGATCAACCCGGCCCGTGACCTCGGACCGCGTATCGTGCACGCCCTCCTGCCCCTGCCCAACAAGGGCGGCTCCGACTGGGGCTACGCCTGGATCCCGGTGGTCGGCCCGCTCGTCGGCGCCGCGATCGCCGCAGGCATCTACAACGTCGCCTTTGCTTAAGAGCACCGAGCTTCACCGCACTTAACCAGCACCGCGCCGTACGTAAAGCCCCCATCCACGGAACTCCCAGGAGTACACAGTGACCGACGCCCACACCGCCGGCCCGTTCATCGCCGCCATCGACCAAGGCACGACCTCCAGCCGCTGCATCGTCTTCGACCGGGACGGCCGTATCGTCTCCGTCGACCAGAAGGAGCACGAGCAGATCTTCCCGAAGCCGGGCTGGGTCGAGCACGACGCCACCGAGATCTGGACCAACGTCCAGGAGGTCGTCGCCGGAGCGGTCGAGAAGGCCGGCATCACCCGCGACGACATCAAGGCCATCGGTATCACCAACCAGCGCGAGACCACCGTGCTGTGGGACAAGAACACCGGTGAGCCCGTCCACAATGCCATCGTCTGGCAGGACACCCGCACCGACGCCCTGTGCAAGGACCTCGGCCGCAACGTCGGCCAGGACCGCTTCCGCCGCGAGACGGGTCTCCCCCTCGCCTCGTACTTCGCCGGCCCCAAGGCCCGCTGGCTGCTCGACAACGTCGAGGGTCTGCGTGAGCGCGCCGAGGCCGGGGACATCCTCTTCGGCACCATGGACACCTGGGTCATCTGGAACCTGACCGGCGGTGTCGACGGTGGCAAGCACTACACCGACGTCACCAACGCCTCCCGCACCATGCTGATGAACCTGCACACGCTGGAGTGGGACGAGAAGATCGCCGAGTCCATCGGCGTCCCGCTGGCGATGCTGCCGGAGATCCGCTCGTCCGCCGAGGTGTACGGCGAGATCACCGGCGGCAAGCTCGGTGAGCTGCTCGGCGGCATCCCGGTCGCCTCCGCGCTCGGCGACCAGCAGGCGGCCCTGTTCGGCCAGACCTGCTTCGCGGAGGGCGAGGCCAAGTCGACGTACGGCACCGGCACGTTCATGCTGCTGAACACCGGCGAGAAGATCATCAACTCGTACTCGGGCCTGCTGACCACCGTCGGCTACCGCATCGGGGACGAGAAGCCGGTCTACGCCCTCGAAGGCTCGATCGCCGTCACCGGCTCGCTGGTGCAGTGGATGCGCGATCAGATGGGCCTGATCTCCACGGCCGCCGAGATCGAGACGCTCGCGCTCTCGGTCGAGGACAACGGCGGCGCGTACTTCGTACCGGCCTTCTCCGGCCTGTTCGCCCCGTACTGGCGCTCCGACGCCCGCGGTGTGATCGCCGGCCTGACCCGGTACGTCACCAAGGCGCACCTCGCGCGCGCCGTCCTGGAGGCCACCGCCTGGCAGACCCGTGAGATCACGGACGCCATGACCAAGGACTCGGGCGTCGAGCTCGCGGCCCTCAAGGTCGACGGCGGCATGACCTCCAACAACCTGCTGATGCAGACGCTCTCGGACTTCCTGGACGCCCCGGTGGTGCGTCCGATGGTCGCCGAGACGACCTGCCTCGGCGCCGCATATGCCGCCGGTCTCGCCGTCGGCTTCTGGACCAGCACCGACGACCTGCGCGCCAACTGGCGCCGGGCCGCCGAATGGACCCCCCGCATGGACGCGGACACCCGCGACCGTGAGTACAAGAGCTGGCTCAAGGCCGTCGAGCGGACCATGGGCTGGCTCGAGGACGAGGAGTAAGAAACCGCATGACCAGTCAGTCCACCCTGCAGTCCGTGCCTGCCCTGGGAACGCACCCGGCCTCCGGCTCCAACCCGAGCCGCGCCGAGACCCGGGAGCAGCTCGCCAAGGCGTCGTACGACCTTCTCGTGATCGGCGGCGGCATCCTGGGCATCTCCACCGCCTGGCACGCCGCGCAGTCCGGCCTCAGGGTGGCGCTGGTCGACGCCGGCGACTTCGCCGGCGCCACCTCCTCCGCCTCCTCCAAGCTGCTCCACGGCGGTCTGCGCTACCTGCAGACCGGCGCGGTGAAGCTGGTGGCGGAGAACCACTTCGAGCGCCGTGCGGTCTCCCGCCAGGTGGCCCCCCACCTGGCGAACCCGCTCACGTTCTACCTCCCCGTGTACAAGGGCGGGCCGCACGGCGCTGCGAAGCTCGGGGCGGGCGTCTTCGCCTACTCCGCGCTCTCCGCGTTCGGTGACGGAGTGGGTCACCTGCTCAGCCCGGCGAAGGCCGTACAGGACGTGCCGGAGCTGCGCACCGAGAACCTCAAGGCCGTGGCCGTGTACGGCGACGACCAGATGAACGACTCGCGCATGGCGCTGATGACGGTCCGCGCGGCCGTCGAGGCGGGCGCGGTCGTCCTCAACCACGCGGAGGTCAGCGGCCTCCGCTTCACCAAGGGCCGTGTGACGGGCGCCGAGCTGCGCGACCGTCTCTCCGGTGACGAGTTCGGCGTCAACGCCCGGCTCGTGCTCAACGCGACCGGCCCGTGGGTCGATCACCTGCGCCGGATGGAGGACCCGGATGCCGCGCCGTCGATCCGTCTGTCGAAGGGCGCGCATCTGGTCCTGAAGCGGACCTCGCCCTGGAAGGCGGCGCTCGCGACCCCGATCGACAAGTACCGCATCACCTTCGCCCTCCCCTGGGAGGACATGCTGCTGCTCGGCACGACCGACGAGGTGTACGAGGGCGACCCGGCGGACGTCGCGGTCAACGACAAGGACATATCCCAGATCCTCGACGAGGCCGCGTTCTCCGTCCGCGACCAGCAGCTCGACCGGAGCCTCATCACCTACGCCTTCGCGGGTCTGCGGGTGCTGCCGGGCGGTCCCGGCGACACGGCGAAGGCCAAGCGGGAGACGGTGGTCACCGAGGGCAAGGGCGGCATGCTGTCCGTCGCGGGCGGCAAGTGGACGACGTTCCGCCACATCGGCCGTACGGTCATGGAGAAGCTGGAGTCGCTGCCCGGCCACCCGCTGGGCGAGGACTTCGAGCCGATCTCCTCGCTGCCGAAGAAGCTGCCGCTGCCGGGCATCTCCAACCCGCGCGCCGTCGCCCACCGTCTGCTGACGGACCGCCCGGCGCCCGGCCCGCGCATGGCGCCCGACACGGCCAGTCACCTGGCCACGCACTACGGCTCGCTGTCCTTCGACATCGCCCGTCTGGCCAACGACAACCCGGAGCTGGCCGAGCGCGTGCACCCGGACGCCCCGGAGATCTGGGCGCAGGTCGTCTACGCCCGGGACAACGAGTGGGCCGAGACGGCGGACGACGTGCTGCGCCGCCGTACGACGCTCACGATCCGCGGCCTCGCCACGGACGAGGTCCGCACCAAGGTCCAGGATCTGCTGGACAAAAAGTAGACCCTCCGCCGGCCTCACACTCCCCTGACCGAAGGCCGGCACCCCGAGGGACGGCCCTTTCCGCACCGGGGCCGGATCCACGGAAGGGGCGGCTCCACGCCGATGGAGCCGCCCCTTTCGCGTGGGCGCGCGGGCCACCCCCGGCGTGTGGCGCCCCTCGACGGGCGGGCCGT
Source organism: Streptomyces luteolifulvus (assembly GCF_008806595.1). GTDB lineage: Bacteria > Actinomycetota > Actinomycetes > Streptomycetales > Streptomycetaceae > Streptomyces > Streptomyces luteolifulvus. Next base: position 190,215 of record NZ_VZRB01000001.1, on the reverse strand, counting down.
GAACGCCGATCCGGCGGCGCGGGCCAGGCCCCATAATGTGCTGAGACATCCGATGTCTGGGCGACAGGGAGGCCGTTCATGGCAGTCACGGACGAGGCGATCGACAAGATCAAGGCAATGATCGTCTCCGGTGTGCTGCGCCCCGGCGACCGGCTGCCGAAGGAGAGCGAGCTCGCCTGCGAGCTGGGTCTGTCCCGCAACTCCCTGCGGGAGGCGGTGCGCGCCCTGTCGCTGATCCGGATCCTGGATGTGCGGCAGGGCGACGGCACCTATGTGACCAGCCTGGATCCGCAGCTTCTGCTGGAGGCCCTGAGCTTCGTCGTCGACTTCCACCGCGACGACACCGTCCTGGAGTTCCTCGCCGTGCGCCGCATCCTGGAGCCGGCCGCCACGGCGATGGCGGCCGCGCACATCGGCGAGCAGCAACTGGACGCGCTCGGTGCCCAGTTGGACAGGCTCGGCGAGGCTCCTTCGGTGGAGGAGCTCGTCGCCTGCGACCTGGACTTCCACCGGGGCATCGTGCGCAGCTGCGGCAACTCGGTGCTGTGCTCCCTCCTTGACGGCCTGTCGGGCCCCACCACGCGGGCCCGGATCTGGCGCGGCCTGACCCACCAGGACGCGGTCGGCCGCACTCTGCGTGAGCACCGGGCGATCCTGGCCGCGCTGCGGGAGCGGGACGCGGAGGCGGCGCGTTCGTGGGCGACGGTCCACATCGCGAGCGTGGAGCAGTGGCTGCGGTCGACGCTCTGAACTGGGACGGGGGGGTGTTCGGAGGCGGCTGACGGGGCAGTGATCCGTTCACTCCCCCGTGCAAGGGGGCTGCGGGCGCCCCCGCCGCACGCCGTAAGGTTGGGACGTACGCGAGGGCACGTCGGAAGGAGGCACTGGGTGATCGAGCTCGAGGGGGTTCCCGAGCTGATCGACCCGGTCATGGTGGCCGCGTTCGAGGGCTGGAACGATGCCGGCGACGCCGCCTCCACCGCGGTCGGGCATCTGGACAGGGAGTGGAAGGGCGAGGTGTTCGCGGCGCTGGACGCCGAGGACTACTACGACTTCCAGGTGAACCGCCCCACAGTGTGGCTGGACGGCGGCGTCCGCAAGATCACATGGCCCACGACCCGTCTTTCGGTGGTCCGGGTGGGCGGCGAGAAGCCGCGCGACCTGGTCCTCGTCCGCGGGATCGAGCCGTCGATGCGGTGGCGTTCGTTCTGCAACGAGCTGCTCGGATTCGCCCATGAGCTGGGCGTCGAGCTGGTGGTGATCCTGGGCGCTCTGCTCGGTGACACCCCGCACACACGTCCGGTTCCGGTCAGCGGGGTCACCTCCGACGCGGACCTGGCCCGCCGTATGGACCTGGAGGAGACGAAGTACGAGGGTCCCACCGGCATCGTCGGCATCCTTCAGGAGGCGTGCACGCACGCGGGCGTACCGGCCGTGTCACTGTGGGCGGCGGTGCCGCACTATGTGTCGCAGCCGCCGAACCCGAAGGCGACGCTGGCTCTGCTCAACCGCCTGGAGGACCTCATCGACGTGCGCATTCCGCTGGGCGAGCTGCCCGAGGACGCGCGCGCCTGGCAGGTGGGCGTGGACCAGCTCGCCGCCGAGGACAGCGAGGTCGCCGAGTACGTCCAGACGCTCGAGGAGGCCCGCGACACCGCGGAGCTGCCGGAGGCGTCGGGCGAGGCGATCGCCCGGGAGTTCGAACGGTATCTGCGACGCCGGGACGGGGCGGGCCCGTCGGGCTCCGGCGGACACGCCACCGCGGACGGCGGCGACGGCCCGTCGTCGACCTCGTATCTGCGGGACAACCCCAGCGGTCGTACCAAGCCGCCGAAGCCGCCGAAGCCGGGTACGGACGACGACGAGTCGTCGGAGGACTGAGCGCGCGGGCCGGCGCAGGGCCGGTTACACCCGGTCCACCGCCACCGCGTCGTACTCGGTGTCGGGCGCCGGCTCGACGTCGAAGCGCGCGTTGGGCAGGTACAGGCGCCGGCCCCAGGCCGCGACCGTGGTCGGGATGCGGAAGCGCGGGTCGGTGATCCGGGCGATCGCCGTGCCCCTGGTACCGGCCGCGTTCAGCCGGAACACATCGATCGCGTTCTGCTGCTGCTGAACGGCGTACAGGATCCTGCCGAGCAGCAACAGGCCGTCCCCGTTGGGCAGTTTCGCGTCGTGGAGATCGACGGCGCGGGCCACGCCGGTTGCCGGGTCGACCCGCATCAGGCCGCCGCCGTTCGCCACGGCGTTGACCACGAGCAGGGCGCTGCCGTCGGGTGTGCGCTCGATCCCGTTGGCGGTGAAGTCGTCGCCCTGCTCCCAGTCGCCGGTCAGCGGCACGGTCTCCACGGTCAGCGGCGCGCCGTGCCGGTCGAGGAGCAGCTTGTGGAGCACGGCCCGGAAGGAGTCGGTGAACCAGGCGGCGCCCGGGGTGAGGATCACGTCGTTCACGAACCTGCCGTCGGTGGCGTACACCTTCTCGATCTCGCCGGTGCGGCTGTTCACGGTGCGCAGCTCTCCGCTGACGCCGCCGGCGAGGAAGAGTCTGCCGTGGCGGTCGGTCTTCAGGCCCACGGTGGGGTGTGAGGCGCCGAGGCCCTTGCTGATGACGGAGCCCCGGCCGGTGGCGAGGCTCGCCCGGTAGATGTCGCCGTTCGCGAGCGAGCCGAAGTACGCGAACGGGGCCGAGCCGATGGTGATGCCTTCCGGCTGGAAGCCGTTCGGCAGAGGGAACTCGGCGGGCCACGCGCTCTGCTGTGTTCCGGTCGCGTGGGCGGTGCCGCCGAGCAGTGCCGCGCCCGTCAGGGCGGCGGCGCCGGTGAGGAATCCACGACGTGCGAAGGAGCGGTCGGTGGGTGGCACGGTGCGTCCTTCCGCAGGGGGCCGGCGTGGCCGGCCGAACGGGTCAACAGACACTCTCACCCCATCACATGACCGTGGCCCCCGCAGCCTTTGGCCGGTTTGCTGCGTGACATCTGTTTCAGGACGGATTGCACACGTTACCCAATTCGACTTGTATCAAACCGAGTTGCCGAAACCGCTCTGGACGGACCGCCGTGTGCGTGCTTGGTTGGGCCCCGAAGGCGCACCCGCACGGACCGAAGGGAGCGGTACCCGATGACCGAGCAGGTACAGCCGGCGCAGGGCCCGGGAGCTTCCGGGCCGGGGCCCGACGGAGCGGGATTCACCTATCGAGGAGCCGAGCAGGAACTGATCGTCGTCGCCCGCCCCGAGGCCCGGCTGCGCGCCCGCGCCGAGGGCGTACGGTCGGCGGCGGGCGCCGATGTGTCCGCCCTCAACATGTTCCTCAGCGACGAACAGCTCACCCTGGAGCCGCTGTTCGGCAGCGAGGAACGCGTCCGGCAGCCGGCGGCCGCGGGCGCCGGCGACGAGCCCGATCTCGCGCAGTTCTACCGCGTACGCGGCGGCGGCAGCCGGGCCCAGGAGCTGCGCTCGCGGATCGCCGCGCTGCCGGGCATCGACACCGCGTATGTGAAGCCGGGCGCCGTGCCCGCCTCCCTGGGCGCGACGGGGCAGGTCGCGGGCGGCACCGACGACGGCCGCAGGCTGAAGGAGGGCTCGCCCGTCACGCCCGACTTCAGCAGCCGCCAGGGCTATCTGCGGCCCGCGCCGGCGGGGATCGACGCCCACTGGGCCTGGCTGCGGCCGGGCGGGTCGGGTCAGGGTGTGACGGTCATCGACGTGGAGGGCGCCTGGCAGCTGGGGCACGAGGACCTCGCCGCCAAGCTCGCCGGAGTCGTGGTGGGCACACCACTGACCGACCTGGCGTGGCGCAACCACGGCACCGCCGTCATCGGGGTGATCGGCGGCGACCGCACCGAGTACGGCATCACCGGCATCGTGCCCGAGGCGGTGACCGCGGCCGCCTCCTTCCAGGACGTCGGCACCGCCGCGGCCATCCACGCGGCGGCCGACCGGCTCGCCCCCGGCGACATCGTGCTCGTCGAACTCCACCGCCCCGGACCGCGGTTCGACTTCGAGGAGCGCGACGACCAGCGCGGCTACATCGCGCTGGAATGGTGGCCGGACGACTACGCGGCCGTCCGGTACGCGACCGCCAAGGGCGTGCTGGTGGTGGCGGCCGCGGGCAACGGCGCCGAGTCGCTCGACGACGCGGTGTACGAGCGGCGCCCCGACGGGTTCCCGCAGTGGTGGCGCAACCCGTTCAACCCGTCCAACCGGTCCTCGGGTTCCGTCCTGGCCGGCGCGGGCGCCCCGCCGCCCGGCACCCACGGCCGCGACCACGGCCCGGACCGCTCGCGCCTCGCGTTCTCCAACTACGGGGCGCGGCTGGACGCGCAGGGCTGGGGCCGCGAGGTCACGACGACCGGCGGCTCCTGGGACCGGCCCGGCGACCTGCAGGGCGGGCCCGAGGAGATCGCCTGGTACACGGACACGTTCTCCGGGACCTCCTCCGCCTCCCCGGTGGTGGTCGGTGCGCTGGCCGCACTGCAGGGCATGCTCAAGGCGGCCGGCCAGGCACCGATGTCCCCCGCGCGGGCTCGCGCCGTGCTGCGTGCGACGGGCTCGCCGCAGCAGGACGCGCCGGGCCGGCCCGCCTCCCAGCGGATCGGCAGCAGGCCCGACATCAAGGCGGCGGTCGCCCATCTGCTGCCGGAGGCGGTCGGCTCGGGCCGGGCCGAACGGTACTGGGACGAGCTGCTGCCGTATCCGCGTGAACTGCCGCCCAGGCTCCGGCTGTTCGTGGCCGGCTCCTGGCGCAGCCTCAACCATCCCTCTCCCGAGATCCGCCAGGCGGTGCAGGCCGCCTTCGCGACGGGGCGGCCGGACGTCCGTGTGTGGTTCACGGACGACGAGATCGTCGGCCTGGTGGTCACGGGCTGAAGCGAGGCCGGCCGAGAGGAGGCCGGCCCGAGGAAGCCGACCGAAGTGAACCCAACCATCGCTCAACACATGACGGAAGGTGGCACCCGCATGAGCACCACCCCGCAGATGAGCCAACTGGGACAGCAGCAGGGACAGATGTTCCCGAGCACGTCGCCGTACGGGCAGCAGCAGTTCGGGCCGCAGCAGGGCTACGGCACCCAGCAGGGCTACGGCCAGCAGCCCCTCGCGATGAGCGGCTCGCTGGAGCAGCTCCACCAGCTCGGGCAGCAGCAGCCGTACCAGCAGCTGCTCCAGCAGCTCGGGCAGCAGGGCTACGGTCAGCAGCAGCACCAGCAGATGGAGCAGCAGGTGCAGCAGCAGCTCCAGCAGGTCACGCAGGCCGCGATCCAGCAGGTCTCGGCCCAGGTCCTGCAGGCCGGCATCGCCAACGGCTACATCGACATCGTGCAGCCGCTGCCGGGCCAGCCGCAGCAGATCTTCCTGCGCTTCCAGGACGGGCTCCGGGTGCTCAACAACCCGACGCCGCAGGCGCACCACGAGATCCAGGAGGCGTTCGCCTTCGGGCACCAGGTGGTCGGCATCTGGGACAGCGCGTCACCGGCGATCCTGCGCAGTGTCCGGATCCAGAAGCTGTGACGGGCGAGCCGTGACGAGCAGCAGTGACAGGCCGTCGCTGATCGGCTGATCCGCGCCTGACATCGAAGGGCGCTGCCTCCCCGTGGGGAAGGCAGCGCCCTTCTCGTGCCCGAGGTGGCTACAGGGCCACGCCCAGCAGCGCGTCCACGGCCCGGGACACCACGCCGGGTGCGCCCTCGTCGGTGCCGCCGCGCTCGCCTTGGAGCGCCACCCAGCGGTCCACGGCGGCCAGCGCGGCCGGGGCGTCCAGGTCGGCGGCGAGGGCCTCGCGGATCTCCTCGACGAGCGCCTCGGCGGGCGGGCCGTCGGGCCGTGACACGGCGGCGCGCCAGCGGCCGAGCCTGGCGACGGCGTCCTGGAGGACCTGGTCGGTCCACTCCCAGTCGGCCCGGTAGTGGTGGGAGAGCAGCGCGAGGCGGATGGCGGCGGGGTCGACGCCGTCCCGGCGCAGCTTCGAGACGAAGACGAGATTGCCCTTGGACTTGGACATCTTCTCGCCGTCGAGGGCGACCATGCCGGCGTGCACATAGGCCTTGGCCATGGGGAACTCGCCGGTGAGCACCTGGGCGTGGGAGGCGCCCATCTCGTGGTGCGGGAAGGCGAGGTCGGAGCCGCCGCCCTGGACGTCGAAGCCCATGCCGAGGTGGTCGAGGGCGATGGCGACGCACTCGATGTGCCAGCCGGGGCGTCCGCGGCCGAGCGAGCCGCCGTCCCAGCTGGGTTCGCCCTCACGGGCGGCCATCCACAGCATCGGGTCGAGCGGGTTCTTCTTGCCGGGGCGGTCCGGGTCGCCGCCGCGCTCGGCGGACAGCAGACGCATCGCGGCGGCGTCCAGGTTGGACACCTTGCCGAAGTCGGGGTCGGACTCGACGGAGAAGTAGATGTCCCCTTCGAGCTCGTAGGCGGCGCCCGCCTCGCGCAGCCGCTGCACGAGCGGCACGATGCCGGGTATCGCCTCGACGGCTCCGATGTAGTGCTGCGGGGGCAGCATCCTGAGGGCGGTCATGTCCTCACGGAAGAGGGCGGTCTCCTTCTCGGCGAGGGCCACCCAGTCGACACCGTCGCGCACGGCCCGCTCCAGCAGCGGGTCGTCGACGTCGGTGACGTTCTGGACGTAGTGAACCTGCCGCTTGGTGTCGAGCCACACGCGCTGCACGAGGTCGAACGCGTTGTAGGTCGCCGCGTGACCCAGGTGGGTCGCGTCGTACGGGGTGATGCCGCAGACGTAGATACGGGCGACGGGACCGGGGTCGAGGGTGACGAGTCCACCGGTCGCGGTGTCGTGGATCCTCAGGTCGCGGCCCTGACCGGGCAGGGCGGGGACCTCAGAAGCGGGCCAGGCATGCATGTCATGAGCCTAACCGGACGGATGTTCCGTATACGAACCGGACCGAGCCGGATGACTGGTTGGGCGTTCTTGCGCGATGGCGGCGACTGTGCTTCCGGGAGCCACGCCTGCGCCTATACGGGCGGCCAGGGAATGGCCGGCCACTCGCCGCTCGGCTCAGGGTGCTTCCCGCTGTCCAGCAGCGCAGCCACCCGCGCGCGTGTGGCGTCGAGCTCGGCACCGGTGATCAGTCCGGCCAGCCGCCTGGCGAGCGCCCCAGCCGGGTGGAGGGCTTCGGCGAGGCCCTCCAGCACCTCGACCGCTTCGCCCGTCAGGGGTTCGCCCGCCCAGCCCCACAGCAGGGTGCGCAGCTTGTCCTCGGCGTTGAAGGTGACCCCGTGGTCGATGCCGTACAGACGGCCTCCGGCGGCCGGCAGCAGATGGCCGCCCTTGCGGTCCGCGTTGTTGATCACGGCGTCGAGCACGGCGAGCCGGCGCAGCCGCACGTCGTCGGCGTGCACCAGGAGCGCCGGCCTGCCGTCACCGACCTCGGCGAAGCCGATCGCCTTCCAGCCCGGTCCGGGCTCCTCGCCGTCCACCAGCGCGAGCAGCTCGTCCGCGGGCGTCACCTCGATCCACAGCTGGCACATCCCCTCGCCGTACGGCCCCTCCCGCAGCACCGTGGGCGGGACGAGCCCCCAGCCGGTCGCCTCGGAGACCTCGTACGCGGCGACCTCGCGCTGGGCGAGCGTCCCGTCGGGGAAGTCCCACAGGGGCCGCTCCCCGGCGACCGGCTTGTAGATGCAGGCGGCCTCGTGTCCGTCGTGGCTCACCGTGCAGTACAGCGCCGCGTTGGACGCCTCACGGATGCGCCCGCGCACGGTCAGCTCGCCCTCGGCGAGCAGTGCGGCGGGCGGCAGCGCAGCGGACCTCACGCTCCGCGGCGGTATCCGTTCTGGCGCGGACATACGTGTCCTTCCGGATCGAGCGGGAGGCTGCACAGCGGACACGGCGGCCGCCCGGCGTTGACGACGTCGAGGGCGCGTTTGGCGAAGGCCCTGGCCTGCGCGCCGGTGAGCCTGACCCGCAGCATCGGAGGGCCGTTCTCCTCGTCCTGCAGGAGCCGCTCCTCCGCCTCGGCGAGATCCTCCTCGGAGTCGGCGTCGAGTTCCACGAGGGCCTGCGCCTCGACGATCATGCGCTGTTCCTCGCCGTCCCAGGCGAGGGCCATGGTGCCGACCCGGAACTCCTCCTCGACGGGTGTCTCCAGGGGAGCCGTGTCGGAGATCTCGTTGGGCGCCATGGCGGGGACAGCGGCGTTGCCGCCGCTGCGGCGCACGACCTCGTCGAGGAGTTCGTCCATGCGCTCGGCGAGGGCGGCGACCTGGGTCTTCTCCAGGGCCACGCTGGTCGACCGGGAGCCGGCGGTGGCCTGGAGGAAGAACGAACGGCGTCCGGGCAGTCCGACCGTACCGGCCACGAAACGGTCCGGTGGGTCGTAGAGGAACACCTGACGGGACACGTCCTGTCTCCATTGGAATCGTGGATCGGCATGGGACCGGCGGACCGCACCCGCTGCGTCGGTGCAGGCAAGTGCGGCGCTACTGCGACCGCTTCACCCTACTGCGCCCGACGATCACGGTGCTCCCGCACCGCCCCCCACCGGGGCGTCGTCGGCCGGAGGCTCCTCGCGCGGCACCAGGGACGCGAAGTCGCCCGTGTCGCCGAGCCGGATGAGAAACGGCCTCAGGCGTGTGTAACGGATGGCGGTGATGGAACACGGTTCAACGGAAATCCGCTGGAAGAGGTCGAGATGAAGTCCGAGTGCGTCGGCGACGAGCGACTTGATGATGTCGCCGTGCGAACACATGAGGTAGACGGCGTCGGATCCGTGATCGCGCTCCACGCGCGCGTTCCAGTCTCGCACCGCTTCGGCCGCCCGTGCCTGCATCGACCGCATCGATTCGCCGCCCGGGAACTCGGCCGCCGACGGGTGCGCCTGCACGACCTCCATCAGCGGCTCGCCGCTGAGCTCGGACAGCTTGCGGCCGGACCAGTCGCCGTAGTGGCACTCGCCGATCCGCTCGTCGGCCTGGGCGCTCAGGCCTGGCCGGGCCTCAAGGAGCGGGCGGATCGTCTCCTGGCAGCGTTGCAGGGGGCTGGTGACGATCTCGGAGACCGGCAGCCCGGCGAGCCGGCCGGGCAGCGCGGCGGCCTGGGCCCGGCCGCGCTCGTCGAGGGCGACCCCGGGCGTCCACCCGGCGAGCACTCCCTCGGTGTTGGCGGTGGATCGTCCGTGCCGGACGAGGATCAGCGTGGGCATGCGGCCCAGGGTAGGCCTTCGCCCGCCACCGACCGGAGCGAGGCCGAAAATGGATCAGGGTGCGCTATGAGGCGGTTGGCGGGAGAATACGCTCCGTGATCGTCGATTGCGCCATCTACCGGGAAGGGCGCCGGACGGAGGGGCCGGAGGACCTGTCCGACGCCCTGGATCTGTGCCGTCTGGAGCACGACGCGTTCGTCTGGATCGGTCTGTACGAGCCCACGGAGAAGGAGTTCGACCGGGTCACCCGGGAGTTCGGGCTCCATCCGCTGGCCGTCGAGGACGCCCTGAAGGCGCATCAGCGCCCCAAGCTGGAGGTGTACGACGACTCGATGTTCATGGTCCTCAAGCCGGTGGGGTACGAGCCGAAGAGCGACATCGTCTCCTCCGGCGAGGTCATGGTCTTCATCGGCGACTCGTTCGTGGTGACCGTCCGGCACGGCGAGGAGGCGCCCCTCGGGGCCGTGCGACGCCGTCTGGAACACGAGCCGGAGATCCTCCGGCACGGCCCCACGGCGGTGCTGTACTCGATCGCCGACGCCGTGGTCGACCACTACGTGGACGTGGCCGGCGAGCTGGGCACCGACCTGGAGGAGCTGGAGGCGGAGGTGTTCTCGCCGACCGGCGGCGGCTCCCGGCACACGGCGTCCCGCATCTACGCCTTCAAGCGGCAGATCCTGGAGTTCAGGAGGGCCACGGGTCCGCTGGCTCAGCCGCTGTCCCGGCTCGCGGGCACGGGCATGTTCGGCGTGCGCGTGCCGTTCGTCCACGACAAGGCGCAGCCCTTCTTCCGGGACGTGAGCGACCACCTCACGCGCGTGAACGAGTCGGTGGAGGGACTGGACCGGCTGGTGTCCGACATCCTCTCGGCGCACCTCGCGCAGATGAGCGTCCGGCAGAACGACGACATGCGGAAGATCTCCGCTTGGGCGGCCATGGCCGCGATCCCCACGATGCTCGCGGGGATCTACGGCATGAACTTCGACCACATGCCGGAGCTGCACTGGGTGTGGTCGTATCCGGCGCTCGTCGCGCTGCTGGCGTTCCTGGAGGTCGTGCTGTACCGGACGTTCAAACACAGGGGCTGGCTGTAGGGCGCGGTTTCCGGATCTTTCCGGGGGTCGCGGGTGCCCGTCAGGCGAAGTCGGGGGCCGTCGTGGCGGGGCCGCCGAGGGCGTCGCGGCGTTCCGGCATCTTCAGGGTCACCATCCGGCGCCAGCCGACGACCCGCTCGTAGGCGTACACGGCGTGGATGCCGGCCGCGAGCGCCGCGGACTTCGCCTTCGGCCAGCCGAGGATGCGCCCCATGTGGGCCATGACGGCGAGGCTGACGTCGCGGTAGATACGGATCTCCGCCAGCGCGCTCTCGCGCAGTGTGCGCTGGATGGCGCGGCCGTGTCCGGCGTACGCGAAGCGGAGAAGTTCCTCGTGGCAGTAGGCGAGGTGGTTGTCCTCGTCGTTGGAGATCATCTTCACCGCCCGGCCGATGTCGGGGTGGTCGGCGAAGTGCTTGCGCAGCAGTTCCATCTGCTCGGAGGCGCGCTGCTCGGTGACGCGGCTGTGGGCGAGGTAGGTGACGATGTCCTGCACGCTCAGGCGCTCGTCGCTCTTGAGCTTCTCGTGGGCGAGGCCGATGCCGTGCCGCTCCAGGAGCATCGTGTAGTCGGTCTCGGGCGGGACCGGGACGGGTTCGAGGCCGCGCTTCTTCAGCAGGGCGTTGAAGATCCGTCCGTGCTTGTCCTCGTCGGCGCCGTGCCGGGTGATCTTGGGAGCGAGTGCGCGTTCGTTCTCCGGGACGAGCGCCGCGATCCGGGCGTTCTCCCAGCCGCCCTGCGACTCCCCGCTGGCGGCGATGGAGCAGAACAGCCGGAAGGACTCGTCGTGGTCGAGGATCTCCTGGAACAGACTCTTGGCCGAAAGCATCGTGGACACCTCTCCGCAGCATTCCGCAGGATTCCCGCAAAGAACGAGTCAAATGCGGCGCGAGAGGTGCTGCAACAGCTGTGTCGGACAACTCCTCCAAAAGGAGGACCCCCGGGTCACGACGGGGGCGTAACCCGGCGGGCTCCGGCGCGTTGTTCTGCGTGACGGCCGTGGCGGGGAAGACCCCCGAGCCCCCACCACGGCCGCAGAAAACTTCGCTGGTGTACGCGCGTGTGGTGACGGTGTGTCACGCGAGCCCGGCGTGCTCCATGGCCTCGACCCCGGCCCGGAGCGAGGTGAGCCGCTCGTCGAGCGTGAAGCCCGCGGGGGCGAGGGTCAGGGTGGTCACCCCGGCCTCGGCGTAGGCCTTCATCCGGTCCGCGATCCGGCCGACGGACCCGAGCAGCGCGGTCTTGTCGATCAGGTCGTGCGGTACGGCGGCCGCGGCACCCTGCTTGTCGCCGGCAAGGTACTTGTCCTGGACCTCGGCCGCCTCCTTCTCGTACCCCATGCGCTGGGCGAGCTGGTTGTAGAAGTTCTGCTTGCGGCTGCCCATGCCGCCGACGTAGAGCGCGGTGTAGGGGCGGAAGGTGTCGGCGAGCGCGGCCACGTCCTTGTCCTCGCCGACGGCCAGGGGCAGCGTCGGGCACACGTCGAAGCCGTCGAGGGTCTTGCCCGCCTTCTCGCGTCCGGCGCGCAGGTATGTGATCGCGGTGTCCTCGAGGTGGTCCGCGGAGGGGAAGATGAGCAGGGCGCCGTCCGCGATCTCGCCGGTCTGTTCGAGGTTCTTCGGCCCGATGGCGGCGATGTACAGCGGGATGTGCTCGCGCTGCGGGTGCACGGTCAGCTTGATCGGCTTGCCCGGGCCGCCGGGCAGCGGCAGCGTCCAGTGCTGCCCCTCGTACGACAGCCGCTCCCGCGTCATGGCCTTGCGGATGATCTCGACGTACTCGCGGGTGCGGGCAAGGGGCTTGTCGAACTTGACGCCGTACCAGCCCTCGGAGACCTGCGGACCGGAGACGCCGAGGCCGAGCCGGAAGCGGCCGCCGGAGAGCGAGTCGAGGGTCGCGGCGGTCATCGCGGTCATCGCGGGCTGGCGTGCCGGGATCTGGAAGATGGCCGATCCGACGTCGATGCGCTCGGTCTGGGCGGCGACCCAGGTGAGCACGGTGGCCGCGTCGGAGCCGTAGGCCTCGGCGGCCCAGCACACGGCATACCCGAGCCGGTCCGCCTCCTGCGCCACGGCGAGATTGTCCGCGTCCATTCCGGCACCCCAGTAGCCGAGGTTGATCCCGAGCTGCATGCCGATACCCCTTACCAATCAGTAACGTCGTTGTTGCGGAGACAGTAGCGCGGCGGTGGCGGCGATGGGCAGGCGCGCCCGGCACAGTGGCGGACCACACGGCGCGACGAAACCCGTATCAACGCCGGTAACAGCCGGGAAAACTGGTTATCCACAGGCCCCCACATGGCAGGTTCTGGCCAGTAATCTCGGCGTTCATGGAGCAGAGGCATCTCGGCCGCACCGGCCTGCGCGTGTCCCGGATCGGACTCGGCACCCTCACCTGGGGCCGGGACACGGACGAGCACGACGCCGCGGACCTCTTGAAGACGTTCTGGGAGGCCGGCGGCTCCCTCGTCGACACGGCTGACGTGTACGGCGACGGAGAGGCCGAGTACCTGCTGGGACGCCTGATGGAAGGCCTCGTGCCCCGCCGGGACCTGGTCGTCTCGACGAAGGCCGGCAGTGTGCCCGACCCGGACCGGCGTGTCGACGGCTCCCGCGGGCATCTGCTCTCCGCCCTGGACGCCTCGCTCACCCGGCTCGGCACGGACTACGTCGACGTCTGGCACGTCCATGCCTTCGATCCGTTCACACCGCTGGAGGAGACCCTCCAGGCGCTCGACCTGGCGGTCAGCAGCGGCCGCGCCCGCTATGCAGGCGTCTCCAACTTCTGCGGCTGGCAGCTGGCCAAGGCGGCGACCTGGCAGCTCGCGGCCCCGGGCACACGGACCCGCCTGGCGAGCACACAGCTGGAGTACTCGCTGCTCCAGCGCGGCGTCGAACGGGAGGTGCTGCCGGCCGCCCTGGACCTCGGGATCGGTCTGCTGCCCTCTTCACCGCTCGGCCGCGGCGTCCTGACGGGCAAGTACCGCAACGCGACGCCGCCCGACTCACGGGGCGGCTCGGAGCACATGGCCCCCTTCGTCGAGCCGTACCTCGACGACACGGCGAGCCGCATCGTGGACGCGGTGTCGACAGCGGCGGACGGACTCGCGGTAACGCCCCTCCAGGTGGCCCTCGCCTGGGTCCGCGACCGGCCGGGGGTGACCGCGCCGATCGTCGGCGCGCGCAACGCGCAGCAGCTCACAGCGGCGTTGTCAGTGGAGGCCCTTAGTCTTCCTGACGAGATCTGCCGGGCGCTCGACGATGTGTCGGCGCCCCTGCACCGCTATCCCGATCACGACTGGAGCACGCTGTGAGCACCGAGCCGGAGCCCACCGAGGGCGCCGAGGACGCCGAGCCGGTGACGCCGGACGCCGGGGCGGAAGGCGGCGCACCCGTACCCCCGGCTGCCGCCGGCGACCGGGCCGCGCAGGACGAGGACGCGGCGGGGGGCGAGCCGGGCGGAGCCGCGGAGAGCGGGGGCGGCGAGGCCCCGGCCGACGGAGGCGACGCCGAGACCGCGGCCTCCGCGGAAGACAGTCAGGGGCAGTTGTCCGAGGCCGAGGCCGAGTTGGCCGCCCAGCGGGTCGAGCGGGAGCGGATCGCGCGGCGGAAGGCCCAGAAGCAGAGGCCCGTGGACAGCGGGAGCAAGCTCAGCGGCCGGGCCGCCGACCTGCTCGCGGCCGTACGGGCCGTGGAGAGCGGCGAGAAACCCGTCGCCACCGCCTTCCGCGAGCCCACGCCCGCACCGCGCCGTCCCGCCCCGGAGCCCAGGCCGCAGCCCGTGTCCCCCGAGACCGCCGCACCCTCGGCTCCCGCACCGCAGACCGTGGACGCCGCGCTGCGCGTACTCGCCGCCGGGGGCGCGCCGGACACGCTCGCGCCGCAGGCCGCCGCCGCCCTGGGCGAGGCGGCGGACGAGCGGCTGCGGGCGGACCCCTGGCAGTTGCTGCGGGTCGGCGGAGTGCGGCCGGAGCAGGCCGACGGCTTCGCGCGGACACTGCTCGGCGCGGAGTGCGGCCCGGGCGACGAGCGGCGGGGCCGGGCGGTCACCGTCTGGCTCCTCGAGCAGGCGGCCCTGGCCGGGCACACCGCCCTGGAGCTACCGGCACTCGTCGCCGCACTGGGCAGACAGTCCGTGCCGGACCCGGACGCGGCCGTGCAGGACGCGATCGCGGAGGGCGAGGCCCTGGTCTTCCAGGACGCCGTGGACCAGCCCGGGGTTCCGGTCCGGGCGGAGGGCGAGCCCCAGAGGGACGACGGGGACGACAGGGACGACGCGGATGACCAGCGCCCGGTCCGCGTCCTCGTCGGACTGGAGCGGTACGCCCTCGCGGAGGAGAGCCTCGCCGACGGCCTGGCCCGGCTGATCAACTCGGTGCCCAAGGAGGACGGTTCGGCCGCGGACTGGGAGGGTGCCGCCGACTCCGCCGAAGGCGCCGCCACCGAGCTGATCCGGGCCGTCGCGGGCCATGGCCTGGTCCTGCACACCGGCGCAGACGCCTCGCTGGCCGAACCCGCGGAGCTGCTGCGCGCGGCGCATCGGCTCGGGCTGCGCGCCTGGGCGGCCGCGCACACCCCGCTGGGGCGCGCCCGGTTCGCGACACTGACGGCAGAGGGCGACGCGGGTACACCCGCCGGGTCCGGCACTCCGGAGCATGCCGCGTCGACCGGCCCCGGTGTCGCCACCGTCGCAGGGCTGCTGTCCGGCGTCGAGGGGCCGGGTCGGGACGCGGACGGCGCTCTGGACCTCGATCTGCTCGTCGTGCTCGACGCGCCCCAGCTGGACGTCGAGACGGCCGCCCTGGTCACGGAGTCGCTGCCGGACGGAGCCCGTCTGGTCCTGAGCGGGGACCCGGCGGTGCTGTGGTCGGCGGGCCCGGGCCGGGTCTTCGCGGACCTGCTGGCCGCGCGGGTCTGCCCGCAGATCGCCTCACGGCGGCCGGACCCCGGGCCGCTGGGCGAGCTGGTCTCCGGCATCGGCATCGGCGAGCTGAACCAGGTCGAGGCGCCCGGCAAGGAGATCGTGATCGTGCCGGTGCGGGACGCGGGCGAGGCCGTGCACCGGACGGTGCAGCTGGTCGCGGACTCGGTGCCGCGCGCGATCGGGGTCCCTCCCGAGGAGACCCAGGTGATCACTCCGGGGCATGGCGGCGCGGCCGGCACCCGCGCGCTGAACGCGGCGCTCAAGGAGCGGCTCAACCCCGGTCCCGGCCGGTTCGGCGGCTTCGACCCGGGCGACCGGATCGCCTACTCGCCCGCACCGGGCCGTACGCTGCCCGGCCGCGTGGTGAAGGCGGACGCCGACGGGCTGCACCTGTCGTGCGCGGGCGAGAGCGTCGTCGTAGCGAAGGAGCGGGTGGAGCAGTCCGTGCGGCATGGGTGGGCGCTGACCGCGCACCAGGCGGTGGGGTGCCGGTGGCCCGCGGCGGTCGTGGTGCTGCCCGGCGATGCCGTGCAGTCCCTCAGCCGTCCCTGGGTCTACACCGCGTTCGGGCGGGCGGGCCGCCATCTGTCCGTGGTGCACGGTGTGGAGCAGGCGCTGCCGAGGGCGGTGGCGGAGGTCCCGGCGAAGCCGCGCACGACCCGGCTGCCCGTGCTGCTCGCCCCGCAGGTTCCGGCGGGGCGAGCAGCCCCGCAGGTTCCGGCGGCGGGCTGAAACGGGCGACAGCGGCGGCCCGGGGTCGTCCCCGGGCCGCCGCCGTCGCACCGGCCGGCGTGCCGGCTCAGCGATCCGCGTCCAGCGGTTCCAGCTCGTCCTCGAACTCCTCGTCCGTGTCGTCCGCGTCCTCGCCGTCCTCCGCGTCCTCGTTCACGTCCTCTTCGAGGTCGTCGTCGAGTTCCTCGTCGAACACCGCACTGACGTCGAAGCGGCAGACCACCCGCTGCGGGTCGACCTGCTCGAACGGCGCCTCCAGCCATTCACCGGGGCCGGCCGGTTCGTCGGCGGCCGTCACCCAGAGCGTGGAGTCGCCCTCCTCCAGCCCGAACTCCTTGTGCCGGGAGGCGATCTCGTCCGGCTCGAACTCGCCGAAGAGGATGCCCAGCGCCCCGTGGACCGTGGCGGCGGCCTGCGTGCCCGTGTCCTCGTCCTCCACCGCCTCGACCCGCTCGGCCTGCGCCAGCAGCCGCTGCGGCTCCGCCACGGCGTAGTCGCGGCGGATCAGCACGCTCAGCGCGTTCGGTTCCTCGGGACCCGTGTACGGCGGCAGCGAGTCGTCCGCGCCGGGGATCTCGAAGGGCGTGACCTCGTCATAGCGGTCGTAGAGCAGCTCGTCGTAGGCCTCGGCGGCCGCGGCCAGGTCGTTGAACGCCTCGTAGACGGCCGTGTCGTCCTCCCCGGACCTGCGTTCGACCGCGGCCAGGTGGCGGTCGAGCGCGGTCTTGACCGCCTCGGCGGCGGCGCGTACCTCGGCAGCGGTGGGCTGCGCAGCATCAGACATAGTGCAGACGCTATCCGTACCGGGCCCCAGCCCGCACAATAGATGCGATGCCGGAATACGAATTTGTCGATGTGTATGTACCGCGCGGGGTCTCCCGCAAGGACGCCACACGTCTGCTGACGGACCATGCCGAGTACGGACACTGGGAGTTGGACCGCCTGAGCCTGATGCGTGACGGCAGCCGCAGGGTGCGATTGCGTCGGCGGATCATCCGCCAGGTGCGCGCCACATGGTGAGCTGAGGCGACCAGAACGGAGCGGGCCCCGCCGAGGCGGGGCCCGCTCCGTTGCGCCACCGTTCCACTACGCCGAGGCACGGGCCTTGCGGTACAGCACCGCGCCCGCCAGCAGCGCTCCCGCGCCGACCGGCAGGGCCAGACCGATCGGCAGGTCGCTTCCGGTGTGCGCGAGCTGCGCGTCCCCGGGCGGGACGACCGACCGGCCACCCGGCTGGTTGACGTTCGTGGAGCCGCCCGGCGTCTGGCCGCCCGTGGCGGGCGGGGTGCTCGGGGAGCCGGGCTGCCCGGGCTGACCCGGATTGCCAGGATTTGCCGGGTTACCTGGGTTGCCTGGAGTACCCGGGTTTCCGGGGTTACCAGGGTTTCCGGGGTTACCAGGGTTTCCGGGGTTACCAGGGTTTCCGGGGTTACCAGGGTTTCCCGGATTGCCCGGATTGCCCGGGTTCCCCGGCTGCCCAGGATTCCCCGGCTGTCCCGGCGTACCGCTCCCGGAACCGCCACCGTTCACGCAGTCGTTGCCGGCGGCGACATTGCCGACCCCGATGACGTTCACGCTGTTGCCGCACACATTCACCGGTACGTCGACCGGCACCTGGACCTGATTGCCCGAGCCGACACCGGGCGAGTCGGTGGTGCGCCCGCCCGCGTGCGCGCCCCCGTTTCCGCCGGAGCCGCCCTTGTTGGCGCACTTGTTGCCCACCGCCGGGTTCAGAACCCCGACGACATTGACGGTGTTGCCGCAGACGTTCACCGGCACATGCACCGGCACCTGCACGGTGTTGCCGGACAGCACGCCGGGCGAGTTCGAACTGGAGCCGCTCGCGCCCGAGTCGGCGTGGGCGGCACCGCCCGCGGCGGCGATCACACCGGTCGCGGCCGCCACGGTCATCAGGCCCTTGCGGGTGACCTGTCGCATTGCTGAATCCCTGCCTTCGACTTGTCCCGAAATCCCGAAGTCCCGAAGTCCGAAGTCTCGAAATCATGGAACCGGAATTCTGGAACCGAAATCCCGAACGAAAGGCCGGTCGGCCCCGGAGCGAATGGCATGCGCTCCGGGGCCGACGGGCTCAGAGCCTCATGGGGCGAGGCACAACGTCACTGATTGACGCAGGTGTTGCCGAAAGTGGGGTTCAGCAGCCCGATCACGGAGACCGTGTTGCCGCAGACGTTCACCGGGACGTGCACGGGCACCTGGACGAGATTGCCGGACAGGACGCCCGGGGAGTGCACGGCGGCACCCTGGGCACCCGAGTCGGCGACGGCCAGGCCCGCGCCCGCGAGAATCAGCCCACCAGTGGCAACCGCAGCAGCGACGACCTTCTTGATCATTATTCCTCCTTGTAGGCAATGCGATCCCAAGTTCAGCGGATCACAACACCAGTAACGAGGATGGAGTATTGGAGCTACGAGCGTATGGTCGGCTTCACTCTTCTCAGTCAACTCCGTACACGCAGCCGAATACTTGCATCAGGACGCGTCAATGAACCGGTCGAGCACCCGCACGCCGAACTGGAGGGCATCCACCGGCACCCGCTCGTCGACCCCGTGGAACATGCCCGCGAAGTCCAGCTCCGGCGGCAGCTTCAGCGGCGCGAACCCGAAGCCCCGGATGCCCAGGTCGTCGAAGGACTTGGCGTCCGTGCCGCCGGAGAGCATGTACGGGATCGCCTTCGCGGCCGGGTCCTCGGCGAGCAGTGCGGACTGCATGGCCGCCACGAGCGTCCCGTCGAAGCTCGTTTCGAGGGCCTTGTCGGCGTGCACGTCCTCGCGCCGCACGTCCGGTCCGAGAATGCGGTCGATGTCGGCGAGGAACTCCTCCTCGAACCCGGGCAGGAAGCGCCCGTCGACGTGTGCGGTGGCCTCGCCCGGGATGACGTTCACCTTGTAACCGGCGTTCAGCTGCGTGGGGTTGGCGGTGTTGCTCAGGGTCGCGCCGATGAGCTTGGCGATGCCGCCGAGCTTGGCGAGCGTTCCCTCCATGTTCTCCGGATCGAGCTCGGTGCCGAGCGCGTCCCCGAGTTCGTCGAGGAAGGCGCGGGTCGTCCTGGTGACCCGTACGGGGAACGTGTGCCGCCCCAGCCGGGCGACGGCCTCCGACAGCTCGGTGATCGCGTTGTCCCGGTGGATCATCGACCCGTGCCCGGCCGTGCCCGCCACGGTGAGCTTCATCCAGTGCATGCCCTTCTCGGCGGTCTGGATGAGATAGAGCCGCCGCTGCTCGTTCACGGTGAACGAGAATCCGCCGACCTCGCTGATCGCCTCGGTGACCCCGTCGAAGAGGCCGGGGTGCTTGTCGACGAGGAACCGCGCCCCGTACGTACCGCCCGCCTCCTCGTCCGCCAGGAAGGCGAGGACGATGTCGCGCGGCGGCCTGCGCCCGCTGCGCAGCCGGTCCCGGACGACCGCGAGGGTCATCGCGTCCATGTCCTTCATGTCGACGGCGCCGCGCCCCCACACGCACCCGTCCGCGATCTCGCCGGAGAAGGGGTCGTGGGTCCAGTCGGCGGCGTTGGCCGGTACGACGTCGGTGTGGCCGTGGATGAGCAGCGCGGGCCGGGACGGGTCCTCGCCCTCGATACGGGCAACGGTGGACGCCCGCCCCCTGTGCGACTCGAAGATCTGGGGTTCGAGACCCACCTCGGCGAGCTTCTCGGCGACGTACTCGGCCGCCTGACGCTCGCCGGGACCCGAGTGGTCGCCGTAGTTGCTGGTGTCGATCCGGATCAGCTCGCGGCAGAGGTCCACGACCTCGTCCTGACCGGTGACGCCCTGGGCCGTGTCCGTGTCGCTCACGCTGCTTCCTCCCGCTGTCACTGCTGGTGGTCCTCCTCATCCTGCCCTTCCGCGCGCCCGCGCCCCAAGGTGCGGGGCCGCGACGAGGGGTGATCGGCCACCCGGGAAAGCCTGGTAATGTTTCCTCTGTCGCCGCGGGGAAACCCCGCGCGACAGACACCTTGTCCGGGTGGCGGAATGGCAGACGCGCTAGCTTGAGGTGCTAGTGCCCTTTATCGGGCGTGGGGGTTCAAGTCCCCCCTCGGACACACGAGATGAGTGAGGGTCGCGACCATGAGGTCGCGGCCCTCACTCGTTGTGTGGGGGATGTCTCGTTCACGTGAAGATCACCAGGTCAGCGCCGATCCCCCGGCCGCCCAGGCTTCCCCGAACGGCCCTCTTCGAATGGTGATCCGACCATCCCGAACCTAGGTTGTACTAAAATTTCCGGCTTGTTACGAAGCCGGGCCGGACAACCCCAGGCAGACCTGAGGGCCCGCCGGCGCCCCGGAGCTTCCGGGATCGAGACACGAGGACCTGATGGCAGCCATACAGGAGAGCAGTGCTCTCGGTCTGCTCGACGAAGAGATCCGTGAGCGGTTCGGTGACACAGCACGTTTCTCCGGGGGGCACGCGGCCTCTCCCCGCACGCTCGTCGACGTCTTCGACGCCTCCGTGCGGTCGTACCCCGATGAGCTCGCACTGGACGACGGCACCACCCGGCTCACCTATCAGGCACTGGCCGTCGAGGTGGAGCAGCTTCGGCGCAGGCTCGGCGCCGCCGGGGTCGGACTCGGCGACCGGGTGGGCGTCCGTGTCCCGTCGGGCACCAATGATCTGTACGTCGCCATTCTCGCCGTACTGGCCGCAGGGGCCGCCTACGTCCCGGTGGACGCCGAGGACCCGGACGAGCGGGCCGAGCTGGTCTTCGGGGAGGCCGGGGTGCGGGCCGTCATCGCGGGCGGACACGAGATCGCCGTCCATGGCTGGTCCGAGGCCCGCGCCGCGCGTCCCGGTGTCGAGCACGACGCTTGGATCATCTTCACCTCCGGCTCCACCGGGAAGCCGAAGGGCGTCGCCGTCAGTCACCGCAGCGCCGCCGCGTTCGTGGACGCCGAGGCCGCGCTGTTCCTCACCGACGACCGGGTCGGGCCCGGCGACCGGGTCATGGCGGGGCTCTCCGTCGCGTTCGACGCGTCCTGCGAGGAGATGTGGCTGGCCTGGCGGTACGGGGCGTGTCTGGTGCCCGTGCCGCGCGCGCAGGTCAGGAGCGGGGCCGATCTCGGGCCCTGGCTGGTCGAGCAGGAGATCACCGTCGTCTCGACGGTGCCGACGCTGGCGGCCCTGTGGGAGCCGGAGACCCTCAACGACGTACGCCTGCTGATCTTCGGCGGCGAGGCCTGCCCTCCTGAGCTGGTGCAGCGGCTGGTGACCGAGGGACGCGAGGTCTGGAACACCTATGGGCCCACCGAGGCCACCGTGGTCGCCTGCGCGTCGCTGATGAGCGGTGAGGAGCCGATCCGGATCGGGCTGCCGCTGGACGGCTGGGAGCTGGCCGTCGTCGACGAGGCCGGGGAACCGGTGCCGATGGGCGGCACCGGGCAGCTGGTGATCGGCGGGGTGGGGCTCGCCCGGTATCTCGACGCCGAGAAGGACGCGGAGAAGTACGCGCCGCTGGAGTCGCTCGGCTGGGAGCGGGCGTACCGCAGTGGTGATCTGGTCAAGGCGGAGCCCGAGGGGCTGGTGTTCCTGGGGCGGGCCGACGAGCAGATCAAGCTCGGCGGGCGGCGGATCGAGCTCGGCGAGGTGGACGCGGCTCTGCAGGCGCTCCCCGGTGTCGCGGGCGCGGCGGCCGCGGTGCGCACCGCCCGCAGCGGCAACCAGCTTCTGGTCGGGTATGTCGTCACCCAGGAGGACTGGGACCAGGCGGCGGCCGTGGAGAAGCTGCGGGCCGAGCTGCCCGCCGCGCTCGTGCCGCTGCTCGCGCCGGTCGACGACCTGCCGACCCGCACGAGCGGCAAGGTGGACCGCAAGGCGCTGCCCTGGCCCCTGGAGGGCCTGGAGACCGGCGGCCCCGCGGAAGAGCTGTACGGGACGGAGGCCTGGCTCGCCGAGCAGTGGCGGGAAGTCCTCGGCATCGCTGTCACGAGCGCCCGCGACGACTTCTTCGCGATCGGCGGCAGCAGTCTGGCCGCCGCCCAGCTGACCACACGGCTGCGCACCCGGTACCCGAGTGCCGCCGTCCTCGACATCTACCAGCAGCCCGTGCTGCGCAAGCTGGCCCGCCGTCTGGAGGAGTCCGCGCCGGACGACGGCGCGGACCGGGTGATCGCCCCGGTGCCGGTGCGCGCCAAGGTGATCCAGCTGTTGCTTCTGGTTCCGCTGTTCACACTGCTGGGGCTGCGCTGGACGGTGCCGCTGGCCGCGCTCGGGAATCTGCTGCCCGCGTACGCCTGGCTGCCGACCGCTCCCTGGTGGCTCGTGGTGACCGGCGCCCTGCTGCTGTTCACCCCGCCCGGACGGCTCGCGATCGCAGCGGGCGGGGCGCGGCTGCTGCTGCGCGGCGTGCGGCCCGGGCGCTACCCCCGCGGCGGGAGCGTCCATCTGCGGCTGTGGGCCGCCGAGCGGCTGGCCGAGTTCAGCGGGGCGACCTCGCTGACGGGCTCGTGGCTGGAGCGGTACGCGCGGGCGCTGGGCGCCAAGGTCGGGCCGGAGGTGGATCTGCACTCGCTGCCGCCAGTCACCGGCATGCTCAAGCTGGGCCGGGGCGCGGCCGTCGAGTCCGAGGTGGATCTGTCCGGGTACTGGCTGGACGGCGACCGGCTGGAGATCGGCCCGGTCAAGGTGGGCGCGCACGCCGTGGTCGGCACGCGCAGCATGCTCTTCCCGGGTGCCCGGGTCGGCAAGCGGGCCGAGG
The DNA here is from genome assembly GCF_008806595.1 of Streptomyces luteolifulvus. Classification (GTDB taxonomy): domain Bacteria; phylum Actinomycetota; class Actinomycetes; order Streptomycetales; family Streptomycetaceae; genus Streptomyces; species Streptomyces luteolifulvus. The sequence goes on along the minus strand of NZ_VZRB01000001.1, from coordinate 167,603 downwards.
TGGCGCCCGGGTCGGCCGTCACCGGTCAGATTCCCACCGGTCAGCGGTGGGCGGGCGCGCCCGCGGTCAAGCTCGGCAAGGCGAAGCGCAACTGGCCCAAGGAGCGGCCCCGCCGGGGCACGTACTGGCGTGTGATGTACGGCCTGACGGGCATCGCGCTGGCCGCGCTGCCGGTGCTGTCCGGCCTGGCCGCGCTCGCCGTCGCCCTTGAGTTCGTCCCCGCGGGCGGCTCGCTCGGCGAGGCGGTCAGGGGTGCGGCCGTCGCCCTGGTGCCGGCGACGCTCGCGTTCGGGCTGGCGTACGCCGTGCTGCTGCTGATCGCCGTACGGCTGCTGAGCCTCGGCCTGCGCGAGGGCACGCATCCCACGCACAGCCGCGTGGGCTGGCAGGCCTGGACCGTCAGCCAGCTGATGGACCGCTCGCGGGAGACCCTGTTCCCGCTGTACGCCGGGCTGGTCACGCCGGTGTGGCTGCGGCTGCTCGGGATGCGCGTGGGGCGGCGCGCCGAGGTGTCGACCGTGCTGGCGCTGCCGAGCCTGACCACGGTCGGCGACGGCGCGTTCCTCGCCGACGACACGCTGACCGCGCCGTACGAACTCGGCGGCGGCTGGGTACGGATCGGGCGCGCGGAGATCGGGCGGCGGGCCTTCCTGGGCAACTCGGGGATGACCGCGCCGGGGCGGAGCGTGCCGGACGGCGGACTGGTGGGTGTGCTGTCGGCGACGCCGAAGAAGGCGAAGAAGGGCAGCTCGTATCTGGGGCTGCCGCCCGTCAAGCTGCCGCGCAGCACCTCCGACGGCGACCACAGCAGGACGTACGAACCGCCGGCGCGGCTGCTGTGGGCCCGCGGTCTGGTGGAGCTGTGCCGGATCGTGCCGGTGTTCTGCTCGGCTGCCCTGGCAGTCCTGACGTTGGCGGCGCTGTGCGCGCTGGGCATGTGGGCGGGGCTGCTGTCCGGTTTGGTGCTGCTCGGGGCGGGTGTCCTGGCGGGCGTGGTATCGGTGGCCGCGAAGTGGCTGCTCGTGGGCCGGCACCGCAGCGGCGAGCATCCGCTGTGGAGCGGGTTCGTGTGGCGCAACGAGCTGGCGGACACCTTCGTCGAGGTGCTGGCCGTGCCGTGGCTGGCCGGTTCGGTGCCGGGGACACCGCTGATGACCGCGTGGCTGAGGGGTCTTGGAGCCCGTATCGGCAAGGGCGCCTGGGTGGAGAGCTACTGGCTGCCGGAGAGCGACCTGGTGACACTGGAGGACGCGGCCACCGTCAACCGGGGCTGTGTGCTGCAGACGCACCTCTTCCACGACCGGATCTTGCGGACGGATACTGTGGTCCTCCGTGAGGGCGCCACGCTGGGCCCTGGCGGAATCGTCCTGCCGGGCAGCACGGTCGGAGCCCGTACGACGTTGGGTCCGGCCTCGCTCGTCATGGCGGCGGAGTCCGTTCCCGACGACACCCGCTGGCTGGGCAACCCGATCGAGGCATGGCGTTCCCGGAAGTGAGCGCGGCTCGGCCGGGTCCCGGGGACGATGCGTTTCTTCGCGATCCGGCACGACGTACGAGCACAGCGCAGGGAGCAGACGCAGCAGTGGCAGTTCAGCAGTCCGTGGGTGCGGACCCGTACTTCCCGGCCAATGGTGATCCCCGCTACCGGGTGCACCGCTACGAGCTCGTGCTGGACTACCGCCCGGGCCCGAACCGTCTGTCGGGGACGGCCCGGATCAACGCCATCGCGGGCCGGTCGTCGCTCACCGAGTTCCAGCTCAACCTGGCCGACTTCAAGATCGGCCGGGTCAGGGTGGACGGCCGGCAGCCGCACTACACCCACCGGGGCGGCAAGCTGCGCGTCCGGCCCGCGAAACCGCTGCGGGCCGGGGCCGCGTTCACCGTGGAGGTGCACTGGTCGGGCAACCCCAAGCCGATCGCCAGCCCCTGGGGCGGGCTCGGCTGGGAGGAGCTGGGGGACGGGGCGCTGGTGGCGAGCCAGCCGGTCGGGGCGCCGTCCTGGTACCCGTGCAACGACCGGCCCGGGGACAAGGCGTCGTACCAGATCTCGATCACGACGCCGTCCGCCTACGCGGTGGTGGCGGGCGGGCGGCTGCTGACCCGGACCACCAGGGCGTCGACGACCACGTGGGTGTACGAACAGTCGGCGCCCACGTCCAGCTATCTGGTGGGTCTGTCGATCGGGAAGTACGAGACGGTGCTGCTCGGCGACCCGGGGCTCGGCGGGGTTCCGCAGCACGGGCACATTCCGGCGCACCTGCTGCCCGAGTTCTCGCGGGACTTCGCGCGGCAGCCGGGGATGATGCACCTCTTCCAGCAGCTCTTCGGGCCGTACCCGTTCGACGAGTACGCCGTCGTGGTGACCGAGGAGGAGCTCGATGTCCCTGTGGAGGCCCAGGGGTTGTCGCTGTTCGGCGCCAACCATGTGGACGGGGCGAGGGGTTCGGAGCGTCTGGTGGCGCACGAGCTGGCGCACCAGTGGTTCGGCAACAGCGTGTCCATCGCCGACTGGCGGCACATCTGGCTGAACGAGGGTTTCGCGAAGTACGCCGAGTGGCTGTGGTCGGAGCGCTCGGGCGGGCGGAGCGCACAGCAACTCGCCACCGCCGCACACCGGTTGCTGTCCGGCCAGCCGCAGGACCTGCGGCTGGCCGATCCCGGCCGGAAGTCGATGTTCGACGACCGGCTCTACGAGCGCGGCGGACTCACCGTGCACGCCCTGCGCTGCGCGATGGGCGACGAGGCGTTCTTCCGTATGCTGCGCGCCTGGGCGGGGCTGCACCGGGGCGGCTCCGTCACCACGGCGACGTTCACCGCGCATGCGGCCCGGTTCGCGGCCGAGCCGCTGGACGACCTCTTCGACGCGTGGGTGTACGGGACGGCACTGCCCCCGCTGCCCTCGCCACAGGCGCGGGCAGCGGGGTAGTAGGGGCAGTAGGGCCTGTCGGACGTCGCCCGGCAGGCGGTAGGTTTCGGACCGACCCGGGTCAGGTCGCCGGCACCTTCAGCTTGTCCCAGCTGGACTTGCCCGGGATGCCGTCGGCGTCCTTGCCCCTGAAGCCGAGCTTGGTCTGCCAGGCGGCGTAGGAGCGGCGGTCGGCCTCGGTCCACTCGGGGCTCGGCCCCTCCTCGTAGCGGCCGCAGCCCTCGGCCACCAGGCGGCGGCCCATGGCGGTGATGACCCGGGACTTCTGGCCGATGTGGAAGAAGCCGCTGCCCGGGAACGGGGCGTGCGCCGGCTTCGGGTCGGGCCTCGGATCCGGCTTGGGGGCCTTTCCGTCCAGCCGGTCGGCTATGCGCCGGCGCATGCCGTCCATGGTGAAGCCCCGCGGGTCCTGCTTGCCCGGCTGCCACTCCTTGTGGCCGATCACCGAGCGCTCGCTCCAGCCGTGGTGGCGGCAGATCGCGGCGGCGACCTTCTCGATGGCCTCCTTCTGCACCTCGGGCCAGGGGTCCCTGCCGTTGCCGAGGTTGACGCACTCGAAGCCGTAGAAGTGCCGGTTGCCGTCGGCGTCGGCCTCGTTGTCGTGCGGCAGCCCCGTCTCGTTGACGACGGCGCGCAGGACGTCGCTGTCACCGAGCCCGGCGTGGTTGGCACGGCCGTTGCCGACGAGGTGGACATGGCCCTTCTTGTCGATGACGCCGTGGCACAGCGGTCCCGGCAGCCCGGAGTAGCCGTTGTAGCAGATGTTCACCGAGGCTTCGGTGCCGGAGGTGACGGTGTGGTGGATCATCACGCCGTTGACCGGCCCCCAGGGGCCCTTGGTGTTGCGGTTGTGGGTGCGCCAGTTGCGCACCTCGTGGACCGTGAGGCCCTCCGCGCGCAGGATCGCCACCAACTTGGACGCGCTGAGCGGCGTCGCCATCACTCGTCTCCTTCCACGGCGGCCTCCGCGGCCGCTGTCGTCTGCGAGCGGCCGCCGGACGGGTCCGCCTCCGCCTCCTGCTCCTGCCGGCGGGCCTGCTCCTCCGCTGCGAGCGTCGCCTCGTCGGCCGCCGGGATGCTGCCGGCCCGCGGGGCGAAGCCGAGCCGCAGGTCGACGGCGCCGCCCTCGCCCTTGACCAGGGCCAGCGGGGCGAAGTGGCGGGCGATGCCCGAGGGCGCCCGGAGCAGGGGGCGGCGGGCCGGGTCGGCGGGCCACTCGACACTTCCGGTGGCGGTGCGGGCGGGGATGATCCAGTGGTCACCGGTGCGGTAGGTGCCGCCCGTGGCGAAGTACACCTCGACCCCGTCCTCCAGGGGCAGCCACTCCCCCTCCGCGACGGGGACGGCGCCGCCCTTCAGCGCGGTGGTGCGTCCCTTGCGCTTCGGGCCCTCGTGGTGGTCCCAGCGGCGCAGGAAGGGGTGGAGGTGCGGCAGCCGGCCGACGCCCGGCGCCGGTTCGGCGGACAGCCGGACGCGGCGGCCCGGCAGGTCCAGTTCCTCGACCCGCAGGAGCGGCAGGGGTTCGAGCCGGGAGGCGTAGGCGGTGTCGGTGAACTCGACGAGGTCGCCGACGTCCAGGTCCAGCTTGTCGTCCTGGCCGAGGGAGGCCAACTGCACCCAGGTGCCGTCGAGTTCGTCGACGGGGAAGACCACCGAGCCGTTCTCGCGGGACCACTTGAAGGTGGCGTCCTTCGCCGCGCCGCCGGCGTGGACCTCGACGCGGTACAGCTGGTTCTCCGGGCCGCGGTAGCGGGCGTCCGGCTTGACCAGGCACGGGTCCTCGTCGGCGTGGTCGGGCCGCTCGCTGCGGGCGGCGAGCCGGGCGGAGGGTGCGGCGCGGCCCCTGGCCCAGCGCTCGAACGCCGCGCGGACGACGTCCTTGGACGGCTCGGGCTCCTCGATCGCCAGCTCGGCGAGGGAGAGCGGCAGCACCTGCCAGACGACCTTGACCCGGGCGGCGGTGTCCGGCAGGGCCGCCCCGAGGGCGACCTCGCGCAGGGCCGGGTCCTCGGCCGCGGTGACCGAGCGCTCCCACACCTTCAGATAGACCACGAAGGGCGTCTGGGCGGGCGAGGGCAGCCGGTCGCCGGGCTTCTCCGGGTCGCGGAAGCCGTCGGGCTGGTCCCAGTAGGTCCAGAACGCGGGCGGGGCCGCGGTCTCCTGCTCCGTGGAGTCCGCGGCGTCCTTGGTGTCCTCGGTGTCCTCGTCGGGCACCGGGATGCCGGGGGCCGGGCGGTCGGCGTCGCACAGGATGCCGTCGACGTAGTAGCGGCCACCGTGGATGTACAGGGTGTCGATGTCGTGCTTGCCGCCCACGTAGTCGATGCGGAAGCCGGCCGCGTCGACCGGTCCGCCGTGCGGTCCGATCAGGTCGGCGGCGAGGGTGCGGGCGTGGTGGAGCTGGATCGCGGTGTGTTCGTTGGCGTCGGCGTCGAGCTGGACGCGGCCCTGCTGGGCGATGACCGCGGAGTAGTGCCGCTCCGGGCGGAAAGTGGAGCGGGAGAGGTCAGCGTGCATGAAGGGGGTCCCCCTGGTTCAGGATTGTGCGGTTCGCGAAGTCATCGGTGGGTGCGGCCCGGAAGGCCCGGGGACGGCTCATGTCACGAAGAAGATCCCGGCGTCCGTGCCCGCGGGTGTGTACTCCGCGAGCCGTGCCCGCAGGCCGTCCTCGCGCTGCGGGCGGTACAGGTCGTGGAAGGCGCCGAGTTCGGCCCCGTCGTCGGCGCCGCGCCGGATCTCCTCGGCGCAGCGGTCCGCCAACTGCCCGTACCAGGGCGTCCCGTAGCGCTCCGCGGCGAACAGCGGCCGTACCGCGAAGGCCCGTCCGGGTCCGGCCAGGTCGGGCTGGCAGCGGTGGCGGCGCGGGGTGCGCGAGCCGGCGGGGACGTAGCAGAAGCGCAGACAGCCGATGCCGCGCCGGGCCACCTGGAGGCGCCCGGTGAACACGGAGTTCTCGGCGATCTTCACCGCGTGCGTGTGCACCTCGCCGATCACCGTCGTCCGGTGCAGATGGAGCACGGCGTGGGCGTGGCGGCAGTCCGGTGCGGACAGGGCCTCGCGGTCATGGCCGGTCGCGTCGAGGACGCTGTCGCGCAGATGGATGTCGAGCGGCTCCTCGCTCACCTCGTCGCCGATGACCTCGATGGTGCCGAGGATGCTGTGCTCGATCTGGAGGCAGGCGGTGGTGCGCTCCAGGACGATGCTGGGCTCGTCCGGCGAGTGCGGTGCGCACTCGGGCTCCAGGGACCAGCCGGGCACGAGGGTGCTGTGCCGGACGACGACGGCGCCCATCGGGCCGGTGACGTTGATGCCGCGCCCGGCGATCAGCAGCCCGTCGAGGACGATCCGGGGCCGCTCGTGCGGGGAGCAGTCGTCAGCCACCGCACGGATGTTGAGGGCGTCGGGCCGGTTGCTGTACCAGTCGAGCAGCCGGATCACCGGCCGGGTGCCCTCCGCCGCCCGCACCTCCAGCCGGTCGCCCGGGTCGAGGTCGAAGTCCAGCTGCTCCTGGTAGGCGCCGCTGTGGGTGATCTCGATGATGCCCTCGGGCCCGGTCCGGTCGGCCCGGCGGTCGTGCTGCCAGGCCCGGTAGGCGTCCATGATCTGCCGGTACGGCTGTCCGGGGCCGACCCGGTAGAAGACCGCGTCGGGGCGGGGCCCGCGGTCCTCGCGCGGGTACTCGCCGCCGCCCATGTCGGCGCCGAACGCGTAGTGGTGGTCCACCCACACGCCCTGCCGGGGCGCCGACCGGGAGCCGAACGCGATCCGCCCGAGCTCGGGGTCGACGGCCACCTGGCCCCGCTTGGGGCGGTAGCGCCAGTCGGAGAGGTCGGCGACCACGATGTCGGACGGCGGTACGGGCCGGTCCTCGCCGTCACGGCGGATGACGAAGCTCTTGCCCGGGCCGTAGTAGTCCAGCAGCCGGTCGTGGAGCAGACGGCGGGTGATGAACGCCGGGACGTTGTCGACCGCGGTGAGGTGTGTGGGCGACGGCTCCGGGACCGGCCTGGTGACCAGCGGGGTGTCGTTGCCGAGGATGGAGAAGGTGTAGAGGTTGCGGGCGCGGTCGATGCAGTACGCCGGTGACGACGTCAGCGAGTAGGCCTTCAGGCGCCAGACGAAGAGTCCGACTCCGGCCGGGGTCCAGCCTCCTTGCGTCTTCGTGGAGTCGGCGCGGCGGACGTCGACCGTGCGGGCCGTGGTGTCGAAGGGTCCGCCCGCGAGCGCGAGCGCCGAGCCGTCCCGGAGGTCGAGGAGCCGGCCCCTTCCGGTGTCCCGGTAGAGCTTCACCGGCTGGGTGTGGGCGACCAGGCGGGACAGCTCGACCGCCCGCGCGGGCCGGCCCGCGACCTGATCGGACAGCTCCTCCAGCAGATGCAGGGTGCCCTTGCGGCGGCGGTTGGCGACGGTCGCCGCGACGTCGGCGCGCGGCGCGATCGCCTCGGCGAGCGCGGAACGGCCCCCGTCGTGCAGGCCGGTGGTGAGGACGCGTTCATAGCCGGGCAGGGTGCGGTAGCCGACGAGGTCGCCGAGATACGGCAGCACCCAGGGCGCCGCCGTCTCCACGAACAGGTCCTCGTAGCCCTGATCGACGCCGTCGCGGACCCGGTCGAGCTGTTCGGCGATCACCGCGAGCAGCGCGCGCAGCGGTTCGCCCTCCTCGGCGTCGCGCAGGAGGTGCCAGCGGGGCAGCAGCGCGGCGAGTCCGTCGGGTTCCCGGGTCGTGGCCGGGGCGGTCGTCTCGAACGGGACGTCCGTCGAATGCGCGGCCATCAGTTGACCTCCGTCAGAATCAGGGTGTCCGCGGCCCGCGGCGACAGCAGGGCCAGCTGGGCCGGGCGGATGCCGCGGAAGACGAACACCGAACGGCCCTTGGCCAGGCGACGGGTGTCGGTGATGTCGGGGTTGAGGCGCAGGAGTTCGGCGAGCGGGATGCCGTACCGGGCGCAGACCGAGGTGAGGGTCTCGCCGTTCCTCGCACGGACGGTGTGGACCTTCTCGTCGTACGCCGCCGGGTGCGCCGGCACCGATGCCTTCGGTGCACCGGGGCGGGTGAGCAACTGGGTCAGCTCGTCCGGGGTGGCGGACGCGGGGACGCCGGTGAAGACGTCGACGTCGACGTAGTCGACGCCGGGCACCGTGTGGGCCGTGGCGAGGAGTTCGGAGAGGCGGGCGGGCTGTGCCAGCTCCCGCCCCGCGAAGCCGAGCCGGCGCAACAGGGCCTGGCGCAGCCGTGGTTCGACGCTCTCCCAGGCGTGGTCGGGGGCGACCTTCACCTTGGCGGCGACGAGCAGCAGGACCAGTTCGCGCACGTCCACGCGGACCGGCAGGCCGGGGTCGCCGTACTCGGCCAGCGCACCGCGCAGGGCGCGCAGCGTGGCTGAGTTCTCGCCGTCGGCGGCGATCGGGACGTCGTCCGCGCCCGCGACCGTCACATGGAGCACGCGCCGCCGTCCGTCGAAGAGTTCGCGTGCGGCGGCCCGGCCGATGCCGGCGCGGGAGCGGGCGAAGTCCTCGTAGTCGGCCGCGGACACCAGACGGTCCAGGGCGGAGACGGCGAGCGGGATCGTACGGCGGGTCAGCGCGGGCCCGTCGGCGTCCGAACCGCCCATGGCCGGGCGGGGGTTGGTGACCGACATGACGCCGAGCGGGCGGGTGAGGGGCTGGGTGATCCGGTCGGCGGGGACGTTGGCGGCCCTGCCGGTGCCGAAGCGGTAGCGGGCGTGGACGTTGTCGTGCCCGGAGGGCAGCCGGGCGCCGTGGACGCCGTCTCCGAAGGTCACCGTGGTCCGGCCGTCCCCGGTGGTGCCGGTGATGTAGATCCGCTCGCGCGGGCCGCGGCCGGCGAGGCTGTCGACCTCGTGCCACAGGACGCCGTCGACCCGGATCTCCAGGACGGGTGTGGCGCCGAGTGGGTTGTCGTCGGCGAGCCAGGTGAGCGGGGACTGCCAGAGCGCGAAGGTCTGGCTGGTGCGGTCCGAGTCGCCGCTGCCGATGGCCTCCTCCCGGCTCTCGCCATGGGTGGTCTCGACGACGTTGCCGAGGATGCGGACGCTGTCGCGGCGGTAACGGTGGGCGAGGTCCGCGGTCAGGGTCAGCCGGGTGTGCACATGGTCGCCGGGCAGCCGGGCGTCGACCGCGGGGTCGGCGGCGGCGATCGTGACGACCTCGGTGGCGGTGACCGCGCCCGGGATGTCGCTGCGCTCGCCGGTGACGACGAGCGTGCGGCCGGGCCGCAACCCGTCGTACAGCTCGGCGAGTTCGATCTCGTTGCCGTGCACGTCCTCGCCGAGCGGTTCGTCCGCGAGGCGCAGCGGCTCGCCGGCCGCGTGCACGGTGGTGTCGCGGACGTGCGAGAGCAGGACGTCGAACTCGTCCAGCCAGGGTTCGGCGAGGGTGAGTTCGGTGCCGCGTCCGGTGATGCCGTAGTTGCTGTACGCGGCCGTGCGTGCGGCCACGACCTGGGTGGTGACGAACGCGAGCCGGGCGTCGCCCGGGATGCCGTCTCCCCCCTTGGCGGGGCGCTGGACCGCCACCCAGCTGCCGACGGTGATGCCGGTGTGCACGGTGTCGAGCTGGAGCACCCGGCGGTTGACGGGTTCCGGTTTGCTCGCGAGGACGACCTCGACGTTGGGCTCGGTGCTGCCCACCGTGTAGCGAAGGCTCACCTCGTACTCGCCGTGCGTGAACTGCTCGTTCGCGCCCGGCCGCAGCGGGATCTCCTGGGCGGTGCCGTTGCGGACGCTCACGTGGACCACGCCGTCCTCGTCCGGCCGGGACACGAACAGGGTGCTGTCGGGCAGCCCGTCGCGCAGGCGGGCGATGACGCCGGGCTCCTCGGAGTCGTCGGGCCGTCGGATGAGCCGGCTCAGGTCGCGGTCCTGGCCGGCCCGGGTCGACAGGTCGACCTGCCCGCTGCCGAGAGGGAAGCTGACCTGCTGGGCGACGGGCAGGTTCTCCGCCCGCTGGTCGGAGCTGCTGCCCTCGACGTACTGGAACTCCGCCCGGACCGGGACCTTGCCGGCCGTGTCGTAGACGACCCGCATGCTGACCAGGACGGCGCCGGTGAGCGGCCAGTCCGCGGTGCGGATGACCCGGCCGCGGTCGTCCTGCACCGGCTTGAGCGGGGCCGTGGCGCCGAAGGGGGCCGCGGTGACCCGCAGCGCGAGCAGCTCGCGCAGGAGCTGCGGGGTGCCGGGGGCGGCGGCCCTGCGCCAGGCCGGGTAGAGACTGCCGAGGCCGGGGTCCAGGGCCGTCAGGAGGCGCGCGGTGTCGCTGCCCGGGCGCTGGGCGCGGGTGCCACCGCGGGGGGCGGGGGCGGAGGCGCGCAGGGCGGGCAGGACGGTGCTGAGGGCCTGGAAGGCAGCGGTGCGGGGGTCGGGGGTGGTGGCGGTGGTAGCGGTGGCGGCTTTGGCGGTCACCGTGTCCGTGGGCTGCGCGGGCGCCAACTCCAGGGCGCGTTCGGCGAGTTCCGCGAGGACCGCCTCCAGCTGCTCGAACCACGCCGCCACGTCCTCGTACGGTGTGGCCAGCACCTGGGCCTCGCCGAGGCGGGCGACCGGCTCCGCGAGGCGGGCCGCGAGCCGCTCCGGGGTCCTGATGGCGTCCAGGTCGGTCCGCAGGGGTTCGAGCACCTGGTCGTCGAAGTCCTCGATCAGCCGGCTGACCGGGCGCGGGTTGGGAACCTCGGGCGTGAGCGGTTCCTCGCCGGGCTCGCCCGGCACCGCGGGCTCGGCGGTCCAGCGCCGTACCTCGTCGACGAGTTCCTTCAGGGTGGGCGGGGCCGACCTGGGCAGCGAGATCGCCGTGATCTCGTCGTCCCGGTCGATCCGGGCCCCCGCGACGGGCAGCAGCTTGCGTTCCCCTCCGGCCTGTTCACCGAAGACGAAGAGCAACTGGTCCCCGGTCCGCAGGGAGTTCGCGGTGCCCTCGACGAAGAGTTCGGAGCGGCGCTCCAGGTCCTCGGGGGTGACGAGGGAGGGGCGGCGGCGCCGGACCTTGAGCTCGTTCCAGTCCCAGCGGGCCGTCAGGTCCCGCCCGGTCTCGAAGGTCAGGGACTGCTCGTCGGCGGAGGCGGGCACGCTGTGGCTGCGGGCACCGCGCGGGATCAGCACCGGCAGGGTCTCGGCACGCGGGTCGCGTTCCAGGGCGTACGCGAGGTGGGTGGCCGCGGCGACCCCGGGGCGGGGACGGTGGCCGACCAGCCGGCCCAGCAGGACCAGCGAGCGGTGCTCGTTGGCGGTGCGGATGTAGGCCTCGTCGGCGATCCGCTCGGAGTGGAAGGTGAGCAGGTCGCCGAGGACGGCTGCGGCGTCGAGAAGTCCGATCGCCGGGTCGTCGGGGGTGCGCACGGTGAGCCGGTTCAGGGCCGGGTACGCGGGTGAGGCGAGCCGGTCGAGGAGGGCGGCCCGGAAGTCGCCGTACTCACCGACGCGGTAGTCGAGGGCGGTGCGGCCGGGCGGGTTGTGCGGCGGGGCGGGCGCGAGGCGCTCGTCGTGGCCGCCGCGGCAGGCACCGCCGCAGCCGCAGTCGTCGGTCAGGGCGTCGGTCGCGGTCATCGGGCATCTCCCAGGGAAATCGCCAGCAGGCCGTTCTCCGGCCGGTCCGGGTCGTTGTCGCAGCTGGCGATCTCCAGCGGGCCGAGCCGCAGCACGCCGTCCTCCCTTTCTCCTCGGTCCTGTTCGAACAGCCGCCGCAGCCGGGTGACCTGGACGCTCTCGACGCCTGGCACGGCCGCGGCGACGGCGACCAGACGGCTGAGCCGCACGGGGTCGCCGAAGGTCAGCGCGTCCGGGTGGAAGAAGCCCCGCCGGCCGGTGCCGAGGACCTGGTACAGCTCGGCCAGGATCTGACCGTGCTGATGGCCGGGCGCCGCGCACACGGTCAGGGCGATGTCGAGCGGTACCGGGCGCGCGGGCCCGACCACGAGGTCGTGGCCGATGCGCCGGTACGCCTCCAGGGCCTCGGCGACCTGCCCGAGCAGTTCGTCCGTCGGGGCGCCCGTGCCGTAGGCGTCGATCGCGACATGAGCCTCCTGGACGCTGCCGGTCCAGCGGATCTCGGCGGCGGCGCGCTGCACCCCCGGCAGGGCGGAGGCGAGGGCCGCGTAGTCCTCGGCGGTGACCGCGCGCAGCCGGGTGCGGCGCAGATCCAGAGGTGCCAACTGGCGTACCTGTTCGACGGGTTCGGGCTCGGTGCCACCGGTGGCGGGCAGCGGGTTGCGGACGACCGCGGCCGGCGGATGCTCGCAGTCGCTCTGGACGACGAGGTGGTTGACGGCCTCCGCGCCGACGTTGCCCGCGATGCCGCCGCCGAGGCGGTAGTGCAGGGCGAGCCGGGCGCCGGGTGCCGGTTCGGCGCCGTGCCGTCCGTCGCCGAAGCGCAGGGCGAGGCGGCCGTCGTCCTGGAGTTCGCCGACGAAGTGCCGGTCGCGGGAGCCGCTGTCGAGCAGGTCGCGGCGGGGTTCCCAACTGGTGTCGTCGTTCTCGTGGACGCGTACGGCGGGCAGCGCGCGGCGCGGGTCCTGGGTGAGCGCGGCGGTCGCGGAGCCGCGCAGGACCGGCTCGTCGGGGTGGAGACCAGCCGCGTACGCCGGGCCCCAGCTGTGGGCGATCTCCCAGGCGATGTGCCCGTCGAGGACGGTTCCGGCCCGGGCCCGCGCCGTGAGGATCTCGACGCGACGCAGCTTGGCGTCGAGCAACCGGTCGCTGCGGTACAGGAGTTCACGCAGCGCGCGCACCGGATGGCGGCGCAGTTCGAGGCGTTCCAGCACCTTCAGGCCGTAGATCACGGTGAGTTCGGCGATCTCCTCCTCGCCGAGTCCGTCGCGGTCGCGGGCGCTGCGCCACAGTTCGACGAGCCGCTGCCGGACGTGTCCCGGGATGGCGGCGATCCGCTCGGCCTGGCCGGCGGCGACGGTGCGGGATGCGGGGAAGGGCACCGCCTGGACGACCGGGGCGCGGCCGAGGACGGGCCGGAAGCGGGGTGCGATCCCCGGGTACACGGACTGGGCGAGCAGCGTCCGCAGGGCGGCGGCCTGCGCGTATGCCGCGCCGGGCACCACGCGCTCGTGCCGCTGCCCCGCCCGCTCCAGGCCGAGCCCGGCGCGTACGGTGGCCGCCTCGCCGACCACGTCGAACAGTTCGCGGACATCGTCGGGGGTGAGTGCGTCCCCGCTCTCGGTGCGGTCCGTGAGGGAGTTGATGAGCCGGGCGGGCGCGTTGCCCTCGGCGCGGTCGGGGCAGCCGAAGGCGGGATCGCAGGGGGCGGTCACGGCGGGCGCGGGCGGCACGGTGACCGTCTCGGGCAGCCCGGTGAGGGTGCGGCCGTGGTCGACGAGGACGACATTGCCGCGGGCCAGCGTCACGTCCTCGACGGGCAGACAGTCGCGTCCGCCGCGGGTGGTGAGGCAGAGCGGGAAGCGGAGGGCGTCCTCGGCGGCCCAGGTGACCTCCAGGACCGGCTGGTCCTCGATCCGGTCGAGCCCCCGGGTGACGGAGGTCAGCCGCACGGCCTGGCGGTGAGCGGGGTCGGCGTCACCGGGTGTGCCGGTGCGCGGCCCCTTCACCTCCTCCAGCACGAGCAGGTCGCCCGGCTTCAGATCGAGCCGGCGTTCCCGGCAGGTCTCCGGGTCGTCCCACTCGTCGCGCAGGGTGGCCGAGGTGGCGCCCTCGGGCAGGGTGCACACCTCGCCGCCCCAGGTCCACAGGCGGATCGCGTTGTGCGCGACCCGCAGCTCCAGCGGGTCGGCTGCGGCGACCGGCTCGAAGACCTCGACCGAGCCGCGCTCGTCGAGGTCGGCGAGCTCGTTCTCGTCGACGACCGTGCCCGGCTCGGGCCGGTCGTGCGGGTCGAGGGTACGGACGTCGACGGAGGCGAAACGGTAGGTGCCGGTGGTGAGCGTGTGGTCGCCGGCGGTCTCCACGGTGACGTACGCGCGGGCCGTGCAGCCGTCGTGCATCGCGTAGTCGATGAGCCGGACGTGGCGGCGTACGGAGACGCGGCGGCGCGCGGTGTCGAGGTAGGCCTCCGTGGCGACCGCGTCCTGCTGGTAGCTGATCTGGTCGCCGGTGTACGCGAGCAGTTCGACGAGCGTCGTGCCCAGGTCGGCGGGGTTGCGTTCCACCCAGTCGGGTGTGGTGAGCGCGAGCCGGTCCAGGAGCAGCTTGCGGATGGTGTCGTAGTCGCGGGCCGTGTAGTCGACTACGGGCGCGTCCGGGAAGTCCGGCTCCGGCTCGTGCTCGTCCTTGCAGTCGAAGGGGGTCGGGCAGTCGGGCCGGAAGGAGAAGGCCGCGCTGTGGTAGCGCTGGTCGAAGCCGCGGAACGGTTCGGTGCCGGGGCGTCCGTACGGGTCCGTCTCGACGAGCGAGAGCCGGTAACGGGAGGTGTCGCCGGCCCGGTCGAGGGTGACGTGGAGCCGGTCGTCGAGCTCCGGGTCCTCCTCGCGTTCGACGCTGATGTCGAGGGCGGCGATGCCGGTGATCCGGCGGCCGCCGTCGATGCGGACGTTCTCGGCGCCCAGGCCGTGCGGGGCCTTGCCGAGGAACGTGACGGTGAGCAGCAGGCCGTCGTCGCTGACCTCGACGGCGTCGACTCCGTTGAGCTGGGCGGCCCGCACCTTGGCCCGGCGGGACGGGGTGGCGGCGGTCGTCATGCGGCCCTCCCTTCGAAGACGTCGTCCCGGCGGGTTCCGGTGGAGCGCAGGACGTACGACAGATACACGCGTACGGCGTTGTCCTCGCCGACCACGTCGAGGGCCTCCACCTCGATGAGGTCGCCGAGCCAGCGCTGCAGCGAGGCCTGCACGGACAGTTCGAGGGTGCTGATCAGCTCGGGGCTGTTCGGGGCGAAGACGAGATCGAGGAGCCCGCAGCCGAAGTCGGGGCGCATCACCCGCTCGCCGGGGCTGGTGAACAGCAGTTGTTCGATCAGGTCGTGGACATGCTCGCCGTGGGAGGCGTGCGCGGTGCGTCCCCTGCGGTCGGCGCGGAAGGGGAACGCGATATCGGTGCGCGGGCGGGTACGTGGACTCGTCTGGCGGCTCATCGGACGATGACCTTTCGCTGTGCGGCCTGGACCACGGGCGGTCCCTGCGGCACGAAGGCCGCCGTGAAGCACTCGGCCGCGGAGGTGTCGAGCAGCACGGGTGAGCCGTCGACCGCGACCCCGGTGCCGTCGGCGGTCCAGCGGACCGAGACGCACGGCGTGGGCACACCGTCGACGGTGTGGGGGCAGCCGGTGACGACATAACTGTGCGCGGCCGTGGCGACGGCCGCGCCTTGGACGAGCACGCCGCCGGAGGGTGTGGTGGCGGCACTGACGCGGCCGCCGTGCGGGCAGCCGATCACCGCACCGGCGTCGAGCAGACTCCCGGACAACTTCTTCGATCCCCCGTCTTCTATCGCTTCGAGAGCACGGTCAACTGGCCCTCGTTGATGGTCACTTGCTGTCCGCGCAGAACGATCTCGGCGCCCGCGCCAGTGGCGATGACCACGGCCTCCTTGGTGATGCGGATGTAGGCGCCGCCCTGGGCCTGGAGCAGGATTCCCTGCTCGACGCCGGGGGTGTCGTTCAGGACGACCTTGTGCGCCTGCGGTGTCTGGACGACCACCGGCTTGTTCGGCGCGTTCGCCTGCAGCTCGCGGCGCGCGTCGGGCGGCAGTTCCTCGGCGGCGCCGTACCAGCAGCCCGTCCAGACCGGGAAGCTCGGGTCGCCCTGCTCGAACTCCACCCAGACGCCGGCGCCGGGCGGCGGCACGACGAACTGCCCGGACTCCGGTCCGGTGAACGGCAGACAGGGCAGCGCCCAGGTGGACGGCTCGTTGCCGAGAACGTCCGGGACCTCGACGGTGATACGGCCGATGCGCAGCGGGTCGTCGTTGTCCACGACCCGGCCGCGGAACTTGCCGAGGTAGCGATTACTGGGTGCCGCCATACTGAACTGCTCCTGGTCCGTTGTCTGTTAGGTGTGCCGCTGCCGCGGCGCCTGCCCGGCCCATGGGGGCCTTGGCGTGCGCCGCTACGGCCGGACGTGGTCGCTGCGCGCCTCCAGTCCCTCCCTGGAGAGGGTGAAGTTCTGCTGGAAGGAGCCCGGGCGCAGGCTGTGCGTCACGGACTTGACGTAGTAGTCGCCGTCGTACGCCCGTCCGGCGCCGCGCACACCGACCAGCCGGCGGGGCTGGAGGAGATAGCCGTGCCGGTTCACGTCGAGCGACCCCGAGCCGGAGACGACGTCCGCGGAGATGGCGGCGCGGGCCAGCAACTCCGCCTCGGCCTGGCCCCGTTGCTGCTTGGCGGTGCCGGACAGCGTCCGGCGTTTGAGGGCCGGGGTGGGCCGTTTGCCGAGCGGCGGGCGCAGCGGGCTGATCGGCGGCTGGGGCAGCAGCGTGGACTGCCGGGTGCCGGGATCCTGCCAGCGGGCCTGCGGCTCCTCCCGCGCCGTCCCGTCGTACGCGAACGTCAGCTGGTCGACGGTCGTGTTGGCGTCCATGTTGACGTTGAGGGCGTGCTGGCGGATGCCGAGGCGGACCTCCGGTCCCCAACGGGCCGACGACTGGCCCGGGTTGGGGCCGGGCTCCAGATAGAAGGTGTAGCCGTTCGCCCGGGCGAGCTCGGTGACGTACTGGAGGTCGGTGCCCGTCTGGTAGTGGACGCGGAGGTCCTGGTGCGGGGGCTGCGTCACCTTCTCGGTGTAGACGTCGGGCCGGATGCCGTAGTCGGAGTAGCGGCGCAGGATGGCCAGCACCCGCTCGGACGGGGGCAGATTGGGGTAGCGGGCGGTGCGCTCCTCCAGATCGAGGAGCAGGCTCAGGTCCTCGCCGGTGATGGTGAGGGTGGAGTGGCCGGGCTGATTGCTGGCGCCGACCTCCTGACGCACGATCAGGCCGTCGAAGAGCACCTCGGTCGTGCCCTTCACGGTGACGGCGACGACGAGACGCGTCTTCGGATCGAAGAACCCCTCGGGCAACAGCCGCCGGCTGATGATCCCGGTCTTGGTCAGGTCGAAGGCCAGCTGAAAGCCGCTGCGCTCCCCCGCGGTGGCGGTGATCTGGGCGGACAGCAGGGCCTGGGTGACCTCGGCCGGGACCGGCCGGGCCAGCTTCGGCCCCATGAGGAGCGTGAGGTGAACGGGGCCCTGCCCCACGGGCAGCTCAGACACGCCGGTCCCCCCGGGGAAGTCCGCCGGCGAGCGGAACATCGATGACGTTCCCGGCCTCAGCGGTCAACTCGCGTGGATCGAGTACGGGGTTGGCGTCGGCGATCCGCCACCACTGGCCGGGATCACCGAAGTAGCGCTGCGCGAGCAGATCGGGCCGCTCGCCGGCGCCGACGACATGCTCCTGAGTCTCTTCTTCTTCCAACGGCGGCAGCAACCGCCGTCTGGCGTACCGGACTTCGGTCCCGTCGGCCTGGCGGTGCACCCCGATCTCGGCGTCGTGGTAGCGGCTGGTGCGCGGGTAGGGGTGGGCGCCCGGTATCGCGCCCAGGGCGTTCTCGTACGGTTCGATGTCGGCCATGGTGTGCAGCTCAGCCCCTTCCGCTCAACGTGCCCGAGAGTCCCAGCGCGCCCAGCCCCGCGCCCCGCGCGGCGGCGGCGAGCCGCTCCTTCTGGGCGAGGTGCGCCAGATAGAGATCGGCACCGCGGTGCCCGGCGGGCAGGTCGCTGACGGTGAGGATCTTCATGCCGATGCCGAGCGAGGCCCGTATCGGATTGAGGTTGACGTCGAAGGCGGACTCGTTGACGGACAACTCGGTCAGCCGGACCGGCATGACGCGCTTGCTCCCCCAGGTGAACAGCGTCAGCGGCATCTCGATCGGGCTGATCTCGATGGTCCCCTTCTCCGACAGCCGGCTCGCGGCCCGCAACTGCGCGGTGGTCGGCTGCACCAGCATCTCGAGCGTCGCGAGCTGCGGGTGGATCCCGTCGGGCGCCGCGATCTCCAACTGGTCGGTGGCATCGATCTCGGCGGTGAACTTCCAGGTCTCCTGAGCGGGCCCCTTGAGCCGCAGAGCCTCGTTCCGGTCCCCACCGCCACTCCCCCCTCCCCCGGAGTCCCCACTGTCACCGGCGGACTGCGGACTCAGACTCCGCTCAAGGGTGTCCGGGTTGAACTGCAGCACGATGACGCGCTGGGGGGTGCCGCGGTCGGGGTCGATGACGACTATGCCGGAGCGGATGGGTTTGGGGATGTCTGCGTAGCGGGTCACCGCTGGTCCTCCAAGAGCTGGTCCTGAGGGAGAGCCGACGCAAGGCGACGCATGTCAGTTCCCTTCGGAAAGTCCGTCCAGCAGGATCTGGGCATTTCTGCGGACATGCTCCACGGGGTCGCCGTCGCGCAGTTCTCCCACGAGATCGACAAGACCGGGATGCGGGAAGTAGCCCGTGGCAATGATCACGGACTGGCGGACTCCGGCATCGCTGTCGCGCGCGGCGGTCCCAAATTCACGGATCAGATCGTCCGCGTCTGCCTCAGTAGCAGAAACCGCCGCAGCGAAGACAGCTCTGAGCTTCTCGTCCCTGGTGCTCGCCCCGCGCAGGTCGGCCAACGCCTCCCGAGCCGACCAGACGTCGCAGTCCTCACGAATCTGTCGAGCAATCTCCGCGCTGCCAGGTCCGTGCAGCGTGAAATACCGGGTACCGATGGGCCGGTCATCCACCAAATGGATCTCGGTTTTCCGATCCAGCGTGACCCAGCTGTCGACATACGCGCCGGCCTCTTGGATCTGAGCCTTCTTCAGAATCCAGCCCCGCTGCATGGAAACGAAATCAACATCATCCGAGGTGCAACTCGGCTTGATTACCAGTCGCTCAGTAGTACCCGTCATTGTGGTGCCTCTCGCTCATTCCAGTCCGTAGAACCTTAGCAGGAACTCCCTGATGAGATTGCGCGCCTTTTCGGTGGCATCTTCCTTGTTGTCGAACTCGATCCCGTCCAGTTTCATCCTGGCCAGTAGCCACCTTTCCGCCAACTCACCCTCACGTTGCTTCAACTCCTCACGTTGCGCCTTGCTTCCCTTCAGGCCCTTGGTCTGGCCTTCCACTTCCTCTTGCTCAATTCCCTGGGCCGCCGGCGCGGCACCCACCATCGACATGGGGAACCGGCCGCGCCCACCCAGACGCTTCCCTTCGTGCTCGGCGAATGCCTGATGCGGAGTCAGGCCGCCCCGGTCAGGACCATAGGCGAGGAGATCGGCGGTCATGGCGGCATAAGCGAGGTTGGTCGGATTGCGGTGGGACTCACGGACGAACATGAGCCAGTGCGCATTCCTCACCAGCCTGGCCTGATCCTCCGTGAAGCCCTCGGGAGCCTTGCCCTCGAGAATGTAGGACCGCAAGCCTGCCGCGAACCGCGGACCAGACAGGCCTACACTCTTCAGACTGTCCTCTGGCTTTCTGCCAGAGGCAGTCGAAGACTCCTTCTTCTTCCCTTCGGTCAGGTGCTGGTATTTACCTATCCCCTGCGTGACCAGATTGGTCACACCCGTTTTCTGCTGTTCCTTGACCCGTTCCTCGTTCTCGCCGATATCATAGAGTTCCATCTTGCCCCAGCTGACATCGTACGGATCCGCAAGCACCGGGTCCTCGCCGGGCCGTGAAACATCAAGTTGCTCACCGCGTTCACGGAGATACCGCACTGCCGCCGGGATATGCGGGCCGCCGTTTATCCGCAGTGGCTCGTCGATTCCACTTCGGTCGTCAGCCGACTGCGCTTCATGCTTCTCCCGGCGCATTTCCCGAGCGGCTGCGACCACATCGTCACGGTCAAGAACTTCATTCGTGACCTCTCTGACAAGCACTCGCAGTTCGGCACCAGACAGCTGATACCCGTCCTCCGCCTTTCCGGTGGGATTCAGCGTGGCCGCCACCTCGAAGGCAGGAGACCCATGTCGCGCGAGACTCGTCAGGCGATACCAGGTCCGCATTCCCTTGAGCGCGCCGTCGAAGACTCGCTCGTGGACCGACCTCCGGAGCATGCCGCCGATCTTCGGGCGGATACGCGCAATTATCTTCTGGAGCCGTGCGTCCTTCGAATCCTTCGAGTCCTCGTCCTTCTTGCGCTGGTCCTTCTTGTCCTGCTTCTCCTTGTGCGGGTCCCTGTCCTTGTCCGGGTGCTTGTCCTTGGGGCCCTTGCGCTTGGGGTCCCGGTCCTTGGGCTTCTTTCCGTCCCCGTCCTTAGGCTTCTTCGGCTTCCTCGGGCTGCTCTCGTCGCCGTCCTTGGGTTGCCTGCCGTCCCCGGACTTGGCGTCCTTCGGGCGGTTGGGGCCGTCCTTGTCGTCCTTGGGCCTGGTCGGGCGCTCGTCCTTCGGGCGGTTGGGGTCGCGGTCGGGGCGACTGCCGTCCTGGGGGCGGTCGTTGTCCCTCGGGCGCTCGGAGTCCTGGTCTCGGCGCGGCCGGTCCTTGTCCCTGGGGCGGTCGGGGGTCGGCCTGTCGTCCCTCGGTTTCGTCGGAGTGTCGCGGTCCGGGCGCGGGCGGGTGCGCGGGGTCGCGGGCTCCGTCGGGCGGGAAGCCGGGCGGTCGGGCTGGGGGCGGCCTCGGCCGTCCTGGCGGCCCGGGCCCGACGGGGGGCGGCCCGCGGAGGGGCCGGTGGGCCTGGGGCGGCCGGCGCCCTGGGCTGTGGGGGCGGGCCTCGCCGGGGACTTGGCGGACGGGCGGTCCGACGCGGTCTGATGCTCGGAGCGAGCCCCGTCCCGGCGGCCGCCCTTGTCGTCGGAGCCGTCGGCGCCCGGACCGCGACCGCCACCCCCCTTGCCCTTGCCGCCCAGCTTCGCTGCCACGTTCTTCAGGCGGCGGCCCACCTTGGCGACGTACTTTCCGATGCCGGAGAGCAGGGCCTGGTACAGCACCTCCAGCAGCGCGACCACGCCCGCTGCTACCGCCTTGGCGAAGAGGATGCCCGCGCCGCCCATCCGGACGGCCTTGAGCCAGGCGAGGACCGCGCCCAGGGAGCGGAGGATGGCGCTCAGCGCGCCCCACGCCGTGCGGATGGCGTCGATCACCGCCATCACCCAGCCCGCGCCCGGGATCAGCTTCGCCACGACCTTCGTCAGGACCAGCTCGCCGATGATCAGCGGAAGTTGCGGGACCACCGCGTCCCACGCCTCCTTGACGATCTTGTCGAGGCTGTAGCCGCCCTTGATCAGCTTGTCGATGATCGCCTTGGGAACGCCGATGATCTCCTGGATCTTCTCCTGGAACCAGGCCTTGACCGCCGAGGAGACCTCGCGGAACAGATGGTTCTTCGCACCGTCGACCGCCGAGTTCTTCGCGCCGCCGAGCCAGCCGCCGGGATCGGAGAGGAAGTCGACCGCGATGAGCATCCACGCGCCCAGCGCACTCAGCAGCTTCGACGCGAACTCCAGGACCGCCTTCACCGCCTCCACGACCGCCTTGAGCGCGGCGAGGAGGGCCTTCTTCAGCACGTCCAGGATGCTGCTCAGCAGCCGGCCGATGGCGTTGAGCAGATCCGTGATCGCCTGCTTCAGTGCCTGCGCCAGCCGGTTGACCAGGGCGATCGCCGCCGCGATCAGGTCGGTGATGAACTTCCGGATCCGGTTGGCGAGTTCGATCACCGCACGCACCATCGCCAGCGCGAACTCGATCAGGTCCTTGATGAAGTTCTTGATCGCCTCGACGATGTTCTTGCGGGCGTCGTTGATCCAGCGCTCGACCGTCTGCTTGAAGGTGCGGATGAAGCCGACGACCGCTTCCCGCGCCGCCCGGATGACCCGGACGATCGCGTTCTTGATCTCGATGACCTTCTGTTTGATCCAGTCGAAGGCCTTGCTGACCCAGTTGCCGGACTCCTGGACAGAGGCGTCCCGCTTCTGTTCCGCGTCGCGTTCCGCCTTGTCGCTCTCGTCCTTGATCTTCTTGTCGCTGTCCCCCTTCTCCTTCTCGACGTTGTCGTCGGTCTTCTTCTCCTCGTCGTCGACGTCCTTGCGGACCTTGTCGTGCCGCTCGGTCTTCTTGTCACCAAGGCTCTTGAGTTCTTCGTCCTGCTCCGCGCGCCAGCCCTCGCGCTGGGCGGTGACCTCGCCCATCGCCTTCTCGCGCTCGCCCGCCTGCGACTCGGTGTTCGTCGCGATCTCGGCGTCGACCTTCCGCTTGTGCTTGGCCTGCGCGTCGCGGAAGTCCCGGTCCTTGGCCTGCCGGCCCTCGGAGACACCTTTCTGCCCGTCGGAGAACGCCGCCTGGAACTGCGGCCCCCGCTCGTGCTCGGCCACCTCAGAGGCGGCTTCCGGGGGTACGGCACCGGTCGCCCCGCCCTCGGCCGCCACTCCCTGACCGCCGCCCTGCTGCCCCGGCACCTCCGCGGTCAGCTGCTCCTTGGGCGCGTTCGGGTAGACCTGGTCCTCGCCCATGCCCCGGCCGGCGTCGTCCCGGCCGGTCTGGACGGTCTCCTGCCCCTTGGCGTCGACGTGGCCGTCCTGCTCACCGGTGGTCTGCTCGGCGGCGCCCTTCATCTGCACGCCGGGCGCGTTGCCCGCCTGGGCCTGCTTCAGCGCCTCGTCCTTGGTCGGCAGCCCGGCGAACTTGGCCGCCAGCTCCTGGGCGTCGACCTCGAAGCCCAGCCAGCTCGCCACCTTGCCGATGCCGAAGCCCAGGGCCATCTTGAACGTGTCCCAGCCGCCCGGCTCCTCGGCCTTCTCCGCCTCGATCTGGCCCTCGGGCTGCTTCTCGCCGGTGACCTTCGCGTCCTCGCGCTCCGGCTCCTGCGCCTGCTGGGCCGGGTCCTGCGCATACTGGGCCGGTGCGTCCGTCCTCGGCCTGCCCTGCAGGGTCTGCGGCGCGCCCGCCGGCCGCTGCATGGCGGGCGGTGCGGCGGCCAGCGTCTTGTGTTCGTCGCCGACGGTGCGGTCCACCGCACCGCTGACACCGCCCATGGCCTGAAGTGCCTTGTGCGGCTTGAGTTTCGAGGCGGTGGCAAGGCCCGCCTCCGGGGAGACGCCCGTGAGGTTCGGCGCGGGTGCGGAGTCCTTCTTGCCTCGGGCGGCCGGGCCGGAGGCTCGGCCACCGCCACCACCACCGCCCGCGCCCCGTCCACCACCACCGCCCGCGCCCCGTCCACCGCCACCGCCGTGTGACGCCGAGCGGGCGGTGGGTGCGGATGCCGCCGTGGGCTCGGGGGCGGTCTCCGGTGCCGCCGCCTTCGACGCGGGTGCGGAGGCCTGCTCCTGGGGAGCAGGCGCGGACCTCGGCGCCGGAGCCGCCGTACGACCGCTCGGTTCGGCCGGGGACTCCTGCGCCCCGCCTCCCGCTCCGGACGAGGACCCGGACCCGGACCCGGCGGACGGTGCGGGCGCAACCGGCCCGCCCGAGCCGCCCGTCGGCATGTCCTGCCCGGCCGGCGACGAACTCTGTGCGTCCGCCGAGGCTCCTGTGCCGCTCGCCGTCTCCTTCGCCCCGGTCTCCGACTGCGCCGCCCGGCCGGCCGTGG
This sequence comes from Streptomyces luteolifulvus, assembly GCF_008806595.1. GTDB lineage: Bacteria > Actinomycetota > Actinomycetes > Streptomycetales > Streptomycetaceae > Streptomyces > Streptomyces luteolifulvus. The sequence goes on along the minus strand of NZ_VZRB01000001.1, from coordinate 144,239 downwards.
CCTGCTGGGACTCCCTCTCCGGCGCGGCCGACGCCTTGTCTCCGGCGGCGTCGGTGCCCTTCTCCTCCTTGGCGGCCGTCTCCTTCGCCGCGCTGCCGCCCTCGGACTTGGCCTCCGCCTTGCCCGGCGCCTCCTGCACCGTGGTCTGCGCGGCGACCGGCCCGGCCTTCGGGTCGTCACCGCTCTTCGGGTCCCTCGACGCGGAGGTCGACGCGGGCGGACCTGCCGTCGTCTGCTCAAGTGCCGGGCCGCTCAGGCCGGTCGAGCTCGCGGGGCCGCCCTCGGTCTCCGGAGCCGACGACTCCGGTTCCGCGGCCTCATCCGATGTGTCCTCCTCGGGCTCCGCCTCCGCGGCCGCGTCCTCGGCGTCCTCCGCCTCCCGCTCGACCTGCACCTTCTCGGCCCTGGTCGGCGGCGGAGCGGGGAAGGAGGGGACCGCCGGGGTGGCGGAGGACGACGGGTCCAGCTGGTCCGCGGTCGGTACGGCGGACACGTCGAGGTCGTGCTGCGGAAGGAAGTCCTCGGGCTGGAGCTTGGTGTCCCAGGCGCTCGGCTCCCCGCCCCCGACCTCGACCTCCGACTCGCTGCCGGAGCCGAACGGGTCCTCGTCCGTCTCCTCCTCCGGGCCGCCGAGATCCTGGTTGCGTGCGCCGTCGAGCGTGCTGAACGCACCGGGCAGCTGAGTGTCCTTGCCGGACGCGGCCGGTGAGCCCTTGGGCTTCTCCTGCCCGCGCCTGTCCTCCTGCTTCAGCTGCCGGCCGGCCACGGCGGCCTCGGCGGCGCCCGCACGGTTTCTGGCCGCGGACTCCTCCTTGCTCGCGGCCGGAGTCTCCTGCCGCTCACGGGCCTCCTTGCCGCCCTTCTCCTCGCCGCCCTTCTGCTCCTTGCTCCCCTTCTCCCCTGGCTCCCCCTGCTCCCCCTTCTCTCCCTTGCCCGACTCCGACCCCGTGGCCTGCTGTGTCCCGCCCTGCTGTCCGGCGTCGGCTTTCTCGCCGGCTGCCGGAGCCGGAGCCGGAGCCCCAGCAGGACCGCCGGACGAAGGCGAAGTCGCGGGGGCCTGCGAGGCGGAGGCGGAGGACGAAGGGCCCGCCGCCGAAGACCGCCCCTGCTGCGCCCCAGCCAGATCGGCCCGACGTTCCGCCGGACCGCCGTTGCGCGGAGTACTGCCGGGCGCGCCCTCCTCGACCGCCCGCTCCTTCTCCGGCCCGGGCGCCGCCCCCGGCCGCTGCTCCTGCGTCCGCCGCTCCTCCGCGTCGCACCGCTCGTTCTCGCGCTCGGTGCGGAGCTGTTCGGCCGTGTCGGGCTCGATCCGCGGGGCCTCCAGCGCGTCCCGCTCCAGACCGTCGTCGGCGAAGTCGTCGTACGCCTCGATCTCGTCGACCATGTCGAGCACCCGGTCGTGCTCGGAGCCGAGCAGCCGGTGCTCCAGACGGGCCAGTACGCCGTCGAGCAACTCGTCGGGCAGCCGGGCGAGTTGCTTGCGGGTGCGCTGAGAGAGGTCCTCGGGGTCGCCGCGCAGGGAGCGTACGACCGAGTTCGCGAGGCGGTCGACGAGGGTCGCCGGGTCGATCGCCTCCATCCGGTTCCGGTCCGCGTCCACGGTGGCGTATCGCAGCCAGCCCGGGGTGGCCTGCCCCTCCTCGACCTGCGGCGCGGCCTTCTGGTCGGCGGCCGGTTCGGCTCGTACCAGATTCTGGGCCGCCGACTCCGCCTCCCGCTCGACGGCCTGCTGCGGCAGGCTCACCGCGCCGAGTTCGCGGCCGGCCCGCAGGGCGCCGAGGCCGTGCGGGTTCTGCACGGTGTGCAGCAGCTCGTGGGCGAGGAGGCGGCGGCCCTCGTCCGTGCCGGGCATGAAGGCGCCCTCACGGAAGAAGACGTCCTGGCCGACCGCGACCGCGTCTGCGCCGAGCAGTTCGGTCAGCTGCCCGGCGTCCCGGCCGGTGTGCAGCCGTACCCGGCCGAGGTCGTGACCGAGCTGTTCCTCCAACTCCCGCCGTACGCCGGGGTCCAGCGGCTGTCCGGCCCCGCTGACGATGTTCTTCGGCTCGGGGGTACGGGAGTTGGCGGCCCGCTCCTTGCGCCTGCGACGGCGCTGTTCGGCCGCCTGCTCCGAACGGGCCTCTTGATTCTGGGAGTTCACCGGGTCACCTCCCCGTGTCCGCTCAGCCCCTCGTGCACCGCGCGCGCCAGTTCCTGTCCGAGGCGTCGCGCGGACAGTCCGGCGGGCAGGGAGGCCAGGCCGGACAGGGTGTCGACGCTCAGCGCGCCGTCCGCGGCGAGCGGTACGCCGTGTTCCCGGACCAGCCGGGTGAGCTCGCGTTCGAAGGCGGCGGAGACCCGCTCGGGGTCCACGCGGAAGCCATGGAGGGCGAGTTCGCCGATCTCCACCCGGACCGTGTCCGGTTCCCTGTTCACACCCACCCGCGCACCTCCCCCGGGGTCAGCGAGCGTTCGAGCTTCAGGTACTCGGTGCGGGCCGCAGCGAGCATGTGGCGCATCTGGAGCGGGTCGCCCTCCTCGGCTGCGAGGAAGGCCCCGGACAGCGCGATGTTGCGGATCGAGCCGCCTGCGACGGTGAGCTGGGCGAGGAGAGCCGGGTCGATGTCCTTGACCGGGGCCTGCGCGGGCAGGACGCGGCGCCAGATCTCGGCGCGTTCATGCTCGGCCGGGAAGGGGAAGTCGACGACGAAGCGGATGCGTCGCAGGAACGCCGTGTCCAGGGCCTTCTTCATGTTGGTGGTGAGCACGGCGAGGCCCCGGTAGGCCTCCATCCGCATCAGCAGATAACTGACTTCGAGGTTGGCATACCGGTCGTGGCTGTCCTTCACCTCGCTGCGTTTGCCGAACAGCGCGTCGGCCTCGTCGAACAGGAGGAGCGCACCGCCGCGTTCGGCGGCGTCGAAGACCCGGCGGAGGTTCTTCTCGGTCTCGCCGATGTACTTGCTGACCACCTGGGAGAGGTCGATGACGAACAGGTCGAGGCCGAGCTCCCTCGCCATGACCTCGGCGGCGAGCGTCTTGCCGGTGCCGGAGCCGCCGGCGAACATCGCGGTGACGCCGAGGCCGCGGCGCAGGGTCCCGGCGAAGCCCCACTCCTGGTGGACGGTCGCCCGCTGCCGCACATGCGCGACGATCTCCCGCAGCACGCGCGTCTGCCGCTCGTGCAGGACGAGGTCGTCCCAGCCGGCCTGCGGCTCGATACGGCGGCCCAGCTGATCCATGCCGATCCGGGCCTCGTCGAGGCCCGCCCGCCAGGCGAGTTCGGCGGCGTCGAGCTCGTCCTCGTACGGCAGTCGGTGGCGTACGGTGGCGGCGGCCGAGCGGACGACATGCGGCGGCAGCTGGAACTGGGCGACCAGCGAACGGAGTTCGCGGTCGTCGAGGTCGGCCACCTCGTCGAACGCATCAGTCCAGAGGGCGAGTTGCTCCTGGTCGTCCAGACGCGGCACGCTCACCCGGGCACCGTGCGGCCGGTCCGAACGCAGCGGGTCCTCGCTCGACACGACGACGGGCACGGCGGCCCCGGCCAGGAACGCCTCGGTCGCCGCCCGCTGGTCGCGGTCCAGCTCGCCCACCTCGACGAGCAGCGCGGCGGGCAGCAGGATCGCCTCGCGCTGCCAGAGCCGGGCGAGCAGGTCGCGCTCCGCGGGGCCCGCCGGGATGTCCTCGGCGTTCATGGCATAGAGCCCGAGCCCGGAGCGGGCCGCCGCGGCGGCGGCGAGGTCGGCCCGGCTGCGCGGGTCCTGGCCGGTCACCTCGACGAGCGGCGGCGTGCCGGGGCCGGCCACCGTCGTCCAGCCCTCGGCGATCCGGGTGGCGGCGAGGTCGTACGAGGGTGGCAGCGTCTCCGGCACCGGTGTGCGGCGCAGTTGGCCGTGCAGCCGGGCGTCCAGGTAGGGCGAGCCGAGCAGGAAGTGCAGGATGCGCTCGTCGAGCCGGAGGCGGGACGTGGTCAGCAGCGAGTCGTCGGCCGGCTCGACGATCCGCCAGCGCCGCAGCGGGGCCACGGGGGTGAGCGCGCTCCAGTGCGGTTCGTCCAGCGCGGCCAGCGCGAGCGAGAAGGTCGGGTAGGCCCGCTGGGGGTCACCGCAGGCGGCGGCACATCGGGCGGCGGCGGTCGGCTCCGTCTCCTGAGCGGCGGTGAGCAGGACGAGGTCCCGCTCGAAAGGGGTGAGCCCGAAGCAGGCGGCGAGCGCGTCGAGGGGCGCGGTACCGGGGCCTCCGGCGGTCAACAGGTCGGCACCGGAGGCGGGCGGCGGGTCGAAGGCGCCGGGAGCGTCGGAGGGACCGGGACCGGGGGCACCTGCGGTGGCCGACGCATCGGAAGCGGTGGGGGCGGGGGCCGCGCCGGAAGCGGCAGGAGTCACGGCGGACGTCGCGGTGCCGCCGTGCGGGCCCGCACCCTCCGCCCCCGCGGCCGGAGACCCGTCCGATGCGGCGTGCGCCGCGCGCGCCGCGTGCGTGTCGACGCGGGCCAGGACGCGGCGGATCTCCGCGGTCAGCGTCGTGCCGCCGTGCCGAGCGTGCGCTCCGTCCGGCTCGTGCGTCCCCATGCCCTCACCTGCCCCCGTCCGTGCCATCCCGCCTCAGCTCTCCGTGCCCTCGCCGCCGGCCGGACGCGGTCCGGTGCCGCCGTCCGTGCGCTCAAGCTCGGCCGGTTCGGCGCGCTTCGGGGGCTTCTTCACCGCGGCGGACTTCGCCGTTCTGGCCGCCTGAACCGCCTTACGGGGGCGGCCAGGTGTCTTGGCAGCGGCCTTGGCGGGCGTACTCGCCCCGGCCCTGGCAGGGGTGCTGCCCTCCGCCCCCGCACTCGCACTCGCCCGGCCACGCTCCCCAGCGCCGGCCTTCACCACGTCCGCGGACGCCCCCGCATGTGACGGCACATCAGCATCCCGCTCCGCCCCCGGAGGGACCGGCGCACCCGGTGCCCCGAACGGCAGCACCCGTACCGTGGTCCGTTCCACCGGCTTCCCCGGCACCGGCGTCTGCTGCCCGTCGATGAGGACGAGCGCCGCCTGGTAGACCACGGACAGCGAGTACGGCGTCTGGTAGAGCATCCCCCACAGCTTCGAGGTCTCGTCGATGTCCATCACGGTCGGCACGAACCGCACCCGCTGTGCAGCCTCGGCCAGGTCGCTTCCCGCGAGGTACGGCTTCTCCCCCGCCCGTTCGATGACGTCCTTGGGCAGGACGGGGATCTCGTGCAGCGTGCGGACCACGGAGCCGATCAGCCGCTGCCCGACCAGCTCGGTCTCGTCGCCGTACGCGCTGATCAGGAAATGCAGGTCCAGTGCCGCGGCGGGCCGCTTGACCAGCGTGCCGTCGGCAGCCCGCGTCGGCAGGTCGTTGTTTCGCTGCGAGGTGTTGGGCGTGACCTGGTAGAGGAACACGGAGATGGTGGGCTCGGCCGGCGGGTCGGCATGTGGCTTGCGCGGCTCCACCTTGACCGCTTCGCCGAACTCCGGTCCCACATTGGACTCGATCAGCAGGGCGAGGGCCTGGGTGACATGGGCGAGGGCAAGTGCGTTGCTCATGGCGTCAGTTCCTCAGTTCCTCTCGTACGGTCAGTCCCTGTGTGCGGCTCACTCGCGCCCCCGTGCCAGGTATGCGGCGAGGCTGAGCGTCGCCCCCGCGCGTCCCCCCGCAGGCGTCCGGGGGCGTCTGCCGCCGGCGGGTGACTCGGCCGCCGTGACTTCGAGCCGCCCGATCTGCACCTGCACCACCTGCTCGGGCGCCCGCCCGGGCCGCCGGGCGGCGGCCTGCCGTGCTGCGTCCCGTGCCGCCGCGGTGTCCGCGGAGCGGGGACGCAGGGCCGCGGACGCGTCGGCGGCAGGTGCGGTGTCCGTGCCCGGGGGGAGGGGCGCGGACACCGCGATCCGGTCGGCGGCCTGGTCCGGGCGCCCCCGTCCCGTCGCGCGCCGCGCGGTGTCGGACCCGGGCCGCGGTCCGGGCGCCAGGGGCGCGACGGGACGCAGCAGCGGTGTCTCGGGGAGGACCGGTACGGCGGCACGCGCAGCGGGCTCGTGGGGTACCCGCTCCGTGTGTACGACGGTCCGCTCGCGTTCGGTGTGGGTGCGCGCGTCGAGGGTGGAGGCCGAGCGCGCCGGGTCGGCCGGCTCCGTGACCGACGGCGTCGAGGAGGGCCACCGGGGCGCGTCCTCGTCCGGCACGGCCGTCCGGGCCCGTACCGCCTCGACACGTTCGAACGGCCCGGGCAGCCGGGGCCGTACCCGTACCGCTCCGGAGCGCGGAGCGGCTCCCGGTGCGGTGTGCCGGGCGATCAGCCGGTCGAGGAAGTCGGGTTCGGGCGAGCCGTCCGACCGCCCGGCCAAGGAGTCAGACATCCGCACACAGCTCCAGGTAGTAGCGGCGCCGCAGCGGGCTGAGCGCCAGGATCTCCGGCTCGCTCCACCCGTAGGCGGTGGCGAGGAGATGGACGTCGAGCAGTACGTCCCGGGCCCAGGCGTCCAGTTCGGTCCACAGGTAGGAGGCGATGTCCAGCTCGGCCCGGGTGGGCCGCCCGCACTCGGGGCAGCCCACGTTGAGCGTCAGGTCGGCGCCCGGGTCGGCCGCCTCGACGGCCTCGGCGATCCGGCGCTGGACCGGCGCGGGCAGGTCCCCCGCCGTGACCGCCGTACCGTCGTGGACCGCCGAGACGAGGCACCGCGCAAGGAGCGCCCCGCGCGGGTCGGCGGAGCGGGCCGCCGCCGTCAGGTCGGCGGCGGAGGGCAGCCGGAACTCGACGTCCCAGCCGCCCTCCGCGACCCGCACCACGGCCTCGTCGCGCCCGGTGAGCGACTGGGCGAGCTCCCCGGCGTCCAGCTCGAACTCCATGTCCGCGCCGCACGCCCGGCACTCCAGCCGCACCTGCATCCGTTCCCCGAACAGGGCCCGGCGCAGCGCGAACAGGTCCGCCTCCCGCTCTCCGACGGGCAGCACCGGCAGGGACCCCGCGTCGGCGTCCGGACGCGCGGTGCGGTGCAGCAGCAGCGCGCGTCCGGCCGGCGCCTCGGCGAGGCCCGCCTCCCAAGCGGCCAGCAGGCCGGCCGCCCCGGTGATCGCCATCTCCTCCCCCGTTTCGCTCAACTAGCCGCTGTTCAGGCCGGGTTGAGGAACGACGGCTCCTCCGGCTCGGGCACCTCGTAGTCCCGCTCCCAGCCCTCGCACTCGAGCTTCAGCGACTGGATGGCCACCGCGTTGGCGTTGGCGTCCAGCTCGCCGAGGACCTGGTACTCGCTGGGCCAGGTCCGGTAGAGCTTGTGCGAGACGGCGACCTGGCCGGCCTCGTTGAGGACCTGGATGACGATGTCCTTGCGGAAGTCGGCCAGGGACACCTCGGCGCCGAGGCCGGCGCCGACCTGCCAGACCTTGTTGGCCCAGCGATCGAACTCGGGGTCGTGGGTGACTCCGCGCTCCAGGGTGATGCCCTCGAACTCGGAGCGGCCGGGCGACTTGCGCGGGGAGGAGGGGTCGCCGCCGTGACGGTGCTTGACGACCTCGGTGGTCCGCTTCAGCGGACTGATCTTGCTGATGCCGGCGACCGTACGACCGTCCCACAGAACCAGGAACTTGAAGTTCTTGTACGGGTCGAAACGATGGGCGTTGACCGTGAACTCAGCCATCGGATTCTTCAGCTCTCCAAGGTTCTGCGGGCGCTGAGCGCTCCGCTGGGAATGCCGCGATGTGCCGTTGATCGTCTGAGGCACCGTCGTGGCTGGTCGCGCAGTTCCCCGCGCCCCTTCAGGGCGCTGCCGAACCGCAGTGGACTTCGCTCGACCTGCTCAGAGCGCGAACTGCCCCGACGTCTGCTGGATTCTGACGATCACGAACTCGGCCGGACGGACCGGCGCGATGCCCACCAGGACGTTGACGACACCGTTGGCGACGTCCTCGTCGGTGGTGGTCTCGTGGTCGCACTTGACGAAGTACGCCTCGCGCGGGGTGCTGCCCTTGAAGGCGCCCTGGCGGAAGAGCGTGTGCAGATACGAGGAGGCGCTGAGCCGGATCTGCTGCCACAGGCTCTCGTCATTGGGCTCGAACACGACCCACTGCAGGCCGCGCTGGAGGCTCTCCTCCACATGCAGGGCGAGCCGCCGGACGGGCACGTACTTCCAGGCGCTGTCCAGCGCGTCGGAGCCCTCCAGGGTGCGCGCACCCCACACCAGCGGGCCCGTCAGCGGGAAGGTCCGCAGGCAGTTGACGCCCAGGGGGTTGAGCAGCCCGGTCTCGCGGTCGGTGAGGTCGACGGTGAGCGAGTGGACGCCCGCGAGGCGTGCCTCGGTGCCCGCCGGTGCCTTCCACACACCGCGCTCGGAGTCGGTGCGCGCGACGACGCCGGCGACCGCGCCGGAGGGCGGGAAGGCGCGCAGCCGCCCGGTGAGCGGGTCGGTGAGCTGGATGTGCGGGAAGTACAGGCCGGCATGGTTGCCGCGTACGGAATCGAAGGCCGAGAGCCCGGCCCGTGCCGTGTCCACGCTCACCCAGGTGCTCGGCGCGTCCACGAGCAGGAAGATCCGCCGCTCCTCGCACAGCCGCTGCGCGGCCGAGACGACGGTGAGCTGGTCCTCGGTCTTCTCGTACGACGCGACCTCCGGCAGGGCCAGCAGGTTGACGTCGGCGACCGAGCGCAGCGCCTGGATGCCGGTCTTGCCGGCCTCGGAGCCGATGAGGTCGCCGGGGCCCGGGGCCTCGCCGTCCTCGCCGCCCTCCAGCGGGAACACCGGCGGGTTGACGGAGGCTTCCAGGCCCAGGTTGTTGGCGCACTCGCCGAGGAAGCGGACGACGTCCTCGGGGTCGGTGGAGCCCGCGACGACCTGGATACGCCGGCCGAAGGCCGTCACCTCGACACCGGCGAAGGCGTGCTTGCCGGGGGCGTCGGGCAGTGCCCGCAGCTTGCGTTCGAGCAGCAGCGCCAGCTCGGCGACGGTGCACGGGGCTTCGCCGTCGCAGTCGGGGTCGTAGAGCGTGAACTCGCGCTCCACATCGCCGATCTTGACCGTCAGGTCGACGGCCAGGTCGGGCAGTTCGTGCCCGAACGGCTTGGAGACGGTGCCGGACGGGTCGGGGCGGCCCTCGCCGACGGCCTCGACGCGGATGAGCCGCGACCCCGCGTTGATCACGGTCGGCGCGTAGCGGCCGTGCCCGGCGTCCATGGACAGCCCGGTGAAGCTCTCCCGGGCGTCGCCCTTGGCGTCGTACACCCGCAGGTTGAAGGTCTCGTCGGGACAGGGGGTGTCGTAGTCGACGGCGACGCGCAGGCCGTTGCCCCACACGCCGGGTTCCTTGGCGTGGACTTCGAGGACGCGGCTCTCGCTGTGGCCCTCGGTGGACTCCAGGACGACGCAGGCGGCCTTGCCGCTGCCGGCCTTGGCGACCCGGACGATCACGGCGACGGTGCCGCCGTTGCCGAAGAACTGGTGGACCGCGTAGGCGAGGGCGCTCTGCGAGCTCAGCCCGCCGAAGCGCCGCTCGAACTCGGCGAATCCGGTGACGCGCACCGGCTCGTTGAGCGGACCGCGCCGGGTGTGCCCCACGAAGGCGGTCACCGAGGTGGTCACGGCGGAGATGGTCCGGGTGCTGCTGGGAAGCTCTTCGACGTAGACGCCGGGATACGTCGGCCTGGCGGCGCTCACTGCATTCGTCGGCATTCCCCCTCCAATCCCTTTTCGGGCACCGGTTGACAGGCACCAAGAGACGGCAGAAGGAGGTTCCTCGTTCACGGTGCGCGCGGGTCGGCCGGTACGCGCGTTCGCGCCGGCCCGCGGGCACCGCATCAGCTTTCCCCCGTCAGTGCCCCGGACGGACGGCCGCCCGGGTCAAGCAAGCACGCTTGTGACTCCTGATGCTCAAGTGCTCAATCCACCTTTGGGGGTGAGGAGTTGGACGAGCAAGAGGGGTTCACGCCAGCCATGAGGAAGGTTCGATGAAGGGTGCCTTTCATGACCCGCACAGGATGTGCGCGCGTCGGGACAGGTCCTTCACAGATCTCACACGGGCGATGGTGCAGCAGAATGGAGGGCATGTCCCGACGTACCTCGCATCTTGGGCGGAAGCACGGCTCCGCCCCTGCTCACCAGCCCTTCTGCCCGTGCGGCCTTGGGGAGACGTACGAAAAGTGCTGTGGCCGATTCCACCGGGGTGAGGCCCCGGCACCGACGGCGGAAGCGCTGATGCGCTCGCGTTACAGCGCCTTCGTGAAACGGGACGAGGGGTATCTGCTGCGGACCTGGCATCCGCGTACCCGGCCGGCGCGGGTCGAGTTCGATCCGGGGATGCGGTGGACCGGTCTCGAGATCCTCGCGACGGAGGACGGATCGGCGTTCCACTCCACCGGCACGGTGACCTTCCGGGCCTCGTTCCGGGGCGGTTCCCTGCACGAGCGGAGCGGCTTCGAACGGGTCGACGGGGCGTGGGTGTACGTCGTCGGGGAGTTCCCCGACGAGGACGAGTGACGAGGGGGTTACGGGGCGAGGATGTCCAGCTCGTGCAGCGCCCCCACGGTGATCTCCCGGGTGAGCTGTTCGGCCCGCTCGGCGTCACCCTCCCGCACCGCCTCCGCGACCTGGACGTGCAGGGTGACGGCGGCCGGGTCGGGGTCCTCGAACATGACGTCGTGATGGGTGCGGCCCGCCAGGACCTCGGCGACGAGATCGCCGAGGCGGGCGAACATCTCGTTGCCCGAGGCGCTGAGGATCACCCGGTGGAAGGCCATGTCGTGGACGAGGTACCCGTGCAGCTGGTGGCCGCGTGAATGGGCCACCATACCGAGGGCGCACTCGGTGAGTTCGGCGCACTGCTCGGCCGTGGCATGCCGGGCGGCGAGCCCCGCGGCGACCGGTTCGATGGCGGAGCGCAGCACGGTGAGCGAGCGCAGTTGCCGCGGCCGGTCGGCGCCGGCCAGCCGCCAGCGGATGACCTGAGGGTCGTAGACGTTCCACTCGGCCTTGGGGCGCACCGTGACGCCCACCCGGCGGCGGGACTCGACCAGATGCATGGATTCGAGCACGCGCACCGCCTCGCGCATCACGGAACGTGACACGTCGAAACGCTGGGCCAGTTCGTCCGTCCGCAGGACACTGCCCGGCGGGTACTCGCCCGCGGTGATCGCGGGGCCGAGGGTGTCCAGTACATGGCCGTGCAGCCCCCGGCCCGCTGTGCTCATGAAAGCAGAGTACGGGCCATCGGACGGGGCAAAAAGTCGGATTTATTGATCGCACGGACTTGAATTAGTCGTACCTAATAGGCTTCAGTATGGCCGACGTCAGAGGCCGGCGTCGGTGGTCGAGGAAGGCAGCGAGGCAGTGATGCGTACCCCGCACGTCGTCGTGGTGATGGGCGTCACCGGCACGGGCAAGAGCACGATCGGTCCCCTGCTCGCGGCCCGGCTCGGCGTCCCGTACGCCGAGGGCGACGACTTCCACCCGCGGGCCAACATCGCCAAGATGTCGGCCGGGACGCCGCTCGACGACGCGGACAGATGGCCCTGGCTCGACGCCATCGGCGCCTGGGCACGCAAGCGGACCGGGCTCGGCGGGGTGGTCAGCTGCTCGGCGCTGAAGCGGTCCTACCGGGACCGGCTCGCGGCCACGGCTCCCGGGATCACGTTCCTGCACCTCACGGGCGAACGGAGCCTCATCGAGGACCGGATGGCGCACCGCCGGGGTCACTTCATGCCGAGGTCACTGCTGGACTCGCAGTTCGCCACGCTCCAGCCGCTCGGCGCGGACGAGCCCGGGGTCGCCGTGGTCGTCTCCGGCAGCCCGGAGGAGATCACCGAACGGGCCGCGAAGGCGCTGGACGAACTTCCCTAGCCGGCCAGCCCCTGTCAGGGACGCCACAGCGGATGCTCGTGCTGTGCCCACTCCCGGCTCACCCTTCCCGTGCGCAGGCCCCGCCGGGCCTCCGGATCGCCGATCGCCATGCCGATGTGGCCGGCCAGCACGATCCCGATGGTCAGGGCGAGCCAGTCGTGGACGAAGGTCGCGCTGGTGCGCCACACCAGCGGGGTGAGGTGGGTGAACCACATCAGCAGCCCGGTGCCCAGCATCACCAGCGTCGCCCCGGTGATCCAGGCCGCGTAGATCTTCTGCCCGGCGTTGAACTTCCCGGCGGGCCGGGACGAGCGCCGCTTGTCGCGGACCAGGGCGGCATGCAGCCAGACGCGGTCGTGCGGACCGAAGCGGTTCAGGAAGCCGAGATCGGCGCGGAAGGCACGGGAGGCGAGGCCGACCAGCACCGGCACCGGCAGGGCGAGCCCGGCGCACTCGTGGACGCGGACGACCAGCTCGCGGCGGCCGACGAGTTCGGCGAGCTGGGGGACGTACAGGCAGGCGGCCGTCACCACGCACACGCCCATCAGCGCGGCCGTCGTGCGGTGCACCCACCGCTGGGCCGGACCGAAGCGGCGGACCGTGGCGACCCGCGGCGTCGAGGCCTCAGCTCGTAGGCTCATCGTCCCGCCCGTTGGACCGGCCGACCCAGGCGTCGACGTCGTAGCCGCGCTTCTCCCAGTAGCCCGGCTTCACGTCCTCGGTGACGGTGATGCCGGAGAGCCACTTGGCGGACTTGTAGAAGTACATGGGTGCCACGTAGAGGCGGACCGGGCCGCCGTGCGCGTGGCCGAGGTCCTTGTCCTGCATCCGCAGGGCGACCAGGACGTCGGAGCGGCGGGCCTGGTCCAGGGTGAGGCTCTCGCTGTACGCACCGTCGAAGCAGGTGAAGCGGACCGCTCCGGCCGAGGGGCGCACTCCGGCGGCGTCCAGCAGCCGGGACAGGCGCACTCCCTCGAAGGGGGTGTCGGGCACCCGCCAGCCGGTGACGCACTGGACGTCCTTGACGATCCGGGTCTGCGGCAGGGCCCGGAGGTCGGCCAGGGTGTAGGTCCTCGGGTGGTCGACGAGGCCGTCGACGGTGAGGGCGTAGTTCTCGGCGTTCTTGTGGGGCACCGAGGAGGTGACGGAGTAGTAGCGGAAGCCGCCGCCGTTCGGCAGCAGGCCCGTCAGACCGGTGGGGTCCTTGTCGGCGGCGCTGCCGAGGAAGGCTTCCAGGTTGCGCTGGAGGGTGGGTGCGGCGACCACGCCGAGGGCGCCCAGGCCGAGGGTGCCGAGGACGACGCGGCGGCCGACGGGCGTGCCCCTGCCCTCCGAGGGAGCCGGCCTGCCCGGTTCCTCGGGCTGTTCTGACTTCACCTTCTCATTCGAACACCCGCGACCCGGGCGGGGCCAGGGATCGCGGGTGCTCGTCAGGCTTCCGTAAGCAGTTCTTACGCGAATCTCATCGAGCCTTGTTTCCGGACGGGGCCTACGGCGTGTCCTCCGCTGCCTTCTCCAGCTGGAACGCCTCGTTGCCGAGCCCGATGCGGGCGTGCGCCTCCGGCTTGCCTGCGCGCAGGGCCAGACCCTGCACCAGACCGCAGACGAGGGCGAGCGCGATGATCCCGGGCAGCACCCAGCTCAGTGACGAACCGGCGCCGGCACCGACCAGGACGTCGAAGTCCTTGACCGTGTAGCCGGCGATCACGAGCAGGGCGATGCCGGCGAGCGACGACGCGGCCAGCCGCCCGGCCTGGGCACCCACGGCACCGCGCCGGACGAAGAAGACGACGACCGAGAAGGAGGCCGCGGCCATCAGCAGGATCACGCCGAGGGCACCGACATTGCCCATCCAGGTGAACAGGTGCATGACGGGTCCGGTCGGGTCGCCGGTGGGCTTGTCGTCGGCGAGGGCGAAGGCGATCACGACGACCACGGACACCACGGTCTGCAGCAGCGAACCGGTGCCGGGGGCGCCGCTCGCGCCGGCCGTCCGGCCGAAGGCGCCGGGCAGCAGGCCCTCGCGGCCCATGGCGAAGGCGTACCGGGCGACGACGTTGTGGAAGCTGAGCAGGGCCGCGAACATGCCGGTCACGAACAGGATGTGCAGGACGTCCGTGAAAGTGCCGCCGAGCCGGGACTCGGTGAGGCCGAACAGCAGCCCGGCGCTCTCCGCCTGCGCGGTGCCGACGATCGCGGACGGGCCGGTGGCGACGGTGTACGCCCAGGAGCTGATCGCGAAGAAGACGGCGACGAAGCTCACGGCGAGGAACATCACGCGCGGGACGAGGACATGCGGACGGCTGGTCTCCTCGGCGTACACGGGTGCCTGTTCGAAGCCGGTGAACGCGGCGATGCAGAAGCACAGTGCGGTGCCGACCCCGGCGCCGCTCAGGGTGTCCGGGTTGAAGGCGTGCAGCGACAGTCCCTCGGCGGCCGGGTCGGCGACCACCGCCACGTCGAAGATGACGACGAGGGCCACCTCGACGACCAGCAGCACGCCGAGCACGCGCGCGTTGACGTCGACCTTCAGCCAGCCCAGCGCGCCGACGACGAGCGCGGCCGCCAAAGCCGGTATCCACCAGGCGACCTGGGTGTCGGCGTAGGTGGCGAAGAGCCCGGAGACCTCGAAGCCGAAGATGCCGTAGATGCCGACCTGGAGGGCGCTGTAGGCGACGAGGGCGACCAGGGCGGCGCCCGCGCCGGCGGTGCCGCCGAGGCCACGGGCGATGTAGGCGTAGAAGGCGCCCGCGTTGTGGACGTGGCGGCTCATCTCTGCGTAGCCGACGCTGAAGAGGACGAGGACGACGCCGAGGACGACGAAGAGGAGCGGCTGTCCGACGATGCCCATGACCGCGAAGGTGGTGGGCATGACACCGGCGACGACCATGAGCGGGGCGGTCGCGGCGAGGACGGAGAGCAGCAGGCCCCCCGTGCCGAGCCGGTCGGCGCTCAGGGCCCGCGTCTGCCCCTTGAACGTGCTGATGCCGGTGGATCTGCTCGTACTCGAACTGCCCGTCGTCATGGGGGACCGTCCTTCGTCTCGGATTCGGGGGTGTCAAGCCGTGCCGAGCGCGTTGTCGCGTGCGGCGCGGAAGGCGGTGTACGGATCACGGTCGGGGTACGACCAGGGGGCAGCCGTGAGGTGCTCGCCGATGCGGTGGAACAGGGCGGCGGCCTCGGCACCCCGGCCCTCGCAGACCTTGGCGTGGGCGAGGAAGTTGAGGTCGACCAGGCGGCGGGGGTGGCCTTCGTGCTCCCACTCCAGCCACCAGTCGAAGGCGGCCTTCATGACCTGGCGGGCCCGGCGGCCGGACCAGTGGCCGGAACCGGCCGGGTCGGCGGGCTCGTGCCCGGCGGCGGCCAGTACGCGGTAGCGCTCGGCGTGCGCGACGACCGGCAGGATCGCGAGCGGGGAGTCGGCGGGCGCCCGTTCGGCCCACTCGTTGGCGAAGTCGTAGACCTCGTGCAGCGGGTCCGGGCCGGAGCAGGCCCGGCGCTCGGCGATCCGGGCGATCATCAGATGGTGGGCGTGATGGTGGTCGGCGTACCGTGCCCGGACCTCCTCGAAGAGCCGGGCCGCCTCCGCCTCGGTCCCGAGGGTGCGCTCCAGCATGAGCAGGCCGAGCCAGGGGGTGGGGTCGGCCGGTGCGGGCGCTGCCGCCGCTAAGCAGGCCTCGCGGGCGCGGACCGGCTTCTCCTTGCCTCGCAGGGCGCGCTGGACCTGGGCGAGGGCGAGCAGGACGCGTGCGTCGGCGGACTCCGGTTCGGCGAGCAGCCAGTCGCGGGCCCAGGCGTCGCTGTAGGGCTCCGCGGCGAGGACGGCCACCCGATGGCCCCGGCTGTCCCAGTCGTCACCGGTGCGGGTGAGCAGGGTGCGCGCGGCCTGCCAGCGGCCCTGTGCCAACGCGGCGCGCGCGGCGACGAGTTCTGTGTCGTCGAGCGCGGTGTCGGGGGCCTGAGCGGCGCGTCTGCGGCTACGGCCCAGGGATGGTGGGGGTGGGGACACCGCGGAGACTTCCTCACGCGACGCAACGAGTCGTCGGTTGTCGGCTTGCCATCAACTGATCACGCACAGAAAACCGCCCGCCAATGGTTCACGTCAAGCGCGAGGCTGGTGTTACATGCATCAACTATTGGTGCGCATGAGGAAGTTGAGCCGGGTTGGGCCGGGGCCCGAGAGACCCATACGGCAGGGACCCATGGGCCCGATACGACAGGGGCCGATAGGCCCGATATATCCATCTGGTCACGAATGTGACCTGCGTCATAGCCGAAGGCGCCCCGGCCCCCCACCATGGCTGGGAAGGTCACGCCGCCACCCCCGCTCGGCCGGGCACCGTGACCGGGTCGACTGCCCGAATTCCGGGAACTCGAAGGAGCACAGCACGCTCCGGGACGCTACAGTCGGCCACTACGCACCCGATGCCCGGCCGGAAGATCGAGGTACGCCGCGTGTCCCTTCTGGTTCTGATTCTCGCCGTGAGCGCGGCTTGCTGTCTGGGCTTCGGATACGTACTTCAGCAGAATGCCGCCCAGCATGCGCCGCTCAGCGACTTCCTCTCGCCCCGGCTGCTCCTGGACCTGGTGAAGGTGCCGCGCTGGCTCGGCGGTATCGGGCTGATGGTGGCCGGCATGGTCCTCGGCGCAATCGCGCTCGGCCAGGGCGAGCTGTCCCTCGTCGAGCCGCTGCTCGCCACGAACCTCCTCTTCGCGCTCGCCCTCTCCCGCAGACAGACCAAGCAGCCGCTGGGCCGCCAGGGATGGTCGGGACTCGCGCTGCTCGCGGGCGGCGTCACCGTGTTCATCGTGGCGGGCCAACCGCGCGGCGGCGACGCCGTCACGGACCCGCAGCGCCACTGGCTGATCATCGGCGCCATGCTGGGCGCCGCCCTGCTGCTGACGACCTGCGCCAAACGCTCCCGGCTGAGTTCCGGCCCGGTCCTGCTGGCCCTGGCCGCCGGCGTGCTCTACGGCCTCCAGGACGGACTGACCCGGGTGAGCGGGCAGCGGTTCTCCGAGGGCGGCTGGCTCGAACTACTCACGGGCTGGCAGCCGTACGCCGTGCTCGCCCTCGGGGTCACCGGGCTGGTCCTGGTCCAGAGCGCCTTCGAGACCGCGTCCCTGCGCATGTCGCTGCCCGCGCTGACCGCGGCCCAGCCGCTGGCCGGGATCCTCTGCGGCGTGGGCTTCCTCGGGGACCGGCTGCGCGCCGACACCGGAGCGCTGGCCTGGGAGGCCGCCGGACTCGCGGCGGTCGTGACCGGCATCGTGCTCCTCGGACTGCACCCGGCGATGCCCAGCGGCGCCGCGGTACCCGCCCGGCAGCCGGCACTCCAGTCGAACTGACCCCGGGTCCCGCGCCCCCTGCTTGGATGGGGCCATGAGCGCTGCTGACGAGATCCTCGACATCGTCGACGAGAACGACCGCGTCATCGGGCAGTCCCCGCGCGGGGAGGCATACGCCAAGGGCCTGCGCCACCGCTGCGTCTTCATCCAGGCCCGGGACGCCGAGGACCGCCTCTTCGTCCACCGCCGCACCGCGACCAAGCTGGTCTTCCCCTCCCTCTACGACATGTTCGTCGGCGGAGTGGTCGGCGCGGGCGAGTCGTACGACACGGCGGCCCTGCGCGAGGCCGAGGAGGAGCTGGGCGTGACGGGCCTTCCACGCCCCGAGCACCTCTTCACGTTCCTGTACGACGACGGCGCGGGCCGGACCTGGTGGTCGGCGGTCTACGAGGTCCGCTGCGAACTGCCCGTCAGCCCACAGCCGGAGGAAGTGGCCTGGCACGGCTTCCTCCCCGAGGAAGAGCTGCGGCGCCGCCTCACGGAGTGGGAGTGGGTACCGGACGGGCTGGCGGCGTACGAGCGGCTGGGGGCGTACCGATCCGAGCAGCGGCCCCCGGCCGGATAAGGTCGCCAAGTGATCGATTTCGCGCAGAACATCCGGCTGTGGTTCGCCCCCCAGGAGGTCCGGCAGGAGGGCAGCACACCCGACTACCGGTTCTCGCTGGCGAACGAACGCACCTTCCTGGCCTGGCTGCGCACCGCACTCGCACTGATCGGCGGCGGCTTCGCCGTGGACCAGTTCCTGCCGGACCTGCGCTGGGGCTGGCGCGTGGGACTCGCGCTCGGGCTGCTCGGCGCGGGTGTGCTGTGCTCCCTGCGCGCGGTCAACCACTGGATGCGCTGCGAGCGGGCCATGCGCCGGGGCGAGGACCTGCCGGTGTCGAGGTTCCCGGCCATGCTGAGCCTGGTGGTCGCGGTGGTGGCCGTGGTGATGGTCGTGGTCGTGCTCGTCGGGTGGGAGGGATGAGCGGCGGGCCCGTCCCGGTCCGCGATCCGGGGCTCCAGCCGGAGCGCACCCTGCTGGCGTGGCGGCGTACGACGCTGGCCAGCACCGTCGCCGCGGTGCTCGCCATGCGGGCGACGCTGCGCGGCGGGGCCTCGGCGACCGGGATCGCCGTCTGCGCCCTCAGCTTCTTCCTGTGGCTGGGGTTCCTGGCGGTCGCCCACCGCCGGATCAGGACCCTGGGCACCGCGGCCGGCCCCCCGGCCCCGGTGCTCACCCCCCGGCACGCCGCGGCGGCGGCCCTGCTCACCGTGGCCCTGGCGGTGTGCGGGGTGGCTCTGGTGCTCTGAGCACTCCGCTGGAAGTGCCGCGATACGTCGTCGGCCGTCTGCGGCGCCATCGCGCGGGTCGCGCGGTTCCCCGCGCCCCTTCAGGGCGCTGCCGAACCGTAGCGGACTCAGCCCGACCTGCTGTCTAAGTAACGCTGCGGCTCAATACACCTAATACCCGGTGGCTCCCCGGCCCTCCTCCGGCTCCTCCTCCCATTCCACCGTCACCACGATCTTTCCCCGGGTCCGGCCCTCCTGGTTCAGCCGGTGGGCCTCGGCGGCCCGTTCCAGCGGGAACGTCTCCGACACATGCACCGACACCGCACCCGCCTCCGCGAGTTCGGTCAGCCGCAGCAGGTCCACGGGGTCGGGGCGTACGAAGTAGTAGCGGCCCCCGTATTCCACGACGTCCCCGTCGGCGATCGACGCGAGGCGGCCCTCCGGGGCCAGCAGGTTCGCCGAGATCCTCAGCGTCTCCCCGCCGATCGTGTCGAAGGCCGCGTCCACGCCCTCGGGCGCCAGCCCGCGCACCCGCTCGGCGAGCCCCGCGCCGTACGTCACCGGCTCACCGCCCAGCCCCCGCACGAAGTCATGGTTGGTCTCGCTCGCCGTACCGATCACCCGGGCGCCCAGATGATGGGCGAGCTGGACGGCGATCGAGCCGACCCCTCCGGCCGCCGCGTGCACGAGGACGGTCTCGCCGCGCCTGACCTGGAGCACCTTGACGAGCACCTGGTAGGCGGTGAGCCCCACGAGCGGCAGACCGGCCGCCTCCTCGAAGGACAGATTGCGCGGCTTGCGGGCAAGGGTGCGCACGGGTGCGGCGACGTACTCGGCGAAGCTGCCGCGGGAGAGGAAGTCCTCGCGGATGTAGCCGATGACCTCGTCCCCGACGGCGAACTCCGCGACGGCCGGGCCGGGCCGCACCACGACCCCCGAGACGTCCCAGCCGGGGACGACCGGGAAGACGGCTTCGAGGGCTCCGTCGAGATACCCCTCGCGGCACTTCCAGTCGACGGGGTTGACGGCCGCCGCCCGCACCTTCACCAGCACCGAGTCGGGTCCGACCTTCGGCAGGCGCAGCTCCCCGTACTCCAGCACCTCGGGTCCGCCGTACCGGCTGTAGCTGATGCCCTTCATGTCACCGACCCTCCGGGGTACACGGACGCCACGCAAGCCGGATGCCCCGATGGGGGCCGTTCGCGTGGCAGCCTGTCGGACGTCGACCCGTACCCCGAAGGTGAGAGCACCATGACCAGCCACCTGGAGCACGTCTCCCACCCCCACGTCCACGGCCCGGACTGCGGCCACACCCAGGTGCGGCACGGCGACCACGTCGAGTACGCGCACGGCGGGCATCTGCACCGCGAGCACGGCGGCCACTGGGACGAGTGCGAGCCCGGCGGGCACGTCCCGCACGAGGGCCACGACCACCGGCACGGCGAGGGCTGCGGGCACGAGAGCGTTCTGCACGGCGACCATGTCGACTACCTCCACGACGGCCACCGGCACGCCGCCCACGACGGCCACTGGGACGATCACTGACCCCTGGCGGCCACCGGCGGGTCCGTCCCACGCCTATCGTGGCTCCGATCACGTTCAGTCCCTCCTCTGGACTACATACCGACCGGTCGGCATCATTAGGCGAGTCCCGTTCACTCGTATGCAGACACGCAGGGAGAACCATGAGCCCCGACCATCCGCCCGGACTCGATCTCGACCGGCTGCGCGGCCTGCTCGACACCGAGCGGCCCGGCCTGGTGCACGGGCCCCTGACCGGCCGGCTGATCGAGGGCGGACGGTCGAACCTCACCTACAGCGTCTCCGACGGCACGTCGAAGTGGGTCGTACGGCGGCCCCCGCTCGGCCATGTCCTGGCCACCGCGCACGACATGAAGCGCGAGCACCGGGTGATCAGCGCACTGCACCCGACGAACGTGCCCGTGCCGCGCCCGGTGCTGCTGTGCGAGGACGAGGAGGTGCTGGGAGCGCCCTTCTACGTCATGGAGTTCGTCGAGGGCACCCCGTACCGCACCGCGGACCAGCTCGCCCCGCTCGGCGAGCAGCGCACCCGCGACGCGGTGCTGTCGCTCGTCGACACCCTCGTCGAGCTGCACGCGGTCGACCCCGCCGAGGTCGGACTCGCCGGCTTCGGCCGCCCCGAGGGCTTCCTGGACCGCCAGTTGCGGCGCTGGGGCAAGCAGCTCGACGCCTCCCGCAACCGCGAACTCGGCGGCATCGACGAGCTGCACGCGGCACTCGGCCGTCAGCTGCCCGGCTCCCCGGCGCCGGCCGTCGTGCACGGCGACTACCGGCTCGACAACGTCCTGATCGGTGACGACGACACGATCAAGGCGATCCTCGACTGGGAGATGTCCACGCTCGGCGATCCGCTCACCGACCTGGGCCTGCTGGTGATGTACAGCATGCCGCTGGGGATGCCCCACTCCCCCGTCTCCACCACCGCCGAGGCGGCCGGGCACCCGAGTCCCGCCGAGCTGATCGAGCGGTACGCCGCACGCTCGGGGCGCGATGTCTCCGCGGTCTCCTGGTACACGGCGTTCGCCTGGTTCAAACTCGCCGTGATCCTGGAGGGCATCCACTACCGCTACACGCTGGGCCAGACGGTCGGGCGCGGCTTCGACCGCATCGGCGACCTGGTCCCGGTCTTCATCGAGCACGGCCTGACCACTCTTCACGACGGCCTCCAGGAGGGCTGATCCGTCATGGACTTCGCGTTCGACGCACGTACGGAAGAGCTGCGTGCCAAGCTCCGCGCCTTCATGGACGCATACGTCTACCCGGCCGAGGCGGTGGCGGAGGAGCAGCGGGCCGCGCTGGCGTCCCCCTGGGACACCCCGGCCGTGGTCGAGGAGCTGAAGGCCGAGGCCCGCCGGCAGGGCCTGTGGAACCTCTTCCTGCCCGACGCCGAGTACGGCGCCGGGCTGACCAACCTCCAGTACGCGCCCCTCGCCGAGATCACCGGCCGTTCCCCGCAGCTCGCGCCCACGGCGACGAACTGCGCGGCACCCGACACCGGCAACATGGAGGTGCTGGCGCAGTTCGGCGACGAGCAGCAGAAGAAGCAGTGGCTGGAGCCGCTGCTGGCGGGAGAGATCCGCTCGGCGTTCGCGATGACCGAGCCGGAGGTGGCCTCCTCGGACGCCACGAACATCACGACGTACATCAGGCGGGACGGCGACGAGTACGTCATCACCGGCCGCAAGTGGTACATCTCCGGGGCGATGGACCCGAACTGCAAGATCTTCATCGTGATGGGCAAGACGGACCCGGACGGGGCGGACATCCGCCGCCAGCAGTCGATGATCCTGGTCCCCCGGGACACCCCGGGGGTCACCGTCAAGCGCGCCATGCAGGTCTTCGGCTACGAGGACCACTACCACGGCGGTCACGCCGAAGTGATCTTCGACCAGGCGCGTGTGCCGGTGTCGAACCTGATCGGCGAGGAGGGCGGCGGCTTCGCCATCGCCCAGGCCCGCCTCGGTCCGGGCCGCATCCACCACTGCATGCGACTGATCGGCATGGCCGAGCGGGCGATCGAGCTGATGTGCAGGCGGGCGGTGTCCCGTACCGCCTTCGGCAAGGCGCTGGCCCAGCAGGGCGTGGTCCACAACTGGATCGCGGACGCGCGGGTGCAGGTCGAACAGCTGCGGCTCCTCGTCCTGAAGACCGCCTGGCTGATGGACACGGCCGGCAACCGGGGCGCGCACACGGAGATCCAGGCCATCAAGATCGCCACACCGCGCGCGGTCGTCGAGATCATCGACCGGGCGATCCAGTTGCACGGAGCGGGCGGCGTCAGCCAGGACTTCCCGCTGGCCGAGCTGTACGCGGCGGCCCGCACGCTGATGATCGCCGACGGCCCGGACGAGGTGCACCAGCGGTCGCTGGCGCGCCGGGAGCTGAAGCGGTATCTGTGAACCATGGGTGAGGGGCGGCCGCTGTTGCGGCCGCCCCTCACCCATGCTCGGAACCGCGGCTAGAAGGCTTATGAAGATCTTGGGTTCTGGCCCTGCCGCGTGAGTGGCAGGGCCAGACTCGTCATGTGGCGATGGGTGAGTGGGTCGGCGAGACCGTCGGGCCGGACGTGTGGGAGACCTGCCGGGAACTGATCCCGGCCAGGAGTGTGTTCGCGTTCCTGGCCGAGCGTCGCGGCGAGCTGTTCCCGGCTGAGATGTTCGTGGACATGTACCCGTCGGCGAACGGACGGCCGAGCATGCCGCCGCAGATCCTGGCCGCCGCGATCACCTTGCAGGCCCTGCACGGGCTGTCGGACTTCGAGACGGTCCAGGAACTGCGGTGCGACCTGCGGTGGAAGGCCGCATGCGGCCTGGGCCTCAACGACATGGCGTTCGATCCGTCGCTGCTGGCCTACTTCCGCCGCCGACTGGCCCGTTCCACCCGCCCGAACCGCATCTTCGAGGCCGTACGCGAGGTCGTGAAGGCAACCGGCGTACTCAAGGGCAAGCACCGCCGGGCGCTGGACTCCACCGTGCTGGACGACGCGGTCGCCACCCAGGACACCGTCACCCAGATCATCGCCGCCGTGAGGGCGGTGATCCGCGAGGTCCCCGGCGCCGACGCGGTCGCCGCTGCGCAGTGCACCGCGCACGACTACACCGACCCGGGCAAGCCCCGCATCGCCTGGAACGACGAGCAGGCCCGCGCCGCGCTGGTCGACACGCTGGTCACAGATGCCCTGCGGCTGCTGGGTCACCTGCCCGAACAGCAACTCGGGGACAAAGCCGCGAACGCGGTGGGCATCCTGGCCCTGGTCGCCGGCCAGGACGTCGAGCCCGCCGAGGACTCCGACGGCCGCGACGGACGCTGGCGCATCACCCGGGGCACCGCCCCCAGCCGGATGGTCTCCACCGTCGATCCCGAAGCACGGCACGTCCACAAGACCCGCAACCATCAGCAGGACGGCTTCAAGGCCCACCTGGCCATCGAGCCCGAGACCGGCCTCTACACCGCCGTCGCCCTGCGGCCCGGCGCCGGAGCCGAACACCACGAGGCCGCCGTCGGCCTGGACCTGCTCGCCGACGAGGACAACCCGCTGGACGTCTTCGGTGACACCGCCTACTCCAGCGGCGACGCCCGCCAGACCCTCCACGAGGCGGGGCACCGGCTGTTCCTCAAACCCGCACCGCTGCGGCCCGCCGTCGCCGGCGGCTTCACCCTCGACGACTTCGCCATCGACACCACAGCCGCCATCGTGACCTGCCCGGCCGGACACACCGTGGCCCTGTCCGACCCCGGCGGGCAGCACCACCAACGCAAAGCCTCTTTCGGAGACTTATGCACCGGATGCCACCTGCGCGAGCGGTGCACCAAAGCCAAGGCCGGACGCATCCTGACCATCCGCCCGCACCACGACCTCCAGACAGCCGCCCGCCACCAGGCCGCCACCGACCCCGGCTGGCAGGCCGACTACCGCCGCTGGCGCCCCCCGGTCGAACGCGCCGTCGCCTGGCTCGTCCACCACGGCAACAGGCGTCTGCGCTACCGCGGCACCATCAAGAACGACACCTGGCTCCACACCCGGGCCGCCGCCCTCAACCTCCGCCGACTGATCAACCTCGGACTCACCCACACCAGTGGCACCTGGCACCTTGCACCGGCCGGTCCATGACCGCAGGGGCTGTCCGGCCTGACGGCCGGACAGCCCCACACCAAGATCTTCATCGGCCTTCTAGGGGGTGTCGTTTGGATCAGGCTGGCCGTGAGAAGCGGTGCCCTTGCAGCCAAGTCGAGCGGGGTGTGGTGCGTGCAGCTGCAAGGCGGAGGAGGGAGTCGACGCGGAGCGTCGGCGAGTGACGACAACGCGGCAGATGTGCGTGCCACACCCCGCGACGCCCGCATGATCCAAACGACACCCCCTAGGGCCTGAGAGCCCGCAGCAGCAGGTCGGCCAGATGGTCGGCGACCTGCTGCGGGCTGAGCGGGCCGTCGGGGCGGTACCACGTGGACAGATGGTGCACGGAGCCGAAGTGGTAGTCGACCACGAGGTCGGCCGGGGTCGCCGTGGAGAAGACGCCCGACTGCTGGCCCTCCTCGATGAGCGCACGGAAGCGTTCGTGGTAGCGCCGGCGCTCCGCGCGCACCTGCTTGTTCTTCTCGGGGCTCAGATGGTGCATCGAGCGGAAGAAGATCATCGCGTCGTCGAGGTTCTCGATCGTGGTGACGACGACGTCGGCCGCCGCGGCCCGCAGCCGCTTCTCGACCGGCTCGTCGGCGCCGGCCAGCGCGTCGAGCCGCTCCTGCTGGACGCGCAGCACGCGCGCGTACACCTCGTGCAGAAGGTCGTCCTTGGAGCCGAAGTAGTGGTAGAGCGCTCCCTTGGTGACGCCGGCCGCCTCGACGATCTCCTGCACGGAGGTGCGGTCGTAGCCCTGCTCGGCGAAGAGCCGCGTGGCGGCGGCCAACAGCCGCTGCGGGACGGGCGTACCGTCTCCGTCGGTCGTCCTGGGCACTGTGCCGCCACCTGCCTTCCGGGCTTTCTGTTGTTTTCCCACGTGTTCTTACCGGTTTTCGCACCCGTCGTGCGGGCGGAACGAAGTTCCCGACGGAGGATCTTCCCATGCGCCGTTTTCGGCAAATCGGGCAGGATCTCCCCCTACCGCGGGTACGTGCAGGCGGCCAGTCTCTCCCTGCCGTACATCGCGAGTTCATCCGGGTCCGGGTCGGCGCCCGAACGGAGGTCGACGTGCTCGGTCACAGGCTCGCCTCCCACTTCTGCTGGAGGTGGTTCATGTTGGTGAGCCAGCGGTCGGGTTCGGCCGCCCTGGCCTGGTAAAACCCGGCGACCTCGGGGTGCGGCAGGATCAGGAAGCGGTCCTCCTCGATGCCCTTGAAGAGGGCGTCCGCCACGTCGTCCGGCTCGATCGCGGTCGGCTTCAGCACCAGGTCGCCGGCGCTGCCGGTGGCGGCCAGCATGTCGGTGCGCACGCCCTGCGGACAGACGGCGTGGACCTTGAGACCACGGTGGCGGTACGTCAGTGACAGCCACTCGGCGAAGGCGTACGCGCCGTGCTTGGTGACGCTGTAGGGCGCGGCGCCGAGCATGGTGAGCAGCCCGGCGGCCGACACGGTGGAGACGAAGCGACCGCTGCCGCGCTCCAGCCAGTCCGGGAGCAGTGCGTGGGCCGCACGGACATGCGCCATGACATTGACGTCCCAGGAGACCGCCCAGGCCCTCTCGTCGGCGAGGTCGGCCACCTCCGCACCCCCGAAGGCGACACCGGCGTTGGCACAGTAGACGTCGACCACTCCACCGAGCGCGTCCCGCGCCT
Source organism: Streptomyces luteolifulvus (assembly GCF_008806595.1). GTDB lineage: Bacteria > Actinomycetota > Actinomycetes > Streptomycetales > Streptomycetaceae > Streptomyces > Streptomyces luteolifulvus. The sequence goes on along the minus strand of NZ_VZRB01000001.1, from coordinate 118,495 downwards.
CGGCGACGATCGCGGAGGCATCCCCGGCCACCGCAACCCCTCCGACCTCGGCGGCGACGGCTTCTGCCTTGCCCGCGTCCAGGTCATTGACGACGACGCGGGCTCCCTCGGCGGCGAACCGCCGGGCAAGGGCGGCCCCGATCCCTCCTCCGGCCCCGGTGACGACCACACCAGCACCCTGAACGGCTTCCACCATCGGTCTCCTTAGACTGCGGCCCGGCTGAACACACAGACTAACCGGTCGGTATGTCACACGAAAAGGCCGACTGCCATGCCGCCAGGGGCGCGGGGCAGCATCGATGGGCGGCTACGGCGCGGGGCGCGACAAGCCACAGCGCACCCGCACACTCCCCACAACCCGCGGGAGCACCTACCGTGCACACCATGCGCCTTTCCAGACGAGCCCTGCTCGCAGCGACAACGGCAGCAACATCCCTGACCAGCGCACCCCCAGCCACCGCAGGCCCACGCCACAAACCCCTCCGCACCGGCTTCGAACGAATGGCGGCAACCGGCTACGCCCGGCTCGGCGGCCGGCGCACCGGCGTCGTCACCAACCCCACCGGCGTCACCCGCGACGTCCGCCACATCGTGGACGTCATGCACGCCGACAACCGGGTGAACCTGACCGCCGTCTTCGGCCCCGAGCACGGTTTCCGCGGCACCGCGCAGGCCGGCGGCTCCGAGGGCCGCTACGACGACCCGGCGACCGGACTGCCCGTCTACGACACCTACCTGAAGAGCGGACAGCCACTGGCGGACATCTTCACCGCGTCCGGCGTGGACACCGTCGTCTTCGACATCCAGGACGTGGGCGCGCGCTTCTACACGTACATCTGGACGCTGTACGACTGCATGGAGGCGGCGCAGCTCGCGGGCAAGCGGTTCGTCGTCCTGGACCGGCCGAACCCGGTGACCGGGCGGGCCGCCCTGGGCCCGGTGCTGCACAAGGAGTTCGCGAGTTTCGTGGGGCGGCAGCCCATCGCGCAGGCGCACGGGATGACCGTCGCCGAGCTGGCGCGGCTGTTCAACGGGGAGTTCCTGACCACGCCGGTGGAGCTGGACACCGTACTCATGACGGGCTGGCGGCGATCGGAGTTCTACGACGCCGGTCGGCTGCCCTGGGTGCCGCCGAGCCCCAACATGCCCACCCCGGACACGGCCCTGGTGTACTCGGGGACCTGCCTCTTCGAGGGCACGAACCTGTCGGAGGGGCGCGGCACCACCCGGCCCTTCGAACTGCTCGGCGCGGAAGGTGTCGACGGGCGGTGGGCGGCGGCGGTGAACGGACTCGGGCTGCCCGGGGTGCACTTCAGGGAGGCGTACTTCGCGCCGACCTTCTCCAAGTTCCAGGGGAAGACCATCGGCGGCGTGCAGATCCATGTGCACGACCGGGCCGCCTTCGACCCCGTACGCACGGGGATCGCGCTCCTGGTGACCGCCAAGAAGGTGTGGAGCGGCTTCGGTTGGCGCTCCGACAACTGGATCGACAAGCTGACCGGGTCCACCTGGGTGCGTTCCGCGATCGACGCGGGGGCGGACGCCGACGAAGTGGCCGCGGGCTGGCGGGAGGAGCTCGGGGCGTTCCGGAAAGTGCGCCGGGAGTACCTCCTTTACCACTGAATCACCCGGATGAGTCATGACGTATGGCCAACCTTGCCCGGTAGCGGGACGATGCGCCCACATCGCACCACTTCGGGGGACGAGGGGGACTTGTCATGGTGGATCCGGCTATGAGCGTGGCGCCTTACTGGGAGCTGACCTTCGACGCGGACGGCGACCCGGACCGAGGGAAACGGGACCGTCTGCTCGCCCAGGTCGAGGAGCGCGGGGTCCGTGATCTCGTCGTCTTCTCGCACGGCTGGAACAGCGACCGCTCGGGCGCGACCCGGCTCTACAGCGGCTTCTTCGCGCCGTTCCCGGAACTGGCGCCGCGGGCCCGGCTCGGGTATGTGGGGGTCGTATGGCCGTCCATGCGGTTCTCGGACGAGCCGATTCCCGACCTTCCGCGGTCCATGGCCGCGGAGACGACCCGGCGGCCCGCCCTCGACAAGGACACCCGGCGCGCGCTCCTGGAGACCTTCCCCGGCCGGACGACCGTGATCGACCAGCTCGCCCGGCTGCTGGACCAGCAGCCCCGCGAGGAGACGGAGCTGGAGGAGTTCGGGCGGCTCGTGCGGCTGCTGGTGGACGTGGTGCCGTCGGGGCCCCAGGCGCTGTTCGCCACGGACACACTGGCGGAGGGTGTGCCGCAGGGCGAGCCCGAGATGTTCTCCGGGCCCACGGCGGCGGCCTGCGAGGAGTACGCGCGGGCACTGGCGGCTCTGGAGAATCCCGGCGGGGCGGAGGGGTTCGCGCTGCCCAACCCGTGGGACGGCGCCCATGAACTGCTGCGCCAGGCCACGTACTACGCGATGAAGCGGCGCGCGGGAACCGTCGGGGAGCGGGGACTCGGCCGGGTGATCGGACAGCTCGCGGCGGCGGCACCGGATGTACGCGTGCATCTCGTCGGGCACAGCTTCGGCGGGCGGCTGGTGTCGTTCGCACTGCGCGGACTGCCCAGGGGCGTGCACACGGTGAAGTCGGTGACGCTGCTCCAGGGGGCCTTCTCGCACTACGCGTTCGCGGCCCGGCTGCCCCACGACCCGCGCGCGGGCGGTGTGCTGCAGGGCCGGCAGAACCGCATCGACGGGCCCCTGGTGTGCTGCTACTCCCGCTTCGACACGGCCCTCGGGACGATCTATCCGCTGGCCTCGCGCATGGCGGGCGACGCGGAGGGAGTCGCCGAGTTCGGCCTCGGCAAGCTCCTGGGCGCCAAGTGGGGCGCGATGGGGCACGACGGCGTGCAGGCGGTGCCGGGCACGCGCGCGTTCAAGCTCGCCGACGCGCTGCGGACGAAACTGCCCGCCTCGGGGTGCGTGAACATCGACGCGGCCGCCGTGGTCAGGCGCGGCGGGCCGCCGACGGGCGCGCACAGCGACATCGTGCACCGGGAGCTGGCGCAGGTGGTGGTGGCGGCGGGCCGCATCGCCCGGCCCACCGCCACGGACCCGTCACCGCGTTGACGTGTGCAATGGTGCCGGCGTTGGTGATTGAGTCCTTCTGACCGGTCAGCACGTAATCACCGGAGAAGTATCGGCCGCTGTCGGAGGCGTCGATGCAGGCGTTGGCCGCCGTGACCTCGGCGGCCGCCGCCGCTTGGGAAGAAGACCGGCCATCAGGGCGCATACGGATGCCGTCTTCAGGAACCCGGGGATTCCGCCGGGAGTTCTCAGTCTGTCGAGCAAGGTGGGCGGGGCACGCCGGCCGCTCCGGCCGGTGTCCCCGGGATCGAAGATGAATATGCGTCACCTTTTCGAGTCCGTACGGCCTGCTGATGGAGGTCATCGGAAAACGGATGGAGCCGAATCGCTTGTCGATACGTCTATTCGGCGACGTCCGTACGTAGACGCCGAAGTAACCGAAGTACAGGTGCAGTTGTGACGGAGGTGCAGGGCGATGGCCGGTTTCCGGAGTCTGGCGAGACAGGTGCGGGATCCGCGGTGCGACCTGGCGCTGCGGCGCTACTCACTGCGCAAGTGCCTTGAGCGGTTCGCTCCTTACGGGCACAGGGCGACATGGGACCATTTGTGCTCCCGGGCCGGGTTCGGCCCGGAGGACCGGTCCCCCGATCCGGCGCGGCTCGTGGCCGCACTGGAGGAGCTGGAGGAAGCGCGTTCGGTCTGGCTCGCCTATGAGGTCGAGTTCGCCGAGCGGCGCAGGAAGGAGAAGCACGACGGGTTGCGCAGGCCGGGCAGCGTGGACGACTGGCACCGGCTGACCTGGGGCGGTTTCGGAGTCGCCTGGTGCGACGACCCCCGGGTGCACCCGCGTGAACCGCTCGCGGAGGTGCTGCGCCGTCTGATCTCCGCGCTGGAGCGGGAGCCGGGCGCGGAGTGCCCGGTGTGCGGCGGGGAACGCCTCGTCTGGAAGTACGAGCTGGACCACGAACCGTCGACGGGTCCGGTCTGCGCGGACTGCGGGATTCTCGTACCGCGGCCCGTGCTCACGCCCGAGGCGCTGGCGGACGCGAGGCGCGGAAGGCTGCTGATGTCGGCCTGAGCACGACGGGGGTGCGCCGGGGATGCCGCACCCCCCTTCTGTCGTCCCGCCGTTGTCAGTGACGGATGTCACCATCGAACGCGGGCCGGCCTCCTCGGGCGGCGGCCACGGTAGCAGTCGCCAAACCGGTCGCTCCAGCCCTTTCCCATCAGGACAGTTGGAGGCGATGAAAGCCACCTGAAGCCTCCGAGGAGTCCTCATGTCGACGCTGCGTGTCACCGCCGAAGTGCTGACCGTTCACGAGCATCCGAACGCCGACGCGCTCGAACTGGCCCAGGTGGGCCTGTACCGGGCCGTCGTCGCCAAGGGCGCGTTCCGCACCGGCGAGGCCGCCGTCTACATCCCCGAGCAGTCCGTGCTGCCGGCCGGGCTGATCGAGGAGCTGGGGCTGACCGGGCGGCTGGCGGGCGGCAATTCCGACCGCGTCAAGGCGGTGCGGCTGCGCGGCGAGCTGTCCCAGGGCATCGTGTGCCGGCCGAAGTCGCTGGCGGACGTCGACCTGGCGCGGGCCGCGGCTGAGGGAACCGACTTCGCGGAGCGGCTCGGGATCGTCAAGTGGGTGCCCCCGATCCCGCCCACCATGAACGGCGACGTCGAGTCCGCGCCCGATCTGCTGCCCTGGGTCGACATCGAGAACATCCAGCGGTACCCGGGTGTTTTCACACCGGGCGAGGATGTGGTCCTGACCGAGAAGCTGCACGGCTCGGCCTGTCTGCTCACCTGCCTCGCCGACGAGGACCGCGTGCATGTCTCCTCCAAGGGCTTCGGCGCCAAGTCCCTGGCCCTGAAGGAGGACCCGCGCAATCTGTACTGGCGGGCGGTGCACGGCCACGGCGTCGCCGAGGTCGCCGCGCGGCTCGCGGAACGGCTGCGGGCGCGCCGGATCGGGATCTTCGGCGAGGTGTACGGCGCGGGGGTGCAGGACCTGACGTACGGCGCCGACGGGAGGCGCGAGACGCTGGGCTACGCCGTGTTCGACGTCTCGGCGGAGATCGACGGGACGGTGCGCTGGCTGGACGCGGCGGAGCTGCTGGAGGGCGAACTTCCTCTGGTGCCACGGCTGTTCGTGGGGCCGTACGACGTCGAGCGGGTGCTGGAGATCGCTACGGGGCGGGAGACCGTGTCGGGGCGCGGGCTGCATCTGCGGGAGGGCGTGGTCATCCGCCCGCTCGTCGAGCGGTACAGCCCGGTGACCGGCGGGCGGGCGATCGCGAAGGCGGTCAGTCCGGCGTATCTGACCCGGAAGGGCGGAACGGAGTACGAGTGAGCACACTCAGCCCGTCCGGCGTTTGAGGACGAGGCCCGTGCGGGGCCGAAGCGGGGGTCTGGGGGCGGCCCCCGCGACGGCGCCCGTCAGCCCCGCGGATGCTCCACCAGCAGTCGCGACCCCGACCGGCGTTCGCCGAAGGCATCGTCCGGATTGGACAGCACACATGTGTCGAGGGACAGACAACCGCAGCCGATGCAGTCGGTGAGGTGATCGCGCAGCCGGTTCAGCTGGGTGATGCGTTCATCGAGTTCGGACCGCCAGGCCGCGGAGAGACGGGCCCAGTCCTCCCGGGTCGGCGTCCGCTCCTCGGGCAGTTCGGCGAGCGCGTCCCGGATCGTCGCCAGTGGGATGCCCACGCGTTGCGCCGCCCGCACGAAGGCCACCCGGCGCAGGGTGTCCCGGGAGTAGCGGCGCTGGTTGCCCGCGGTGCGGCGGCTGCTGATCAGACCCTTGGACTCGTAGAAGTGCAGGGCGGACACCGCGGCGCCGCTGCGGGCGGCGAGCTGGCCGACCGTGAGCTCGTGGATCTTCTCGGGAATCTGGGGCACCTCTCGAACCCTACCCACCGCGTCGTGGGACCGGTCCGTTGACAGGGAGCTCCCGTCCGACCATGCTAAGCAGTCGCTTAGACTTTGCGTCGCGAGCATGCGCCACGCGACACGCGACCCGGGAGGCCCAGGGACATGGCAGAGCCGAGGATCTTCACGTCCGTCGACGAGCTGAAGGCAGCGGTGGGCGAGCAGCTGGGGTACACCGACTGGCTGGAGATCGACCAGAAGCGGATCGACCTGTTCGCCGAGGCGACCGGCGATCACCAGTGGATCCATGTGGATCCGGAGAAGGCGGCCGCGGGCCCGTTCGGCACGACCATCGCGCACGGCTATCTGACGCTGTCACTGCTGCCCCTCTTCGGACCGCAGCTGATCCAGGTCGAGGGCGTGAAGATGGGCGTCAACTACGGCACGAACAAGGTCCGCTTCCCCGCCCCCGTCCCGGTCGACTCCCGGCTGCGCGCCACCGCGAAGATCAGCGCCGTCGAGGACGTGCCGGGCGGCGTCCAGCTGAGCGTCGCCTACAGCGTGGAGCGCGAGGGCGGCGACAAGCCGGTGTGCGTCGCGGAGTCCGTGGCCCGCTTCTACGTCTAGTCACCGGGTGCGGGCAGGACCGGGGGTGGGCTACTTCGCCGCCCCCACCATCCGCAGCACGAGGTCGGCGTAGAGTTCGCCGACCTCCTGGGGAGTCCTGGGGCCGTCGACGTTGAACCAGCGGGCGACGTCGATGCAGAGGGAGAGCACGGCGAGCGTGGTCCCGTGGACGTCCCGCACCTCGAACTCGCCCGCCGCCACGCCGTCCTCGATGATGTGGCGCACCTCGGCGTCGACCTGGCGGCGCAGCGCGAGGATCTCGGCGCGGGCGTCCGGGCCGAGCGAGTCGAGTTCGTACTGCACGACCCGTGCGGTGGTACGGCCGCCCGCGTGCCAGCGGACGAAGGAGCTCACGGCGTCGGCGAGCCGCTCGGTCGCGCCGCCGTCCCGACGGGCCGCCGTCCGGAGGATCTCCAGGGCCTTCTCATGGCCGATCCTGCTGATGCGGTGGAGCAGTTCTTCCTTGGTCTTGTAGTGGATGTAGAGCGCCGCGGGGCTCATGCCCGCGCGGCCCGCGATGTCGCGGGTCGTCGTGGCGTGGTAGCCGCGCTCAGCGAAGGCCTCCACCGCGGCGACGAGCAGCCGCCGCGCCGCGTCGGGCGTCACCTCGCCCCACGGCTGCGGCTCGCCGCCGACCGTCTCCTGCGCCGTACTCATCGCTCGTTCGCCCCTTTCACCGGCAGGGGTAACACCATACCGCCGAAGGTGAGCGGGCGCTTAGCGTGGACGTGCGGTGCAGCGGAAGGTGGCTCAAAGCTTCTCGAAGGGGCTGTAGGCACGGGCCGCCGTCGCGTCCTGCCGGTCCCGGATGACCTTGGCGAGGGTGAAGGCGGAGGTGACCAGGTACAGGACGGCGATCCCGAGGAAGGCCCGCACCCAGGCGTCGGCGTTCAGCTTGAAGATGCCGATGGCGGTCGCGCCCATGGCGACGGAGAAGGAGGCGACGGCCTGGCCGTAGAAGGCGGCCGTGTTCTGCTGCTTGCCGGGTGTGTCACTCATGGGGACAAGGATGGCCGGGAGTGGCCCGTGCCACATCCGCCGAAGTACTCAGCCGGATACTCAGACGCTCGGGCTCTCAGAAGGCCGAAACCCCGGTCAGCGCCCGCCCGATGAGCAGCTTCTGGATCTGGCTGGTGCCCTCGTAGAGGGTCATCACACGGGCGTCGCGCAGCAGCTTGCCGGCCGGGTACTCGTCGATGTAGCCGTAGCCGCCGAAGACCTGGAGGGCGCTGTTGGCGGCCCGGACGGCCGCCTCCGAGGCGAAGAGCTTGGCCTTGGAGGACTCGGTGGCGAACGGCAGCCCGCGGTCGACCAGGTCGGCGACCCGCCAGGTCAGCAGCCGGGCCGCGTCCACGTCGACGGCGATGTCGCTGATCAGCTCCTGCACCAGTTGGTGGTGCGCGATGGTCCTGCCGAACTGCTCGCGCTCGCCGGCGTGGCGGACGGCCGCGTCCAGGGCCGCCTGGGCTATGCCGACACAGCCCGCCGCCACCGACATCCGCCCTTTGGCGAGGGCGGACATGGCGACCGAGAAGCCCTTGCCCTCCTCGCCGAGCATCGCCGCGGCAGGGACGCGGACGTCCTCCAGCACCAGTTCGGCGGTGGCCTGGCCGCGCAGACCGAGCTTGCCGTGGAGCGTGCGGCGGGTGAGGCCGGGGATGTCGGCCGGCACCAGGAAGGCGGAGACGCCCTTGTGGCCGGGGGCGTCGGTGGAGCGGGCGAACAGCAGCACCACATCGGCCCAGGTGCCGTTGGTGATGAACATCTTGGTGCCGTTGATGACGTAGTCGTCGCCGTCGCGGACGGCGCGCGTGGTGAGGCTGCCGGCGTCGGACCCGGTGCCCGGCTCGGTCAGGCCGAAGCAGCCGACGTACTCCCCGGAGGTGAGCCCCGGCAGCCACCGCCGCTTCTGTTCCTCGCTTCCCCAGGCGGCGACGGTCTTGGCGACCAGGCCGAGGGAGACCGAGACGATGCCGCGCACCGAGGAGTCACCGCGGCCGAGCTCCTCGGTGACCAGGCAGTACGCAAGGTGGTCGCCGCCCGAGCCGCCGTACTCCTCGTCGATCGTCAGGCCCAGGAAGCCGACCTCGCCGAGCTTCTTCACGATCGACCGGTCGACGTCCTCGGCGCGGTCCCAGGCGACGACGTGCGGCGCGATCTCCCGCTCCACGAAGTCCCGCGCGAGCCGCCGTACGGCCTGCTGCTCCTCGCTGAGCTCCAGGTTCATGCAGCGTCACCCCACAGAGAAGGAATCTTGAAGACCGTACATTTAAATTAGCACTGCTAGTTTCTCTTGTGCAGCCCTACTATGTGCGCCATGGCCCGACCGCACAAGCCCCTTCTCAGTACCGACCGGATCATCGAGACCGCACGGACGCTGGTGGACGCGGAGGGCCTCGCGGCCGTCTCCACCCGCCGGCTCGCCGCCGAACTGGGGGTCAGCGGGCCCTCCCTCTACAACCACTTCCGTACGAAGGACGAGATCCTGGAGGCGGTCGCCGACTCGGTGAGCGCCCAGGTCGACCTGTCGATGTTCGAGGACGGCCGGGACTGGCGGACCGCCCTGCACGACTGGGCGGTCTCCTACCGCGCCGCCCTGCGCGACCACCCGAACATCGTCCCGGTCCTCGCTCGTGGCCCCGGCCGCCGTCCCGCGGCACTGCGCCTGGCGGACGCTGTCTACGGCGCGATGGTCGACGCGGGCTGGCCGCCTGCGCATGCCACATCCATCGGCGCGCTGATGCGGTACTTCATCATGGGCTCCGCACTGGGCTCCTTCGCCGGCGGCTTCGTGGACGACGCGAGCGCGTACGACCCCGCCGACTACCCCCGCCTCGGGCAGGCCCACCTCCTCGCCGAACAGCAGGAGAAGATCGACGAGCGGGCCTTCGAGACGGGCCTGACGGCGCTGCTGGACGGCCTCGTTCGGCAGTACGAGCAGGTCAGCCGTACCACGTAGGAACGCTTCGGCGGGCACCGAAGTGTCCGTGCTCCATGCTGGAGGGCATGACCACCAGGGACCCTCGGGCACCGGAGCTGGCACGCCTCGCCCGGCTGATCGCCGACGAGACCCGGGCCGCGGTTCTCCTTGCGCTGCTCAACGGGCGGGCGTGGACCGCCGGTGAGCTGGCTCGGCACGCGGGCGTCGCGGCGTCGACGCTCAGCGAGCATCTGGGCAAGCTGGTCGCGGGCGGGCTGCTCACCGAGGAGCGGCAGGGCCGGCACCGGTATGTGCGGCTGGCCGGGCCCCGGGTCGCCCAGCTGGTGGAGGACCTGGCGGCCCAGATCGCGCCGGAAGCCGTCGTACGTCCGCGCACGCTGCGCGAGTCGAGCGCCGGGTCGGCGATGGCCCGCGGCCGCACGTGCTACGACCATCTGGCCGGACGGCTCGGCATCGCGCTCACCGACGCGCTCACGGCACGGGGGCTGTTGCGGCAGGACACCGGCTTCGCCCTCACGGACGCGGGTCTCGGCTGGTTCGACGCCACCGGTATCCGGCTCGACCGTACGGGCCGCCGCCCGCTGGCCCGTGCCTGCCTCGACTGGACGGAGCGCCGCCCTCATCTCGCGGGCGTCGCGGGCGCGGCCCTGTGCCGGCATGCCCTCGATGCCGGGTGGTGTGTGCACATCGGCTCGGAGCGGGCCGTGAAGGTGACGGCGGCGGGCGAGGGCGCGCTGTCCGAGCTGCTCGGCATCGAGGCGGGGGCGCTGCGCTGAGCTCCGCCGACGTTCGGTGCCCGGCTCAGCTCCGCAGACCGCCAGGCGACTCTGCGCACACCCGGCGTCATGTCCGAAATCCGCGAGACTCCTGACCGCTTCCTCTCTAGCCTCTGGAGCATGATGAACGTCTCCCCGACCCGGCCGGTGCTCCGCACCGAGCTGCTCGCCGCCGGCGCGGCCGTTGTCAGCGTCGTGCTGTGGGCCTCCGCCTTCGTCTCGATCCGCAGTGCCGGCTCCGCGTACTCACCGGGTGCCCTGGCGCTCGGCCGGCTGCTGGCCGGTGCGCTCGCGCTGGGGGTGATCTGTCTCCTGAGGCGGGAGGGGTGGCCGCCGCGGTCCGCCTGGCGCGGGATCGCGCTGTCGGGTGTGCTGTGGTTCGGCTTCTACATGGTGGTCCTGAACTGGGGCGAACAGCAGGTGGACGCCGGTACGGCCGCCCTGGTCGTGAACATCGGGCCGATCCTCATCGCCCTGCTCGGGTCGCGGCTGCTCGGTGACCCGATGCCGCCGCGGCTGCTCGCGGGGATGGCGGTGTCCTTCGCGGGAGCGGTGACCGTGGGGCTGTCGATGTCGGGCGACGGCGGGTCCTCGGTGCTCGGCGTGGTGCTGTGCCTGCTCGCCGCGGTCGGCTACGCGGGCGGTGTCGTGGCGCAGAAGCCGGCCCTGGGCCGGGCGAGCGCGCTGCAGGTGACGACGTTCGGGTGCCTGGTCGGCGCGGTGGTGTGCCTGCCGTTCGCCGGTCAACTGGTCCGGGACGCCGCCGAGGCGCCGGTCTCCGCGACCCTCAACATGCTCTACCTGGGCGTGTTCCCGACCGCCCTGGCCTTCACGACCTGGGCGTACGCGCTGGCGCGTACGACCGCAAGCCGCATGGGAGCGACCACGTACGCGGTCCCCGCACTGGTCGTGGTGATGTCGTGGCTGGCGCTGGGCGAGGTGCCGGGGCTGCTCACGCTGGCGGGCGGGGTGCTGTGCCTGGCGGGCGTGGCGGTGTCGCGGTCGCGGCAGCTGCAGCGGGCCGAGCGGAGGACCTGGGGGCTCCGCCCCCAGACCCCCGATCTGCCTGAACAGACCTCCGTCAGAAAGTGACCAGCGCCCGGCCGCCCTTGCCCGCCAGCATGTTCTCGAACGCCGCGGGGATGCCCTCCAGGGCGATCCGGTCCGTCACCAGTGCGCCCAGGTCCAGGCGGCCCGCCCGTACATGCTCGGCCAGCTCCGGCAGGTCCTTCGCCGGGTCCGAGTTGCCGTACACACAGCCCGAGAGGGTGCGGCCCCAGTGGAAGATCTCCAGTGCGTTGAACGTGACCTGCTGGTCCTTGCCCCCGATGCCGACCACCGTGGTGCGGCCGCCGCGGCGGGTGGAGTCCCAGGCCGTGCGGATCGTCGTCGCCCGGCCCACGCACTCCACGGCCACGTCGACACCCTGCTTGCCCGTGAGGGCGCGGATCTCGCGGGCGGTGTCGTCCGAGGCGACGACGTAGTCGGTGGCTCCTGCCGCGCGCGCCAGCTCCTCCTTCTCGGGAGAGACGTCGACCGCGACGATCTTCGAGGCGCCGGCGATCCGCGCCGCCTGGAGGGTGGCGAGCCCCACCCCGCCGGCGCCGAACACGGCCACCGTCTCCCCCGGCTCGACCTGCGCCGAGTGGTGGACGGCGCCGTAGCCGGTGAGGACCGCGCAGCCGAGGAGGGCCGCGTCGGTGAGCGGAACACCGTCCGGGACGGGGAGCACGCAGGCCGCGGACACCACCGTCTCCTCGGCGAACGCGGCGACGTTCAGGCCGGGGTGGAGATCCCTGCCGTCCGCGGTCCGGGCGTGGACGTCCGCGGCGCCGTTCATCGCGTTGGCGCACAGCCACACCTCGCCGAGCGAGCAGGCGTGGCAACCTCCGCAGGACGGGGCCCAGTTGAGGACCACACCGGCGCCTGGCGAGACATGGGTGACCCCCTCGCCGACGGCGACGACCGTGCCCGCGCCCTCGTGGCCGAGGACCGCGGGGACCGGTACCCGCAGGGTGCCGTTGGACAGGGACAGGTCGGAGTGGCAGACCCCGGCGGCGGCGAGGCGGACGCGGACCTGGCCGGGGCCCGGGTCGGGCAGGTCGATCTCCGTGATCTCCACAGGGGCGCCCACGGCGGGAAGAACGGCGGCTCGGACCATGCGAAGGCTCCTCAGAACTGCAGGGACTTGGTCTGGAGGTACTCGGACAGGCCGTGGGTGCCCAGTTCGCGGCCCACGCCGGACTGCTTGTAGCCGCCGAAGGGGGCGAGCGGGTTGAAGCGTCCGCCGTTGATGTCGACCTGACCGGTCTCCAGCCGTCGGGCGAAGGCCACCGCCTCCGCCTCGTCGCCGGCCCAGACGGCTCCCGCGAGACCGTAGACCGTGCCGTTGGCGATCCGCAGGGCGTCGTCCTCGTCGTCGTAGCGCAGGATCGACAGGACCGGGCCGAAGATCTCCTCCTGGGCGATCGTCATGTCCTCGGTGACGTCGGCGAACACGGTGGGGCTGACGAAGCAGCCCTGCTCGCGCGGGGATTCGGGGCCGCCCGCGACCAGGCGGGCGCCCTCGGCCACGCCCTTGTCGATGTAACCGCGCACCCGGTCCCGCTGCTTGGCGTTCACCACCGGGCCGATGCGGTCGCCGTACTTGGCGGCGGCCGCCGCGGCGAGCCCTACCGCCTCGTCGTACTGGTCCCGGTGCACCAGCATGCGGGTCCACGCACTGCACGTCTGACCGGAGTTGGACATCACGTTGGCGACGCCGACGTTCACCGCCTTGGCCAGGTCGGCGCTCGGCAGGATGACATTGGCGGACTTGCCGCCCAGCTCCAGCGCCACCTTCTTGACCGCGCCCCCGGCGGTCGCGCCGATCCGCTTGCCCACGGCGGTGGAACCGGTGAAGGAGACCAGATCGACATCCGGGTGTTCGGCGAGGGCCTGGCCCGCCACCGGGCCGAGGCCGGTGACCAGGTTGAAGACGCCCGCCGGAATCCCGGCCTCATGGACCGCCTCGGCGAAGAGCTGGGCGGTCAGCGGGGTGTCCTCGGCGGGCTTGAGCACCACCGTGCAGCCCGCCGCCAGTGCCGGGGCGGCCTTGGCGACGATCTGGTGGAGGGGGTAGTTCCAGGGCGTGATCGCGGCGACCACGCCCACGGGCTCCAGAAGGACGGTCGAGTTGCCGGCCTTCTCCTCGAAGGAGTACGTCGCCGCCAGTTCGGCGTACGAGGCGGCGACCGCGATCGGGACGCCGGCGTGGACCGTCTGCGAGAACGCGAGCGGCGCGCCGAGTTCGGCGGTGACGGTCTCGGCGATCTCGTCCTTGCGGGCCACGAGGACGTCCCGCAGAGCGGACAGGCGTGCGGCCCGTTCGGCGGGCGCGGTCGCGGCCCAGGCGGGGAGGGCGGCTCGGGCGGCCCGTACGGCGGCGTCGACGTCAGCGGCGGTGCCCGCGGGGACCGTCCCGATGATCTGCTCGTCGGCCGGGTTCACGACCTCGATCACGTCCCGGCCCGCGGCGGGGCGCCACGCGCCGTCGATGTACATGCCGTCGTGTGCCTTCATCGCGCTTCCTCCCGGCGGGGCTTGGTCGTCGTGGGTCATAAACTAGCGCTGTTAGTTTTAGTCCGCCAGACGCCCCCCATGAGATCAGAAGCACACGCCGTTCGGGGCACTGGGTGTGCGGCGTCACTCCGCCAGATCCGGCAGCCGCGCCGGGGCCGGGCAGATGCGTTCGCCGTGCTGGTCGAAGACGAAGAGATGAGCGAGGTCGACGAGCAGGGGCACCTGCATGCCCCGGCGCAGATCGATGTCGGGGGTGGTGCGGACGACGAGGTCGCCGGGGAGGCGGCCCTCGGGCGGCACGGGATCGGCACCGGAGCCGTCCCCGGGGCGCTCCAGGACGGCCACCGGGCCGGCCCGCAGGGCGCCCGCTCGCTCCCTGAGCCGCTCCAGGACCGACCCCTCGCGACGGCGGCGCCGGACCGGCCGGGCGGGGCGCGGGGCCTCCAGCTCCGGTACGACGGCGGGGCGGGAGCCGGTGTTGAAGTGGACGAAGATCTCGTGCCCCTGGAACTCCACGTGCTCCACCAGCCCGGTGATCGCCACCTCGCCGGGGCGGGCGGAGGCCGGCTTCGCGATCCGCACCGCCTCCGAACGCAGGCCGACGAAGATCTCCCTGCCCTGCTGTACGCGCAGCAACTGGTGGTCCAGGGACAGCGGTTCGGGCAGCCGCAGGAACTGCTTGCCGAGGCTGATGGTCATCGCGCCGTCGAGCGGGGCGCGGACGACACCGCGCAGCAGGTTGATGCGCGGTATGCCGATGAAGGCCGCGACGAAGAGGTTGCGCGGCAGCGCGTACACCGAGCGCGGGGTGCCCAGTTGCTGGAGCACGCCGCCGCGCAGGACGGCGACCCGGTCGCCGAGCGACATGGCCTCGGCCTGGTCGTGGGTGACGTACACCGTGGTGACGCCCAGCTCCCGGGTGAGGTGGGTGATCTCGGCCCGCAGATGGTTGCGGAGCTTGGCGTCGAGATTGGACAGCGGCTCGTCCATCAGGAAGGCGGAGGGATGGCGGGCGATGGCCCGGCCCATGGCGACGCGCTGGCGTTCGCCTCCGGAGAGCTGACTCGGAAAGCGGTCCAGGAGGTCCTCGATGCCCAGCATGCGGGCCGTGGCGTCCACCCGCGGGCGCGGGTCCTCGCCGGGGTTCTCGACGCGCAGCGGGAAGCCGATGTTGCCGCGGCCCGTCATGTTCGGGTAGAGGGCGAAGTTCTGGAACACCATGGCCATGTTCCGCTGGGACGGGACCAGGCCGTTGGCGTATGCGCCGTCGAGCCGCAGCTCGCCGGAGGTGATCTCCTCCAGGCCGGCGATCATCCTCAGGATGGTGGACTTGCCGCAGCCGGAGGGTCCGAGCAACACCAGGAACTCGCCGGGCGCGATGTCCAGCGACAGCCGGTCCACCACGCGGACGCCTTTGCTGTAGACCTTGCTCACGTCGTGCAGGGAGATGGCGCGTGTCATGACGGTGCCCCCGGGGGCTCACTGAGCGAGCGCTGACGCTCCGCGGTCGAACGCCACGTGCGGGTCGTACGGGGCGTGTGAGTCACGGAAGTTAACGGATTGTGCCCGTCCGGGGAAGAGACCGGGCGGGATCGGACGCTACGCACCGGTAAGCGGGCAATACGGTCCGGTGAGCGAGAAAACGGACGGTCGGATTCAGCGCGGGACGAAGACTGCGTACGGCCGCCCGCCGCCCCCTGCCCCTCCTCCGCCCGCTGGGCCGGTGACCGCAGCGCGACCCCCGTCGACAGCAGCAACAGCGCCGCGAGCATCACGAACGGCGCGGCCACGCCCGCGACGCCCGCTACCAGGTCGCCGCGGCGGGCGCGGCGACCTGGGTCATGGCTTTGCGCAGGTCAGGGGCGTGAGCAATGCGGGGTTGGTTCAGGTCGCGGGCACGAGCGCGGCGACCTCGACGGGCACGCCGTTGAGCACCGCGTTGCCCGACAGCGGGTCGAGCAGGCTGCCGTCGAGGAGCTGGTTGACGTTGACGCCGGGGTCGGCGGACGCATGGCTCATCCGGGTGCCGGGCCGGTCGTGGCCCCAGCCGTGCGGCAGGCTCACCACCCCCCGGCGCACCCCGTCGGTGACCTCGGCCGGGGCGGTCACCTCTCCCCCGGCGCCCTTCACCCTCACCGGCTCCCCGTCGCGCACGCCGAGGCGTTCGGCGTCCTTGGGGTGGATGTGCAGCGTGCAGCGGTTCGAACCGCCGGTGAGGGCGGGCACGTTGTGCATCCAGCTGTTGTTGGAGCGCAGATGACGCCGGCCGACGAGGACGAGACCGTCGGGGCGTTCGCGCAGGGCTTCCCGCAGCCGCGGCAGATCGTCCGCGATGGGCTCGGGCAGCAGTTCGACCTTGCCGCTGCGGGTCTTCAGCGGCTGCGGCAGCCGGGGCCGGAGCGGGCCGAGGTCGATGCCGTGCGGGTGGGCGAGCAGCTTCTCCAGGCTCAGCCCGTCCGGTCGTACGCCGAAGCCTTCGCCGTAGGGGCCGAGGCGCAGCATCATGTCGAGCCGCCGCTCGGGGCCGGTCTCGCCGGTGAGCCGCGCGGCCAGGTCGCGGGGGTCCTGGCCGTGTACGGGCGAGTGCGGTTCCTTGACGGCCTTGCCGAGGGTCTGGTCGATCACGAGCGTGTCGACGGCCGCCGGGTCGGCGCCGTGCATGCCGGTCGCGGCAAGGATCAGCCGGGCGAGGATCTCGGTCTCCGGCATCCGGCCGGGCTCCAGGGGCACGGCGGGGCGGTTGTAGCGGACCTGGTTGCGTACGGCGAGGGTGTTGAAGGCGAAGTCGTGGTGCGCGCTCTGCGAGGGCGGCGGCGGGGGCAGCACGACGTGGGCGTGGCGCGAGGTCTCGTTCAGATACGGGTCGACGCTGACCATGAAGTCCAGGGAATCCAGGGCCTTGTCGAGACGGTCGCCGTCCGGGACGGACAGGACGGGGTTGGCGGCGATCGCGACGAGGGCCCGGACCGGTTCGCCCTCCGCCGTCGCGGTGTCGATCTCCTCGGCGAGCGCGGAGATCGGCAGCTCGCCCTTCGCCTCCGGGTGCCGGCTCACCCGCGAGTGCCAGCGGCCGAGCGCGAAGCCCCGGCCCGGTCCGGCGGGGCGGGGCGTCTTGTCGGTGGCCGCCTGCGGGAAGAGGGCGCCGCCGGGGCGGTCGAGGTTGCCGGTGAGGATGTTGAGGACGTCGACCAGCCAGCTGGCCAGGGTGCCGTGCGGGACCGTGCAGCTGCCGATGCGGCCGTACACGGCGGCGGTGGGGGCGGCGGCCAGTTCACGGGCGAGGGTACGGATCAAGGTGGCGTCCACGTCGCAGGCCCCGGCGACGGCCTCCGGTGTGAAGTCCCTCACGGCTTCGCGGAGTTCGTCGAGTCCCTGGAGGTGCTCGGTGAGCTCACCGGGAGCGGCGAGGTCCTCCTCCAACAGGACGTGTGCCATCGCCGCGAGGAGCAGGGCGTCGGTGCCGGGGCGGATCGCGATGTGCCGGTTCGCGAGCCGCGCGGTGCGGGTGCGGCGCGGGTCGATGACGGTGAGGGTGCCGCCCCGGGCCTTGAGTGCCTTGAGCTTGCCGGGGAAGTCGGGGGCGGTGCACAGACTCCCGTTGGATTCGAGGGGGTTGGCGCCGATGAGGAGCAGATGGTCGGTGTGGTCGAGGTCGGGCACGGGGATCGCGTTGGCGTCGCCGTAGAGGAGCCCGCTGGAGACGTGCTTGGGCATCTGGTCGACCGTGGACGCGGAGAAGATGCTGCGGGTGCCGAGGCTCGCGAGCAGCAGCGCCGGGTAGAGGGCGCCGGCCATGGTGTGCACGTTGGGGTTGCCGAGGACGACACCGACGGCGTTCTGGCCGTGGCGCTCCACGACGGGACGCAGGCCCGCCGCGACCGCGTCGAACGCCTCCTCCCAGGTGGCCTCGCGCAGCTCGCCGTCCTTGCGGACGAGGGGGGTGCGCAGCCGGTCGGGGTCGCCGTCGACGGCGCCGAAGGAGGCGCCCTTGGGGCAGATGAACCCGCGACTGAAGACGTCGTCGCGGTCCCCGCGGGCGCCGGTGACCCGGGTGCCGTCGATGGTGAGGGTCAGCCCGCAGGTGGCCTCGCACAGGGGGCAGATTCGCAGGGCGGTGCGGGACACGGGTCCTCCCGGTGGACGGCGGCAGCGGTGACACGCGGACTGAGCCGAGCATACCGACCGGTATGGACGGAGGGGAGCCCCCTACCTCAACGAGGGTCGGAAAATCGCACCGGGCCGCGTCCAGCGGATGCGCGCCCGTCAGTCCAGCACGCGCGCCAGATACGCCCGCAGCAGCTCCCGCGCCTCCTCGATGATCTTCTCGTCCCCCTCAGGCGCCACCCGGAAGGCCAGGTGGACCAGGGTGTCGGCGGTCTCCACGGCGATCAGGAAGATGCGCCGCAGATCGTCGTCCGGCTCGCGGTCGAGATACCCGGAGAGCAGGTCGGTGAGACGGTCGGCGACGCGGTGGTTGGGCTCGCCGTGGCGGGCGCCGACCGGGATCTGGTTGCCGAAGTCGACGAGGGAGAAACCGGGCGCGGTGCGCTTCATGGCCAAGTACTCGTCGAGTACGGCGTCCATGGCAGCCCGCCAGTCGCCGCGCCGCGCCTCCTCCAGGCGCCGCACGACGCGCTCGGAGTACCGCTCCAGATTGCGCTGGGCGAGCGCGTCGGCCATCTGCCGCTTGTTGCCGAAGAAACGGTAGACCGAGCCGATGGGCACGCCGGCGCGCAGGGCGACGGCGCGGGTGCTCAGGGCGTCGTAGCCGACCTCGTCGAGGAGGTCGGCGCAGGCGTCGAGGATCCTGGTCAGCCGTTCGGCGCTGCGCCGCTGCACGGGCGCGCGGCGGAGCGATGTCGTGTGGGGCACGGGCTTCATGATGCCTTTCCGCCGCGGTCCGGTGAACCTCGGCCCTCGGTACGCGGTCGAGCGCCCGGGACGCTCGACCCGCCGGACGTGGCCGTGGTGCCGGCGCCGGTCCCGTCGGCCGAGGGCTCCGACTCGGAGGCCGTGATGTCCGCGGTGCTCTCCACCGGCTCACCGTCGACGGCCCACACCGTGTGGTCGTCGGCGTACAGGCGTGCGGTGACGTGATGCGTGCCGTGCGGGACGAAGCCGGCCGAGAGGTGGTACTCGGGCGTGCGGAGACCGGCGACGGGACGGCCGTCCACGAACAGGAGGGCGACGCCGCGGCCGGCCACCGCCTTCGCCTTGGTGCCGGCAGGCGAGAAGCGGAAGTTCCGGACGGTCAGCCGGACGTCCCAGCCGGCCCGGGCATCGGGTTCCACCTCGATGCCGACCTCGGGTGCGTCCTGCTCGTCCACTTCACGGTAGCGCCGCCCCTCGTTGTCCTTGTCCTCCAGGATCTTGCCCACCGGTGAGGGCGACACCCCGCTCTTCCCGTTCTTCCCGTTCTGCTGCTCGTGCTCGTTGCCGGTGCCGCAGCCCGCGGATCCGGCCAGCAGCAGGACACAGACCGCGAGCGCGGCGAGCAGTCCGCGCGTCCACGACATGCCCGGGAGACTAGAACACGAGTCCGACACCCCGAATCCCCCTGGAGTCTGGTTCGGCTCCTCCCTGGTGAGGAGGTTCCGCCACCCCCTTGCACATACGAAACCGCAATCCTACGGTGATACATAGGAATCGAAATGCGAGGGAGCGATCATGAGCGGGGACGCGCGGAAGACCGCGGAAGGCCTGGCATACCTCAGCGGCTTCGGCAATGAGCACAGCTCCGAGGCCGTACCGGGCGCACTGCCCGAGGGCCGCAACTCACCGCAGCGGGCACCCCTCGGGCTGTACGCCGAGCAACTCAGCGGGACGGCGTTCACCGAGCCCAGGGCGCACAACCGCCGCTCGTGGCTGTACCGCATCCGCCCCTCGGCCGCGCACCCGGCGTTCACCCGCACCGACAACGGCGCGCTCCGCACGGCTCCCTTCCACGAGGCGGTGCCCGACCCGAACCGGCTGCGGTGGAACCCCCTGCCCGAGCCCCCGGCGGGAACGGACTTCCTGGCGGGCCTGTGGACCCTGGGCGGCAACGGCGACGCGACCCAGCGCGCCGGCATGGCCGTGCACCTGTACCACGCCACCTCCTCGATGGACCGGGTCTTCAGCGACGCCGACGGAGAGCTGCTGATCGTCCCCGAGCAGGGCGGGCTGCTGCTGCACACCGAGTTCGGTCAGCTGCATGTGGAGTCCTCACACATCGCGCTGATCCCGCGTGGGGTCCGCTTCCGTGTGGAGCTGCTGGACGCCACGGCCCGCGGCTATGTGTGCGAGAACTACGGGGCGGCCCTCCGGCTTCCCGACCTCGGCCCGATCGGCGCCAACGGGCTGGCCAACGCCCGCGACTTCCGCGCGCCCGTCGCCGCCTACGAGGACGTCGAGGGCCCGGTGGAGGTGGTGAACAAGTTCTGCGGCAACCTGTGGACGGCCACCTACGACCACTCACCGCTCGACGTGGTCGCCTGGCACGGCAACCATGTGCCGTACACCTACGATCTGCGCCGCTTCAATGTGATCGGCACCATCAGCTACGACCACCCGGACCCGTCGATCTTCACGGTGCTGACGTCTCCGTCCGACACCCCCGGCCTCGCCGGCGTCGACTTCGTGGTCTTCGCGCCACGCTGGCTGGTGGGCGAGGACACCTTCCGGCCGCCGTACTTCCACCGGAACGTGATGAGCGAGTACATGGGCCTGGTCGAGGGTGCGTACGACGCGAAGGCGGAAGGCTTTGTGCCGGGCGGCGGCTCGCTGCACAACACGATGTCGGCGCACGGACCGGACCGGGACACCTTCGACCGGGCAAGCGCCGCCGAGCTCAGGCCGCAGAAGATCGACGACGGACTGGCCTTCATGTTCGAGACGCGCTGGCCGATCACCCTGACACCCCCCGCGGCCCACGCCGAGCACCTTCAGCAGGGGTACGACGAGGTCTGGCAGGGGCTCGAGCGCCACTTCCGCCCCTTGCACTGATCATTCCCACCCGGTACGGATGGCCCGTGACCTCCTTCGCCCCGGACTCGATCGTCCTGAACCGCAAGCTGCCGCTCTGGTACCAGGTGTCGCAGTCGCTGCGCGCCTCGATACTCGGCCGCTCGCCCCAGGACCCGCTGCGCCTGCCCACGGAGGAGCAGCTGGCCGGGCACTACGGAGTGAGTGTGCTCACCATGCGCCAGGCACTGAAGGAGCTGGAGGACGAAGGGCTGATCACCCGCCATCGCAGGCGAGGCACGTTCATCGAGCCCGCCGCCCGGCGGGGCGCCCCGGTGCGGCTGCTCGGCTCGGTGGACGCGATCGTGGCCCAGCAGTCCGGCATGACCACCGAACTGCTGGACCACGGCACCGCGCCCGTGCCCGCCGAACTCGCCGAGTACTTCCCGGACCTGGCCGAGACGGCGACGTACCACCGGCTGCGCAGCGACGAGAAGACGGGCGAGCCGACCAACCACGCCCGCAACTGGCTCCGCCCCGAACTGGCCCGGCACATCGATCTGGAGGACCTTGTCCGCTGGCCGATGACCAAGGTGCTGCGGGACATCGTCGGGGCGGACATCAGCCGCATCACGGACACGGTGGAGGCCCGTCTCGCGGACCCGGAGACGGCCCGGCTGCTCCAAGTCCCGCTGCTCAGCCCGATCCTGCACTACACGGGCATCACCTACGACACCGAGGGCCGCCCGCTGGACGTGGCCGTCATCCACTACCGGGGCGACCGCTTCTCCTTCACGGTGACCCTGGACGCCACCTGACCCGGTTGTCCGTGGACCCACGTACGATGCCCAGCGTGACGCACGACGACGCTCCGCCGCTGGCGGACCTCATGCCGTGGTCCGTCGCACCGCCGCGGCTCGGCCGGGGGTGGCCGGCGGGCCCCGACGCCGCATCCCTCACGGCCCGCTGGGACGCCTTCGTGAAGTCCGAGGGCCCCGACCGGGAGGCGCTGTTCGAGCCGACGCGTTCGCGCAGGCTGTACTCCGCGGTGGGTCAGCTGCCGGGGCGGGCCGGCGGCACGGAGAAACTGGTCCGCGCCTCGGGCACCTGCCCGGAGCCGGTACGGATCCTGTACGCCCCGTTCGACGAGCAGTGGCTGATCCCCGACCACCGGCTGATCGACTCGGCCCGGCCCGAGCTGTGGCGGGTGGCGGACGAGCACCAGATCTTCACCGTCGAGACGCCGGGCGCCTCCGGCCCGCTTCTCCTCGCGACCTCGCTGCTTCCGCTGCTCCGCCCCGGCCGCATCCGCCCGCTGTTCCGGCGCCCGGGCGGTGAGGAACCCAACCTGGCGCCCGGCCTCCTGGACCACCTGACCGGCCGCCTCGGCCGGGCGCCGGCCCCGCGGGACGTCCTGGCCTGGATCCTGGCGGCCGTACGCCCCGGTCCGTCCGTCCCTCTCACCGACGACACCGAACTCTGGGCACACGGCGTCGAGCTGGGCCACCGCATCCTCTGGCTGTCGCGCCGCGACGGCGAACGCCCCAAACTCCCCGGCGGCCGCCGCCCCTACGTCCGCGCTCCCCTGCCACCGCGCCCCCTGACCCTGCACTACGACCGCGACGAGGAAACCCTGCACCTCGACGAGGGCCGCATCTCCCCGGTCCCCCCGGAGGCCTGGGACTACGAGGCGTCCGGAACACGGGTTCTGGAACAGTGGTTCACCACCCGCACGACGGAGCCCACTCGGGGCACCCTCACAGCGATCCGCCCGGCGACCTGGCCACAGGCATGGACGTCGGAGCTGCTCGAACTGATCACCGTCCTCGCGCTGCGGGCGGAGCTCCGCCCGCAACAGGAGGAGCTGACGGTGACTTCACCGATCACGACGGGGGAGCTGCGCACGGCGGGCGTACTTCCGGTGCCGGAGTCAGCCCGCAGACCGGCCTCGGTACTCGACCATCACGAGGAAGGCCCCGAGGGGCAATTCGCACTGATCTGAGCAGGCATTCGATCTGAGCAGGCGATCGATCTGAGCAGGCATGCGACCGGGCCTGCGGCAACGCCGAACTTCTGAACACGGGTGGGTGGGACCGTGCCGAGGTGACGGGAAGACGCGGTGAGGAACGTGTCCGCGCTCGGGAAGCCGACCGGTGCGACGCTGCACGCCGTGGGGATGACGGACGGTCGGATCGCAGCGATGGACCGGAGCGGCATGGCGGCCCGAGCGCGGACCTTGGGGAACGCCGGGCTCAGCGCCCGCCGAACAGCGAACGGCGCAGTCGGCGCAGTGGTGCGAAGAGCGAGACTCTGCTCACTCGCGCGCCCCAGCCGCTGCGGTCGTGCGCGGTGTCACGCGCGGTCAGCTCACGCATCAGCGAGGTCGCCTCGGCCGCCTCCCGCTGCGGGACGGCAGGGCCCCCCAGCACCGAGAGATGGCGGTCGAGGCGCGAACTGGTCGCGCTGCTCCCGCAGGTGATCGCAGGGACCCTGGCCCTGCTGCGCACTGTTATCTGTTCCATGTCTCTCCCCACCCGTACGAGTCCACCCGGCCCGGGCAGGGTAACCCTATCGCCCCCTTGGGGCATGCGTGTATCGCGGTCACAGGATTCACCTTCCCCGTAAGCGTGTTGACGATTACTCTTCGAATCCGACTGATTTCAGGGCGAGTTGAACAACGGGCTGGGTGGTGGGCTGTGCTGAGCCCCCGTCGGGCTCGACCGTGACAGCCAGTGATGTGGACGACTTGGAGAGACCGGATGCCACCAAGGGCGTGTCGCTCTCGAAGAGCCCGAGGGAGCGTGGTTGCGCGCCCGGGCGCATGAGCCACAGCTGGCGCACTTTGCCGCTCGGCGGAGCGTTGTATCCGCTCAGGGTGACGACCGCGCGCCCCTCCGATGCGGAGGCGATCACTCCGATACTTCGGCCCCCGGCCTCCTCGCCGGTGGCCGCCCGCGCGTCGGGAGCCGCGAGAACGTGGGCGATCTCACGTGCCTGGGCCCGCTCGGCGTCCAGCTGGTCCTGCGTCCGCTCGGCCTGGACGGCGAAGAGTGAGGCGACCACGAGCGCCGCGGCGGCCGTCGCGGTGGCGAACGGCACGAACAGGGGACGCGACCGGGGCGCACGGGTGCGCCCCGGCGGCGGCTGCGTGCCCCAGACATGCGGCGGCAACTGGGGAGCGCGCGCCCGCGCCGGGTCGCGCGGGGCGAGCTCCTGCGGAGTCGTGCGTACGGCGGCCAGCACCCGTTCCCGCATCGCGGCCGGCGCCGGTTCCGCGGTCGACCAGGCGAGACGGACGGCGTCCTCGGACAGGTCCCGCACCTCGGCGGCACAGCTCCCGCAGCCCCTGAGGTGCTTCTCGAAGCGGGCGCGCTCGCCGGGTTCGAGGGCGTCGAGGGCGTAGGGCGCGGCGAGGGAATGGATGTCCTCGCGCCGGAACAGACGGAAACTCATGCGACACCTCCCAGGCACTTGCGCAGCTGGGTGAGTCCGTCGCGCATCCGGGTCTTTACCGTGCCCAGCGGCAGGGAGAGCCGCTCGGCCACTTCACGGTATGTGTAGCCGTCGTAGTAGGCGAGGGTCACGGACTGTCTCTGGAGGGCGGTGAGCCGGTCCAGACAGCGGCGGACCCACTCGCGTTCGAGACCGGCCTCGACCTCCTCGGAGACCTGGTCGAAGGCAGGGTGATGAGCCCGCCGGGCCTCCCGCTGCTCGCGTTCGCCCGCCGCGCGGGCACTGCGCACCCGGTCCACGGCCCGGCGGTGGGCGAGGGTGAGGACCCAGGACAGGGCACTGCCCCGGCCGGGGTCGAACCGCGCGGCGGACCGCCAGAGTTCGAGCAGCACTTCCTGGGCCACCTCCTCGGACTGTGCCGGGTCGCGCACCACGCGCCGTACGAGCCCGAACACCGGCCCGGACACCAGTCCGTACAACTCCTCGAATGCCTTCTGGTCGCCGCCTGCCACGAGCACCAGAAGCTCGTCCGCCTCCAACTCGGTCCCCCTCTCAGTGGGCCGCACACGGCCCGTCCCGTCACACGAGGCATTCGCAACGAGTGTGCCTCCGGATGGGGTTACGGATCAGCCTGCCGAAAAAGCGGGTCGCCCGGCGATGAAACAAGTTTCGGGACGCGACGTAAGAACGTTTGGGATTCGACCAATCCACCCTGCCGGCCGCTCCGAATGGCGTTCGTCAGGCAAGTTGGCACGTTGAGGACGGACGGCATGACACCTATCTCCAGGAGCGGCACAGGACGCAAGGGCCTCGCGACCCTCATCTGTGGCGCGCTGGCCGCCGGGGGGCTTGCAGCCGCCGGCGTGGCCACGCTCGAACCGGGGGCGGCCTCCGCCTCCAGCCACCGGGAGGCCCCGCTGATCTCGGGGACCCCGCAGTACGACAACACGGACGTGTACGCCTTCGTCAGCCCGGACCACCCGGACACGACGACGATCGTCGCGAACTGGATCCCGTTCGAGGAGCCCGCCGGCGGCCCGAACTTCTTCACGTTCGCCGAGGACGCGCAGTACGACCTCCACATCGACAACAACGGTGACGCGCAGGGTGAGCTGCTCTTCCGCTACACCTTCAAGACGCACACGAAGAACAACAAGACGTTCCTGTACAACACGGGTCCGGTCACCAGCCTGGACGACCCGGACCTGAACATCACGCAGACGTACGACATCGACCTGATCAAGCTGCGCAACCAGAAGGTGACGCACTCGACGAAGATCGCCGACGATGTGCCGGTGGCACCGTCGAACGTCGGCAAGGCGTCGATGCCGGACTACAGCACGCTGCGCAAGCAGGCGATCCACAAGCTCACCAACGGCGCGAAGACGTTCGCCGGGCAGGCCGACGACCCGTTCTTCCTGGACCTGCGCGTCTTCGACCTGCTGTACGGCGGGAACCTGTCGGAGGTCGGCCGCGACACCCTCAAGGGCTACAACGTCAACTCGATCGCCCTTCAGGTCCCGACGGACATGATCACCGAGTCGTCCGACCAGCCGATCGTCGGCATCTGGTCGACCACCCAGCGCAAGAACGCGCAGGGGTACTACGCGCAGGTCTCGCGTCTGGGCAACCCGCTGGTCAACGAGGTCGTCAACCCCCTCAAGGACAAGGACAAGTTCAACGCGTCCGCGCCGTGGGACGACGCCCAGTTCCTGAAGAACGTGACCAACCCCGAGCTGCCGAAGCTCATCGAGGCGATCTACAAGATCAAGGCGCCCGCCGAACCGCGCAACGACCTCGTCGACGTGTTCCTGAAGGGCGTGAAGGGCCTCAACCAGCCGCCGAAGGTCCGTCCGGCGGAGGAGCTGCGCCTCAACACATCCATCAAGCCGGCCGCCAGCCCCAAGCGGCTGGGTGTCCTGGACGGTGACAACGCGGGCTTCCCGAACGGCCGTCGGCTCAGTGACGACGTGATCGACGCCTCGCTCCAGGTCGTCGAGGGCGAACTGGTCGGTTCCAAGAACGACCTGGGCGACGCGGTCGACAAGAACGACAAGAAGTTCGGCAAGTCCTTCCCGTACCTGGCCAACCCGACGGCGGGTTCGCGTGGCGCGCTCGCCAAGGGCGTCAGCGGCGGCAACGACGTCCGCAACCAGCTGGGCGACGCGCTCCAGCCGGCCGGCGCGGGCACCTCGGACGACACCACCCTGATCGCCGCCTCGGCGGGCGCCGGCGCGCTCGGCATCCTCCTGATCGGCGGAGGCCTGATGTGGTGGCGCCGGATGCGGGGCCGGGCGTACTGAGGCCCGCACGCGGCGGGCGGCCCCGGTTCGGCCGCCCGCCGTCCCCACCGACTGGCGCGGCCCGCACCTACCCATCCCCCACGGCGCGGGCCGCGCCGCCCGAGCACACGATCCGACCGAGGAGAGGGCATGGCCCCGCGTACGACCCCCAGCGCCCCGGAGAGCAAGCCCGGCCCCCAGCGCAAACGCGGCCCGGCCCCGACCTCGGCAGGCGTGGGCGGCACCAGCACGGGCTCGGCGACACGGCCGGAGAACGGGCTCGACAAGACGCCCGGTACCGAACGCACAGGCGAACAGAGCAACGGACCGACCGGAGGCCTGGAGAGCAGGCGCGACGAGCAATCGGACGCAAGCACGCCAGGCAACCACGACACGACACCATCCGCCGGAGCGACGGGCGAGCACGACAACACCCCGGACGCCGGGCCGCAGGCCGAGCACGGCGCCCAGTCGACCACACCCATACAGCACGAACGCGGCACGGCCGCGGCCACGCGGACGGACAGCGGGCACCACAACCGACCGACCGCGGCCCCGGACCGCAGCCACGACAGGCGACCCGGCGCAGGCCCCGAGGACAACCCCAACAACCCACCGCCCGCCGGGCCGACAGGCAAGCGCAACAACACGCCGGGCAGCAGGCCGCAAGCCGAGCAGGGCGGCGCCCAGTCGGCCACCGAGCCGACCGGGGAGCAGGACGAAACGCCTGGCGCCGTGGCCGACGGCGAGCATCCGGTGACGTCCGCCGCAGGCGGCGACGTGGAGATCGATCCGCGTGTTGTCGCCGTGCGGCGGGTCGGGGCGGCCGGGCGGCGGTGGCGGGTGGCTCATCTTGCCGGGTGTGCCGTGCTGTTGGCCGTCGCGCTCACCGCCGGCTCCATCGCGGTCGGGGCCGTGCGGGACGGTGGCCGGACGGCCGCTGTCGCGGCGGCGCCCAACGCCATGTCCCCCGCGCTGCTGTCCAGCGGTGATCTCGACGCGAGCATCAGCGCACTGCAGACGCATCTCCGTGCCCAGCCCAAGGACTTCGGCAGCTGGGCCACCCTCGGCCTCGCCTATGTCGAGCAGGCCCGTACGAAGGGCGACCCCGCCCGTTACCCGCAGGCCGAGCGGGCTCTCAAGCGCTCCCTCGCCCTGCAGCCGGACAACGAGCAGGCCCTCGCCGGCCGCGCCGCCCTCGCCGCGGCCCGGCACGACTTCAACAACGCCCTCGCCCACGCCGAGCAGGCCCTCGAGCAGAACCCCTACAGCGAGCGCGCCCTGTGTTCCCGCATCGACGCTCTCGTCGAACTCGGCCGCTACGACGAGGCGTCGAAGGCCGCGGTCACCGCCGACTCACGGCGGCCGGGCGTCCCGGTCTTCACGCGGTACGCGTACGTGCACGAACTGCGCGGCGACGTCCGCACCGCCCGCAGCGTCCTGGAACGCGCCCTCGCCACCGCCGCCACCCCCGGAGACATCGCCTACGTGGCCACCGCCCTCGGCCAGCTCGCCTGGAACCAGGGCGACTACGGGACCGCCTTGAATTACTACGCGCGCGCACTCGCCGCCGACGAGAACTACCTTCCCGCCCTGGAGGGCCGTGCCCGCGCCCGGTCCGCGAGCGGCGACCGGGCCGCCGCGATCAAGGGCATGGAGGACGTCGTCTCCCGCTCTCCGCTGCCCGGCCCGCTCGTCGAACTCGGCGAGTTGTACGAGGACCGCGGCGCGGCGGGCGACCGGGAGAAGGCCGAGGCCCAGTACGCCCTCGTCGACGCGTGGACGGCCCTCGCCCGCGCCAACGGCGTCAACGCCGACCTCGACACCGCGCTCGCCGCCGCCGACCACGGCGACAAGCGGGCCGCCCTGCGCGCGGCCCGCGCCGAGTGGGCCCGCCGCCACACGGTGCACACCGCGGACGCCCTCGCCTGGGCGCTGCACGTCAACGGCCGCGACACGGAAGCCCTGCCCTACGCCCGTCGGGCCACGGCCACCGGCTACCGCAACGCGTCCTTCCTCTACCACCGCGGAGTGATCGAACGCGCCACGGGCCACGACAAGGAAGCCCGCACCTCGCTGCGATCCGCCCTGAAGCTGAACCCCGGCTTCTCGCCGCTCGGCGCCCGCGAGGCCCGTAAGGCACTGGAGGCCGCCCAGTGAAGGCCCGACGCCTGGTCGCCTCCGGCGCGGCCGTGCTCACCGCCGCAGCCGCGCTCACCCTTCTCCCCGCCGCGACCGCGAGCGCCCACCCCCTCGGCAACTTCACCGTCAATCGCTACGACGGTCTCGTCGCCGCCCCCGGCACGCTGCGCGTGGACCATGTCGAGGACCTCGCCGAGGTCCCCGCGACCCAGGCCAAGCCGGATCTGAAGCGGCTGGGCACGGCCGAGTGGGCCCGGCAGCGCTGTGCGAAGGCCGCCGCGGACAGCGAGGTCACCGTCGACGGGCGTACGACGCCCCTCACCGTGACGGGCAGCAACGCGCGCGTGCGGCCCGGGCAGGCCGGGCTCGACACCCTCCGGGTGGAATGCCGTATGACCGCCGCCCTGCCCAGCACCGGCAGCGTGACCCTCGGATTCCACAGCGCCGGCGCCTCCTCGGGCCCCGGCTGGCGGGAGATCACCGCGCGCGGCGACCGTATGACGCTCACCGCGTCGGACGTGCCCGAGAGGTCGGTGTCCCGCGAACTGACCCGCTACCCCGAGGAGTTGCTCTCCTCCCCGGCCGACACCGCGACCGCGTCCGTGCGCGTGCGCCCCGGCGGTCCGGCGCTGGCCGAGGAGCAGGAGGACGCACCCGCCGCCTCCGTCCTGCCGCGCGGCGCCGACCGCTGGACCCGGGCCCTGGACTCCCTGGTCGCCCGTCACGACCTCACCGTCGGCTTCGCCGCCCTGGCCCTGCTCATCGCCGTGGCCCTGGGCGCGATGCACGCGCTCGCGCCGGGCCACGGCAAGACCCTCATGGCCGCGACTGCGGCGGCGCGGGGCGGCCGGGCCCGGCTGAAGGACGTACTGCCCCTGGCCGCCTCGGTGACGGTCACCCACACCCTGGGGGTGGTCGCCCTGGGCCTGCTGGTCACGGCCGGTTCGGCCGCCGCGCCCTCGGTCGTCGCCTGGCTCGGCATCGCGAGCGGCGTCCTGGTGACCTTCGCGGGCGCCACCCTCGTACGACGGGCATGGCACAACCGGACCCACACGCACGGGCACGGTCACTCCCACGGGCACTCCCGCGGGCACTCCCACCCGCACGGGCATCCCCACGAACACGCGCACACGCCCGAGGCCGACCACACCCACGAACGCGCCCCGGTCCTGGTCGCCGCGCACAGCCACACCGCGTCCACCGACCACACGCCTCACACCACCTCCCCCTCCCCCGCTCACGCCCACGCCCTCGGCCAGGACCACGACCACGACCACGGCCAAAGCCACGACCACCACCACGACCACGACCACACCGTCGAACACACCCACGGCGGCTTCACCCACACCCACTCCACCGCCCCCACCCTCCGCGGCACGATCCTCCTCGGCTTCGCCGGCGGTCTCGTGCCCAGTCCGTCCGCCGTCGTGGTGCTCGTCGGCGCCGCGGCCCTCGGCCACGCGTGGTTCGGCCTGCTGCTCGTCATCGCGTACGGCGTCGGGCTCGCCCTCACCCTCACCGCGGCCGGCTTCGCGGTCGTCAAGCTGGGTACGGGCATGACCCGGATGCTGGACCGGCGTTCCCGCTGGAGCACCGGCCGCGCGGCAGTGCTGCTGCGCAGGACCACACCCCTGGCGTCGGCGCTGGTCGTGGTGGCCCTCGGGGCCGGATTGGTGCTCAAGGGGGCGGCATCCGCACTCGGCTGAGCTACGTTTGGGGAGAAAACACGCACAGGCACGCGGAGTGGAGATTTCACTCGGACGCGGATCCCGGAGGCAGAACACCGAAGGCGAAATGGGGGAGCGCTCGTGTCCGAAGAACCGGGCAGTGAACGTCTGATCGCCGGCCGCTACCGTCTTCTCGCCCCGCTCGGCGAGGGCGGCATGGGAACCGTGTGGCGCGCCCGCGACGAGGTGCTGCACCGCGAGGTGGCCGTCAAAGAGGTGCGCGCCCCGGCCGGGCTGCCGGCCGGTGATGTCGAGCGGATGTACGCCCGGCTGGAGCGCGAGGCGTGGGCGGCTGCCCGGGTCGCCGACCGCAATGTGGTGACGGTGTACGACGTGGCCACCCAGGACGGCCGCCCCTGGATCGTGATGGAGCTGGTCCCCGGCCTGTCCCTGGCCGATCTGCTGGACGCGGAGGGCCCGCTCGATCCCCGGCGCGCAGCGCACATCGGTGCCGAGGTGCTCGCCGCGTTGCGGGCCGCCCACGCGGCAGGGGTGCTGCACCGGGACGTGAAGCCGGCCAACGTCCTGTTGTCGAACGACGGCCGGGTGGTGCTCACCGACTTCGGGATCGCCATGGTCGAGGGCAGTTCCGCGCTGACCATGACCGGCGAGGTCATCGGCTCGCCCGAGTTCCTCGCGCCGGAACGGGCGCTGGGCCGTACGCCGGGTCCCGAGTCCGACCTGTGGTCGCTCGGTGTGCTGCTGTACGCGGCGGTCGAGGGCAACTCCCCGTTCCGCCAGAACACTCCGCTCAGCACCCTGCGCGCGATCGTCGACGAGGAGCTGCCGCCACCGCGCCGGGCGGGTCCGCTCGCCCCGGTGATCGAGGGTCTGCTGCGCAAGGACCCGGCCGAGCGGCTGCCGGCCGACCGGGCCGAGCAGGATCTGCGGATCGTCGGCGCGGGCGGCTCGCCCCGGGCCGACACGGTGCGGACGACGCCGTACACACCGACGTTCGCGGGTCATCCGGAGCAGCCGTCGCCGACGCCCCCGATGCCGCTGCCGACCGCGAGGACGCAGCGCTCGCCCGTCGCGACGACCACTCCGACGACGGCCGGACCGGACCGCAACCGCCGGGCGGCCGTCGTGCTGGTCGCCGGCCTGGCCGCGCTGGCGCTGGCGATCGCCGGGCTGACGTACGCCCTGCTGAACCGCGACGACGGCGGGAACGGCGGCACTGCGAGCAAGAGCAGGAGCGCCGGGGTGAGTTCGACCCCCGCGACCGAGGAGAGCACACCGAAGGGCGGGGGCCCCGCCCCCTCCCCCAGCAAGAGCTCCGGCCCGTCGAGCGCTCCGCCGCAGACCGTCGGGGTCAGCGTGACCGGCGCGCACACGGACTACTCCGGCACCTGCCCCCCGCCGAGCGGTCAGGCACCGGCGTTCACGGCGACCATCACGGTGGGCCGGCTGCCGGCGCAGGTGAGCTATCGGTGGGTGTCGCGGGACGGCCAGGTCATGGATCAGGGCTGGAAGACGTTGTCCTTCCCGGCGGGCGGCGGGCGGACCCAGCAGGATCAGGCGTTCGTGACGACGTACGACGAGACCGGGACGTTCCGGAACGCGATCAGTGTCGAGGTACGGGACCCGGTGCGCACGACCTCCAACGAGGTCCCGTTCTCGGTGACCTGTGTGGCGGAGACCCCGACGGGCGGGGCCTCCCCCTCTGGTTCCGCTTCTCCGACCTCCTGAGTCTCAGTCGAGGCTGCTCAGCACGGGCAGATAGCCGCCGGACTGGCCGCCCGCGGTCGGGTGGTACGACTCGCCGATGTTGAGCCAGTTGAGGCTGTGCAGCCAGGAGCTGCCGGAGCAGATCTCATGACCGGTGAAGGTGGTGCGGACGTCGCCGTAGGCGTAGCCGTGGTTCGCGGCCCGCTTGGCGATGGCGGTGTCGAGGTAGTCGGCCGCGTCGTTGATCGCCTTCCGCTTGGTCTCGGACAGGCCGACGCAGGTGGTGCCGAGCTTGTAGAAGCGGGGGTAGCCGAGTACGACGACCCGGGCGGACGGTGCCTTGGCGCGGATCGCCGAGTAGACGCTGTCGAGCTTGCCGGGGAGCGTCGAGTCGACGTACGCCTTCGCGGTGGCGATCCGGGACAGGCAGGAGCTGTTGGACTGGAGCACGCAGGTCGTCATGACGTCGGAGAAGCCGGCGTCGTTGCCACCGATGGAGATGGAGACGAAGGCGGTGGCGGAGTTGAGCGGGCCCAGCTGACCGGACAGAACATCACCCGTACGAGCGCCCGAGCAGGCGGTGAAGGCGAACGACGAGGGTGAATGGGCGGCGGCCCAGAGGTAGGGATAGGCCTTCGTGCTGCGCTTGCAGTCGCCGCTGGAGCCGATGTAGCTGCCCGCGCCGACTCCGGAGGAGTAGGAGTCGCCGAGGGCCACGTACCCGCCGGTTGCGGCGAGTTGGGACGCCTGTGCCGCGGTGGTCCCGGTGAGGACGGCACCGGCGGCAAGGAGGAGTGAGCTGACGTATGCGAAAAGTCGGGAACGTCTCATGGAACCTCCCTTTAGCAGGATCTCTGCCACAACCGTCGTAGCAATCACCTGTGTTGACGGGAAGTGTCCATGCCAAGACTTTTCGGCTCTTTCGGTACTTGACGGCCCGCACGGGGCTGCGCGACATGGACGCGCCTTCGCCCGTGCCGTCAAACGGATGGGGGAAATCCGGTCAAGGTGGGGAGAATCACCACGCTGTAACGGTCAAATCAACGAAAACGTGAGGCCTTGTTCCAGGTCTTGCCATAAGTGCTCAATCATCAATACCGTCGTACATCTCACCCGCATCGGTCCGTCAGCAAGCGGCTCAAGGGGAGGGCTCAAGGACCGCGACGGAACCCGGCGCGGGGCGCGGTAGGGGGGTGCCGTGCTCGGTGACCGCACAGGTGACCGAGTCGTGCCGCGAGACCGGCTGCCGTTGTCCGGCAGACGGCCAGCTTTGCCAGCTCACCCGACGTGCACGGAGAACCCTTCCGTCATGACCTGGGTGAGAACCCCCCTTTCGAACCGGGACACAGAACCGGGCCGCCCAGGGGCGGGCGGTCCACCGGACGAGAGGGACCAGACTCATGAGCTCAGTTCTGCATCCGGCGACCACCGGACACAGTCCGTCCATGGCCGCCAAGTACCGGCCGATCTCCTCTCACCTGGCCATCGCGCCGCCGGTGAGCGTGGTGATCCCCGCCATGAACGAGGCGGAGAATCTTCCGTACGTCTTCAAGACCCTTCCGGGCTGGATCCATGAAGTGGTCCTCGTGGACGGCAACTCCACCGACGCGACCGTGGAGGTCGCCCGCGAACTCTGGCCCGACGTCAAGGTGGTCGAGCAGCGAGGCAAGGGCAAGGGGGATGCGCTGACCAGCGGTTTCGAGGAGTGCACCGGCGACATCATCGTGATGGTCGACGCGGACGGCTCGGCCGACGGCAACGAGATCGTGTCGTACGTCTCCGCCCTCGTCTCGGGCGCGGACTTCGCCAAGGGCTCCCGCTTCGCCAACGGCGGCGGCACCGACGACATGACGCCCATCCGCAAGCTCGGCAACTGGGCACTGTGCACGGCCGTCAACCGCAAGTTCGGCGCCCGCTACACCGATCTCTGCTACGGCTACAACGCGTTCTGGCGGCACTGCCTGGACAAGATCGACCTCGACTGCACCGGCTTCGAGGTCGAGACGCTGATGAACATCCGCGTCGTCAAGGCGGGGCTCAAGGTGCAGGAGATTCCCAGCCACGAGTACCTCCGCATCCACGGCACCAGCAATCTGCGTGCCGTGCGGGACGGGCTGAGAGTGCTCAAGGTGATCCTCAAGGAACGCTCCAACCGGCGCGCCCTGCGCCGCCGCGAGCAGCACTCCCCGATGCTCGACCCGGTCCGGGGAGAGGCGTCTTGAGCGAGCCCGGCATGCTCGGCATCTCGGTCGTGATCTGCGCCTACACCGAAGACCGCTGGCAGGACATCCTCGCGGCGGTCTCCTCCGTACGCGCACAGTCCCGGCCCGCGCTGGAGATCCTGCTGGTCGTCGACCACAACCCGGCGCTCCTGGACCGGCTGGCCAAGGAGTACAAGGAAGCCGGCGAGGTGCGGGCGCTCGCCAACGCGGGCCCGCGCGGCCTGTCCGCCGGCCGCAACACCGGGATCGCCGCCTCCCGCGGCGAGGTGATCGCCTTCCTCGACGACGACGCCGTGGCCGAACGCGACTGGCTGCGCCACTTCGCCGACGGGTTCGCGGACCCGCAGGTCGTGGCCGTCGGCGGGCGTACGGTGCCGATCTGGGCGTCCGGACGCCGGCCCGCCTGGTTTCCTGAGGAGTTCGACTGGGTGGTGGGCTGCACCTACCGGGGCCTGCCAGCGGGCCGGGTCCGGGTGCGCAACGTGCTCGGCGGCAACGCCTCGTTCCGCCGTGCGGCGTTCGACGCGGCGGGCGGCTTCGCGACCGGCATCGGACGCGACGGCGACAAGCGCCCGCTGGGCTGCGAGGAGACGGAGCTGTGCATCCGCCTCAGCCGCGCCCGGCCCGAGGCGGTCCTGCTGATCGACGACCGGGCGGTGATCCACCACCGGGTGCCCGCGGCGCGCGAGCACTTCGGGTACTTCCGCACCCGCGCCTACGCCGAGGGCCTGTCGAAGGCGCTGGTGGCCCGGAGCGTCGGCGCCGGCAAGGGACTTGAGTCGGAGCGCCGCTACACCACCCGGGTGCTGCCGGCCGGGGTGGCGCGCGGGTTGCGGGACGTCCTGCTGGCCCGGCCGGGCGGCGCGGGCCGGGCGGGCGCGATCGTCGCCGGGGTGCTCACGGCGGCGGGCGGCTATGTGGTGGGCAGCGTCCGGGCGCGCCGGGGCGGCGTCGCCTTCTCGTCGGCCCCGATCGAGAGGACCGGCCCATGAGTGAAGCGCCGGTGCCGATCCTCATGTACCACTCGGTCGCGGCCGGTCCGAACGACGCCACACGTGATCTCTCGGTGGCCCCGGAGGCCTTCGCGCGGCAGCTGTCGCTGATCGCGGACCTGGGCTTCGCCCCGGTCGGCACCGCCGCGCTGGCCGCCCACTGGCGCTCGGGAAGTCCGCTGCCCGAGCGGCCGGTCCTGATCACCTTCGACGACGGCTACGAGGGCGTGCACCGGCACGCCCTCCCCGCGCTCGCCGAACACGGCTTCGCGGCCACCCTGTTCGTCACCACGGGCTGGCTGCGCGGCCCGCACGACACCGGCGGCGGCCTGGACACCATGCTGGACTGGGACCAGGTCCGCGATCTCGTCGCGGCGGACGTGGAGATCGGCGGCCACAGTCACACCCATCCGCAGCTCGACCGGCTCGACGACACCGGGCTGCGCTCCGAGCTGATCCTCTGCAAGGAGATCGTCTCGGACGAACTGGGCACCGTCCCGGCCTCGTTCGCCTACCCCTACGGCTACTCCAGCCGCCGGGTGCGGGAAGCGGTGCGCGAAGTGGGGTACGCCCAGGCGCTCGCGGTCGGCAACGGCCTGGCCCGCCGCCGGCAGGGGCCGTACGCCCTGCGGCGCGTCACGGTGCGCCGCAGCACGGGCATCGCGGAGTTCGAACGACTGCTCCAGGGGCGAGCGATCGCCCGGACCTTCGCCAAGGACCGTGCGCTCACCAAGGGATATGCCGTGGCACGCAGAACACGCCAGGCCGGCCGAACGGCCATCCGCTCCCTCGTCCACGCCTGACCACGGCCCACGGCCACCGGAACGACGACGGCCCAGACCCGTGCCACCCGCGCCCGATGGCGGGCGGCACGGTCCCGGGCCGGAGCGGCGCTGCGGGCACGCCGCCGAACGACTGCTCCAGGAGCGAGCGATCGCCCCGAACTTCGCCAAGGACCGTGCGCTCACCAAGGGATATGCCGTGGCACGCAGAACACGCCAGGCCGGCCGAACGGCCATCCGCTCCCTCGTCCACGCCTGACCACGGCCCACGGCCACCGGAACGACGACGGCCCAGACCCGTGCCACCCGCGCCCGATGGCGGGCGGCACGGTCCCGGGCCGGAGCGGCGCTGCGGGCACGCCGCCGAACGACTGCTCCAGGAGCGAGCGATCGCCCCGAACTTCGCCAAGGACCGTGCGCTCACCAAGGGATATGCCGTGGCACGCAGAACACGCCAGGCCGGCCGAACGGCCATCCGCTCCCTCGTCCACGCCTGACCACGGCCCACGGCCACCGGAACGACGACGGCCCAGACCCGTGCCACCCGCGCCCGATGGCGGGCGGCACGGTCCCGGGCCGGAGCGGCGCTGCGGGCACGCCGCGGAAACCGCGTGCACCGGGCGGCGCCGTGCCGGATCATGGCGGCATGTCTGCGAACCCACACGACGCTCTGCCGATCCGGCTCAACGTCGACGACAGCGACTCGCCGTCCGATGTCGTCGACGCGCTGTTCCTCGGCCGCTTCGCGACGGGCGAGCAGCCGTACTCGCACGCGGCCAACATCGACCGCGTACGGTCCGGGGCCACCCTCATGCCCCCGGGCGCCCGCGTGTTGCGCATCGCCCGCGACGACGACCGCAGCGCCACGCTGGCCGAGGGCGACGGCTGGACCCTGCTGATCTCCCGCTGGAACCGGGGCGCCGACATCACGGTGACGGCGACCAGCGCCGAACTGGCCGCGAAGATCCTCGACCAGGCCACGGACGGCGCGGCGGACGAGCCCGAACCGCAGCCGGAGAACGTCACGATGGGCTTCTGGTACGTGTCCCCGAGACGCGGCCCGCACCGCACCACCCGGCAGATCTCCGCCGGGACGTGGGACGAGGTCCGCCCCAACTACACCGCGCCGGTGGCGGATGCGATGGACCGTCTGATGAAGACGACCCCGCAGGACATCGCCGGCCGGCTGCTGCTTCTGCACGGCCCGCCGGGCACCGGGAAGACCTCGGCGCTGCGGACACTGGCCCGTTCCTGGCGGGACTGGTGCCAGGTGGACTGCGTGCTGGACCCGGAGCGGCTGTTCTCCGACGTCGGCTATCTGATGGACATCGCGATCGGCGAGGAGGACGCGGCGGGAAAAGGACGTTGGCGCCTGCTGCTCCTTGAGGACTGCGACGA
Organism: Streptomyces luteolifulvus; assembly: GCF_008806595.1. Classification (GTDB taxonomy): domain Bacteria; phylum Actinomycetota; class Actinomycetes; order Streptomycetales; family Streptomycetaceae; genus Streptomyces; species Streptomyces luteolifulvus. Next base: position 81,093 of record NZ_VZRB01000001.1, on the reverse strand, counting down.
ACTGATCCGCGGCGAGGCCAAGCACACGGCGGGGCAGGCCCTGTCGCGGCTGCTGAACCTGACCGACGGCCTGCTCGGCCAGGGCCGCAACGTCCTCGTCGGCGTCACCACCAACGAGGACCTGGAGCGCCTCCACCCCGCCGTCGTCCGCCCCGGCCGCTGCCTGGCCCGCATCGAGGTGGGCCCGCTCACCCGTCGGGAGGCGGTCACTTGGCTGGGCACGGAGGAGGGAGTGGGCCGCGAGGGCGCGACCCTGGCCGAGCTGTACGCGCTGCGCCGGGGCACCTCACCGACATCGCTGCCGGAGCCGCGGGGCGGGGCGGACGCGGGGCTTTATCTGTAGTGCTTTGATGGACGTATGACCCTGTTCGTCGGAACCTCGGGGTGGCAGTACAAGGACTGGCGGGACCTGGTGTACCCCGCCGGGGTTCCGACGCGGCTGTGGCTGGAGGAGTACACACGGCTCTTCGCCACCGTGGAGATCAACAACGCGTTCTATCGTCTGCCGACGAAGGAGAACTTCGAGTCCTGGCGCGACCGCGTGCCCGCGGACTTCGTGGTCGCGGTCAAGGCCAGCCGGTACCTCACCCACATCAAGCGCCTGAAGGACCCCGAGGAGCCGGTGCACCGCCTGATGACCCACGCGGAGGGCCTCCACGACCGGCTGGGACCGGTCCTGCTCCAGCTCCCGCCGACCCTGCGCGCCGACCCTGGCCTGCTGGACGCCTGCCTCGGCTGCTTCCCCTCCGGCACACGGGTCGCCGTCGAGCCCCGCCACGACTCCTGGTGGACGCCCGAGGTCCGCAAGGTACTGGAGTCCCGGCGGGCCGCCCTGTGCTGGGCCGATGTCCAGGCCCGGCCCGTGGCCCCGCTGTGGCGGACCACCGACTGGGGCTACGTCCGCTTCCACGAGGGCCGCGCCCAGCCATGGCCGCGCTACGGCCGGCGCTCCCTGGACACCTGGATCGACCGCATCGCCACGACCTGGTCCGACGCGGAGGACGTGTACGCGTACTTCAACAACGACCCGGGCGGCGCGGCGGTGAAGGACGCGGTGACGTTCGGAAGGGCGGCGGCGAGGGCGGAACTGACGGTGACCCGCATTCCGGAGCTGACGGCACGCAGCTGAAGCATTCTGCGTGCCCCGCCGGTCACTTTCCCGAACCCTCCTCGGGCCCCTCAATCCTCCCCGTAGGCCGCCCGCAGGGCATCCCGCACGGCGGCGAGCGCATCCCCCTCAGTAAGCCCGAGCCGCCGAACCCGCTCCACATAACTCTGCGCGGCGGCGGCAGCCTCCCGCTCCGCCGCCGACCCCGCCGCAGCGACGAACGTTCCGTTGCGCCCCCGCGTCTCGATCACCCCGTCCGTCTCCAGAGCCCGGTACGCCTTGGCGACGGTGTTCGCGGCGAGCCCGAGCGACTCGGCCAGTCCGCGCACCGTCGGCAGCCGGTACCCCACCGGCAGCACCCCCGACCGCGCCTGCTCGGAGATCTGCGCGCGCACCTGCTCGAACGGCGGGGCACTGTCATCGATGTGGATCTTCAAGGTCACGGGGTGATTGTCCCGCACCCGCCGGAAAATGAGAGGCAACCCGGTGTGCCACCCCCGTAGCGTGCGCCCACATGACAGTGATCGTGCGCGACCTGCGTCCCGGAGTCCCGGCCGATGCCGAGGCCTTCGCCCGCGTCCGAACCCTCGCCCTGCCGTTCTTCCTGCTCACCCCGGACTCCCTCGCCTACGACCTCGCCCACGCCCACCCCGACTCCCACTACCGCCCTCTCGTCGCGGAGGAGGACGGCGAGGTGATCGGCACCGCCCAGGTCGGCCTGGTCCACGACAGCCCGGAGCCCGGCCAGGGCTACATCAATGTGTATGTGCACCCGGAGCGGACGCGGCGCGGCGCCGGCGCGCTCCTGGCCCGGGCCGCCGAGGAGCACCTGGCCGGGCTGGGCGCGACCAGGCTCTTCACCTGGGTCCTGGACGAGCCCGGAAACCGGGTCTTCGCCGAACGGCACGGCTACCGTGCCCGCCGCTCCGCGCACTTCCTCCGCCTCGACCTGGCGAACGGCACACTCCCGCCGCTCCAGAACCCCCCGCCGGGCGTGGAGCTGCGCACGGCCGCCGACTTCGCGGACGATCCGCGCCCGTTGTTCGAGCTCGACGCTCACACCCTGGCGGACGAACCGAGCGACATCGACCGCGAGTTCACCGATTACGAGGCGTGGCTGGAGGAGACCTGGCGCCATCCGCTGCTCAGCCTCGACCTGACGTCGGTCGTGGTCGCCGACGGCCGCCCCGCCGCCTTCAGCGCGGCCCGCACGGACGGCGCCGCGCGCTATGGCACCGTGATGACCGGAACCGCCCGCGACCACCGCGGCCGGGGCCTGGCGAAGCTCGCCAAGAACGCCTCCCTGCACCGCGCCCGGGCCGCCGGATTCACGGAGGCGTTCACGGGCAACGACGCCGGAAACGACCCGATGCTCGCGATCAACAAGTGGTTCGGCTACGAGATCTGTGCGACGGAGGTGCAGTATGCCCGCGAACTCGGCTGAGCCGACGGCACGCGTGGACGTCGTCCTCGTCAAGGCGGGCCGTACGAAGATCCGCTACGCGGCCGAGCTGCTCGAGGACGACGGCACCCGCATCGCCGTCCGTGCGCCCTGGGCGGGCGACGGCGTCCGGGACTTCGGCTTCGTGCGCTTCGAGTCCGGCGACGTCTTCACCGAGTACTACTGGCGCGACCGCTGGTACTCGGTGAAGGAGGTCCGGGACGCCGCAGGCAGGCTCAAGGGCTGGTACTGCGACATCACCCGCCCCGCCAGGCGCACCGGCGCCGAGCTCGTCGCCGAGGACCTCGACCTGGACCTGTGGCGCTCCGCCGACGGCACGGACGTACGCCGTCTGGACGAGGACGAGTTCGCCGAGAGCGGCCTCGCGCAGACGGACCCGCAGGCCGCGGCCGCCGCGGTGGCCGCCCTGGACGAGCTGGAGTCGCTGGCCCGCGGAAGCGGCTTCGAGACGCTGCTCGCCTAGGGCGTGCCCGCGCCCGTGACCGCCACGACCGCGTACCGCTCGTCCGGCACGTCCCTCCCCCACAGCAGCGCGTCGCCCGACAGCCGGTCCACGCGCACGTCCCCGGCGAGCGGGGCGAGCAGGCCGGTGAGCCGGTCCGCCGGTATGCCGACCGGGCTGAGCGTCCCCCACACGCCCTCGACCAGCACGAACCGCCCTCCGGGCCGCAGCAGCTCCCGCCAGTGCCGTAGCACACGCCCGGGGTCGGGCAGCGCCCACAGCACATGCCGTACCAGCACGACGTCGAAGCGCTGCTCCCCCACCGGAGGCGCCGCCGCGTCACCGACCAGGAACGCGGCGTCACGCCCGGCGAGCTTCGCCCGGGCGAGGTCGACCATGGAGGGCGAGCTGTCCACGCCGGTGACCCGGTGCCCCTGCTCGGCCGCGAGGAGCGAGAGGCTGCCGGTGCCGCAGCCGAGGTCGAGGACGTCCGCGGCGCGCCCGGGCAGCCAGGAGCGCAGCCGGGCGGCCCAGGCCCGGCGTACCTCGGGGTCGCGCAGCCCGTGGTCCGGCTCGTCGTCGAAGGAGGCGGCGAGGGCGTCCCAGTCCTCGTCCGCCCAGGTCGGTCCGGTCTCTTCGTTCGTCATGGGCCCCAGAGTGACACCCGCCACTGACAGTCGAATCGTGACAGCCGCCACTGACAGACGTGGACCGATGAGGAACTCTCGCCGAAAGGGTCTACCTCCGTGAGAACACGGAACCCGGTAGTCCTGTGAGGAGGCAGCCATGCGCCGTACGACAGTGCAGAGGCCCCTGAGGAAGACGGACGCCCGCCGGGTCCGCGAGGAGGCCGAAGAGCGTCCTGCCGGGCGGCCGGAGGTCCGCAAGGACATCGCACGGACATGGTGGCCGGACGGCTGACCTCCTGGTTCAGCCCAGCCGCTTGCGGTAGTGGAGCCGGTCGTAGGGCCCGTCCGCACGACCCTCCACGAGCTCGTACCCGTACTTGGGGTAGATCCTCTGGTTCTCCCACATCATCGCGTTGGTGTAGAGCCTGACCTCGCACAGACCCAGCGCACGCGCGCGTGCGTCCACGAAGTGCAGCAGCCGCCGCCCCACGCCCCGGCCGTGTACGTCGGGGTGGACGGCGATGCTGTCGAGGAACAGATGGTCCGCGCGGGCCTCGATCACGACCAGCCCGATCACCGGCTCCCCGATCACGAACACCCGCCCCGCAGCCACGTTCGCCGCGTGGTCCGCCTCCATGGGCTTGGGCACCACCCCGATGCGCTCGATGTAGTGACAGTAGGCGGCATCGGTCACGGCTTTCACGACCGGCACATCGGCGTCAACCGCCGGCCGAATCTCCCCGCCCGGCATTCCCTGTGTCATGCCATGACCGTACCTACCTGATCGCTTACAGAGTGGTGTCCTCCCACTCCCCTGGCTCATCGTGGATCTTCCGCAGGAGTTCGGCGAAGGCATCGCCATAGAAGAGCAGGCCGTTGTACTTGTCCGGGATCCGCTTGTCGTTGATCACGACGGTGGGTGTCCCCGTGCCTCCGGCCCGCTCGTAGGCTTTCTCGGACGCAGTCACGAAGGCGCGGTACTTCATGGATCTCACGGCCGCGTCAAACGCCCGACCGCGCAAGCCCTCCACCTTGGCAGCCAATTCCAGCAGATGGGCATCTGTGAAACCGTCGAAGCTCTCCTCAGGCTGGTTGGCGTAGAGCACCTCGTGATACTCCACGAACTTGCCCTCCTCCAATGCGGCTCGCAGCGCGTTGACCGCCTTCTTCGAGCCGCTGCCGCCGAGCCGGTCATCCAGGAAGGACGCCAGGGTGTACTCGGTTCTCACCCGATGATCGAGCATGGCCTCCTGGAGCCTCGGGCCGCCGCCGGTGGTCTCGAACTCCTCACAGACTGGACAACGGGGATCTTCAGAGAGTTGCACCCTCGTCTCCGCGTCGGGATCTCCCACCGTGATGGTGGTGCCGTCCGAACCGAGCGCTTCCGGCAACCTTTCTGCGCTCGCGAACCTGGGCCTGGCGTCCGCCGGCCGCTGTCCGCACCCTGCAACCAATAGCACTGCGACCGCGCACAGCACTGCCCACCGACCCCGACGCACCATGCTGGTGTACCTCCCCCTGGGAACAGCGAACTTTAGATCATCCGTACGACAGCAGCACCACCGATGCAGCCCCGCCTCGGCGCAGGTGGGCCCGCAGACGACGACCGCTGCCCGCGCCCGATGGAGGTGCGGCCGGGGCGGAAAGCGGTCGGTGCGGTGCGGGTTCGGGTGTGTCAGTTCTCGTGGACGCGGAGCGAGCCGCGGACCACAAAACCGTCATCCGACCCGTCCGAGACGAGCAGCGTGGTGTATCTGGACCGATGTCTGTCCGGGATGTCCACGAATCCGTCGATGCCGGCGGTGGCCGTGTCGGGGGCGAGGGAGATCAGGAGTTCGGGATACTGGGACTTCAGCTTCAGGCCCAGGACGTCCAGGAACTCGATCTCCACCGTCCCATCAAGTCCCCCTCTCGGGCGCGCCCGCAGCACGAGGCGGCGATGGGACACCTGGTAGGACCAGAGCTTGATTCCTTCGCGGAAGACCCGGCCACGGCACCTGCGGACCCAGGGCGCCGCAGAAGCCCGCGATAGTTCCCAATTGCATGGACACATAGGCGCCGCCGGGAGCCAACCGAGGCGTCCGGCCGCGGACGAACCCGGACTGCCACGGACTGTAACTCTGCTCGGGCGCAGATGGCCCCAGGGGATTCCTCCTCCTCTTCCTGAGCCCCCAGTTAGCCCTCCCTTAACGCGACCATAAGGATCTCCATCACCCGCCTCCAGCAGGCGATTTCGCGGTTTCTTGGGGCTAGCTTGCTGATACCCCCACGGGATTCAGCCCCGCTTCAAGGACCGTTTCGAGGAGTTCCCCCATGCCCTCACGCCGCAAGGTCGCCACGATCGCCGCCCTCGGCGCGACCCCGCTCGCGCTCACCGCGCTCACCGCGCTCGTCGGCGCGCCCGCGTTCGCGCACGGTTCGACGGGTGATCCGGTGAGCCGGGTCTCGCAGTGCTACGCGGAAGGGCCCGAGAGCCCGAAGTCCGATGCCTGCAAGGCGGCCGTCGCGGCCGGCGGTACGCAGGCGCTGTACGACTGGAACGGCATCCGCATCGGCGACGCCGGCGGCCGGCACCGGGAGCTGATCCCGGACGGCAAGCTGTGCAGCGCGAACAACGAGGAGTTCAAGGGCCTCGACCTGGCCCGCTCGGACTGGCCGGCGACGAGTGTGAGCAGTGGTTCGAACACCTTCAAGTACCGTGTGACGGCGCCGCACAAGGGCACCTTCAAGGTGTACCTCACCAAGGCAGGCTACGACCCGGCAAAGCCGCTGGCCTGGGACGACCTGGATCTGAAGCACCCGGTGGCGACGGCCAAGGACCCCGTCGCTGCGGGCGGCTTCTACACGTTCTCCGGCACCCTGCCCGAGCGTTCCGGCAAGCAGCTGCTGTACGCGATATGGCAGCGCTCGGACAGCCCGGAGGCGTTCTACTCCTGCTCGGACGTCACCTTCGGCGGCAGCGCCGGCACGGGAAGCGGCAGCGGGAGCGGCACGGGAAGCGGCACCTCGGCTGCTCCGACCGCCTCCGCGCCCTCCGAGGAGCAGATCGAGGACGGTACCGACAAGTCGACCGTCGAGCACGGCGGTCACGGCGACGACGACGCCAGTACGTCGGCGAAGCCCACCGCCGAGGCGGCCGCCGCCAACGAGCCGAAGGCGGCGGGGAACACGGAGAAACTCGCCGAGGAGTCCGAGCAGAACCTCGCCGAGACCGGGGGCGACAGCAGCACGCCGTACATCGCAGTGGGCGGCGCGGCCGCCCTCGCGCTGGGTGCGGCGACCCTGTTCGCCTCGGTCCGCCGACGGGCGGCCGCCACCGGACGGCGCGGGCGCTGACACCGGTCGGCTGAACAGACTCCGGGGCCTGTCCGGCGGCTCAGGCCGGACAGGCCCCGTTGATATGTCGGTTCAGCTGCCAGTCGATGCGTCGGCCGATGCGTCAGTCGAAGACCGACGCGCAGGTGGTGGCCTTGGCGTGCGCCGGGTCGAGGGCGTTCACCACCTCGTGGAAGGCGATCCGGTCGAACAGCCCGATCGCCGCGTGCTCCGAGAGATCGATCGGGCACAGGTCCTGGAGCACGACGTTGCGCACACCGGGCCCGTCGAGGAACTGGCTCCGGTACGGCGTGACCACCTCGTCGTACTTGGTGGCGAGGACGGTGTAGCGGACGCCGGGCACGGTGTCGCCGCCCTCGTTGAGCTTGGTGAGGAAGGCGGAGCCGGCGACCTGGTCGGCGAGGGCGGGGGTGGCGGTGGTGAGCAGGTCCTCGGCGCCGGGGAAGTACGGCAGCAGCTTGGTGAAGCCGTTCAGCGTGGTGCCGTGGTTGCTGGGCGCGATACCGACGAGGGCGTTCACCTTGGCGGCTCCGCCGAGGAACTTGAGGTAGTAGCGGGGCATCATGCCGCCCTGCGAGTGGCCGACGAGGTCGGTCTCGGCGGCGCCGGTGGCGCTGAGCACCTTGTCGACGAAGGTCTTGAGCTGCTCTGCCGACTTGTCGATCGGGCCGAGGCCGTAGAAGAGCGGGACGCCGGGCAGCTGGCCGTAGTCGAACGAGAAGACGCAGTAGCCGCGGTCCTTCAAGTAGGGTGCGAAGGCCAGCCAGTTGTCGACGGAGTTGGCGAGGGTGCCGTGCACGAGGACGACGGGGCGGGGGTGCGCGGCGGAGGGCTTGCAGGAGTAGTTGTTCCAGCCGCTGGTGGGGGCGTCCGCCGCTTGGGCGGCCGTGGCGGGAACAGTGGCGACTGCTGCGGTCAGCAGCAGTGCGGCGAGTGGTCTGAGCACTCGCTTCCAGGGCAGCATCGTGTGATCTCCTTGCGGCTCATGGGGAATTGCCAGGGAGGTGCGACGGCCTTACGCCCTGTGATCCGGATCACGAGGATGCTGTTCACATGTCAAGTTACGGGTGAGTAGCCCCGACGTGAAGTTACGCGTCAGTAAAAACTTCCAGTGATAGCTAAAGGCGGCCGTGACCTGCGGTCATTCACTGACGAACCATCACCAGGCGGGCTTGAGAGGACCATAGGGTGCGATGCGCACCAACTGGTCGCGCAGCGCCCGCACTTCACGCTCACCCAGCAGTGCGACCCATGCCCGCACGGCATCCGCCGCCGCCTCCTCGGCCGCCCGGGTGCACGCCCACCCCCGCTCGGTCAGCACGACCAGCCGGGCCCGCGCGTCTTGGGGATGCGGCCGGCGCTCGGCATAGCCCTTGCGCACGATCTCGTCGACGAGCTGACTCGCCGCCTGCTTGGTCACCCCGAGATGGGCCGCGAGGTCGGTGACGGTCGCCCCGTCCGGAGCGAGCCGGGCGAACGCGAAGCCGTGCGCGGGCCGCAGCCCCTCGAAGCCGCGGGCGACCACGCCCTCGTTGATGCGCTGGGTGAGCTCACCCGCGACGGCGAGCAGGGCGGCGGACAGGCCCATGGCCTCGGAGTTCTGCACGCCTGCATTGAAACACCCTTGACGAACCGGTCAAGCAGCTTGACCATAGGAAACAGTAGTCAAGTAGCTTGACCATTTGCCTGCAGGAGGCACCCTCATGCCCGTCATCCGCTCGTCGGAGGCCGTCACCCACGAGATTCACGGCGCCCGCTTCGTCTCGTACGCCACCCCGCTCACCGGCAGCAGGGAACTCTGCGCCTGGCGGGGCGAGATCCCGGCGGGAACGAAGGCCCCCGCCCACACCGTCAACCGGGAGGAGATCTTCCATCTGCTCAGCGGCGAACTTCTGATCACCCTCGACGACCGCACCCATCGCGTCATCGCCGGCGACACGGTGATCGTCAATCCGGGAGCCACGCTCGCCGTCGAGAACCCGACGGCCGAGGTCGCGCTCTCCTGGGTCACCACGTCCATCGGCCTGGAGGCGGAACTGGCCGACGGCACCCGCATCACTCCCCCGTGGGCCAATTGAGACTCACGCCGCCAGCGCCCCCGGCATCACCGCCCGCGGCCCGAACTTCGCTCGCGCGCGGTCCGCGACCTCCTCGATGCGGCGGACTTTCTCGTCGGCGGGGTCGAAGGTGAGCTGGTGGGAGGCCTGTTCGGCGGGGCCGAGACCCTCGGCGCGCAGGACGATCGCGCGGACGCGGGCCCGCTGGAGGCCGAGCGCCTCGTACATGCCGTAGGCGGCCCTCGTCAGCGCCGCGGAGTGCGCGGTCGGCTCCTTGAGGGTGCGGCTGCGGGTGGTCGAGGAGCGGTCGGCGTAGCGCACGGTGAGGGTCAGGGTGCGGCAGACCTTGTCCAGGGCGCGCAGCCGGGCGCCCAGTTCCCCGGCGGCGGACAGAAGGGCGCGGCGGTGCCGGTCCCGGTCCAGTTCGTCACGGTCGAAGGGGCGTTCGGCGGCCAGGGAGCAGGAGGTGGCATTCGGTACGACCCGGCCGCGGTCGATGCCGTTCGCCTTCTCGTGCAGCTCACGGCCCGCCTTCGCGCCGACCAGGCGCTGGACCGTGGACAGGGGCGCGGCGGCGACCCGGCCGAGGGTGTCGAGACCGTACTCGCCCAGCGTGCGGGCGGTCGCGGTGCCGACGCCGGGGAGCGCGGCGACGGGCCGGCCGGCGAGGAACTCCACGATGCCGTCCGGCTCTTCGGGGACCGCGCAGATCACCCCGGGCTCGGCGTCGCACAGCGCCATACGGGCCAGCATCGGGCCCGGCCCGGCGCCGATCACACAGTCGACCCCGTGGAGCGCGAGCGCCCGTACCCGGATCACGGACGCCAGCTCGACCGCGCTGCGCCCGAAGTACCGTTCGGCGCCCCGCAGATCGGCCAGCGCCCGGTCCGGCGGCAGCGCCTCGATGACGGGCGTGAACTCCTCGAGCAGCCCGAGCAGCCCGGGCAGGGCCGCCTCGTACGTCGGAGGCAGCTGAAAACGTACGCAGAGGATGGTCATCCCGCACTCCCCGGACTCTGGTGCCACAACTTCCGTGTCTTCGCGGGCTCTTCGCCCGCCGGGCGCAGATCGGCCCATGGATGCAGTTCGTATCCGGTGGGCATCTGGATTCGCCGGCCTCCCGTCGAGTCGCCGGTCCCTTCCGGCATGGGTTCCGCAAGGCGCGCCGCCACCGCGTCGAGGCCGTGTTCGTCCCGCAGTTCGACCAGTTCGGCGAGGTTCCAGGCGGCGGCGCCCACCACGCTGAGGCTGCGCGGGCCGCGGCGCTGCACCACCCCGCGCACCAGCAGCAGCCAGGAGTGGAAGACGGTGTGGGCGCAGGCGTCGTGGGAGTCGTCGAAGAAGGCGAGGTCGACCAGGCCGGTGCCGTCGTCCAGGGTGGAGAAGATGACCCGCTTGCCGGACCGGATCGGCGGGGTCTGGGTGGCCGCCTTGGCGCCCGCGACCAGGACCGTCTCCCCGTGCCGGGCCTCGCGCAGCCGGCGCGCCGACACCACGCCCAGCTCGTCGAGGAAGGCGCGGTGATCGTCCATCAGATTGCGTGAGGCGTCCATGGACAGCACGCCCAGCTCGGCGCTGAGCCGCTCCGCGGAGGAGAGGTCGGGCAGTCCCGCCGGGGCGGTCTTCCGGCCGCCCGCCAGCGGGAGCTGGCCGCCTCCCGCGCCCCGGGCGCCCCGGTGCAGCTCGGTCAGGTGCAGTTGCAGATCACGGCGGTTGGCGCCGAAGGCGTCCAGCGCACCCACCTGTGCGAGCCGCCCGGCCAGCGGCCGGCTCGGCCGGGCACGTTCCCAGAAGTCGAGGAGCGAGGCGTACGGCTGCCCGTCGGCGATCCGCGCCGCCTCGGCCTCGCTGATGCCGTGCACGTCGGAGAGGGCCAACCGCAGTCCCCACACCCCAGATTCAGACACCAGTTCGATACGATGGCCGACCGCCGACCGGTTCACGTCCAGCGGCAGGATCGGCACCCCGCGCCGCCGCGCGTCCGCCAGCAGCAGCCGCTTCGGGTACATCCCGGGGTCGTGCGTGAGCAGTCCCGCGTAGAAGGCGGCCGGGTGGTGCGCTTTCAGCCACGCCGACTGGTACGTCGGTACGGCGAAGGCGACCGCGTGCGCCTTGCAGAAGCCGTAGGAGCCGAAGGCCTCGATGATCTCCCAGGTCCGCTGAATCGTTTCCGCGTTGTATCCCTTCGCCGCCGCGTGCTGCGCGAACCACACCCGGATCCGCCCCTGCGACTCCGGGTCGGACAGCCCGCGCCGCACCCGGTCCGCCTCGTCCCGCCCGCAGCCGGTCATGATGTCGACGATGTGGATGATCTGCTCGTGGAAGACGACGACTCCGTACGTCTCCTTCAGCGGCTCCGCCAGATCCGGGTGCGGGTACCTGATGGGCGCCCGCCCGTGCCGGGCCTCGATGAACGGCCGCACCATGTCGGCGGCGACCGGCCCGGGCCGGAAGAGGGAGATGTCGACGACGAGGTCGTGGAAGGTGGCCGGCTGAAGCCGCCCCACCAGGTCCCGCTGGCCCGGCGACTCGATCTGGAAGCAGCCCAGCGTCTCGGCGGAACGGATGAGCCCGTACGTCGCCGGGTCGCCCGGCGCGAGGGAGTCCAGATCGATCCGCTCCCCCGTCGCCCGCTCCGTCTCCGCGACCGCGTGCGCCATGGCCGACTGCATCCGCACCCCGAGCACATCGAGCTTGAGCAGCCCGAGGTCCTCGACGTCGTCCTTGTCGAACTGCGACATGGGGAACCCCTCGCCGCTGGTCGGCACGACCGGCGTACGGGCGAGGAGGGAGGCGTCGGAGAGCAGGACCCCGCACGGGTGCATGGCGACCCCGCGCGGGAGGGCGTCGAGGGCCTCGACCAGCTCCCAGAACGTCCCGTACCGCTCCCCTTCCCGCTGGAACTCCTCCGCCAGCCGGCGCAGTTCGGGCAGTTCCTCCAGCGCCGCGCGGGCGTCGCGGGCGCGGATGTGCGGGAAGGACTTGGCGGTGCGGTCGATGTCGGCCGGGTCCATGGACAGGGCCGCGCCCACGTCACGGATCGCGTGGCGGACCCGGTACGTCTCCGGCATCGAGACCGTCGCCACCCGCTCGGTGCCGAACCGGTCGATGATCGCGCGGTAGACCTCCAGCCGGCGCGCGGACTCCACGTCGATGTCGATGTCGGGCAGGACCAGGCGGCGCTTGGACAGGAAGCGCTCCATCAGCAGCCCGTGCTCGACGGGGTCGGCGTGGGCGATGCCGAGGAGGTGGTTGACCAGCGAGCCCGCGCCGGAGCCGCGCGCGGCGACACGGATGCCCATGTCCCGTACGTCGTCCACCACTTGAGCGACCGTCAGGAAGTAGGAGGCGAAGCCGTGGTGGGCGATGATGTCCAGCTCCTGGTGCATCCGCTCCCAGTAGGCGCGCCGGGTGTCGTAGCCGCGGAGCACCATCCCCGCCGCCGCCCGGGAGGCGAGCGTCCGCTGGGCGGTGCGGCGGCCGGCGCCGACGAGATGCGGCTCGGGGAAGTGGACGGTGCCGATGCCGAGGTCGTCCTCGGGGTCGACGAGGCACTCGGCGGCCGTCGCCCGGGTCTGTTCCAGCAGCCGGTGGGCGGTGTCGCGCCGGTAGCCCGCGGCCTCGACGACCCGCTCCGCCACCTGGAGCATGGCGCCCGCGTCCTTGAGCCAGGCCTCGCCGGAGTCCAGTTCCCCGGCGGTGTCGACGGGCACGAGCCGGCGGGCGGCGTCCAGGACGTCGGCGACCGGGCCCGCGCCGGGGTCGGCGTACCGGACGGCGTTGCTGAGCACCGGCCGGACGCGCTGCTCGGCGGCGAAGCCGACGGTACGGGCGGCCAGGCGCAGGGAGCCGGGGCCGGTGCCCTTGCGGCCGTGCCAGACGGCTTCGAGGCGCAGGGCGTCGCCGTAGGTCTCCCGCCAGGGGACGAGGAGCCGGGCCGCGCGGTCGGGGCGGCCCGCGGCGAGCGCGCGGCCCACGTCGGAGGCCGGGCCGAGCAGGACGGTCAGACCGTCTCCCCGGTTGGCGGCCCGGGGCAGCAGGGGCGTGCCCTCTCCCGCATGGGCCGCGGTGACGATCCCGCACAGGTCGGCCCAGCCACGGGCGCCGTCCCGGGCGAGGAAGGTGACCCGGGGTGTCGACTCGTCGATGAAGGCACCTCCGCGCACGGGGACACGGCGCCTTTCCCCGCCCGCGGGCCCGTCTCCTCGTGCGGTCCCGGACTCCGCCACCGCCAGCTCGGCGCCGAACAGCGGGCGGATGCCCGCCTTCGCACAGGCCTTGGCGAAGCGGACCGTGCCTGCGAGGTTGTCGCGATCGGTGAGGGCGAGGGCGTCCATGCCCCGTTCGGAGGCGCGCTCGGCCAGCCGTTCCGGGTGGGAGGCCCCGTAGCGCAGGGAGAACCCGGAGACGGTGTGCAGATGCGTGAAACCCGGCACACGCACCTCCCGCACTCGTGAGCCCGACCAGCTCTCGAACATTTGTTCCCAGCTACCTCACCCCCACCATAGACCAATTTTCGAAAGCGTGTGCGACATCCGTTCGGGCCCGTCCCACCTGCGCAAACACACCTCAACCCGGACGGTGGGGACATGACACAACCCCCCGCCGACGGCACTCGTCGCGACTCCCTCCTCGCCGAGGTGAAGGACGCCGTCACCCTGCGGGCCACGCTGCTCGTGACCGGGGTGGTCACCCTCCAGCTGCTGTTCATCGCCTCCTACATGGGGGCGCTGCACAACCCGAAGCCCCGGGACGTGCCCTTCGGGGTCGTCGCGCCCCGGGCCGCGGCCGAGCAGGCGGTGGACCAGCTGGAACGGCTGCCCGGCGATCCGCTGGACCCGCGCACGGTGGCCGATGCGGCGACGGCGCGGAACCAGATCACCGACCGGGACATCGACGGCGCGCTGATCATCGACCCGGCCGCCACCACGGACACCCTGCTGGTCGCCTCCGGCGGCGGCCGGGCCCTCTCCAACACGCTGATCACCCTCACCACCGCGCTGGAGAGGCCCCAGGGGCGTGCGGTGCGGACCGTCGACGTGGCGCCGTCCGGCACCAAGGACCCCAGCGGGCTCTCGTCCTTCTATCTGGTCGTCGGCTGGTGCGTGGGCGGCTATCTGTGCGCGGCGGCGCTCGCGATGAGCGCGGGCGCGCAGCCTTCCGACCCGCAGCGCGCGGTGATCCGGCTGGCGGTGATGGCGCTGGTGGCGATCGTCGGCGGGCTCGGCGGGGCGGTCATCGCGGGTCCGGTCCTGGACGCGCTGCCGGGCAGCACGGCGGCCCTGTGGGGGCTCGGTGCACTGATCGTCTTCGCGGTCGGCGCGGCCACCCTCGCGTTCCAGGGCCTCTTCGGGACCATCGGTGTCGGGCTGGCCATCCTGCTCGTGGTGATCCTGGGCAACCCGAGCGCGGGCGGCGCCCTGCCGCTGCCGCTGCTGCCGCCGTTCTGGCAGGCGATCGGCCCGGCACTGCCGCCGGGCACGGGCACCTGGACGGCGCGCTCGATCGCGTACTTCGACGGCAACGACGTCGCCGTCTCGCTGCTGGTGCTCTCGGCCTGGGCGCTCGCGGGCGTCGTGATCACACTGCTGGCGGCGGCGCTACGGCGGAAACAGCGGCCGGCCCGAGACCCGTCCGCACCGCCGGCCCGACCAACGGACTGAGACCCGTCCGGACCGACGGACTGAGACCCGACCGGACCGACGGGCTGAGACCCGACCGGACCGTACGACGCGGACACCCGGACCATGCGACGCGGAACACCCGGACCGTACGACGCGAAAGTCCCGCCCCCGGCGTGCGGGGCGGGACTTCGCCGGGCCGTGAGACCGGGGTCTGTGGTGCGGGGCGGCCGTCAGCCGATCTGGGCGCCGAAGGCCGAAAGCGCCTCGGTGACCGGCTGGAAGAAGGTCTCGCCGCCCGAGGTGCAGTCGCCGCTGCCGCCGGAGGTGAGGCCGATCGCGTTGCTGTCCGAGAAGAGCGAGCCGCCGCTGTCACCGGGCTCGGCGCAGACGTCGGTCTGGATCAGGCCGTTGACGATGTCGCCGTTGCCGTAGTTCACGGTGGCGTCCAGACCGGTGACCTTGCCGTCGTGCACCTGGGTCGTCGAGCCGCTGCGGGTGACCTGCATACCGACGGTGGCCTCGGCCGCGCCGGTGATCTGCTGCGCGGAGCCGTTGTAGAGGTTGACCTCGCTCGGGTGGTCCACCTCCGCGGTGTACTTGACCAGGCCGTAGTCGTTGTCCGGGAAGCTGGACTGCTCGTTCTTGCCGATCTCCTTGCCGCTGGAGTCCGACCAGGTGGAGATGGACTCGGTGCAGTGCCCGGCGGTGATGAAGTACGGCGCGCCGTCCTTGACCACGTTGAAGCCGAGCGAGCAGCGGCCCTGTCCGTCGGTGATGGCGTCGCCGCCCGCGATGAAGGGCTTGAACTCCCCCTTCGTACGCTGGAGTTCGGCCATCGGGCCGAGTCCGTCGACAACCTTGGTCAGCTCGGCCCACTCGGCCTTCGAGACCGTGCGGTCGGCGGTGACGACGACCTTGTTGGTCTGCGGGTCGGTCATCCAGGAGGTGCCGGGGATGGTGGCGTCCTGCTTGAGGGTGCTGCGGGCGCTCTTCAGCTCGGCGAGGGAGTTCTCGACGACTCTGGCCTTGGCACCGGCCGCCTCGACCGTCTCGGCGGCAGCCTCGTCGAGCACGTTGACCACGAGGTTCTGGGTCTTTGCGTCGTAGTACGTGCCCGCCGAGTCGGCGCCGAGGTCCTCGCCGAGCGCAGAGGCGAGCTTTCCGGCCGCCGCGACCGAAAGGGTCTGGGGCGCCGCGGTCTTCGTGGGCTCGCTGGCGTTCGCAGACTGGAAAGTGACTCCCGCGGCCACCAGTGCGGCGATTCCCGCACCTGCGACGGCGGCCCGCCGCTTGGGTATGCGTCGGTGCTTCAACTCGGGTCCTCCTGTGGGGGGTCGGTCCGGGAGGATTGTGGGGACCTCACGGACCGGAAGGCAGGGTTGACGAGCACCTACTCTTCCGAACTCCCCAGGGAGCGCACAAGGTTGACTTCAGGACGCGCGTAGAACGCGACCGCACTCCCCCTCCTGTTTGACCAGCCACGGTCGTTCCAGGCGGATTCGCGCTGCAAACACTACGTGCGAGTAACCCGTCACCGGCGGGTGAGGTCTACTCCTGTCTTGAATTCGCCTCTTGCGTACTGGAGTTCGGATGAGGATCGGCGGCCGGAAGTTGCTCGTGCACCGGTTGCTGCGGCACGGACGGCATCGGCGGCGCGGGCTGCTGCGCCTTCTCCAGGAATCGCAGCAGCTCCACCGGGAACGGCAGCACCAGCGTCGAGTTCTTCTCCGCCGCGACCGCCACCACCGTCTGCAGCAGCCGCAGTTGCAGCGCGGCCGGGGTGTCCGCCATCTGCTGCGCGGCCTCGGCGAGCTTCTTCGACGCCTGGAGTTCGGCGTCCGCGTTGATGACCCGGGCCCGCCGTTCGCGGTCGGCCTCCGCCTGCCGGGCCATGGAGCGCTTCATGGTCTCCGGCAGGGACACGTCCTTGATCTCGACCCGGTCGATGGTGACGCCCCACTCCACGGCCGGGCTGTCGATCATCAGCTCCAGGCCCTGGTTGAGCTTCTCGCGGTTGGACAGCAGGTCGTCCAGTTCGCTCTTGCCGATGATGGACCGCAGGGACGTCTGCGCCATCTGCGAGACCGCGAAGCGGTAGTCCTCGACCTGGACGACCGCGTCCGCGGGCGAGGTCACCTTGAAGTAGACGACGGCGTCCACGCGCACCGTGACGTTGTCCCGGGTGATGCCCTCCTGCCCCGGCACGGGCATCGTGACGATCTGCATGTTGACCTTGCGGAGCTTGTCCACCACCGGAACGATCATCGTGAACCCCGGCCCGCGCACCGTGGGCCGCAGCTTGCCGAGCCGGAACACCACTCCGCGTTCGTACTGCTTGACGACCCGCGCCGCCGCCGAGACGTACACCACTGCGGCGGTCGCGAGGGTCACTCCCGCCGCCACCAGCTCCTCCACCATGCCGGCCCCCAGGGTCCGAAGTGGGCGTATTGCAGGGGAGTACTGCCTGCCCTTAGACGGTAACTCCGGCACCTGGACAAGGGCGAGCCCCCGCACGACGGTTGCGTGCGGGGGCGCGCTTCATGGGGCCGGGGTCCCGTCCTAGTAGACGCTGACGCCGTAGGCGTTCAGTGCCTCCACGACGGGCTGGAAGAAGGTCGTGCCGCCGGAGGTGCAGTTGCCGCTGCCGCCGGAGGTCAGGCCGTAGGCGATGCCGCTGTTGGAGTACAGCGGACCGCCGGAGTCGCCGGGCTCGGCGCAGACCGTGGTCTGGATCATGCCGTAGACGATGTCGCCGCCGCCGTAGTTGACGGTCGCGTTCAGGGCGGTGACCCGGCCGCTGCGGGTACCGGTGGTGGAGCCTCGCCGGTAGACGGTGGTGCCCACGCTCGGGGTGGCGGCGCTGGTGATGTCGACGCTGCCGACGGTGCCGGACTTGGTCACGGAGGAGTTCGTGTAGCGGACGATGCCGTAGTCGTTCGTCGGGAAGCTGGAGCCCGCCGTGGTGCCGAGCGTCGTGGTGCGCCCCGAGTTCGACCACCAGGTGCCCGCGCCGTCGGTGCAGTGACCCGCGGTCAGGAAGTAGTAGGTGCTGCCGCTGCGGACGTTGAAGCCCAGGGAGCAACGCCAGCTACTCGCATAGATGGCGTCGCCGCCGGAGATCAGCTTGTTGAACGTGCCCGGGGTCCGCTTGATCGTGAGCGCGCCCGCGTTGGCGCCGGCCTGCTCCTTGATCTTCGCGATCTCGGCCTTGGAGACCGTGCTGTCGACGGTGACGACGACCCGGTCGGTCTTGCTGTCGACGGCCCACGCGGTGCCCGCGATGTCGGCCTTGAGCACGGAGCTGCTTGCGCTCTTGAGCTGGGTGGCGCTGAACGTGGTGACGTCGGACGCGCTCGCGCTCGGGACCGCGATCGCTGCGGTGGCCACGAGGCCGGTGGATACGGCGATCAGCCGGGTCCGTCTCGTGATACCGCTGTGGGGAGTGGTGCGCTTGATCCTCACTTTTCGTTCCTCCACATGGGAAGTCGGGGGCCCATTGGTGGGGTTGGGCCCGTGAGGCGCAGCCAGAGACCGGTCGCCCGGATTCCGAACTTGCCGTGCCCCTGACAAGCGCTGAGGGGAATATGCAGCCGGACGGCCGGTCGGCGCAAGGGCACCTTTCGGCCGTCAACTTTTGAACGAACTGCGCGAAAAGGCCACTTCGGACGGGTCTCGCCGCCGGAGCCGAAGGGACGGACGGCTCAGCAGTCGCAGCCGCAATCACACCCGTCGCAGCAGTTCCCGCAGCAATCGCAGCAGTTGCAGCAGTCACCGCACCCGCTGCAGTCGCAGTCGCACTGCCGGCAAAGGCCCTCCCTGCGCTCCCGGCTCCACGGGTCGTCGTACTCGCCGCAGCACATCTGGCACGTACAGGCGAGCCCCGCCCACACGAGGCACCCGGCGAGCAGACCACGCCGGTCGCGGCGGGGCGGCTCAGGGGGCAGCGGCGGGCCGCCGGGACCCGAGGGGGCGTACGGGTTGCCCGGCGGCGGCCCGTACGCCTCGGGGCGGTGCGAGCACGAGCTCGTGCCGAAGGCCCGGTCCACCGAGTTCCGCAGCTCGTGCGCGAGCAGCAGATGCGCCAGCCTGCCGTCCGTGAACTCCACCTCGCGCAGGGCGAGCCGTATCCCGTGCAGCGCGTCGTCCGCGAGCCGCCGGGCCTCGGTGAGCGGGGTACCGGTCGCCGTAAGCGGGTTCCATGCACCTGACGCGGCGTCGGCTTCCCGGTCCTCCACGGCGTCCAGCAGGTGCGCGAGCCGTCCGAACAGACGCCCGGCCTCGGCGAGCGGCTCGGCGTTGCCCGGCCGTCCGGCCAGGAGGGCGGTGTGCGCGAAAGCCGCGGCCGTCGCGGTCTCGGTCGGCTCGGTGACGGTCAGGATCCCCGTCCCGGGCCCGGCGAGCGACTCGATGCCGAGCTGCCGGTCCACGGCGTCGACGAGCACGGCGGTGTCGAACCCGACGTCCAGACCGGTCCGCTCCCCCGCCTTCCCCCAGCTCGCTGCGACCCGGCGCGCCGCGAGCGCCACCGGCCTGCGGGCCAGCAGCCCGTCCCCGTCGGCGACATGGTCGCGCACCTTGGCGGAGGCGAGCACGAGCGAGACGGCGGCCGCGAGCCGGGCGCCCTCACCGTGAGCGACCGAGGCGGTACGCATTCCGCGCAGCGGACAGGGCCCGGCGGTACGCCGCCCTCCGCCTTCCTTTCCCGTCCGAAGATCCGTCTGAGCCTCCGTCAGAACGGATATGAGAAGCCCGTCGTAGTTGGTCACCACCCGCGCGAACTGCCCGTGATCGCCGCGCAGCGCAAGGCACAGCCCGCACAAATGCGCCATCCACTGGACCTTGAGGCTCTCCGAGAGCCGGTGACGACAGGGCCTGACGATTCCGAACACGACGATCCCCCGTGGTGCGTACGGTGTTGAACTCAGGTGAGCTGCCGCATCGTACCGACCCTCCGTTCACCCGTACGCTCCGACCGTCACCCATACGCCGACAAGAATCATATTTCACTCACAGTCAGCAGCCGTTTGAGGCACGACCCTTGGGACACACGGACTCTCGACGAATTCGCTGTGCACCAGTACCGTCACAAACCCCCCGCGCGGCGTCTATCCACTTGGCGCGCCGTCCGCATCATGGATGACCATAGGGACGCGGAACGCAGAAGAGACCGCTGTGAGAGGAGGCGTCCATGGGATCGGTACGCAAGGCAAGTGCCTGGCTTGGCCTCGTTGACGACAACGATGACGAGCGTTACTACGACGACGACTACTCCGAAGGGACCGAGCCCGGGGAGGCCTGGGTCACCGATCCGCGGGTCAAGGTGGCCACGGACGTCGCCGAGGAGAAGGGCCGCAGGATCGGCACGGTCACCCCGGACAGCTTCCGGGACGCGCGCGCCATCGGCGAGATGTTCCGGGACGGGGTTCCCGTCATCATGAACCTCACGGCCATGGAGGCCTCCGACGCCAAGCGCGTGGTCGACTTCGCGGCCGGGCTGATCTTCGGCCTGCGCGGTTCGATCGACCGGGTGTCCAACCGTGTGTTCCTGCTGACCCCGGCCGACACGGAGATCGTCAACGGGGACCCGGCGCCGCACCGGACGGACGGGTTCTTCAACCAGAGCTGAGGCAGGGCCGCTCGCCGGCCCTGCCTCCCGCGGGGTCGACCCGGATCACCGGAAGGCGTCGAGTCCGGTGAGCGCCTTGCCCAGCACGAGCTGGTGCATCTCGACGGTGCCCTCGTAGGTGAGCACCGACTCGAGGTTGGTCGCGTGCCGCATCACGGGGTATTCGAGCGAGATCCCGTTGGCCCCGAGGATGGTCCGGGCCGTACGGCAGATGTCGATGGCCTCGCGCACGTTGTTGAGCTTGCCGAAGCTGACCTGCTCGGGACGCAGGCGCCCGGCGTCCATACGGCGCCCCAGATGGTGGGCGAGCAGGATCCCCTTGTGCAGTTCGAGGGCCATGTCGGCGAGTTTGGCCTGGGTGAGCTGGAAGCCGCCGATGGGCCGCCCGAACTGCTCCCGCGACTTCGCGTAGTCGAGCGCGGCCTCGAAGCAGGAACGCGCCGCCCCCATGGCTCCCCAGACGATGCCGTAGCGGGCGTGGGAGAGACAGCTGAGCGGGCCCTTGAGTCCGACCACGTCGGGCAATACGGCCTCGGCGGGCAGCCTGACGTCGTCGAGGACGAGTTCGCTGGTGACGGAGGCGCGCAGCGACCACTTGTGCTTGATCTCGGGCGCGGAGAACCCGGCACTGTCGGTGGGCACCACGAACCCGCGGATCCCGTCGTCGGTCCGCGCCCAGACGACGGCCACCCCGGCCACGGAACCGTTGGTGATCCACATCTTGCGCCCGTTGAGGACCCAGTCGTCCCCATCGCGTTTGGCATGCGTCCGCATCGCGGCCGGGTCGGAGCCGTGATCGGGCTCGGTCAGCCCGAAGCACCCGATGACCTCACCGGCGGCCATGCGCGGCAGCCACTGCTGTTTCTGTTCCTCGGAGCCGAACCGGTGGATGGCGTACATGGCCAGGGAGCCCTGCACGGAGACGAGGGAGCGGATCCCGGAGTCGGCGGCCTCGAGTTCCAGGCACGCCAGCCCGTACTGCACGGCGCTGGCGCCGGCGCATCCGTACCCGCTGAGCGACATCCCGAGCGCACCGATGCCGCCCAGTTCCCGGGCGAGTTCACGGATACCGGGCAGCTCGCCCTTCTCGTACCACTCGGCGACATACGGCAGCACACGGTCCGCGGCCCACTCCCGCACGGTGCCACGGATCGCAAGATCCTCGGGCTCCAGCAACTCGTCGACACCGAGCGGGTCGGCGGGGTCGAACGGGGGGAGCTTCGACGAGGCGGACATGGCACAACCCTCCGACACAACTGAAACTAGCACCGCTAATCACCACTACCGGCCCGACGCTACGACGCGGTCTCCTCCACGTCCAGTACCCCACCCGGCGCCGGTGCGCGGGAAGGGGAGAGAGAGCGAACCCCGTCAAGCAGAGACGCGGGACTCGGCAACCTTCCGCGGCGCAGGAATCTCCACTTCCGCCGCAGGCACCTCGCACTGCATCACCCGCGGCAACCGCAGCGCCATCACCGCCCCCAGCAGCAACAGCCCCGCGCTCACCAGCAACGTCACATGCAGCCCATGGACGAAGGAATCCTTCGCGGCCCGCCGCAGGGCCACCCCCGCCGACCCCCCGAGCCGCCCGGCAACCCCGTACGCCTCCCCCAGCGAGTGCCCCGCCGCGTTCGACGCCGACGCCGGCACCCCCGGCACGGCCGTCAGCCCGGGCGCGTACGCCGCGTTCATCACACTCCCGAGAAGCGCGATCCCGATGCCCGCCCCCAGCTGGTAGGAGGTCTCGCCGATCGCCGCGGCCCCGCCCGCCTGCTCCGCCGGAGCCTCGCTCAGCATCGACTCGTACGCGCCGAACAGCGTGGTCTCCAGTCCGAAGCCCAGCAGCACGAACCCGGACAGCAGCAGGCCGGCGTTGTCCTCACCGCCCATCGCCGTGAGCAGCACGACCGACGCGGCCGTCAGACAGAACCCGATGCAGACCATCCGCCGCGGCCCGAACCGCCGCAGCATCTGCGCCCCGGCCAGTCCCGCCGCCATCGCCGCGATCGTCAGCGGCAGCAGCCGCAGTCCGGTCTCCAACGGTGACAGCCCCAGCACGAGCTGGAGATACTGCGCCGCGATCAGCTCCAGCCCGACCAGCGCCAGCATCGCCAGCACGATGCACCCGACGGACGTGCTGAACGCCGGCCGGGCGAACATCCGCAGGTCCACCAAGGGGTGCGCACGGCCCCGCTGCCGCCGTACGAACAGAACGAGCAGTACTGCGCCCACCACCAGCGGCAGCACGGTGAAACCGCCCAGCTCCCCGCCGCCGAGCCGCTTCACGCCCAGCACCACGCCGAAGAGCCCGGCCGCCGCCATCAGGGCGCCGACCACGTCCCAGGGGCCGTCGCCCCTCCCTCGCGACTCGGGCAGCAGCAGCCGCCCCACGGGCAGGCTGATCAGCATCAGCGGGATGTTCACGAGGAACACCGAGCCCCACCAGAAGTGCTCGAGGAGGAAGCCGCCGAGCAGCGGTCCGACCGCCGCGCCCACGGCGGCCACCGCGCTCCAGATACCGATGGCGAGCGCCCGCTCCCGCCGGTCGGGGAAGACCTGGCGGAGGATCGACAGCGTCGCGGGCATGATCATCGCGCCGCCGACGCCGAGCAGTGCCCGCGCCAGGATCAGTACATGGGGGTCCTGCGCGAGCGCCGCCATTCCGGATGCGACGCCGAACAGGGCGTATCCGAGAAGCAGAACGCGTCTGCGGCCGACCCGGTCGCCGAGCGTGCCGAAGAGGATCAGCAGCGACGCGCAGACGAGCGGATAGATGTCGACGATCCAGAGCAGCTCTATCGCGCCGGGCTTGAGGTCCTCGGTGACGGCGGGCACCGCCACGTGCAGCACGGTCGCGTCGAGGGCGACGAGGAGCAGGCTGGCACAGAGCACCACAAGGACGACCCAGCGGTTGGCACCGGCCCCGGCCGCCCGACGGCGCAGCACAGCGGCCGTGGTCGTCCCGGACATGTACGTACCTCCCAGATGTTCCCTCGCGTTCGGCGGGCCCACGGGCGGGGACGTCCCGTGACTCGGCCGGAGAGGAGCGGGGTCTCCGGCCCACGCAGCGAAGGCGAGTGACACGCCAGGTTACGCGAGTTCGTTCCGTTACCCAGTGGCGGACCTCTCAGAGTGTGGACAGTGTGACGTACGCCACCCCCCTGCGAGCACGCCCCGGCGGGCCGGCCGGTTCCGTGAGCCGTCGATAATCGGGCGCGTGACCGCTCTTGAGACGCGCCCGGCGCCGCCCCGTGCCACGGCCCTGCGCCGGGCGGCCCCGGCCCTCCTCGGGTACGCGGCCGTACGCGCCCTCGGCCTGCTCGCCCTGGCCCTGTGGAGCGCTGCGCGCGACAAGAGCCCGTACACCCTCCTCACGGCCCGCTGGGACGCGCTCTGGTACACCCGGGTCGCCGAACTGGGCTACGGCTACGAGGTGCGCCTCCCGAACGGCGACGTCCACTCCAATCTGGCCTTCTTCCCGCTGCTGCCGTGGCTGGAGCGGATGCTGGCGGCCGTGAGCCCGCTGTCGTACGCCGACGCGGGCTTCGTCGTCACCCTGCTCGCCTCGCTCGCCGCGGCCTGGGGGATCTTCGCGGTCGCGGACCACGTGTACGGGAGCCGGGCGGGGGTGTGCGCCGTCCTGCTGTGGGCCGTGCTGCCCGTCGGGATCGTGCAGTCGATGGCGTACAGCGAGTCTGTGTTCACCGCGCTCGCCGCCTGGTCGCTGTACGCGGTCCTGACCGGACGGTGGCTGACGGCCGGCGGCCTGGCCCTGCTGGCCGGTCTGACCCGCCCCGTGGGGCTCGCCGTGGTTGCGGCAGTGTGGGCTGCGGGCATTGCCTCGTTCGTACGAGAGCGAAGCACAGCGCGCACGGGCGGCGCGCAGAGCACAGCGCGCGCCCCTAGGGACGGCGCGCGGCGCGCGTTCGGCCTGCTCCTCGCACCCCTTGGCGCCGCCGGGTATGTGCTGTGGGTCGGCCACCGCACCGGCAAGGGCCCGCTCGGCTATCTCGACGTCCAGGCGGGCTGGCGCAACGGCTTCGACGGCGGTTACGCGTTCGCCCGCTTCGTCGCCGACAAGTTCACGTCGTTCCCGTCGGCCCTGGCGGGCGTGGGACTGATCGCCGGGGTCGCACTGGTGATCCGGCTGTACGTCGTCTGCGTCAGGCAGCGCCAGCCGCTTCCGCTCCTGGTGTACGCGGGTGTCGTGACCGCGCTCGCGCTGTGCGCGTCGAGCTACTTCGGCTCGAAACCCCGCCTGCTGATGCCCGCCTTCCCGCTGCTGCTGCCCCTCGCGCTGGGCCTCGCCCGGCTGCGTACGCCCAGGTCGGCGCTGGTGGTGGCCGTCGTCGCCGTCGTCTCGGCGGGGTACGGGGCGTTCTGGCTGAACGGCTCCGGTCCCCCATGATCGACTCGGGACCGTGCGTGAGCGTCCGGAGAATTCCACCCCATGATTTGGTGAACGAATTAATAAGCGCCATAAAACCCAGACCCAGGATGATCAAAGGAATTGCAGGGCTCGCGGACCGGGGATTGTGGAATCAGCGTAAATAGGCCTCTCACTGAGAGGAATCCCACATCACATCGTCATCACAAAGCCGCGCAATCGCCGGGAAACTGAGCTCACTCGCTGTAACGTCGATTGGGTGCGTACCGATTGCAACCTCACCCGTCTGGACCGGGTGTTCGCCAGGCTGGACCGTGAGCCGGAACGACCGGTCCACATCGATGTGCCGAAGATGAGCCGGCACAGGGTCGTGCTGTTGTCCGCGACCCTGGCCTTCTATCTGGCCGTCGTGTGGGCCGTGGTGATCACCTCATGGCTGGTCCGCCTCGACTGGCAGGTCATGTTCTTCCGGCCGTACCAGCAGTGGTCGGAGATCCACTGGTTCGTCGACTACTACGTCGTCCTCGGCCAGCGCGGCCCGACCGCGGTGATGATCGCGGCCTGGCTGGGCTGGCGTTCCTGGCGGCAGCACACCCTGCGCCCGCTGCTGGCCCTCGCCACCTCGCTGCTGCTGCTGAACATCACCGTCGGCGCCGCCAAGCTCGGCATGGGCCGTCTCGGACCGCACTACGCCACCACCATCGGCTCCAACGAGATGGGTCTGGGCGGCGATATATTTCCCAGCGGCCACACCGCCAACGCGGTGGTGACCTGGGGAAT
Organism: Streptomyces luteolifulvus; assembly: GCF_008806595.1. Taxonomy (GTDB): domain Bacteria; phylum Actinomycetota; class Actinomycetes; order Streptomycetales; family Streptomycetaceae; genus Streptomyces; species Streptomyces luteolifulvus. The sequence continues at coordinate 55,642 of NZ_VZRB01000001.1, read as the reverse complement.
TCTGGCCTATCTGGCCTCCACGCCGAGAGCCCGCCGCTGGCTGTCCGCGGTGTCCGCGGTGACCTCGCTCGGCGTGGGGATGGCCACCGTCTACCTCGGCACGCACTGGTTGAGCGACGTGATCCTCGGCTGGGTCGCCGGGCTGCTGATCCTGCTGGCGCTCCCGTGGTTCGAGCCACTGATCACGCGCGCCGAGATCGGCATCTTCGACCTGCGCGACCGCTGGCGTGCCCGGCGCGGCAGCAAGGCACCGGCACCGGCCTTCCCCGTCGATGCGCCCGTGCTCGTCACGCCGCTCGCCTCGCCCCAGGACGACTCCGCGGCGCCCGAGCCGGTCGCCATGGCCCGCTCATCGCGGGCCCCCGTCTACCTGGCCCCGGGACCGCACACGGCCCGCTCGGAGCGCACACCGGTCACCCCGGCCGGCAGCCGCCGACCGCCGCACCCGGAACGCGTCACGCGCGGCGCGGCCCGCCCCCTGACGGGCGGCTGACCTCCCCCACCGCTGACCGCATGGGAGATTCCCCAGCCCGGACAGCGCGCGGCCGGTACGCACCGCCCGCCCCGCCAACACGACGGCCCCGGTTCCTCGTCGAGGAGCCGGGGCCGTCGTCCGTACCGCCGTCAGCCCTTCCAGGCCCGTGCCACGCGGCCGTCCTTCACCTCGAAGTTCAGCCGCCCCACCCGGTACTCCATGGTGATGATCGCGCCCGGCGGCAGTGAGCGCACCGTCGACCACCCGCGCTCGCGGGCGAGCCGCTCGGCATGCTCGGCGTCGAGCCCGAGATAGGCGTCCGGGCTGTCGTCGGGTTCGGCCTGCGGTTTCGGAATCGGTGCCATACGGCCACGCTAGGGCCTGCCCGGCGGACGGGGAACCCCGGCCCGACACCTCGTCACGCATCCCTCTCCTGTCACGCTTCTGTCACAGGATCACGACACGCGATCCGCTTGAACCGCGTCACACGTTCGGGCGGTTCCATAGCCCTTCCGCAGGTATTCGAACGCAATTCCCGCGTGTCGCGACGGCTTCCCGAATAACCCGGCGGAAAGTTCCGGGAGAAACCGGCCCGCCCCCTTTCCCGACCGATTCCCGCACCACCCGTTGAAACCGACACCACAGCGGAAACACACGGTTCCAGCACAAAAACCCCGTACGCCCCCTGTCGGAGCGCACGGCGGCGTGAGCATCATGGCCTGAGCCCGCGGGCAGGCGCGGCGCGGGCTCGAGCGGACCCGGGAGCGACCGAGCGAAGGGGCGAGCGAGCAATGGGGACCCAGACCGTGCGGGCAACGGCGCGACCCTTGCGCACCGAGGGGCGCGGCCGGCTGATCGTGGACTGGCTGACCACCACCGACCACAAGAAGATCGGTCACCTCTATCTGATCACATCGTTCGTGTTCTTCCTGGTCGGCGGCATGATGGCCCTGCTGATGCGCGCCGAGCTCGCCCGCCCCGGGCTGCAGATCATGGACAACCAGCAGTTCAACCAGTTGTTCACGATGCACGGCACGATCATGCTGCTGCTCTTCGCGACCCCGAGCTTCGCCGGCTTCGCCAACGAGCTGATGCCCCTCCAGATCGGTGCGCCCGACGTCGCCTTCCCGCGGCTGAACATGCTCTCGTACTGGCTGTTCCTCTTCGGCGGTCTGATCGTGCTCGGCTCGCTGCTGGTGCCCACCGGACCCGCCGCCTTCGGCTGGTTCGCCTATGCGCCGCTCAACAGCGCGGAACGGTCGCCCGGAATCGGCCCCGACCTGTGGATCATGGGGCTCGCGCTGGCCGGTTTCGGCACGATCCTCGGCGCGGTCAACTTCGTCACCACGATCATCGGGATGCGGGCGCCGGGCATGACGATGTTCCGGATGCCGATCTTCGTATGGAACACGCTGTTCACGTCGATCCTGATCCTGATGGCGTTCCCGGTGCTGGCGGCGGCCCTGCTGGTCCTGGAGGCCGACCGGCGGTTCGGCGCGCAGGTCTTCGACGCGTCCAACGGCGGGGCACTGCTGTGGCAGCACCTGTTCTGGTTCTTCGGGCATCCCGAGGTGTACATCATCGCCCTGCCGTTCTTCGGGATCATCACGGAGATCCTCCCGGTCTTCAGCCGCAAGCCGATCTTCGGCTATCTCACCTTGATCGGCGCGACGATGGCGATCACCGGGCTGTCGATGGTCGTGTGGGCGCACCACATGTTCGCCACCGGCGCGGTCCTGCTGCCGTTCTTCTCCTTCATGAGCTTCCTGATCGCGGTGCCGACCGGGGTGAAGTTCTTCAACTGGTCCGGGACCATGCTCAAGGGCTCGCTGTCCTTCGAGACACCGATGCTGTGGGCGGTGGGCTTCCTCGTGACGTTCCTGTTCGGCGGACTGACCGGGGTGATCCTGGCGTCGCCGCCGATGGACTTCCAGGTCACCGACTCGTACTTCGTGGTCGCCCACTTCCACTACGTGGTGTTCGGCACCGTCGTCTTCGCGATCTTCGCCGGCTTCTACTTCTGGTGGCCGAAGTTCACCGGGAAGATGCTCGACGAGCGGCTCGGCAAGATCCAGTTCTGGACGCTGTTCATCGGTTTCCACACCACGTTCCTGGTGCAGCACTGGCTGGGCGCGGAGGGCATGCCGCGTCGCTACGCCGACTATCTCGCCGCGGACGGGTTCACCGCGCTCAACACCGTCTCGACGATCGGTGCGTTCCTGCTGGGCCTGTCCACGCTGCCGTTCCTCTACAACGTCTGGAAGACCACGAAGTACGGCGAGAAGGTCCAGGTCGACGACCCCTGGGGCTTCGGCCGCTCCCTGGAGTGGGCGACCTCCTGCCCGCCGCCCCGGCACAACTTCACCACGCTGCCCCGGATCCGCTCGGAGTCCCCGGCGTTCGACCTGCACCATCCGGAGCACGCGGCGCTGATTCCCCAGCCCGAGCCACAGAGCGAGCAAGCCGGTCGCGAGCCGTCCTGATCGCGTCGGTGAGCTCGGCCGGCTCCAAGACCTCGAACTCGAAGCCCATCAGCATCACATGGATCACCATCACGTCGAGGCTCGCGGCCCCCGTGCGCAGGATGCAGGTCTCCGGCCCGTCGGCCTCCAGCGTCCCGGCGGACGGTGAGATCCGCTCGGCGGCCTCCTCCAGGGGCACCAGCATCCGGATCACGGCGTGCGCGGCGTACGCGCGCGTGGAGACCCCTTGGGACACGTATGCGGCGAGATCCTCGGCGGGCGGGGTGCGCGGGACGAACCGCGGGCCGTGCGGCGGCCTGGGCCGGATACGGTCCACACGGAACGTACGCCAGTCGTCGCGGTCGAGGTCCCAGGCGACCATGTACCAGCGGCGCTCGGTGCACACCAGGCGGTGCGGTTCGACGGTGCGGCGGGTGGGGGCGCCGTCGTGGTCGCTGTACTCGAAGCGCAGCCGTTCGGCATCCCGGCAGAGGTTGGCGAGCTCGGTCAGCACGGCCGGGTCGACCGCGGAGGGCTGGGGCCCGCGCAGCATCGGCACGGTGAAGGCGTTGAGGGCGCCCACCCGGCGGCGCAGCCGGTTCGGCAGCACCTGCTCCAGCTTGGCGAGGGCCCGTACCGAGGTCTCGCCGATGCCCTCGATGCCCTGCCCGGCGGCCGTGCGCAGCCCCACGGCCACGGCCACCGCTTCGTCGTCGTCCAGCAGCAGCGGGGGCAACTGCGCGCCCGCGCCCAGCTGGTAGCCGCCGCCGGTGCCGGGACTGGCGTTGACGGGATAGCCCAGTTCCCGCAGCCGGTCGACGTCCCGCCGCACGGTGCGCGGGGTGACGCCGAGGCGTTCGGCCAGATCGGCACCGGACCATTCACGGTGGGCCTGGAGCAACGAGAGCAGACGCAGAAGCCGTGCCGAGGTCTCCAACATGGGTCCGAGTCTGCCAGCGATTGCGGACACGGTCTGTCCGCAAGGGTCCCTAGCTTGGGCGTCATGACAGACAACACCGTGCACCCTCACCGGATCGACATCCCTCAGGCGCAGCTCGACGACCTGCACACCCGCCTGGACCTGACCCGCTGGCCGGACGAACTCCCGGACGCGGGCTGGGAGTACGGCGCCTCGCTGCCGTACGTCCGCGACCTCGCCGCGTACTGGCGCGGCGCCTACGACTGGCGCAAGCACGAGGCAGCGCTCAACGATCTCCCGCAGTACGTCACGGAGATCGACGGCGCCCGGGTGCACTTCCTGCACGTCCGTTCTCCCGAGCCGGACGCGCTGCCGCTGATCCTGACGCACGGCTGGCCGGGCTCGATCGTCGAGTTCCTCGGCCTGGTCGGCCCGCTGAGCGATCCGCGGGCCCACGGCGGCGACCCGGCCGACGCCTTCCACCTCGTCGTCCCGTCCCTTCCCGGCTTCGGCCTCTCCGGCCCCACCGGGGACAAGGGCTGGAACGTCAGCCGTATCGCACGCGCCTGGGCCGAGCTGATGCGCCGGCTCGGCTACGAGCGGTACGGCGCCCAGGGCGGCGACTTGGGCGCGCTGATCTCTCCCGCGCTCGGCCGTGTCGCCCCCGAATCGGTGCTCGGCATCCATGTGAACGCCGCCTCGGTCGGCTTCATCCCGCTCGGCCCGGTGGCCGAGGACGTCCGGGCCGAGCTCACCGACAGGGAGCGGCGGAGCCTCGCGATGATCGCCGAGTTCACCACGGACGGCTTCGGCTACAACGTCCTGCAGTCCACCCGCCCGCAGACCCTGTCCTACGCGCTCACCGATTCACCCGTCGGCCAGCTCGCCTGGATCATGGAGAAGTTCAAGGAGTGGACGCACGCCTCGGCCGACTTGCCCGAGGAGGCGATCGACCGCGACACGCTGCTCACCAACGTCATGCTGTACTGGCTGACCGGCACGGCCGGTTCGGCGGCTCGCATGTACTACGAGAACGGCCATGTGGGTGACTGGTTCCCCACCACGAACTCGGGTGTGCCGACGGCCGTGGCGAACTTCGCCGAGGACGTGGCGATCCGCCGCTTCGCCGAACAGGCCAACGCCGTCGCACGCTGGACGGAGTTCGACCGCGGCGGCCATTTCGCGGCCCTGGAGGCCCCGGACCTCCTGACCGGTGACGTCAGGGAGTTCTTCCGCTCACTGCGGTGACCCAGGGATGCCGGTCACGGCTGATACGGCAGCTGCGGCACGTCAAAACAGGTGCTGTTCATGTCCCCCTGGGAGACCCAGCCGCTGCCGTCCTTCCAGCGCGCCACCGACAGACAGGTCCTGCGGGTCTTCGGCGGCTCGGCCAGCCGCTCGAAGACGACGGGCAGCAGCAGCCCGCTCGCGGTGAAGTCCTCGCTGCGGTTCATATAGGCGTCGACGCACGCGCGCGTGATGCCCGTTGCCGCGCAGGACTTCGCCGCGTCCGTGAACCACTTCGCGGCCGCCCAGCCCTCCAGCTGCCACTGGGAGTGCGTCTTGAGGCCCTCGGTCGCGTCCCGGAACTCCCGTACGGCCTCCTGGTCCGTGTCCTCGTAGTTGCGGCTGGATCCGGTCGCCCAGAGCGCGTTGCGGCAGCGCGGGGAGTCCTTGTAGTCCTCGGCAACGGTGGACGTCCAGTTCTGTACGTTGGTCACCTTGGCGGTGACCTTGGCGCCGACCTCGTCCATCGCCTTGCACAGCTGGGCGTTGCCGTGGGCGTCGAGGGCGTCGAAGACGAGGTCGGCGCCCTGCTGCTTGAGGTCGGCCGCGACGGCACGGAAGTTGGGCAGCGCGAAGTCGACCTGCTCGGTGACGACCTGGTAGCCCTCGGCCTTCAGGCCCCGCTCGACGAGCCGGGCGTAGGCGGCGGAGGCGGACTGGTTGTACGAGATCACGGCGGCGGTACGGGCGCCGTGCTCGCGCTTGAAGTAGCGGTAGACCTCCGTGCCGCCGTACAGCGTGCCGCCCCAGCCCGGGGTGCCGTTGCGGGGCGCGAGGCTGCCGTAGATGCCGTACAGGTGCGGCCAGGTGTCGTAGGCGGCGCCGATGGGCTGTCCGCCGATGTCGGGCACGCGCGCGTGGGAGACGCGGGAGGCGCCCGCGTAGTCCAGGGCCGTGGTGGCGACCAGGGCGACGACCTGGTCCTCGTCGATCAGCCGGTGCACGCACGTGTTGTTGCCGATGCCGCTGCCGCCGTCGTCGCACAGGCGCACCTCGACCTTGTGGCCGTCGATGCCCCCGTGCGCGTTGAGGCGGTCGAACCAGGCCTGGGCGCCGTCGCGCGGACCGGTGAAGGTGTTGCCGCCGACGGGGCTGGTGGCGCTGGTGATGATGCCGACGCGCAGGGGCGCGGCGCTGCTCGGCGCGGGGGTGGCCGTGCGGCCCTCGTGCTCGAAGTCGCTTTCGGGCAGACGGCTGCCGCATGCCGTGCCCAGCAGGAGCAGCAGCGCCGCGGCCGCGGTCTCAGCAGCCCGGTGCCGGCGACCCATTGCCGCTCAGCTGGACCAGCGAACACAGTGTGTTGACGGAGACCTTCCAGGTCCCCTGTTGTTCGACGGCGGTGCCGGAGGCGTTCGGCAGGGCCGTGGCGCCCTTCAGGGTCAGTGTGTACGTCACGGTCGCCCGGGTCGGACCGGTGAACTCGACCTTGGTGACCTTCGCCTGGACCTGGCCGCCGCGTTGGTCACCGCTGAAGGCCTGAAGGACCGGGCCCATCTGCTCGCCGTTCTCCAGGACGGCCAGCTTCTCCTGCGTCGAGCTGGCCGGGTCGAAGAACTTCTGCCAGTTCTGCCTGATCTCCTGCTGGGCCGCCGCCGGGTCGGCCGGCGCGGTGGCCGGCGCGCTGGTCGTCGTCTCCGGGGTCGGAGCGGGGGGCGTGCTCTCGCTGCCGCCGCCGTTGTCGTCGCTGCACGCCGCAAGGGCCGGGGCCAGGAAGAGGGCCAGGGCGGCCAGCACGGCCGTACCCCGTCCCGCCGCCCCGGGGCCGCGCCCCCGTCGTGCCTTCCCCCGCCTGAGGTCGCTCCCGAGAACCATCTGGCTCACCACCGGGTGTCGGTCCGGGCCAAGTGCGCCCGGTGCTTTCAGGGTCAGCTTCCAGAAGGCATAGTGCAAGTCCATCGGCGGACTTGGAAGCCAGTCGGACACATGACGTGTGGGAGCCACAGATGCGGACAGCCCGACTGCGGACCGTGCACCCCGTCCTCTGGGCCGGCTGGGCCGCCCTCGCCGCGGGCGCCGTGCTGTGCGTGATCGGCTGGTACGGCATCTCCGGCGAGCGCTATGCCGAACGGCAGCTGCCCTACCTCGCGTCCTGCACGGTCCCCGGCGCCGCGCTGATCGTCGCGGGGGCGGTGCTGCTCGCCCACGGCCGGGGCGCGATCGCCGCCGCGCGCGTGGAGGAGCTGTATGGGCTCCTGGTGGCCGCGGAGCCCGCCGACGCCGAGGCGGGGCCCGGGCAGGCCGCGGCCGCGCCGCTGGCGGTCAGCGGTGACCTTCTGATGGTGCCGGGCGGCACTCTGTTCCACCGCGCGGACTGCCCGCTGGTCGCCGGCAAGGCGGAGGCGGTGCCGGTGGACACGAAGCTGGTGGCGAGCGGAGAGCTGGGCCCCTGCCCGATCTGCGAGCCCGCCGAAGAAACCGACTGATGTCCTCGCTGACGTACGACCTCACCCTGGCCGGCCTCTCGGTCGGCAGCGCCGCCGCGCTCACCGGGATCGGCCTGATCGTGACGTACCGCGCGACGGGCGTGCTCAACTTCGCGCACGGGGCGGTCGCGATGGTGTGCGCGTATGCGCTGCGGCAATGCGTGGTCGAGTGGGGCTGGCCGCTGTGGGCGGGGGCGGCGGTGACGCTGCTGGTCCTCGCACCGGGTCTCGGCATGCTGCTGGAACGGTTCGTCTTCCGACCGCTCGCGGTCCTGGGCGGCGATCCCGCGCGGACGCTGGTCGCCTCGATCGGCGTGTTCGTGCTGCTGGTCGGCGGGGCCGCGCTGGTGTGGGGGCAGGGCGCGCGGGACGACGCGCCGGACCTGGTGCCGGAGGACCCGTGGCGGCAGCTGGCGGTGGTGCTGGTGCTGGCCGCGGGCGTCGCGGCCGTCATCCGCTGGACGCGTTTCGGACGGGAGCTGCGGGCCGTGGTGGACGACCGTCGGCTCGCCGTGCTCGGCGGCATCGACGCGGACCGGGTGGCCGCGGCGGGCTGGGCGTTCGGCTCGTTCACGGCGGGGCTGACGGGCGTGCTGCTGGCGCCGTACGTGCGGCTGGACCCCCACGGCCTGCCGCTGCTCGTCATGGAGGTGGTGGCGGTCGCGGTGGCCGCGCGGATGCGCAGCCTGACCGTGGCCGTGGTGGTGGCGCTGGGCATCGGCGTCGCGCAGAGCCAGCTGACGCGGCTGCATCCGTCGGGCTGGGGCGAGCCGCTGCTGCAGGCGGTCGGCGCGAACCTCTTCGTGGTCGCCCTGCTGGTCGCGGCCCTCGTCCTGCCGGGCATCGGCACGCGTGACGCGCTGGCCCGCACGTCCACCGCGCGCGTGGCCACCCCGCCGGGCGCCTGGATCGTGGCCATGGTGCTGTTCCTGCTGCCGCTCGGCTTCGCCGGCTCGGACCTGCAGACCTCGGTCCAGGTGCCCGCGCTGGCCGTGGTGCTGCTGTCCCTGGTGGTGGTCACCGGCCGCGGCGGCCAGATCTCGCTCGGCCAGGCGGCGTACGCGGGCCTCGGCGCCCTCTTCACGGCACTGCTGGCGGCCGGGCGCTTCCCCGGTCTGCCCCGGCTGCCGGAGCTCGCGGCGCTCGCGGCGGCGGTGGTCCTGGTCGCTCCCCTGGGCCTGCTCACCGGCTGGCCGGCGATCGGCCGTCACGGACTGGCGCTGGCGCTGGCGACCTTCGCGGTGGGCGTCGGGGTGAGCCGGTTCGTCTTCGCGCAGCCCTACGCCACCTCGGGGCTGTCGCTGGGCCGCCCGGCGGGCTTCGACGGGGACCGCGCCTACTACGTCCTGGAGCTGATCGTGCTGGCGGGCGCGCTGCTGGCGACGCGGGCCCTGCGCCGGGGCCGTACCGGCCGGGCCCTGGCGGCCATGCGGGACCACGAGCCGGGGGCGTCGGCGGCCGGCGTCCAGGTGCCCTCGCTCAAACTGCTCGCGTTCGTCTCGGGCGCCGCGCTGGCCGCGCTCGGCGGCGGACTGCTCGGCATGGGGCTGCGGGCGTTCGACCCGGGCGCGTTCGACCCCGTCCGCGGTCTGCTGTGGTTCGCCGCGGTGGTGGTGCTGGGCGCCGACAGCACGCTGGGCGCGCTGGCCGCGGCCGCCCTGCTGGTGGGCCTGGACGCGGGGGCGCGGGGCGGGGTCGCGGCGGCGCTGATCGGCCTGCTGGCCGTGTTCGTCGGCCGCTTCCCCGGGGGCCCGTACGACACGCTGCGGGCGGCGGCGGAGAGGCTGCGGCTGCGTCGGCGGGCGGCTCTCACGCCGCTGGGGGCCCGGGTGCGCCGGCGGCTGCGGCCGGCACGGGAGGCGGGTGCCGCGCCCAGGCCCGCCGCGGGTGCGACGGCGGCGGGTCCCCGTCCCGGCGGCCCCCCGTCACCCCGCCCCCTGCCGGACACCGCCCGCCCGGCCACCTCCGTCCTCTCCGCCCGCGGCCTGCGCGCCCGTTACGGCGGCTTCACGGCCCTGGACGGCGTCGACCTCGATGTGCCGGCAGGCCGGGTCACCGCGATCGTCGGCCCCAACGGCGCCGGAAAGAGCACCCTGTTCCACTGTCTGGCCGGAACGCTGCGACCCGCGCGCGGGTCGGTCCGGTTCGGCAGCCGGGACATCACCCGCCTCGCCGCGCACGCCCGCACGCGTCTGGGCATCGCCCGCACCTTCCAGCAGTTGGCGGTCTTCCCGTCGTTGACCGTGACCGAGAACGTGCGCATCGGTGCCGAGCAGGGGCGCGTCATCGATCCGGGCGCGGTGGAGCGTGCGCTCAGGCTGCTCGGGCTCGACGGGCCGGTCCGGGCGTTGCCCGCCGCCGGCCTGCCCACCGGCACACTGCGCCGCGTCGAGCTGGCCCGGGCCCTGGCGGGCAGCCCGCGGGTCCTGCTGCTCGACGAGCCGGCCGCCGGTCTCGACTCCGCCGAAGTCGCCGCGCTGGCCCGGGTGCTGGGAACCCTCGCGGCCGACGGCACCGCCCTGCTCGTCGTCGAACACGATCTGGATCTGGTCGCCGGTCTCGCCGACGTCGTGCACGTGATGACCGCGGGCCGCATCGTCGCCTCCGGCCCGCCCGACCGGGTCCTCGACGCCCTGGGCGACCGGGAGGCCACCGCATGACCATCTCCCTGCGCCACGCGCGCGTGCGCTACGGCCCGCTGGAAGCCCTGCACGGCGTGACACTCGCCGCGCCCGGACCCGGCCTGACCGTGCTGCTGGGCCGCAACGGCAGCGGCCGTACGACCGCTCTGCGCGCCCTGGCCGGAACCGTGCCGCTGTCCGGCGGGGCGGTGGTGTGGGACGGCGCCGACGTGACCCGGATGCCCGCCTACGAGCGGGCCCGCCGCGGGCTGTGCCTGGTCCCCGAACGGCAGGCGGTGTTCGGGTCGCTCACCGTGCGGGAGAACCTGGAGCTGGCCGCCCCGGAACCGCGGCCGGCCCTCGACACCTACCCGCAGCTGAGCCCGCTGCTAGACCGCCGGGCCGGCACGCTCTCCGGCGGCGAGCAGCGCATGCTCGCCCTCTCCCGCGCCCTGCTGGCACGCGCGCGCGTGGTGCTCGTCGACGAACCCGCGCAGGGCATGTCGCCCACGGTCGCGGCCCGCACGTACGAGATGCTCCGCTCGCTCGACGCATGCGTGGTGATCGCCGAGCAGCGGCTGCCGGCGGCGCTGCACGGCCGGGGGGCACTCGTGTACGAACTGCGACGAGGCGCCGTCGTGTTCGGTGGAGAGGCGGCCGAACTGGAGCGCCGTGCGGGATGACCGGTCGGCTCGGCCGGTTCGCTCCGCGGAGGGGCCCCGCCCGGCCGGCCGGGCGGGGCCCCGTGCCCGGGACAGGGGGAGCACTCAGATTTCGAGACGCTGCCCGGGCACGATCAGGTCGGGATCACCACCGATGACGGCCTTGTTGGCGGCGAAGAGCCGCTGCCAGGTGGTCCCGTGCCGGGCGGCGATCAGGCTCAGCGTGTCGCCCCGCCGGACGGTGTAGTCGCCGCGCGACGCGCCGCGGTCCTGATGGCTCGTCGAACGGGCCGGTGCCTTCGACGAAGCCGACTTCGACCGGGTGGACTTCGACTGGGCCGGCTTCGACGAGGACTCCGTCGTGGTCGGGCCGGCCGAGGCGGCCGGCGCGCTGCCGTAGGCCCCGGCCCGCGCCGAGCAGGTCGGCCAGGCGCCCCACCCCTGGGCGCGCTGGACCTTGGTGGCCACCGCGATCTGCTGGGACTTGGAGGCCCGGTCGGCGGTCGGCGCGTAGGCCGTGCCGCCGTACGCGCGCCAGGTGCCCGCGGAGAACTGGAGTCCTCCGTAGTAGCCGTTGCCGGTGTTGATGTGCCAGTTGCCGCCGCTCTCGCACTGGGCGATGCGGTCCCACACTCCGCCGTCCGCCGCTGCGGCGTTGCCGGTCGCGGCCAGCAGTCCGAGGGGGGCGAGCAGTGCCGCCCCGGCGAGGACCGCCGTCGTACGAACCTGGTTCTTACGAGCGTTGTCGTGAGTGGTATCGGCACAATCGGACATGAAGTTCCCTCTCGAAGGACTCGGGGTCCCCCAAGGCGGTGCGCCACGTCCGGCGTGTCGTACGCGGTCGTCGCGCTCGCCCCGTCCGCCGGTGATGGTGCTGCGAGCCAGCTGGCGTGGTGCGGTCGGCGGACGTACCCGAGCGGTGCTCGTTGCACACGGCCGAGGAATCTAAGGAGCGCGGTCGGCTGATATCAACCAACTGCTTGTCATTCCAGGCCAGTTCGCCGTTACCTCGGGTATCGGCGATTTCCGGCCACCCACTTCATTCGTGGATATCCGGATTTGTCCACCAGCTGCTTCGGCGATCTGTGACCCACTTCACCGATCCAACTTCCTTTGAATTCCACGGAGTTGACGGAGAGTGCCCGATTTCGCACCCGGAGTGACCCTGCGCGGTGGATGGTTCGATTCCGTTCGCTCTGGAGCGTGACTCCCGCCACAGATCGGCCGTTGTCTTCTTCATGAGCCCGGGACCCACGGGTTCACGGCCGGGAGCCACCCGGCCCTGCCACGCACCGCATCCCGAGGGAGCCACCCGTGCCGCGCATGCTCGACGTCAGCGACGAGGTACGTGCCGAGATCGGCGACGAAGAGGCCGACCGGCTGCTCGCCGGACACAACGCCCCCGGCAGTTACGACTGCACCTCCTGCCGCACCCCGGGCGACTCCGAACAGGAGCGCACCAGCACCGTCCTGTTCATCGGCGACGAGACGGCCGTCCTCGCCTTCGCCCACGCCACCTGCCTGCCTTCGCAGGTAGTCCAGGTCACCGAGGAACAGCTCCAGGGAGCGGTGAAGTCCATCACCGGCGACACCGTCGACCTGGAGCCCCACAAGGTCATGCCCCAGCAGGCCGTGCTCGGCGTGACCAGTGGACTGGTCCTGATCGCCGGGGAGTTGCACCCGGCCCTGGTGGTCGAGCCGACCGCCCCCATCGTGCGCCCCGGATCGACCGGCCTCGGCGACGACTTCCTGCCGCTGCTCATCGAGCAGGGTTTCATGCCGCTGACCGCGATCGGGTCCGTGCCGCCCGTCCTGCACGGCTGGTCCGTACTGCTCGCGATGGGCCAGCTGCACGCGGTGCTCCAGCCGGGCGCGGCCGGCGGCGCCCCGGTCGCCTGGTGGCAGGCGCACCAGCCGCTCCAGGTCACCGACAGCTGGCGGGCGGCCGCGAACAAGCACCAGCAGGTGCTGATGTTTGCCGCGCCGGTGGGGTCCATCGGGCGTCAGCCGCGGGAGGATCTGCTGCGCAATGCGCTGGACAGGGCGGCGGCCAACGGAAAGCTCGTCGCTGCGGCGTTGCCGCTGGCGGGTGTCTGAGCGCCGTAACGCCGTGCGCTGAAAGGGGCGCCGCCCCGGCCGCATCTCTTCTCGTTCGGGGTCGTTTGGACATACGTGCACGCTTACGACGTTTCACGCCGCCAGTCCCTTCAGATCCCGTCCGCGCGGCCGGCTCAGGACCACCAGGGCGGCCCCTCGGCCACGCCGATCTACGACGCGCTCTACGCCGAGTACGTCGAGTCCTTCCGCGCGCTGCCGGGTGACCGCAGCGGTGAGGAGGAACTGGGCTTCACCGGCTTCGGGAACCTCCCGCACTCGCACGGCGGACACCGCCCGGGGTCGTTCAGCAGCTCGTACGGCGCCTACAGCACGGGCGCGGTCAGCACCCGCCACGGCAGCGGGCAGTGGCAGCGCGTCGGGCAGATCGCCCAGCAGCACGGCACCGGGATGCACCACGTCCCCGCGGCGCTGCCGCCGGGTCCACGCAGGGGTCTGTGAGGGTGCCAGGGGTCTGTGAGAGACCGGAGAAGGGCGGCTCCGACAGGGGCCGCCCTTCTGTCACTTCTTCTTCGCGCCGCGCTTCTCGCGCACCCGCACGGAGATATGGATCGGCGTTCCCTCGAAGCCGAACTCCTCCCGCAGCCGGCGCTCGATGAAGCGCCGGTAGCCCGCCTCGATGAAGCCGGAGGCGAAGAGCACGAACCGCGGGGGCTTGGTGCCGGCCTGCGTGCCGAACAGGATGCGCGGCTGCTTGCCGCCCCGGATCGGATGCGGGTGGGCGGCGACCAGTTCGCCGAGGAAGGCGTTGAGGCGGCCCGTCGGGACGCGGGTCTCCCAGCCGGCCAGGGCGGCTTCGATCGCCGGGACCAGCTTCTCCATGTGCCGCCCGGTGCGCGCCGAGACGTTCACCCGCGGGGCCCAGGCGACCTGGCCGAACTCGGTCTCGATCTCCCGCTCCAGGTAGTAGCGGCGCTCCTCGTCGAGGGTGTCCCACTTGTTGTAGGCGATGACCATGGCACGGCCCGCCTCGACGGCCATGGTGACGATGCGCTGGTCCTGGACCGAGATGGACTCGGCGGCATCGATCAGGATGACCGCCACCTCGGCCTTCTCGACGGCGGCCGCGGTGCGCAGCGAGGCGTAGTAGTCGGCGCCCTGCTGGAGGTGGACGCGCTTGCGGATGCCGGCCGTGTCGACGAACTTCCAGGTCACGCCGCCCAGTTCGATGAGCTCGTCGACCGGGTCACGGGTGGTCCCCGCGAGCTCGTTGACGACGACGCGCTCCTCGCCCGCCACCTTGTTGAGCAGCGAGGACTTGCCGACGTTCGGGCGGCCGATCAGGGCGATACGGCGCGGGCCGCCGATCGCGGTGCCGAAGCTCTGCTCGGGCGCGTCCGGCAGCACCTCCAGAACGGCGTCCAGCATGTCGCCGGTGCCGCGGCCGTGCAGCGCCGAGACCGGGTGCGGCTCGCCGAGGCCCAGCGACCACAGGTACGCCGCGTCGGCCTCGCCGCTCGGGCCGTCCACCTTGTTGGCGCACAGCACCACGGGCTTGCCGGCCTTGCGCAGCAGGCGTACGACCGCCTCGTCGGTGTCGGTGGCGCCGACCTTGGCGTCGACGACGAAGACGACGGCGTCGGCGGCCTCGATCGCATACTCGGCCTGCGCCGCCACCGAGGCGTCGATACCGAGGACGTCCTGCTCCCAGCCGCCGGTGTCGACGACCTTGAAGCGGCGGCCCGCCCACTCGGCCTCGTAGGTGACACGGTCGCGGGTGACGCCGGGCTTGTCCTCGACGACCGCCTCGCGGCGGCCGATGATGCGGTTGACCAGGGTCGACTTGCCGACATTCGGGCGGCCGACGACGGCGAGGACGGGCAGCGGTCCATGACCGGCCGCCTCGATGGCACCCTCGACGTCCTCGAGGTCGAAGCCCTCCTCGGTGGCGAGCTCCATGAACTCCGCGTACTCGGCGTCGCCGAGCGCCCCGTGATCGTGCTCGTGCGCGGCCGAGCCGTCGGGCTGGATGTGGTCGTTCATGAAGTCCGTACCTCGTCGTTCATCGTGGTGATCGGTGGACCGCCCGTGTTCGACGGAGGTCCACTACTGAAGTGTCGCCTAGCGCCCTGTGAGGCGCCTGGCGTTTTCCAGGTGTGCGGTGAGCTGCTTCTGGATGCGTTCGGTCGCCTCGTCCAGGGCCTTGCGGGTGCGCCGTCCGCTGCCGTCGCCCGCGTCGAACGGGTTACCGAAGACCACGTCGACGCGGCTGCGCAGCGGAGGCAGCCCCTTTATCAACCGGCCGGGCCGGTCGGAACTTCCCAGCACGGCGACCGGGACGACGGGGGCACCGCTGCGTACGGCGAAGTACGCGAGCCCGGCGCGCAGCGAGGCGAAGTCGCCCTCGCCCCGGGTGCCTTCCGGGAAGATGCCGAGCACACCGCCGGCGGCCAGCAGGTCGAGCGCCCGCGTGATCGCCGTGCGGTCGGTGGTCTCACGGTCCACCTTGAGCTGGCCGATCCGCGTCAGGAAGGGGTCGAGCGGGCCGACGAACGCCTCCTTCTTGATCAGGAAGTGCGTCGGCCGGGGCGCCACGCCCATGACCATCGGGCCGTCGATGTTGTGGGAGTGGTTGACGGCGAAGATCACCGGGCCGGTCGCGGGGACCCGCCAGGCGCCCAGCACGCGCGGCTTCCACAGGCCGTACATCAGGCCGACGCCGATGCGCCGCCCGACCTCGGCTCCCCGCACCGACGGCAGCTCGGTCACTTCGCGGCCGCCCGCTTCTCCTCGACGAGGGTGACCACGCACTCTATGACCTGCGCGAGCGTGAGGTCGGTGGTGTCCACCTCGACCGCGTCGTCCGCCTTGGCGAGCGGCGAGGCCTTGCGGCTGGAGTCGGCGGCGTCCCGCTTGATCAGGGCCGCGCGGGTGGCGTGGACGTCGGCACCCTTCAGCTCACCGCTGCGGCGGGCGGCGCGCGCCTCCGGGGAGGCGGTGAGGAAGATCTTCAGGTCGGCGTCGGGCAGCACGGTCGTACCGATGTCGCGGCCCTCGACCACGATGCCCTGCTCGGCGGAGGTGGCG
This sequence comes from Streptomyces luteolifulvus, assembly GCF_008806595.1. Lineage (GTDB taxonomy): Bacteria > Actinomycetota > Actinomycetes > Streptomycetales > Streptomycetaceae > Streptomyces > Streptomyces luteolifulvus. Next base: position 39,651 of record NZ_VZRB01000001.1, on the reverse strand, counting down.
AGCGAGCGCTGCAGCTCCGTGATCCGGGTGCGCACCTCGGGCACCGCGCTGACCGCGCTGACCTTGGAGGTGACCTCCTGGGTGCGGATCGGGCCGGCCACGTCGGTGCCGTCGACGGTGATCGTCGGGTGCCCCGGGTCGGTGCCCGAGACGATCTCCGGCTTGCCGGCCACGGCGGCGATCGCGGTCGGGTCGTCGATGTCGATTCCGTTGTTCACCATCCACCAGGTGATCGCCCGGTACTGGGCGCCGGTGTCCAGGTAGCTCAGGCCGAGCTGCGCGGCCACGGCCTTCGATGTGCTCGACTTGCCCGTGCCGGAGGGGCCGTCGATGGCGACAATCACAGCGGCGCGTTCCACGTGGGGGCACCTTCCTGGTCCGGTGTGGTGGTGGGTGGGGGCGGATGATGCCCTCGACAAGGTTACTGGGTGCGGGTCACTCGTCCGGCCGCCCGGGGCCCGCGGGCCTGCCCGGTCTACTGGCGGATCGCCCAGCCCCGTTCCCGCAGCGCAGCCGTGAGGACCGGCGCCGCCTTGGGCTCCACCATCAGCTGCACCAGACCCGCCTGCTGCCCGGTCGCGTGCTCGATCCGCACGTCCTCGATGTTGACGCCGGCCATCCCGGCGTCCGCGAAGATGCGGGCCAGCTGGCCCGGCTGGTCGTCGATGAGGACGGCCACGACGTCGTAGGCGCGTGGTGCGGATCCGTGCTTGCCCGGGACGCGGACCTGGCCCGCGTTGCCGCGGCGCAGAACGTCCTCGATGCCGGTGACGCCGTCCCGGCGCTTGGCCTCGTCGGAGGACTGCAGGGCCCGCAGCGCCTGGACCGTCTCGTCGAGGTCGGCGGACACGTCCGCGAGGAGGTCGGCGACCGGCCCGGGGTTGGCGGAGAGGATGTCGATCCACATGCGGGGGTCGGAGGCGGCGATCCGGGTGACGTCCCGGATGCCCTGTCCGCACAGCCGTACGGCGGCCTCCTCGGCGTGCTCCAGGCGCGCGGCGACCATGCTGGAGATTAGGTGGGGCATGTGCGAGACCAGGGCGACGGCGCGGTCGTGGGCGTCGGCGTCCATGACGACCGGCACGGCCCGGCAGTGCGAGACCAGTTCCAGGGCGAGGTTGAGCACCTCGGTGTCGGTGTCGCGGGTCGGCGTCAGTACCCAGGGGCGGCCCTCGAACAGGTCGCCGGTGGCCGCCAGGGGGCCGGACTTCTCGCGGCCGGACATGGGGTGGCTGCCGATGTAGGGCGACAGGTCGAGGCCCAGCGCCTCCAGCTCGCGGCGGGGCCCGCCCTTGACGCTGGCCACGTCGAGGTAGCCGCGCGCCAGACCGCGGCGCATGGCGTCGGCGAGGACCGCGGCCACATGGGCCGGCGGGGCGGCGATGACCGCGAGGTCGACGGGGCCCTCGGGCGCCTCGTCCGTGCCGGCGCCGAGCGCGGCCGCCGTACGGGCCTGTTCGGGGTCCTGGTCGGCAAGATGGACGACGACGCCCCGCTGGGCCAGCGCCAGGGCCGCGGACGTACCGATGAGTCCGGTTCCGATGACGAGTGCGGTCCTCACTGGGCGATGTCCTTGCGCAGGGCGGCCGCGGCACCGAGGTAGACATGGTCGATGTCGGCGCGCGGCCGGTCGGAGTCGACATGGGCGAGGAGCCGGACGACACGGGGCATGGCGCCCTCGATGTCCAGCTCCTGGGCGCAGATCAGCGGTACGTCGGCGAAGCCGCTGCCGAGCTTGCGGGCCGCGGCGGCCGGGAAGTCGCTGTGCAGATCGGGCGTGGCCGTGAACCAGATGCTGATCAGGTCGTCCGTGGTCAGGCCGTTCCGCTCCATGACCGCGGTGAGCAGGGCACCGACCTGTTCGCCCATGTGGGCGGCCTCGTCCCGTTCCAGTTGGACGGCCCCCCGGACCGCTCGTACCGCCACGGCGCTGCTCCTTGCTGATGTACGGCTCTTGGCACATCCAGCCTAGTCAGCCCGCGCCTGCCGGGTGGCCGCCGCCCGCCCGCTGAGACGAGGGGAGGAGCCCCGGGAGAGGGAAGACAATCCGTTGATGTCACCCGAATCGCCCTATTCCGCTACTTCGGGTGAGAACACCCCCGTGCGCCTCTGGACGCCGGGCCCGCCGGTCCGCTCTCATAACAGGACACTCGCCTCGGGGGAGGCCCGTCATGAAGCGTTCCGGACCGCTGCTCACTCTTCTCGCGGGACTGCTGCTCGGCCTGTTCATGCTCTCGCTCAACGCGACGACAGGGACGAAGACCGCCTCGTCCACGTACCAGGACGAGCCGTCACCGAGTCCCACGCCCAAGAGGACCGTCACCTCGCCCGCGCCCACTCCCACGCGCAGTCCGTCCCGGACGCCGATCCCGAACGCCGACTACGCCGGCCGTACCGACGACGACTCCGCCGCGGTCGCCGTCACCCTGCGGGACGGCAAGGCGATCGCGTACTTCTGCGACGGCCGTGACAAGGAGTCGTGGCTGAAGGGCGACGTGCGCGACGACGGCAGCATGCGGCTCACCGGCAAGGGCGATGCCGAGCTGAACGGCACGCTCAAGGCCGGCAAGAGGATCCGCGGCACCGTCGACATCGGCGGCGGGCACTACGCCTTCACCGCCGACAAGGCGAAGAAGCCCTCGGGGCTGTACCGGGCGACCGCCGCGGTGCGCGGTGCGAAGATCGACGGCGGCTGGATCGTCCTGAGGGACGGCACCCAGGTGGGCATCCTCACCCGGGACGGAGAGCCCTCCCCCGCACCGCGGATCGACCCGGAGACCGGTGTGGTGACGGTCGACGGACAGCAGCTCACGGCACGCCCCGTCACTCCTTGACCCCTTTCGGGAGCCGCTCATGACCGTCGACCCGAACGCCGCCACCCAGGGCTTCCCCTCCCCGAAGCCCGCCCGCGGCGGTCCGCATCCCGCCCGCTATCTGGTCCCGGCGCTCGTGGCCGCCGCGGTCGCCGTCGCCCTCGGTGTGTACGGCAAGGTCCACGACCCGGCGGGCACGGCCTTCAACCTCGCCGGTTTCAGCAGCACGGGAGCGGTGAAGTCATGGCTGGCGACGGTCTCGCTCTTCTTCGCGCTGGTACAGCTGATGTCCGCGCTGATGCTGTACGGAAAGCTGCCGGGCCCCCGCTGGTCGTCGACGCTGCACCGCTGGTCGGGCCGCGTGGCGTTTCTCGTGGCCGTCCCGGTGGCGGTGCACTGCTTGTACGCTTTGGGCTATCAGACGTATGAATCGCGTGTTTTCTGGCACTCCCTCCTGGGTTGCTTCTTCTTCGGTGCATTCAGTGCCAAGATGCTCTTGCTCCGCTGGGAGCGCCTTCCCGGCTGGATGCTGCCGCTCGTCGGCGGGCTGGTCTTCACCGCCCTCACTCTCATCTGGCTGACCTCCGCCTTCTGGTTCTTCAGCACGTTCGGAGTGACGACATGACCGACCCCCGCCCGACGCGACGCACGGTTCTCCTCACTGCGGGCGCGGCGGCCCTTGCCGTGGGCTGCAGCGAGTACGGCGACAACAACGACAGCGGCAGCGGCAGCTCACCGAAGGCCTCGGCCGGCCAGGAGCTGGCCAAGGCGTCGGACATTCCGGTGGGCGGCGGCAAGATCTTCGCGGCCGAGCAGGTCGTCGTCACCCAGCCGCAGGAAGGCGAGTTCAAGGCCTTCTCCAACATCTGCACGCACCAGGACTGCCCGGTGGCCAACGTGACGGACGGCACCATCAACTGCACCTGCCACGGCAGCAAGTTCAGCATCACGGACGGGGCGGTGGAACACCCTCCGGCGACGCGGGCGTTGCCCGAGAAGAAGATCACGGTGCAGGGCGGGTCGATCACCCTGGCCTGATCCGCGCAGGCCGCCCTCTCGTCAGGCGTCCCAGAGCGCGCCGAGCGTCACCAGCTCACCCTGGTACTCGATCCGGTCCGCCCACTCGGTGGGCCATGCGTCCGAGCCCAGGTGCGCGCCGGCGAAGGCGCCCGCGAGGCAGGCGATCGAGTCCGAGTCGCCGGAGGTGCAGGCGGCGCGGCGCAGGGCGGTCAGCGGCGCGTCCGCGAAGAGCAGGAAGCACAGCAGGCCCGTCGCCAGGGCCTCCTCGGCGATCCAGCCCGCCCCGGTGGCCAGGCACGGGTCCGTCTCCGGCGACACGGTGCGTACGGCGTCCTGGAGGCGGCCCAGGATTTCCAGGCACTCGTCCCAGCCGCGCGCGATGAAGTGCTCGGGGCCGGGGTCCTGGCTCCGGGTCCACAGGTCGCCGAGCCAGCGGTGGTGGTAACGGCTGCGGTTCTCTATGGCGTACGACCGCAGCAGCCCGACGAGCCCGGTCGGCTCGGCGCCCTGCGCGAGCAGACGTACGGCGTGGGCGGTGAGGTCGGACGCGGCGAGCGCCGTCGGATGCCCGTGTGTGAGCGCGGACTGCAACTGGGCGGCGCCGGCCCGCTGTTCGTCGCTCAGCCCGGGCACCAGCCCGAGGGGCGCGACGCGCATATTGGCGCCGCAGCCCTTGGAGTGGATCTGACTGGCGTCCTGCCAGGGGCGGTCCGGACGTTCGAGCAGATCGCAGGCCGTCAGGCAGGTGTTGCCCGGGGCGCGATTGTTCTCGGGGGAGCGATTCCAGGCGATGAACTCCTGCCGCACGGGCTCGGCCATTTCCGGTCCGAGCACCCCCCGGTCCATGGCCGTACGCAGCCCCCGCCCCAGCGCCAGCGTCATCTGTGTGTCGTCGGTGACGATCGCCGGGGTCGGCAGCTCCATCTCCCGCCACGGCCCGCACTTGGCGAGGATCGACGGCACGTCGCTGAACTCGGTCGGGAACCCGAGCGCGTCCCCGAGGGCGAGGCCCAGCAGGGAGCCGGTGGCGGCGCGCTTGTGGACGGTGGTCGTGGCGGTCATACGGGGCGTCCTTCCCGGGGCGGTCTCAGCAGGGGCGGGTGCAGGGTGGTGGCGGTGCCCGCGCGGTACAGCGCGGCCGGTTTGCCGCGGCCGCCGGTCAGCCGGGCGGCGCCCGGGACCGGTTCGACGAAGCCGGGTGTGGCGAGCACCTTGCGCCGGAAGTTGGGCCGGTCCAGTGCCGTGCCCCACACCGTCTCGTAGACCTGCTGGAGCTCGCCGAGCGTGAACTCGGGCGGGCAGAAGGCCGTGGCGAGGCAGGTGTACTCGAGCTTCGCGCCGACGCGGTCGTGGGCGTCGGCCAGGATCCGGTCGTGGTCGAAGGCGAGCGGCCCGGCCGAGTCGTACGGCAGCCAGCGGGCCTGCGCCGCGTCGCTGCCCGCGTGCGGCTCGGGCGGGTCCGGCAGCAGCGCGGCGAACGCGACCGAGACGACCCTCATGCGGGGGTCGCGGTCGGGTTCGCTGTAGGTGCGCAACTGCTCCAGATGCAGCCCGGAGACGTCCACCAGGCCGGTCTCCTCGGCGAGTTCGCGCCGGGCCGCGGTCTCCGCCGACTCGTCCGGCTCCACGAACCCGCCGGGCAGCGCCCAGTGGCCCGCGTACGGCTCCTGGCCGCGCTCGACGAGCAGCACGTGCAGCGCGGCGCCGCGCAGGGTGAGGACGGCGAGGTCGACGGTGACGGCGAAGGGTTCGTAGGCGTACTTGTTGTAGCCCTGCATGACGCCACCCCCTTCATGGCCGCTGAGGCTTATAGTCATTGCGACTATAAAGGGGGTGGGTCCGGCTGCACAAGTCCTCAGCCGCCCCCGCGCCCCGGCGAGAACGCCGCCACCACGGCCCCGGCCGCCGCCGTGCCCGCCGTCACCCACAGCGCCGGTCCGCATCCGTCGACAAACGTCTCCGGTGAGGCGTAGCCGCCGTACGTCGTGAACACGGCAGCGGCGACCGCGACTCCGAAGACCCCGCCGAGTTCGCGCAGCGCGTTGTTGACCCCGGCCGCGATGCCCGCGTCACCGAGCGGCACGGACGACGTCACGGCGTTGGCCACGCTCGGGAACACCATGGAGATGCCGATGCCCGCGACGATCAGCGGGACGACCACGCGCCCGTAACCGACGCCGGGTTCGACCTGCCAGGCCAGCAGCGCGAGTCCGGCGGCCTGGAGCAGCAGGCCGGTCAGCATGAAGGGCCGGGTGCCGAAGCGGTCCGCGAGGGCGCCCGCGACCGGCGCGACCAGCAGGGGCGTGGCGTTCCAGACGAGGATGCGCACGCCTGCCTCCAGCGGGGAGTAGCCGAGCCCGTACTGGAAGAGCTGCGTGATCATGAAGAGGGCGCCGAGCAGCGACCCGAACAGCAGGAAGGCCGCCGCGTTGGCGGTGGAGAAACGGCGCCGGCGGAAGTACGCGAGGGGCAGCATCGGATGGCGGGCGCCCCGGCGTTCCCACCCCAGGAAGGCCGTCACGAACACGATTCCGACGGCCAGTGCGGTCAGCACCTCTGTGCTTCCCCACCCCACCTCCGGGGCCCGCACCGGCGCCCAGGCCAGCCCCGTCAGACCCGCTGCCGCCAACACCAGGCCCACGAGATCGAGTTGGGGCCGCGCACCGAAGCTCTCGCGCAGCCTGGTGGCGGCGAAGGGCAGCATGGCGAGCCCGATGGGCACGTTCAGCCAGAAGATCCACTGCCAGGACAACCCCTCCGTGACGGCTCCCCCGAGCACCGGTCCGGCCGCCACGCCGAGCCCGGTCACCCCACCCCACACACCGATCGCCATGCCCCGCTTCTCGGCCGGAAACGCCTCGCTGATCAGCGTCAGGGTGAGCGGCAGCAGCACGGCGGCCCCGGCCCCCTGCACCACTCGGGCTCCGATGAGCTGGCCCGGGCCGCCCGCGAGCGCCGCGGCGGCGGAGGCCAGGGTGAACACGGTGAGCCCGACGACGTACATACGGCGCCGCCCGAACCGGTCGCCGAGCGCGGCACCGGTCAGGGTGAGGCAGGCGAAGACGAGGTTGTACGCGTTGATCGTCCACTCCAGATCGGACAGACTCGCCCCGAAGTCGGCCCGCAGCGCGGGCAGCGCGGTGGCGACAACCACGACGTCGAGGGAGCACAGCAGCGCCCCGAGCCCGGCGAGCGCCACAGTCCACACGCGCCGCGGGGGCGGCTGCGCTCCGGCCGGTTCGCGGAGAGGGGCACGCACCGCCGTATCGCTCATGACGGCTGTTTCGTCGGTCATGACGGTTCCCTTCGTGAGGCCTTCGAGATCACTCGGCGACCCTTGAGGTCACTCACGAAAGGCAGACCACCCTCACCCCGGAAAGGAATCGCGCCGCCCCAGGAACGCCAGAAGCCGGGCGTCCGGCCGGGCACCCGACGGCACGGCGACCGGCTCGGCGAACCGCACGCCCCGGTCCGCATCGGCGACCACGTACCGCGCGACGGGCAGCAGCTCGGCCGCGAGCCGTGCCGGGATGGGCCGGGGCCGCCCGCATGCCTGCGCCACGTCCCAGCCGTGCACGGCGATCTCCACGGCCCCCACGGCGGCCATCAGCCGCACGTCCAGCGGCCGTTCGCCCACCAGCACCCGCCCCTCGGGCCCGGCCGCCCAGGCGCCGAGCACCGCGCACGCCCGGCGCCGGAAACCGCACGCGGGATCCGCCGCCGGCTCACCGGGAAACATCCCGATCCGGCCTCCCGTCACTCCCTCGTGCAGCGCGTCCAGCGAGTCGTCGAGATGCGCGAGCAGTTCGCCCAGGTCCCACTCGGCGCAGGGCGTGCACCGCCCGAGGCTCCCCGTCGTCACGCCGGCCACGCTGCCCAGTGCGTAGGCGAGCGAACGCTCCAGCAGCTCACCGGCGTTCACGACAGCACCCTCGGCATCCCGAACCGGTCGACCAGCTCCGGTACGAGGAAAGCCGTGACGCGCGCAACGGCACCCTCGGCGACGGTGAGCACCTGCACGGAGTGCGCCCTGAGGACGCCGTCCACCCCGCGCACGTACATCGCGACGGCCGGCTGCCCGTTCGCGCGCGTGCGCAGCATCCGGATGCCGCCCTTCTCGTGCACGCGCGCCGCCAGGAAGCGCATCACGTCCTTCTTCCCGCTGAACCACTCCAGGTGGGGCGGCATCTCCAGCTCGACACCGTCCTGGAGGAGCCCGAGCAGCGCATCCAGGTCGGCGTTCTCGAAAGCGGCCACATACCGGTCGAGCACCTCACGGTCCGCCGCGCCCTCCGGCTCCTCGACGAGGTCCTCGTCCGGGGCGACCTCGTCGAGCCGGGCACGCGCGCGTTGAAGGGCGCTCTTGACCGCCGCGGTCGACGTGCCGAGGACCGCGGCGACCTCGGTGGCCCGCCAGGCCAGCACATCGCGCAGGATGAGCACGGCCCGTTGCCGGGCGGGCAGGTGCTGCAGCGCGGCGACCAGGGCGAGCCGCAGGGTGCCCCGGGCGGCCACGACGGTCGCGGGGTCGACCAGGGCGTCCGGCAGCGGCTGCAGCCACGGAACGTCCGTCGCGGGAGCCCTCAGCGGTTCCTCCGGCGCCTGTGACGGCCCGCCGAGCCCGGCGGGCAGCGGACGGCGCGACCGGCTCTCCAGCGCCGTGAGACACGTGTTGGTGGCGATCCGGTGGAGCCAGGTCCGCAGGGAGGCCCGGCCCTCGTAGCCGTCGTACGACCGCCAGGCACGCAGATAGGTCTCCTGCACCAGGTCCTCGGCCTCGTCGACCGAGCCCAGCATCCGGTAGCAGTGCGCGAGCAGCTCCCGCCGGTACGGATCCGTCAGCCGTACGAACTCGTCCCGGTCCGTCGTCGTCGTGGCCATTCCCGCTCCCTCCGTCACCGATACAGACCGGCGGGACGGCGAAAACGAATCGGCCGGTCCCGAATCGGTCGGAACCGGCCTTCGTGAAGGGTGTCGAACGGGAAGGGCGTCGACGTGAAGGGCGTCCTACAGGTCGACTTCCTTCATCAGCATCCCGACCTCCGTGTTGGACAGGCGGCGCAGCCAGCCCGACTTCTGGTCGCCCAGGGTGATCGGCCCGAAGGCTGTACGCACCAGTTTCTCGACCGGGAAGCCGGCCTCCGCCAGCATGCGGCGCACGATGTGCTTGCGGCCCTCGTGGAGGGTCACCTCGACCAGGTAGTTCTTGCCGGTCTGCTCGACGACCCGGAAGTGGTCCGCGCGGGCGTACCCGTCCTCCAGCTGGATGCCGTCCTTGAGCTTCTTGCCAAGGTCACGCGGGATGGGGCCGACGATGGCCGCGAGGTAGGTCTTCTTCACGCCGTACTTGGGGTGCGTCAGCCGGTGCGCCAGCTCGCCGTGGTTGGTGAGCAGGATGACGCCCTCGGTCTCGGTGTCGAGCCGGCCGACGTGGAAGAGACGCGTCTCGCGGTTGGTGACGTAGTCGCCGAGGCACTGACGGCCTTCCGGGTCTTCCATCGTCGAGACGACACCGGCCGGCTTGTTCAGCGAGAAGAACTGGTACGACTGCGTCGCCACCGTCAGGCCGTCGACCTTGACCTCGTCCTTCTCCGGGTCGACCCGCTTGCCCTGCTCCAGGACGATCTCGCCGTTGACCTCGACCCGCGCCTGCTCGATCAGCTCCTCGCAGGCACGCCGGGAACCGTAGCCCGCGCGCGCGAGGACCTTCTGCAGGCGCTCGCCCTCCTGTTCGGCGCCCGGGAAGGTCTTGGGCAGCTTGACGTCCTTCTTGCCGGCGTACCGCTCGCGGTTGCGCTCCTCGGCGCGCGCCTCGTACTCACGGGAACGGCCGGGGGCCGAGCGACCGCGCCCCTGCTGGGCCTGCTTGGGGCCGCCCTTCGCACCGCCGCGGGCGGCACCGCCGCGTCCGGACTTGGGGCCGTCCTGGGTGGCGCCGGGGCCGACGTCGTAGCGGCGCTCCTCGGGGCGGGGCTTGCGGGGGCGGCCCTGCCCCTGCTTCTGGTCCCTGTTGTTGCCGGCACCGCGGTAGTTACCGCGCCCGCCACTCTTTCCGCTGCCGCTGCTTCGCATCAAATTTCCGTCTGGTCGTCTGCGTCGTCTGCACCCGGGGCATCGGGTGCGTCCGGGTCGAACGACGGAACGCCTTCCTGTGTCTCCGCCTCGATCGCCTCCGCCTCCGGGAGGAAGGGCGCGAGCTCCGGGAGCTCGTCCAGACCGCGCAGGCCCATTCGCTCCAGGAAGTAGTTCGTCGTCGTGTACAGGATCGCACCTGTTTCGGGTTCCGTGCCCGCCTCCTGGACCAGACCGCGCTGCAGGAGGGTGCGCATCACACCGTCGCAGTTGACTCCGCGGACCGCGGAGACCCGGCTCCGGCTGACCGGCTGGCGGTACGCCACGACCGCGAGCGTCTCCAGCGCGGCCTGGGTGAGCCGGGCCTGCTGGCCGTCCAGGACGAAGCCCTCGACGGCCGCCGCGTACTCCGGACGGGAGTAGAAGCGCCAGCCGCCGGCGATCAGCCGCAGCTCGAACCCGCGCCCCTGGACGGTGTACTCGTCCGCCAGCTCCCGCAGCGCGTCCGCGATCTGCCGCCGGGGCCGCTGGAGGATCTTCGCGAGGTGCTCCTCGGTCGCGGGTTCGTCCACGACCATCAGGACGGCCTCCAGGGCGGGCTTGAGATCGAGGCCGGCGACGGTGCTCGGCCCGGCCGGTGCTTCGGTGGTCTCCTCGCTCACGCCTTCTTCTCCTTGGCTTCGTCCTTCGGCTCCTCGGGCGGCCGGTCGAACTCGTCGGTCACCAGGGGCTCGGCGTCCCCGTCCCCGCCCGTCCAGCGCACGATCAGATCCCCGAGCGCGGTCTCCTGGTCGAGGACGACGGCCTTCTCCCGGTAGAGCTCCAGCAGGGCCAGGAAGCGTGCCACGACGGTCAGCGTGTCGTCGGTGTCCTCGACCAGCGCCCGGAAGCTGGCTTCGCCGAGTTCCCTCAGCCGCGCGACGACGATCCCGGCCTGCTCCTGCACACTGACCAGCGGTGCGTGGATGTGGTCGACGTACACCTGCGGCTTGGGCCTGGGCTGCATCGCCTTGACGGCGAGCTTCGCGAAGCCCTCGGCGCCGATGCTGATGACGACTTCGGGCAGCAGCTCGGCGTGGTGCGGTTCCAGGCCGACGGTACGGGGACGGCGGCGGGCCTCCTCGTCGAGGCGGCGGTTGAAGATGTCGGCGATCTGTTTGTACGCGCGGTACTGCAGGAGCCGCGCGAACAGCAGGTCCCGGGCTTCGAGGAGCGCGAGGTCGGCCTCGTCCTCCACCTCGGCGGCGGGCAGCAGCCGGGCCGCCTTCAGGTCCAGCAGGGTGGCCGCCACGACCAGGAACTCGGTCGTCTGGTCCAGGTCCCAGTCCGGCCCCATCGCCCTGATGTGCGCCATGAACTCATCGGTCACCTTGGACAGCGCGACCTCGGTGACATCGAGCTTGTGCTTCGAGATCAGCTGGAGGAGAAGGTCGAAGGGGCCTTCGAAGTTGGCGAGCCGGACCTTGAAGACACCGTCGCCGGCTTCGGCGGACTCCGGCTCGCCGGGAGGGACCTCGGGTACCGGTTCGGGCGTGGGAGCTCCCGGTTCGGGCGTGGGAGCTCCCGGTTCGGGCGCGGGGGCCGACGCTCCGGGTGCGCGGGGCGACGGCGGTTCGGGCGCGGGGGCCGACGCTCCGGGTGCGCGGGGCGACGGCGGTTCGGGCGCGGGGGCCGACGCTCCGGGTGCGCGGGGCGACGGCGGTTCGGGCGCGGGTACGACCGGCTCGGGCTCCGGTACGACTGGCTCCGGTTCCGGCGCGACGGGCTCGGGGGCCTCCGGTACGACGACCGCGGGTCCCGGGCCCGCTCCCGGCCCCCGCCCCAGCGCACGCCGACGACCGCCGGAAGCGGCAGCGGGAGCGGGAACGTCGTTCGAGGTCATGGCCCCCGCAGGCTACCGCTACCGCCCGCGCAGCCGTCGTACGAGGATGCTTGCGTCTCCCCGGGACTCCAGATCGGCCAGCACCACGGCGACCGCCTCACGGACGATCCGCCCGCGGTCGACGGCCAGCCCGTGCTCACCCCGGAGCACCAGCCGCGCGTGCTCCAGATCCATGAGCTCCTCGGCGGACACGTACACCGTGATCTTCTCGTCGTGCCGCTCGCGCCCGCTGGGCCGGCGCGAGGACGACCGCCCCCGCTTGCGCGGCTGGGCGGCGGCGCCGGAAGCGGCGGCAGAACCTTCCTGCGTGCCCTCACGCCGCCCGGAGCGCTCCGCGGCCGCGCCCCGGCTGCGGGACTCCCCGGCCCCGGCCGGCTCGGCGTCGGCCGCGACATGCTCCGCGCCCTCGCCGTCGCCGCCCTGCGCGGGCACGGACTGCGGTGCGTCCTCTGCGGCCGCCGCGCCGTCGCTCTCCCCCGCGGGGGAGGGCACCCGGGCCTCGCCGTTGGCCCGCCGGGGAGTGGACGCCTGGAGCGCCATTCCCCCTGTCGTACGGAACAGTTCGTCGGCCCCCGGCAGACTCACTCGGCGTGACACCGGGCGAGCACCTCCCTGGCGAGCTGGCGGTAGGCGGCGGCGCCGACGGAGTTGGAGGCGTACGTGGTGATCGGCTCACCGGCGACCGTGGTCTCCGGGAAGCGGACCGTGCGCCCGATGACCGTGTGGTAGACGTGGTCGTCGAACGCCTCGACGACACGCGCGAGCACCTCACGGCTGTGCACGGTGCGCGAGTCGTACATCGTGGCGAGGATGCCGTCGAGCTCCAGCTCCGGGTTGAGCCGCTCCTGGACCTTCTCGATGGTCTCGGTCAGCAGTGCCACACCACGCAGGGCGAAGAACTCGCACTCGAGCGGCACGATCACCTTGTGGGCGGCCGTCAGGGCGTTGACGGTGAGCAGGCCGAGCGAGGGCTGGCAGTCGATCACGACGTAGTCGTAGTCGGCCATGAGGGGCTTGAGGGCGCGCTGGAGCGTCGACTCGCGCGCGACCTCGGAGACCAGCTGGACCTCGGCTGCGGAGAGGTCGATGTTGCTGGGCAGCAGGTCCATGTTCGGGACCGCCGTCTTCAGGAGGACCTCGTCGGCCGACATGCCCCGCTCCATGAGCAGGTTGTAGACGGTGAGGTCGAGCTCCATCGGATTGACGCCGAGACCGACCGACAGCGCGCCCTGCGGGTCGAAGTCCACGAGGAGCACACGACGGCCGTACTCCGCGAGCGCGGCGCCCAGGTTGATGGTCGACGTCGTCTTGCCGACGCCGCCCTTCTGGTTGCACATCGCGATGATCTTCGCGGGTCCGTGGTCGGTCAGCGGGCCCGGGATCGGGAAGTACGGCAGCGGCCGTCCGGTCGGGCCGATGCGCTCGCGGCGCTGGCGGGCAGCGTCGGGCGCGAGCGTGGCCGCGTACTCGGGGTCGGGCTCGTACTCGGCGTCGGGGTCGTAGAAGTGCCCGTCGGGCAGCTCGTCGTAGTCGGCGAATTGGTTGTGGGGCGCGCCACTTCCGTCGCCGGCCATGGCGTTCACGTGATGTCCATCCATGCTCTGGTGTGCTGTGGGAGTCGCCTGCGGACTCTGGCGGGCTGCGAAGGTGCGCACAGCAACGGAGCCGACAGCCTCGAACCCCGCGGGGGCCTGGCCCCGTGCAGGCATTCCTGGTTGACCACCCCCGGGAGAAAATGTCGACTCATTCACAAGTCGTCTTACCTCCTTGGTGACCAGGAAACTTCTAGACAGGTCAGCGTGGCACCATGCCGACGGTTGGCGACTCTATGGCGTGTCGGGCGTCCGCAGCAACACAATCCGCCGGACCCGGCAGGATGTGTCGGCAATGAAACATCCCTCTGTCAAGGGCGTACGGCCGTCGCACGGCAGGTTTCACCGGTGTGCGAATCGGTCCAAGGGTTACGTTCGAGGCGAGTTGGCCGAGAGCCGCAAAGTGACCATACACACATCCGGCCGGACCTTGTCGGGCAAGGTCCGGCCTGGTGCGCGGTGTTGACGACCTGTGTTGACGTATCGCCTTTTACCCAAGGAGGACTGAGCGCCTCGGCTCAACCGAGCAGGGACTCCAGCTCGACGTGCTCCAGGCCGTGCGCCTCTGCGACCTCCCGGTAAACGACCTTGCCGTCATGCGTGTTGAGGCCCTTGGCCAGCGCCGGGTCACGGCGCAGCGCCTCGACCCAGCCGCGATTGGCGACCTCGACGATGAACGGGAGCGTGGCGTTGGTCAGCGCATAGGTGGAGGTGTTCGGCACCGCGCCCGGCATGTTGGCGACGCAGTAGAAGACCGAGTCGTGGACCTGGAAGGTCGGCTCCGCGTGCGTGGTCGGGCGGGAGTCCTCGAAGCAGCCGCCCTGGTCGATCGCGATGTCGACAAGGACACTTCCCGGCTTCATGCGCGCCACGAGCTCGTTGGTGACCAGCTTCGGGGCCTTGGCGCCCGGGATGAGGACGGCGCCGATGACGAGGTCGGCCTCCAGGACGGCCTTCTCGAGCTCGAAGGCGTTGGACATGATCGCCCGGACCTTGGTGCCGAAGACCTTGTCCGCCTCGCGGAGCTTGTTGATGTCGCGGTCGAGCAGGGTCACGTGGAAGCCCATGCCGACGGCGATCTGCGTGGCGTTCCAGCCGGAGACACCGCCGCCGATGACGACGGCCTTCGCCGGCTGGGTGCCCGGGACACCACCGGGGAGCACCCCACGGCCGCCGGCCGAGCGCATCAGGTGGTAGGCGCCGACCTGCGGGGCGAGGCGGCCCGCGACCTCGGACATGGGGGCGAGCAGCGGCAGGGCACGGCTGGGGAGCTCGACGGTCTCGTAGGCGATCGCCGTGGTGCCGGACTCCAGGAGCGCGTCCGTGCACTCCTTGGAGGCGGCCAGGTGCAGGTAGGTGAAGAGCGTCTGGTCCTTGCGGAGGCGGTGGTACTCCTCGGCGATGGGCTCCTTGACCTTGAGCAGCAGGTCGGCGGTGGCCCACACCTCGTCGGCGGTCTCCAGGATCTGCGCGCCGGCGCCGATGTACTCGTCGTCCGTGATCGAGGATCCGAGACCGGCATTGCGCTCGATGACGACCTGGTGGCCATTGCGCACCAGCTCGTGCACACCGGCGGGGGTGATGGCCACCCGGAACTCGTTGTTCTTGACCTCGCGGGGGATACCGACCTTCACGTCGATCACGGTCCTTGGCTCAGAGGGTGTGGGGCAATACAACACATACCCAGGCATGCGGGAGCACACCAGGAGACACCGCAGGAGAAGGTGCGGCAGAGCCAGTCTAATGAAGGCGTTCTCGCTGTCTAGCCTTTCAATGCATCAATCTTCTGCGGATGCACTACGGATTTCGTAGGCATCAGTGCCGTGCTCCGCCTCCGCACCCCCGGGTTCCGGCCCCGGCCCGGCCTTCGGCAGCTCCTCTCCCAGCATCCGCTCCGCGGCGCCCCGGTGCAGCCGGGCCGCCGCGGGGTCGCCCAGGTGCTCCAGGGTGTCGGCGAGCCGCAGCTGCAGTGCGGCCTGCAGCCGGGCGTCCCCTGCCCGGCGCGCCCACTCCACCGCCTCCCCGCAGGTGCGCAGCGATTCCTCGGGCCGTCCCGCGTACTCCTGCACCCGGGCCAGCTCGCTCAACGCACGTGCGTGGGCCCCCACATCGCCGTCCTTCCGGTACCCGGCGGCCGCGGCGCGCCAGCTCCGCAGCGCCTCGCCGTAACGGCCCGCGTAGGTGTGCGCGGCGGCGATCCTGCCGTACAGCCGGGCGGCCTCCGCGCGCTCGTCCCGGGCCAGCCGCTGGGCGAGGGCCCGGCCGTACCAGTCGGCGGCCCGGTCGTAGTCGCCGAGCTCCAGATGGGTGCCCGCCACGGATTCCATCGCGCGGGCGGTCGCATACGGGTCCTGTGCTTCGCGTGCGGCGTCCAGGGCGGCCCGATAGCGCGCCAGTGCCACCTTGGTGCGGCCGGTCCGGGCATCCAGGTCGCCGAGGTTCAGCAGGGCCGCGGCCTTCTCGCGGGGCAGTCTGCGGCGCTCGGCCACGTCCAGGACGAGCTGGTGGATGCCGTACAGATCGGGGGCGGCCGCCTGGGTGCCGAAGTGGGCGGCCATCGCCCGTACGAGCTGGGACATCAGGCGTCTGGCCAGGGTGTCCAGCTCCCCGTCGGCGACGGCCAGACGCGCGGAGGCCAGCAGGGCCGGCCGGCGCAGGGTGAGCCACTCGGCGGCGGCCGCGGGGGTCGGGAAGCGCAGCGCGCGGGGCAGTCCCTGGAGCCTCTGGCGTGCCTCGGGGTTGTCCGTCTCGGTGATCGCCCGGCACGACTGCAGCAGCCGCACCGTCCGCTCCAGCATGCGGGCGCGGGCCAGCTGCACCTCCGCCGGGCGCTCCTGGGTCTCGGTGAGGGCCCGCAGAAGGGGCTGGAGGCAGCCCGGGACCTCGTACTGCGGCAGCGGAGCGTCCACGGCCCGCAGCAGGCCGAGGGCAACGAACTGGTCCAGTGTCGTGCGGGCGGCGTCGACCGAGCAGCCGGCGAGCGCGGAGGCGGTGTGCGGGTCGGCCAGGCCGGACGGGGCCAGTGAGAGCAGCCGCAGCATCCGGGCGGCCCGGTCGGACAGGGAGGCGTGGGCGAGCCGGAAGACCCGGCTCAGCGGTGTCCCGTCGTCGCCCTCGGCATGCAGCTGTTTGGCGAGGTCGGCGACGGCGGCCTTGGGGCGGGCGCCGAGCCAGCCGCCCGCCAGGGTCAGCGCGGCGGGCTGGGCCTGGCACGCCTCGACCAGGCCCTCGGCGGCGCGGGGGTCGACGGTGATACGGACCGAGCCGGTGTGCCGGGCCAGCAGTTCCAGGGCGGACTTGGTGTCGAGGCCGCCGAGGGTGCACGGGCGGACGTCCGCGATCCCGGTGAGGGGACCTTCGGAGACGGCGACGACCAGGCACTGCGGGGTGTCCGGGAGCAGGGCGTCGACCTGCTCGGCGTCGGCCGCGTCGTCGAGCAGCAGCAGGACCCGGCGGTCGGCGAGGGCCTCACGGAACGCCGCCGTGAGGTCGTCCTCGGCGGCTCCCGCAGGGGTGGGCAGCTCCAGGGCGGTGAGCAGCTCGCGAGCGGTGCGCTCGGTGGGCACGGGGGTGCCGTCGGGTTCGCGGAGCCGGGCACGCAGCACCCCGTCCGGGTAACGGCCGGCGACCTGCCGTACGAGTTCCTCGGCGAGCGCCGTACGGCCCGAGCCGGGCCTGCCCGCGATGAGCAGCACGCGCGCGCGGGGGGCTTTCCGGCCGGAGAGGGTGTCGAGGCCGGCGCGCTCGATGTCGGCGCCGAGTTCCTTCAACTCCCTTGTACGGCCCAGGAACCGGGTCTGAACGGCAGCGTGTCCCGTGAGCCGCCCACCGTCTGGGTCCACCGCCTGATCCGTCACGGGCCACACTCCCGTCCCACCGCACGCGCAAGCCCGCCGGGACTCCGGCCGAGGCACGTTCCAGAGCCTAGTTCACGCTCTGCTACGTTCCGGGCGGAGCGCGGCGGACACGTCCCTCGATCGGATCAGCCGATGGTCACACCGATGGGCGGAGGGTCACTTCGGTTGGTGGAGACGGTTGTTCAGGACTCGAAGGGGCGCGCCGGCCAGGAAGCCTCCGCCGGGCGCAGCGCGTCGAGTCCGTCGCCCTGCTGTGCGGCCACCAGCGAAAGCACTCCCACCACCAGGCAGTTGTTGTGCAGCTCGCCGGCGAGCACCCCGCGTACGAGCTCGTCGACCGGCACACGCGACAGTTCCATGTCGGTCTCCTCGTGCTCGGCCTCGAAGCGCTCGCCCTCGGCCTCGGACAGGCCCCGGGCGAGGAAGATCCGTACGGCCTCGTCGCAGCCGCCGGCGGTGGTGTAGACGTCGGTCAGCACACGCCAGTCCTCCGCCTTGACGTGCGCCTCCTCGTACAGCTCGCGCTGAGCGGCGTGCAGCGGGTTCTCGCCGGGGACGTCGAGCAGACCGGCCGGGATCTCCCACAGCTTGTGGCGCACGGGGTGCCGGTACTGGCGGATGACCAGGGCGCGGCCGGCGTCGTCGAGGGCGAGGACGGCCACGGAGCCCGGGTGGACCTGGTAGTCGCGGCGGACCACGGACCCGTCGGGCATGACCACGTCGTCGGTGCGGACGGAGGTCTTGTTGCCCACGAAGGGGGTCTGGGTCGCCCGGACCTCCCACTCCTCGGGGGTGTCCTTGATCGTCATGCCTGTCCTTCCAGACCTACGGCAGCCACACGGCCGCACAGGAAAAAAGCAGCCGGGGTGATCACCTTTTGAAGGGATCCGCCCCGGCCACCGTACAACTGGTGTGTTACTTCGAATTCTTCCGCTCGACCGAGGCCTTCACGAGCCCGGCGAACAACGGGTGCGGACGCGTCGGACGCGACCGCAGCTCGGGGTGCGCCTGGGTCGCGACCAGGTACGGGTGGACGTCGCGCGGGTACTCGACGTACTCGACGAGCTTGCCGTCCGGCGAGGTGCCCGAGAAGAGGATGCCGGCCTTCTTCTCCAGCTCCGCGCGGTAGGCGTTGTTCACCTCGTAGCGGTGGCGGTGCCGCTCCTCGACGTACTCCTTGCCGTCGTACACCTCGCGCACGATCGAGCCCTCGGCCAGCTTGGCCGGGTACATGCCCAGGCGCATCGTTCCGCCCATGTCGCCCTCGCCGGCGACGATGTCCAGCTGCTCGGCCATCGTGGAGATGACCGGGTGGGAGGTCGCCGAGTCGAACTCGGTGGAGTTGGCGTCGGTGATGTCGGCCAGGTTGCGTGCGGCCTCGATGACGATGCACTGCAGGCCCAGGCACAGGCCGAGCAGCGGGATCCTGTTCTCGCGGGCGTAGCGGATGGCGCCGACCTTGCCGAGGACACCGCGGTCGCCGAAGCCGCCCGGGATGCAGATGCCGTCGACGTCGCCGAGCTGCTGGGCCGCGCCCGCCGGGGTCTTGCAGTCGTCGGAGGTGACCCACTTGATCTTCACGCGGGCCTTGTTGGCGAAGCCGCCCGCGCGCAGGGCCTCGATGACCGAGAGGTAGGCGTCGGGCAGGTCGATGTACTTGCCGACCAGGGCGAGGGTGATCTCGTGGTCGGGGTTGTGGACGCGGTCGAGCAGGTCGTCCCAGGTCGTCCAGTCCACGTCGCGGAACGGCAGGTCCAGCTTGCGGACGACATAGGCGTCCAGGCCCTCGCCGTGCACGGTCTTCGGGATGTCGTAGATCGAGCGCGCGTCGGGGCAGGCGACCACGGCGGCCTCGTCGACGTCGCACATCAGCGAGATCTTGCGCTTGATCGCGGTGGGCACCTCGCGGTCGCAGCGCAGCACGATGGCGTCCGGCTGGATACCGATGTTCCTCAGGGCCGCAACCGAGTGCTGGGTCGGCTTCGTCTTCAGCTCTCCCGAGGGGCCGATGTACGGCAGGAGCGAGATGTGGACGACGAAGACGTTGTCACGGCCGACCTCGTGACGGACCTGGCGGACGGTCTCCAGGAACGGCAGCGACTCGATGTCGCCGACGGTTCCGCCGACCTCCGTGATCACGACATCCACCTCGTCCGTCGCCATACGGCGGATGCGGTGCTTGATCTCGTTGGTGATGTGCGGGATGACCTGGACCGTGTCGCCGAGGTACTCACCGCGCCGCTCCTTGGCGATCACGGTCGAGTAGACCTGACCGGTGGTGACGTTCGCGGAGCCGTCCAGGTCGCGGTCGAGGAAACGCTCGTAGTGGCCGATGTCCAGGTCGGTCTCGGCGCCGTCGTTGGTGACGAACACCTCACCGTGCTGGAACGGGTTCATCGTGCCCGGGTCGACGTTGAGGTACGGGTCGAGCTTCTGCATCACGACGCGCAGGCCCCGCGCCTTGAGCAGCATGCCGAGACTGGAGGCCGTGAGGCCCTTGCCGAGCGAGGAGGCGACACCCCCGGTGACGAAGATGTGCTTGGTCGTCGTGGTGCTGTTTCGGAAAGCAGCGGGCGGCATGGCCAAGAGGGGGCTCCCGTGGTCGCGGTATGGGGTGCGGTGCGGCTGCCGACCCGGAAATTCCGGAGGTGCCGTCGCTGCGGTTCGGGGGTTTCTTGCCCACCGGTCCACGGGCTACCAGGGTATCAGCGCCTGGACGGGATGGCTTCCGGCCACGCTCCGCGCACAGGTCGCCACGGACCCGTGAGGGGTCGGGGGTATCTCGCCCACTGCTCACCCGTTCGGCTGAGCCGGGTTGCCCGGAGCGGCACGCAGATCATCTACGTGCGTCGTATCCTGCTCGGACACTCGCTGCCGAGCCCGGCCGGCAACACGGCACCACCCCCGCCCGTACCACCGGAACAACGAGAGCTCGTCAGATCGTTGAGCAGAGATTGTCGTTTTGCCACATGGCACGAGCGGCTGCTTTGCTTCACCGCTCAACGACGCATTACAACGACCCCCTGACCGCACTAGCGAAAGCCCCCTGCTGGGGGTGACGTGGCCGTTCGACTGGAGTTGCACGTGGCCGGGCGCATCGAAGACTACGCACTCATCGGAGACATGCAGACCGCTGCCCTGGTCTGCCGGGACGGCACGGTGGACTGGCTGTGCCTGCCCCGCTTCGACTCGCATGCCATCTTCGCCGGTCTGCTGGGCACCGAGGAGCACGGCTTCTGGCGGCTCGGGCCGGCACACGCGTCCGACGCCGAGCCGCCCACCGCGGCCCGGCGCAGCTACCGCGGCGACTCGCTGATCCTGGAATCCGAGTGGGACACGCCGCGCGGCACGGTCCGGGTGATCGACTTCATGCCCCCGCGTGACGGCGCCCCGCAGCTCATCCGGATCGTGGAGGGCGTCTCGGGCCGTGTCCCGATGCGTTCGGCCCTGCGGATGCGTTTCTCGTACGGCCGGGTCGTCCCGTGGGTGCACCGCCACGAGGGGCGCACGGTGGCCGTCGCGGGCCCCGACTCCGTCTGGTTCGACACGTCCGCCGAGACCTACGGCAAGTCGCTGACGACGTACTCGGACTTCACGGTCGCGCCCGGGGACCGGATCGCCTTCACCATCTCGTGGGAGCCCTCGCACCGGCAGCCGCCGCCGCTGCCGGAGCCGGAGCAGTCGCTGGAGGCGACGGAGGACTTCTGGCGCGAGTGGGTGGAGCACTGCACGTACCACGGTCCCTACCGCGAGGCGGTGGTCCGCTCGCTGATCACGCTGAAGGCCCTGACGTACGCCCCGACCGGCGGCATCGTCGCCGCCCCCACGACCTCGCTGCCCGAGGAGATCGGCGGCGTGCGCAACTGGGACTACCGCTACACCTGGCTGCGTGACGCGGCCATCACCCTCTCCTCGCTGCTGCGCACCGGCTACCGCGAGGAGGCCCGCGCCTGGCGCGAGTGGCTGCTGCGCGCGGTCGCCGGCGACCCCGAGAACCTGCAGATCATGTACGGCATCGCGGGCGAGCGCGAGCTCGGCGAGGCGGAGCTGGACTGGCTGCCCGGCTACGAGAACTCCGCTCCCGTCCGGGTCGGCAACGGCGCCGCGCACCAGCTCCAGCTGGATGTGTACGGCGAGGTCACCGAGGCCCTGCACCTGGCCCATATGACGGGCCTGGCCCGCAACGACTACGCGGCCCTGCTCCAGCTCAAGCTCATCCGCTACCTCGAGGACCACTGGGACGAGCCGGACGAGGGCATCTGGGAGGTGCGCGGCCCGCGCCGCCACTTCGTGCACTCGAAGGTGATGGCCTGGGTGGCCGTGGACCGCACGATCAAGCTGATCGAGTCCGGCGACGCGGACGGCCCGCTGGACCGGTGGCGCGAACTGCGCGACGACATCCACCGGGACGTGTGCGAGAAGGGCTACGACAAGGAGCGCAACACGTTCACACAGTCGTACGGCTCCAAAGAGCTGGACGCCTCGCTGCTCCTCATCCCGCAGATGGGCTTCCTGCCCCCGGACGACAAGCGCGTGATCGGCACCATCGAGGCGATCCAGCGGGAGCTGTCCACGCCGGACGGGTTCATCCTGCGCTACCCGACCTCGGGCGCGGAGGAGGGCGTCGACGGCCTGCCCGGGGACGAGGGTGCCTTCCTCGCCTGCTCGTTCTGGATGGCGGACGACCTCGCGATGATCGGCCGCGTGGACGAGGCCCGCAAGCTGTTCGAGAAGCTGCTGTCGCTGCGCAACGACCTCGGTCTGCTGGCGGAGGAGTGGGACCCCCGTCTGCAGCGTCAGGTCGGCAACTTCCCGCAGGCGTTCAGCCACGTTCCGCTCATCGACACGGCACTGCGGCTGACGGCGTCCGGGGCGTACGGCGGCTGAACAGGACCGCCCGGCCCGGCCCGCCTAGGCTGGGAACGCCAACTGCCCCTGTACGGAAGGGGGCGCCTCATGGCTTCCCCGTCGAAGGCGGGCGCGGCCCTCGCCGCGCTGCGCGAGGATCTGGTCGGCGATCTGTTCGCCCCCGGGGATCCGGGCTACGACGACGCCCGGACCGTCTTCAACGCGATGATCGACCGGCGTCCCGCGGTGATCGCGCAGTGCGTGGACGAGGCCGATGTCGTGCGTGCCGTGCGCTTCGCCCGTGAGCTCGACCTGCAGATCGCGGTGCGCGGCGGCGGGCACAGCGTGGCGGGCATGGCGCTGAACGACGGCGGCTTGGTGGTCGACCTGCGTCATATGCGCGGCGTCACCGTCCATCCCGCGGCCGAGGCGGTACGGGTCGCGGGCGGCGCCATCATGAGCGACCTGGACCGCGCCACCCAGCCGCACGGGCTCGCCACGACCGGCGGACGGGTCTCCACCACCGGCGTCGGCGGCTTCGTCCTCGGCGGTGGCGGCGGCTGGCTGGACCGCTGGTGCGGACTCGCCGTGGACAATCTGCTCGGTGTCGAGCTGGTCACGGCGGACGGCGAGCGGACCCGCGCGAGCGCCGACGAGAACCCCGACCTGTTCTGGGCCCTGCACGGCGGGGGAGGCAACTTCGGCATCGCGACCGCGCTCACCCTGAAGCTGTACGAGCTGCCTGAGTTCTCCATCGCGCTGGTGATGTACGCCCCGGAGTTCGGCCCCGAGGCCGTGCGCACCTACCGCGACGTGATCAACGCCGGCCCGGACGAGGCGAGCGGCGCGATCATCTATGTCACCGGCCCGCCCGAGGAGTTCGTACCGCCGCACCTGGTCGGCACGCTGGTGTGCTGTGCGCTGCTGACGTACGTCGGCACCGAGGCCGACATGCGCAAGCTCGCGGAGCCGCTGCTGGCGCTGCCGCACGAGGCGGAGATCGTCGGGGCGATGCCGTACGCGGAGGTCCAGTGCATGCTCGACGATCCGCCCGGGATGCGGAACTACTGGTCGGCGGAGTACCTGACCGGGGCGCCCGACGACTTCGTGGACGCCTTCTGCGCCCGCGCTCGGTCGATGCCCGTGCCGACCGGCACCCAGCACGTGTTGCTCCCGCAGGGCGGCGCGATCGCAGCTGGCCCCCACGCGTATCCGGTGCCCTACCGGGACGCGCCGTGGGCCGTGCACCCGTTCGGCGTCTGGGAGGACCCGGCCGATGACGAGCGGGGCATCCGGTGGGTCCGGGACGTCCGCGCCGACGTGCGGCCGTGGAGCACCGGCGCGGTCTACCTCAACTTCATCGGCGACGAGGGGCCGGAACGCGTGGTGGCCGGCCTGGGCGCGGAGAACACCCGACGCCTCGCCGAACTGAAACGGCGCTACGACCCCGACAACGTGTTCCGCTTCAACCACAACATCCGCCCGGCCTGAGGGCCGGGCCCCGCGGCGAACGCCCGACCCGGTGAGACGCATCGCCCGATGATCGTCAAGGTGCGGCCCGGGGATGTCCCGGAAGCACCGGCACGGGTAGCGTCCGACTCATGGACAGCGGTACGGGCGGCGGTACGGACAACAGTACGGGCAGCGGTACGGGCAGCGGTGCGGGTGGCAGATTCGACAGCCAGGGCGCGGGGATCACCGTCCAGCGGGCGCTGGAGCTGCCCGGGCTGCGCAGCGGGCTGCCCGAGATCCTCGCGGGCGCCGACCGGCTGCAGCGCACCGTGCGCTGGGTGCACGCGGGCGAGGTCCCCAACATCGCCTCCCTGCTGAAGGGCGGCGAGCTGCTGCTGACCACGGGCTACGGCCTCGGCACCCGTCCGGCCGACCAGCGCGCGTTCGTGCGCACCCTGGCAGAGCGGGGCATCGCGGCCCTCGTCGTGGAGCTCGGCCCGCGCTTCGCGCGGCTGCCCGCCGCCCTCGTCGACACGGCGCGGACGGCAGGGCTGCCCCTGGTCCAACTGCACCGCGAGGTGCCGTTCGTGACGGTCACGGAGGAGATCCACACCGAGATCGTCAACCACCACTACGCACTTCTGCAGCGGGCCGAGGAGGTGCACCGCCGATGCACCGAGGCCCTGCTCGGCGGCGGCGGAGTCCCGCAGGTGCTCGGCATCCTGGCCGGCTTCAGCGACAACCCGGTCTTCCTGGAGACGACGGACGGCCGGCTCCTGTACGCCGCGGGCGCCGGACCCGAGGGCGCGGACCCGCTGCAGGTGTGGGAGGGGCTGCGCGGCCAGCACAGGGACGCCCCGCCACCGGCCGGTTCGGTCCTCGTGGACGTGCCGGGCGGCGGGCCCGGCCCGGGTGCGGTGCGGGCCCGGCTCGTGCTGCTGCCCGTACGGGCTCCCCTGGCGCCCGTGCACCGGATCTCCGCGGAGCGGGCCGCGGGGCTGCTGGCCGTGGTGCTGATGCAGGCCCGGCAGGAGGAGGAGCTGGCGGCCCGGGGGCGCGGTGACTTCCTCACGGACCTGGCCGAGGGCCGTATCGCGGCGGAGGACGCGCCCGCGCAGGCACGTGTCCTGGGCTTCAAGCCGGGCGACAGTCCTCTGCTGCCGGTGGTGATGCGGCTGGGCGGCTCCCTGTCCCCGGGCGGGGGCACCGCCCCGTCCGGCGGAGCCGAGAGCGGGGGCGGCTGGGCAGTCCTGGCGCGCGCGGTCGCGGAGGAGCTGGCCGCGCTGGGCGTTCCCGTGCTGTTCGGTGTACGGCCTGTCGAGGGCCGTGTCCCGCTGCTGCTGGGCCTGCGTGCGGAGTCGGAGCGGCCGACGGTGGCCGACCGGGTCGCGGCGGCGCTGCGGGCCGGTGTGGAGCGGGCCGGGATGCTGCGGCCGGGGGCCCTGCCGCCCGTCGTGGTCGTCGGGGTGGCCGGCGGCTGGGCGGCGGCCTCGGCGGGGCTGCGGCACGCGGCGGAGACGGCGACCGCGGCGCAGGGCCTGTCGGACCGGCCGTGGTACGACGCCCGCCGTCTGGACATCGACCTGCTGCTGTGGCGGCTGCGCGACCATCCCGACCTCGCGGCCTTCGTGGACCGTGCGATCGGGCCACTGCGGGACCACGACAACCGCTCCAAGCCGCCCCTTCTGCCCACATTGCAGACGTACTTGGCGCATGCGGGCCGCAAGGCGGAGACGGCACGCGAACTGCACCTCAACCGGCAGACGCTCTACAACCGCCTGGCGCGGATCGGGGAGTTGCTGGGCACCGACCTCGACGACCCGCAGACGGTCCTGGCGTTGAGCCTGGCGCTGCGGGCGCGCCGGCACGTGCCGTAGGCCAGGGGCGCGGCCCAGTGTCCGGCTGACCGTCTCAGGCCAGTGGCCTGGGCTGTGTCAACTCGTCATAGACGCTGAGGACTTGGGCGACGGTCTCGTCCTCGGTGGGCCAAGTGGCCGCTTGCCGGGCGCCCTTCTCCCTCAGCAGCTCGCGCCGCTCGGGATTGCCGAGGAGCCGGACCACCGCGTCGGCGAGGGCCTTCGCGTCTGCGCTCGGGACCAGTTCGGCGCCGTCGCCGACAAGTTCGGGGACACCGCCGACAGCCGTCGCCACGAGCGGCACACGCGCGTGCAGGGCCTCCTGGGCGAGCACGGACCGTGATTCCCACAGGCTCGGCAGGAGCGCGAGGTCGGCGGCGGCGAGCAGTTCGCTGACGTCGTCGCGCCGCCCGATGAGCCGGACCGGCAGCCCCTCGCTCTCGATCCGCCGCTGGAGCGCGCCCCGCAACGGCCCCTCCCCTGCGATCACGACCAGGGGAACCGGGTCGAGACGGCACCACGCGCGCGTGGCGTCCAGCAGCGTGTCATAGCCACGGTGCCGGTCGAGGGAGCCGACCGCCATCAGCAACGGGCGCCCGGTTGCACCGAGTTCGGCCCGCACCTTGGGCTTTCGCCGGTCGGGGTCGTCCTGCTCCGCGCAGGTGCGGGGCGCGGGGATCGCGACGGCGGCGAGCCGCGCGTCCCGCGCTCCCGTCCTGCGCGCCCGGTCCACCAGGTCCGAGGTGGTCCCGAGCACCACGGAGGCGGCCTTCACCACCCGGCGCTCCAGGAGGCGCAGCAGATGGGCCCGCGCGCCCTCGGCGTACGCCCGGTCGTGCCAGGTGACGACGAAGGGGGTGCGGCGCCCGCCGAGCGCGAGCACGGCGCGGAAGGAGGCGTGCAGCCCGTGGGCGTGGACCAGGTCGGCGTCCGCGCACGCCGCCCGCAGCGCGGCCACGGCGGCCGGGTCGCTGCTGCGCGGCACATGCACATGGTCGGCGCCGGCCCCGGTGAAGTCGTAGGAGTGATCCGCCTCGACGGGGGCGCACACCGTCACCCGCACGCCCCGTGCCACGAGCCCCGCGGTCAGCGAGCGCACATGCGCGCTGCTCCGGGCGTTTCCGCCGCCCAGCACCTGCACGGTGCGCAGCTGTGACTGGCCGTGCGGTGCGTGGCTGCTCACGGGGGTCACGTGGCCGGGGCTCCTGGTTCGGCGTCGGGCGGTCACGAGGAAACGTACAGAAGGTATCGAGCGGAGGGGTGTACCGCGCGCTTCCTACGCGTACTGCGTTCTCCGTCAAGGATGCCAGGCCGTACGGGTGTTCCGGGAACGCCGGGAGCCGGACACCCTGACCGCGCGGCACGCCGGGTCACTCACACGAGTGAGGGAAGGCCCCCTTCCGGATGCCTCCGTCGTCCCAACGGGCCGAACCCGCCCGGCACTTCACGTCCCGCCCAGCGACCGCGCGCCCGCACTGACCTTGTGACCGCACGCAGCCGCGGCGACGACTGCGGCGGCATGCGCCAGCAACCCGGCCCTGCCGTTGCCCAGGACGACGGCGGCCCCCAGAGCCGCGCCCAGCGCATGGGCACCCGTGTCACCGATCATCACGCGCTCACCGAGGTCGTCCGGCAGCACCGCCGCGGCGGCTCCCATGGCGGCGGCGGAGAGCTCGGCACCGGTCCCCTTGCGCAGCAGTCCGGGCGCTCCGAGGGCGAGCACGGCACCGGCGGCCCGCCCCGGCCGCACGTCCACGAGGTTCACGAAGTGCGCAGCCCCGGCGATGACCACCCCCGCCAGCAGCCTGTCGAGGGGCCGCTCCTTGAGAACCGCGCCCGCAAGGAGCCCCGCGCCGGCAACCCCGAACAGCTTGACCGCCCCGCTGGTGATCTCCCCGTCCCGGAGCGCCGAGAGGTGTGCTCCGAACCCGCGCCGGGGATCGCCCGCACCGGCGATGTCGTCATAGGCCCCGCAGGCACCGGCGACGAGCACCGCGAGCCCGGCGGCGGGGTGGACCCGTGCCGATCCGGCCGCGAGCGCGACGGCGGTCGCCGGCCCCGCGGACAACTCGACGGTCCGCCCCGCGTAGTTCTTCCGCTCCCAGCGTTCGCGGCCGCCGGGGGCCCTGGTCCGCAGGGCGGTGATGCCGGCCCGGGTGAGGGCCGCCGCGAGGCCGAACGAGGTGGTTCGTGGCGCGCGTTTGATCATCCCGTCACTCCAGGAGGCCGCTATGCGTCGGCCCGGGCCGTGGCCAGCAGTTCCTCCGCGTGGGCCCGCGCGGTCTCCGAGTCCTCCTGGCCGGCCAGCATCCGGGACAGCTCCCGGATCCGCTCCTCCCCTTCGAGCACCTTCACGCCGGACCGTGTGACCGAGCCGTCGTTGGTCTTCTCCACCAGCAGCTGCCGGTCGGCGAACGCCGCCACCTGCGGCAGATGCGTCACCACCACGACCTGCGCGGTCTTCGCGAGCCGGGCGAGCCGGCGTCCGATCTCCACCGCGGCCTTGCCGCCCACACCGGCGTCGACCTCGTCGAAGAGATACGTCGGCACCGGATCCGTCCCCGCGAACACGACCTCGACGGCCAGCATCACCCGGGAGAGCTCACCACCGGAGGCCCCCTTGGCGATCGGCCGCGGCGGCGCCCCCGGATGCGGGGCCAGCAGCAGCTCGACCTCGTCGACACCCGACGGTCCGTACGCCACCGTGCGCCCGCCGACCTCGACGCCCTCGGGGTCCTCGGTCTGCCGGATGGCGAACGACACGCGCGCGTGCGGCATGGCCAGCGAGGCCAGCTCGGCGGTCACCGCGGCCGCGAACCGCTCCGCCGCCTCCGTCCGTGCGTCGCTCAACGCCTGTGCCAGACCGCCCAGTTCGGCCCGCAGCGCATCCCGCTCGGCGGTCAGCTCGTCGATCCGCTCGTCGTCGCCGTCGAGCTCGATCAGACGCGCGGCGCCCTGCTCGGCCCAGGCCAGCACCGTGGCGACGTCCTCGCCGTACTTCCGGGTGAGGGCGCCCAGCGCGGCCCGCCGTTCCTCAACGGCCGCCAGCCGCAGCGGATCCGCGTCGAGGTCGTCGGCGTACCCCGCCAGCTCTCCCGCCACATCGCCCAGCAGAATCCCGATCTCCCCGATCCGGTCGGCGAGCGCGGCGAGCGCCGGATCGTGCGACCGCACGGCGTCCAGGGCCCGCTGTGCGCCGGCGACGAGCGTCGAGGCATCGACGCCCTCCGGGTCCTCGGGGTTGCCCGCCAGAGCGGCGTGCCCGGCCGTCGCGGCGGACGCCAACGCCTCCGCGTGCCCCAGCCGCTCCGCCTCCTCGGCCAGCTCCACGTCCTCACCGGCACGCGGTTCGACCCCGGCGATCTCGTCGAGCCCGTAACGGAGCATGTCGGCTTCCTGTGCCCGTTCACGCGCGCGCATGGTGATCTCGTCGAGCTCGACGGAGACGGCCCGCAGCCGCCGGTACGCCTCGGTGTACTTGGCCAGCGGCACGGCGACGGCGTCCCCGGCGTACCGGTCGAGCGCCTGCCGCTGCCGGGACAGCTTGAGCAGCCCCTGCTGGTCGGTCTGCCCGTGCACGGCCACCAGGTCGTCGGCCAGCTCGGAGAGCAGCCCCACGGGCACGGAACGCCCGCCCAGATGCGCCCGCGAGCGCCCTTCGGCGGAAACGGAACGGCTGATCAGCAGCGCACCGTCGTCGAGCTCGGCGCCCGCCTCCTCGGCCCGTACGACGGCCGAGGCACCGAAGGGCACGGCGATCCGCCCCTCCACGACCGCCTTCTCGGCACCGATCCGCACGAGCGCCGGGTCCGCGCGCCCGCCCAGCAGCAGCCCCAGGCTGGTGACCACCATGGTCTTGCCCGCACCCGTCTCACCCGTCACGGCGGTGAATCCGGGCGACAGCTCGACGACCGCGTCGTCGATGACTCCGAGCGACCGTATCCGCATCTCCTCCAACACGGACACGACCATACGAGGTAGGGGCGCGGATATGCGAGGCACCCTGTCACCCGGGCGAGTGGACCCACCTGAAGGGGCGCGGGGAATTGCGCGACAAGCCACAAACCACCCGCGCCCGCCGTCACTGACGAGCCACCCCTTGCAGATGGCTAGTGCGGCGCCCCGCGCCACCCGGAAACGGGCAACGCAAACTTCGCGACCAGCCGATCCGTGAACGACGCATGATGCAACCGAGCCAGCCGCACCGGCACGGCCCCCCGCCGCACCTCGACCCGCGCGCCCGGCGGCAACTCCACGGTCCGCCGCCCGTCGCACCACAACACCCCCGGCGGAATATGAGGCAGCACCTCCACCGCGAGCACAGAATCGGGCGAAGTGACCAGTGGCTTCGCGAACAGCGCATGCGCGGAGATCGGCACCATCAACAGCGCCTCCACCTCCGGCCACACCACAGGTCCGCCCGCGGAGAACGCATACGCCGTGGAACCGGTCGGAGTGGACAGCACGATCCCGTCGCACCCGAAGCCGGTCACCGGCCGGCCGTCGATCTCCAGCACGACTTCGAGCAGCTTCTCCGCGCCGGCCTTCTGCACGGCCGCCTCGTTCAGCGCCCAGTCCGTGTGCACGATGTCCCCGTTGCGGTGAACGACGACATCGACGGTCATCCGCTCCTCGACCTCGTACGACTTGGTCACCACCCGGTCGACGACCTTGTCGAGGTCGTCCCGCTCGGCCTCGGCGAGGAAGCCGACCCGCCCCAGGTTGACGCCGAGCATCGGCACCCCGGACGCCCGGGCGAACTCCGCGCCACGCAGCAACGTCCCGTCGCCGCCCAGCACGATGAGCAGCTCACACCCGTCGAGGCACTGCGGAGTGGCCTCCTTGACGAGCTCCACCTCGTCCGGCAGCGGCAGGTCGCGCGCCTCGTACTCCAGGACGCGCACGCCGATGCCCTCCCGCAGCAGCCCCTTCACCACGAGTTCGGCGCTGCGGATGGCGGCGGGCCGCCCCGTGTGGGCGAGCAGGAAAACAGTACGAGCTCGGTTCTCTGTCAACGCGGCCCCTCCGCCACTGCACGGTCAACATCGGCCGGGTCGAGTTCCGGTGCCCCGGCCCGCAGCCACAGAAAGTATTCGACATTGCCCGACGGCCCGGGCAGCGGACTTGCGGTGACCCCCTGCACCCCGAGCCCGAGTTCCCCGGCCCGCCCGGCCACGCCCCGCACGGCCTCGGCCCTCAGCTGCGGGCTGCGTACGACTCCCCCGCTGCCCAGCCGTTCCTTCCCCACCTCGAACTGCGGCTTGACCATCATCACCAGGTCGGCGTCCGGCTTCACGCACCGCACCAGGGCGGGCAGGACCAGCCCGAGCGGGATGAAGGACAGATCCCCCACGACAAGATCCACAGGCTCCCCATCGATCGCTTCAAGCGTCAACTCGCGTACGTTCGTACGGTCCTTGACGGTGACGCGTTCATCGCTCTGAAGAGACCAGGCGAGTTGCCCGTACCCGACGTCGACGGCGACCACGTGGGAGGCTCCCGCGCGCAGCAGCACATCGGTGAATCCCCCGGTGGACGCCCCCGCGTCCAGGGCGCGCCGGCCCTCGACCACGAGGCCCCGCGGCACGAACGCCGCCAGCGCGCCCGCGAGCTTGTGGCCGCCCCGCGACACGTAGTCGGGATCCGTCTCGTCGGCGGCGACCACGATCGCGGCCGCGGTCTCCACCTGCGTGGCGGGCTTGGTCGCGACGGTCTTGCCGACGGTGACCCGCCCGGCGGCGATCAGCTGGCCGGCATGCTCGCGCGAGCGCGCGAGCTTCCGGCGGACCAGCTCCGCGTCGAGACGGCGGCGTGCGACTCCTGCCACGTTCGGTTCAGCTCCTGCCTTCGTACGGCAATCAAAAGGTACGCCCCGAAGGGTCTCATTGAGGGGCGGCGGTCGGGTGACGGGTGGGAACCGGAGGTCCCGGGCGGGCGTCGAGCGCGGTGAGCGCGTCGCGCAGCCCCCTGTGTACATCCTCGTACACCTCAAGGTGTCCGTCCGTGGCGAGGTGGTCGGCGTCGGCCAGGCGCTCCAGCTGGGCGTCCACTTCGGCATGGCCGGTGGGGGTGCGGGGCACGTTCAGCGGGGCGGGGGCGGCGGGATCGGGGTCGGGGTCGACCGGACCACCCTCCGGAACCACCTCTTCCACCGGAATCGTGGCCTCGGGCACAGAGTCGCTCATGCCCAGACGCTACCCCGAACCGCTGGGGTACCGTCGATCTCGATGGCCACGATCGAGGAGTGCCGCGACGCACTCGAAAAGCTCTCGGACAACATGCAGCGTGCCGAAGGGGGCATCCGCACCGCCGCAGCCCTGGACCGCTCGGTGAGCTGCCACATCACCGACCTGGACGTCACCTTCGCCGGCCGCATGGCGGGCGGGCGGATCCAGGTGCACGAGACGCTCCAGGGGCCGCCCCGCGAGAAGGCCCAGATCAGACTGAGCATGGCCGGCGACGACCTGGTCGCCCTGGTCGACGGCGGGCTGAACTTCGCCAAGGCCTGGGGCTCGGGCCGGGTGAAGTTGCACGCGGGCGTGCGCGACCTGCTGCTCCTCAGGAAGCTTCTGTAGCGGCGACCTTCGCTTCCGTACGCGCCCTGCGCGCCGCCGGCACCACCAGCGGCGTCCCCGTCTCCGGGTCGTCGATGACCTGGCAGCGCAGCCCGAAGACCTCCTCGACCAGCTCGGCCGTGACGATGTCGTTCGGCGCACCCTCGGCGATGATCCGCCCGCCGCGCAGCGCGATGAGGTGCGTGGCGTACCGGGCGGCGTGGTTGAGGTCGTGGAGGACGGCGACCAGGGTGCGGCCCTGCTCCTCGTGCAGCTCGGCGCACAGGTCGAGGACGTCGATCTGGTGCTGGATGTCGAGGTAGGTGGTCGGCTCGTCGAGGAGCAGCAGCGGCGTCTGCTGGGCGAGCGCCATCGCGATCCACACGCGCTGCCGCTGACCGCCCGACAGTTCGTCGACGTAGCGCTCGGCGAGGTCGGCGACTCCGGTCTGGGCCATCGACTCCCGCACGACCCGCTCGTCCTCGGCCGACCACTGGCGCAGGATGCCCTGGTGCGGATAGCGGCCTCGGCCGACCAGGTCGGCGACGGTGATGCCGTCCGGCGCGATCGACGACTGCGGCAGCAGCCCCAGCGTCCGCGCGACCTTCTTCGCCGGCATCGACTGGATGACCTGACCGTCGAGCAGCACCCGGCCCCGGCTCGGCCTGAGCATCCGCGACAGCGCCCGCAGGAGCGTGGACTTGCCGCACGCGTTCGGACCGACGATCACGGTGAAGGAGCGGTCGGGTATCCCCACCGACAGCTGCTCGGCGATGACCCGCTGGTCGTAGGCGAGGGTGACGTTGTCGGCGGACAGACGGTTCACGGTGCTCCTTCGGTTGTTCAGCCCGCTGCGGGTGGTGCGGTCGGCGCTCATATCCGGCCCGCCCGTCGCTCGGTGACCAGCAGCCACAGCAGATAGACGCCGCCGAGCACGCCGGTGACCACGCCCACGGGCAGCTGGTCGGCGCCGAAGACCCACTGGGAGATCCAGTCGGCGGTGACCAGCAGGGCGGCACCCATGCACAGGGAGGGCAGCAGGTTCGGGCCGGGTGAGCGGGTCAGCCGCCGGGCGAGCTGCGGCGCGGTGAGCGCCACGAAACTGACGGGGCCGCAGGCGGCGGTGGCGGCCGCGGTGAGCAGCACGGCCGCGGTCATCAGCAGCAGCCGAACGCGCTCGACGCGTACCCCGAGCGCGTACGAGACGTCGTCGCCCATCTCCATCATCCGCAGCCCCCGCGCATTGACGAGGACGAGCGGTACGAGCACGGCGCACAGCACGAGCAGCGGCCACACCTGGGACCAGTCACGGCCGCTGAGGGAGCCGGTCATCCAGACGACGGCACGGGATGCCTCGATGATGTCGGAGACGGTGAGCAGATAGCCGTTGACGGCCGTGAGGACCGCGGACACACCGATCCCGACCAGCACCAGCCGATAGCCGTGCACACCCTGTTTCCAGGCGAGGAGATAGATCGCGAGCCCGGTCGCCAGGCCGCCCACCAGCGCCCCGAGCGTGACCTGTGCCGCGTCGCCGGACATCAGAACAATCACCACGAGCGCCCCGGCCGTCGCCCCCTGCCCGAGGCCGAGCACATCCGGACTGCCCAGCGGATTGCGGGAGATGGACTGGAACAGCGCCCCGCCCAGGCCGAGCGAGGCACCGACCAGAAGCCCGACGAGGACCCGCGGCAGCCGCAGCTCGTTCACGATGAACTCCTGCCCGGGATTGCCGTCGCCGAGGAGGGTCTTGAGCACGTCGGCGGCCGGTATGGGGAAGTCGCCGGTGCCGATCAGCACGACGCTCGCGGCCAGGGCGGCGAGCAGCAGCAGTACGACGACGGTGAACGCGCGGACGTCCAGGCGGACGGACAGCCCGCCCGGGGTCCTGATGGCACGGGTAGCACGGAGGGCACGGTCGGCCCGGGTGATCCTCACAGCTGCGCCGTCCTCCGCCGTCGTACGAGAAAGATGAAGACCGGCCCGCCGATGATCGCGGTGACGATGCCGACCTGCAGCTCCGAGGGCCGGGCGACGACCCGGCCGATGACGTCGGAGCCGAGCAGCAGCACGGGCGACAGGATCGTCGCGTACGGCAGGATCCAGCGCAGGTCGGGGCCGGTGAAGGACCGTACGACGTGCGGGACCATCAGGCCGACGAACACGATCGGCCCGCATGCCGCCGTCGCGGCGCCGCACAGCACGGTGGCCGCGAACATGGACAGCGCGCGGGTGCGGTTCAGATGGGCGCCGAGGGCCTTCGCGGTGTCGTCACCCATCGCCATGGCGTTCAGCGGCCGGGCGAGGCCGAGGGCGAGCAGCGTGCCGGCCGCGAGGAAGGGCAGCACCTGCAGGATGGTCGCGTCGGTCGCCGCGGACAGTGAACCGACCGTCCAGAAGCGCATCTTGCCGAGCGCGGCGTCGTCCGTGATCATCACGGCCTGGAGATAGCCGTAGAGCGCGGCGCTGATCGCGGTGCCGGCGAGCGCGAGCCGCACCGGTGTGGCACCCCGGCTGCCGCCGAGGAACCAGACCAGCGCCCCGACCGCGGCCGCGCCGAAGAAGGCGAACCACACATAGCCGGTCAGCGAGGTGACGCCGAAGTAGGTGATGGCGGTGACGACCGCGGCGGACGCGCCCGCGTTGATACCGAGTAGTCCGGGGTCGGCCAGCGGATTGCGGGTCAGGGCCTGCAGCACGGCTCCGGAGAGGCCGAGCGCCGCTCCGGCGAGCAGCCCGAGAACCGTCCGCGCCAGACGCTCGTCGACCACGACGTCGCCGTAGGTCCCCGAGTCCTGGAACAGTCCGTGCCACACCTGTTCCAGGGACAGCTCCTTCGCGCCGATCGCGATGCTCGCCAACGCGACGAGCATCAGGATCACGACGGAGACGAGCAGCCCAAAGGCACGTATCGCCCGGCGAGTTGGGGGCGCGGGGGCGGTCTCCGCGCGCTGTTCGGGAGGAGTGTCGACCAACACCCAGTAAGGTTAGCCTACCCTCGCAATTCGTTGAACAAGGGAACTCATAGCCCCAGCCGGGCGAGAGCCTTCCCCGAATCCAGCTCGCACACTCCCTCCCCGGCCGCCGTCCAGGCCGCCGCGCACAACGCCCGCAGGCCGTCCAGGGCCTCGCCGTCGCCCTCCAGCTCCAGCCGCTCGGCCCCCGCCGTCGCCGTCCAGCCGCCGCACCGGAAGCCCTCGCCGTCCTCGGTGACCTCGGTGACCTCGGGCTGGCTCGTGAGCAGTCCCCGCAGATCGGCGTCGACATACGTCGGCCGGTGGTGCGGCGGAGCGGCGAGCAGCTGCGCGCCGTCGGTCACGCCGGTCAGGACGAGCAGCGAGTCGACGTCCCCGTTGAACGCGCCCTCGATGTCCGTGTCCAGCCGGTCGCCGACCACCAGCGGCCGCTCGGCCCCGGTCCGCAGAACCGTCTCGCGGTGCATGGGCGGCAGCGGCTTGCCCGCCACCTGCGGCTCGGCACCGGTGGCGATCCGGACGACCTCCACCGCCGCGCCGTTGCCCGGCCCGATCCCGCGCGCGCCGGGAATCGTCAGATCAGTGTTGGAGGCGAACCACGGAACCCCGCGCGCGATGGCGTAGCACGCCTCCGCGAACCGGCCCCAGGTCAGCTCGGGCCCGCCGTACCCCTGCACCACCGCCGCCGGACCGTCGTCCGCCGAGTCGACCGGCTCCAGCCCGCGCTCGCGCAGCGCCACCCGCAGCCCCTCCCCGCCGATCACCAGCACCCGCGCCCCCTCCGGCACCTGCTCGGCGATCAGCCGGGCGACCGCCTGCGCCGAGGTGATGACGTCGGACGCGCCCGTCGGTATCCCCAGTTCGGTGAGATGACCGGCCACGGCGTCGGGCGTCCGCAGCGCATTGTTGGTGACGTACGCGAGATGCATCCCGCCCGCCCGCGCCGTGGCGAGGGAGTCCACCGCGTACGCGATCGCGTTGCCGCCCGCGTACACCACGCCGTCCAGGTCGAGCAGCGCCGTGTCGTACGCCTCGCTCAGGGCCTGGCCGCTGCCCTCGGGCCTCGTCCTGACGCTCCGGCTCATTCCACATCGCTCCTCGTTCGCTCGCTTTCCCCCGATCATCCCGCATGCCACTGACACACACGTACGATGCCGGGATGAACACAGCAGGTCACTCGGAAGCAACGGCGCGCCGAGGCCTGGAACTCACCCCGTTCCGAGGCCTTCGCTACGACCCCGACCGGGTCGGCAGCCTGGCCGCCGTGACGTCCCCTCCGTACGACGTCGTCGTCCGCCCCGACGGCCTGTACCACCTCCAGTCCGCCGACCCGTACAACATCGTCCGGCTGATCCTCCCCCAGGCCACCACCCCGAGCGCCCGCAGCGAACAGGCGGCGGCCACCCTGCGGCGCTGGCTGTCCGAGGGAATCCTGACCGCCGACCCCGAACCGGGCCTGTACGTCTACGAACAGCGCGACGGCGGGGGCATGCTCCAGCGCGGGATCATCGGCATCCTGCGCCTGTCGGACCCGTCCGAGGGCGTGGTCCTGCCGCACGAGGACGTCATGCCGCACGTGGTCGCCGACCGCGCGGCCCTCATGCGCGCCACCTCCGCCAACCTCGAACCCCTGCTCCTGACGTACCGGGGCGACAACCCCGCGGCCGCCGCTGCCGAGGCGGTCGAGGACGCCGTCGGTCGGCCGCCGCTCCTCGCGACGACCACGGAGGACGGTTTCAGCCACCGGCTCTGGTCCATCACCGACCCGGAGACCGTGGCCGGTATCCAGTCCGACCTGGCCCGGCATCAGGCCCTCATCGCCGACGGCCACCACCGCTGGGCAACGTACAGGCGTCTACGCGCGGAGCACACCGCTCCCGGCCCCTGGGACTACGGCCTGGTCCTCCTCGTCGACACGGCCCGCTACCCGCTCCGCGTCCGCGCCATCCACCGACTGCTGCACGGACTGCCGGTGAGCGAGGCCCTGGCCGCCCTCGACGGCCTGTTCCAGGTCCGCAGGCTCGACGTGCCCCTCCCGGCAGCACTGGAGGCCCTGGCTGACGCGGCCTGCGTCGGCAACGCCTTCCTTCTCGCCGGCGACGGCGCCTTCCACCTGGTGGACCGTCCGGACCCGGATCTCCTGGACCGTACGATCCCGGCGGACCGCCCCACGGCCTGGCGCACCCTCGACGCGACCGTCCTGCACGCCACGCTCCTCGAACACGTCTGGCACATCCCCGAGGACTCCCCCGCCCACATCGCCTACATCCACGACACGGCCGCCACGGTCGAGAAGGCGGAACGCGACGGCGGTACGGCCGTCCTGATGCACCCGGTCCGGGAGGAGGTCGTCCGCGACCTCGCCCGCCAGGGCGTCACGATGCCCCGCAAGTCGACCTCGTTCGGCCCGAAGCCGGCGTCGGGACTGGTGCTGCGGGCACTGGACGTGTGACGTACGAACTGGACCCATGAGATACGAAAGGGGCGGGACCCCGGCTCGGGATCCCGCCCCTTCACAGCTCACTGATCGGCGTCAGTTCTTGTCGCCGTCGGCGTCGCCGTCATTGTCGTTGTCGTCCTTGTCGCCGTCCCCGGCGTCCTCCGTGGACGCCTCCGGCGTGTCGCCGTCCTCGGTCTCGTCGCTGTCGGCCTCGCTCTCGTCGAAGGCGTCGACGAACTCCACACCGTCCAGCTCGGCGAGCCGGTCCGAGGCATCCGTGCTGCCGTCCTTGTCCGCCTCGACGGCCTTGGCGAACCACTCCCGCGCCTCGTCCCGCCGGCCGGCCGCGAGCAGCGCGTCCGCGTACGCGTACCGCAGCCGCGCGGTCCAGGGCTGTACGGAGCTGGAGGCGAGCTCGGGGCTCTGCAGTGTGACGATGGCCGCGTCGAGCTGCCCCATGTCGCGCCGGGCGCCGGCCGCGACGAGCCGCATCTCCACCTGCCCGGCCTTGTCGAGCTTGTGCACATCGGGCGCCCCGGCCATGTCCAGCGCCTTCTCCGGCCGCCCGAGCCCACGCTCGCAGTCGGCCATCACGGGCCACAGCTCCGCACTGCCGGTCATCCGCCGCGCGGCCCGGAACTCGGCGAGCGCCTCACCGTACTTCTGGTTCGCGTAAGCGGCGAAGCCGGCCGCCTCACGCACGGCCGCGACGCGCGACGCCAGCCGCAGGGCCACCCTGGAGTAGCCGTACGCGCCCTGGGGGTCCTCGTCGATGAGCCGCGCGACCATCACCAGGTTCTTGGCGACGTCCTCGGCGAGCGTCTTGGGCAGGCTCTGCAGCTCCTGCCGTACGTCCTTGTCGATCTCGTCGCCCGAGACGTCCTCGGGGATCGGCAGCCGCTTGATCGGCTCGCGGTCGCGGTCACGGTCCCGCTCGTCGCGGCCGCGGAATCCACCGCGTCGGTCGTCGCGACCGCCACGGTCGTCCCGGCCACGGAAGCCACCGGGGCGGCCGCCGCGGTCGTCCCGCCGTCCGTAGCCGCCACGGCCGCGGTCGTCACGACCACGGTCGTCGCGGCCACGGAACCCTCCGCGGTCTCCGCGGCTGTCGTCGCGACGGAAGCTGCTGCGGTCGCCGCGGTCCTCACCACGGCGGTCGTCACGGCGACCGTAACCGGCACGATCGTCGCGGCGGTCGTCACGGCGATCGTCACGGCGTCCGTAGCCGCGGTCGTCAGAACGGCGGAAACCGGAACGCTCGCCCTCGCGGCGGTCATCACGGCGGTCATCACGACGGTCGTCCTTGCGGTCGTCGCGCCGGCCGTAGCCGGCCGGCTCTCCGCGGTGGTCGTCCCGGCGGAATCCACCGCGCTCGGCGCGATCGCCACGGTCATCGCGACGGAAGCCACCAGTACGGTCGTCACGGCCACGGAAGCCGCCGCGGTCACCGCGGTCATCGCTACGACGGTCATCGCCGCGACGGTCATCACGGCGACCGTAACCAGCACGATCGTCGCGACGGTCGTCGTCACGGCGGAAACCACGCCGGTCGTCATCACGACGGAACGGGGGACGGTCGCCGTCCCTGCGGAACCCACGGTCGCGGTCGTCACGGCGAGGGCCGCTCGGGCGGTCGTCGCGCCGGCCGGCACCCCCGCGGTCGCCACGGTCGTCACGGCCACGGAAGCCGCCGCGGTCGCCGCGGTCATCGCTACGACGGTCATCGCCGCGACGGTCATCACGGCGACCGTAGCCACCGCGGTCGCCGCCACGGTCGCTGCCGCGGTCGTTGCCACGACGCGGGCCCCCACGGAACCCGCCACGATCACCGCGGTCACCACTGTCCCGTCGCCGCTGGTCGCGCTCCGGTCGGTCGTCGGGAGAGTTGGTGGACATCGGTGACTCCTGTCTTCGGTACCGCAAGTGTAAAAACAAAGGACCCCTGGTCCCAGCTGAACGCTGGGACCAGGGGTCCTCCAAAGATTGTTCGGCGGCGTCCTACTCTCCCACAGGGTCCCCCCTGCAGTACCATCGGCGCTGTAAGGCTTAGCTTCCGGGTTCGGAATGTGACCGGGCGTTTCCCTCACGCTATGACCACCGAAACCCTGTTGGTTTCGAGCGAACAAGCACACTCTTCAGTTGGATGTTCTGCTCAAAGCCGGCAACGGTCGTTGCCTCAGAACAAACACAGTGGACGCGAGCAACTGAGGACAAGCCCTCGGCCTATTAGTACCAGTCAGCTTCACCGGTTGCCCGGCTTCCACATCTGGCCTATCAACCCAGTCGTCTA